>DAIRVG010000137.1:0-11359 GCA_036802945.1 Vicinamibacterales bacterium
CCAGCGCTCGACTTTACCGACGTCAGCCAGACCGGCGATCTGCTCGGGATCGAGAACCTCAGTCAGGGTATCGGGCTGGACGTTCAGGTCTATGGCGCGCCGCGCATGAGACATGATTGGCAGCTCGGAGGCAACGACGCCGGATTGAACTTCAATGCAGGCGGCAATGCCTTCTACAAGGTGACGCCCGCGCTGACTAACACCCTCACCGTCAATCCGGATTTTTCAGATGCGCCGTTGGACATCCGCCAGGTCAACACGACGCGGTTCTCGCTGTTCACGCCGGAGACCCGCGATTTCTTCTTGCAGGATGTTGCGGCGTTCGAATTCGGTGGGCGCAGCTTCGGCCGCAATTCGCAGGACAGGGTATCGAACAACGGGAGGCCGTTCTTCTCGCGCAATATAGGCCTCGTGCAAGGGCGACCGGTGGACCTGACTGTCGGCGACAAATTGTCTGGACAGTTTGCCGGCTTCGACATCGGCGCGTTCAGCGTCTTGACCGACAGGACGCCGGCAGGTGAGGACGGCCAGATCTTGTCGGTGGCGCGCGCGACGCATCCGATCCTTGCCGAGTCGAAATTTGGTGTCGTCTTCACGAACGGCGATCCGACCGGCCTGACCGACAATACGGTGGCGGGCGCGGACTTCCAGTACCGCAACTCGAATGTCTTCGGCGACAAGGTCCTGCAGGCGGACGCGTTGTACCTGAGGAGCTTCTCGAGCACCGCCGGTGACGATGAATCGGCGGCGTTTTCACTCAACTTTCCGAATGAGCCCTGGTCCGGCGATTTTCTGTACAAGCAGATCGGCGGGAACTTCACGCCTGCCCTTGGCTTCGTCAATCGCACCGCGATGCGGCAATACGCGGGGGCGGTCACGCATGTGACCCGCTACCGGAGCTCTTATCTCAATACGCTCGAATTCGGCACCAATTTCGAATTCGTCACCGATCTGAACGCCGTGCTGGAGTCGCGCGCCAACGACGTCTTTGTGACCGCGAGGTCCAGGACCGGCGATCAGGTCACGTTGCGATTGATCGACTCATTCGAGAACGTGCCGGTGGTGTTCTTCCTGCCGAGGAGCGTGCCGGTGCTGGCGGGGAAGTATCAATGGACCAATGTCAACGTGGGGGTGCGCACATTCAATGGACGGCTGCTCACGCTCCAAGCCGACGCGACGTGCTGCAGCTTCTATGACGGCCGCGCGGTGGTCACGCGTGTAACGATGATCGTCCGGCCCAGCACCTATTTCGAGATCACCGCGAGCCATGGGACGAACTCGATCGATCTGCCGACGGGCAAGGTCGATATCCTTCTCTCCACCGCGGATGCGGCGGTCAATTTCACGCCGGACATGCAGATCGCGCTTCAGGCCCAGTACGACAATATCAGCGAAAACTTCGGCTTCTCGGCGCGCTATCGCTGGGAATACCACCCCGGCAACGAACTGTTCGTCGGAGTGGGACAGACCGCGCTGATCTCCAACCGCGACTTCATCGGGCAGATGACGCAGGCCACCATCCGTCTCGGACACACGTTCCGATTTTAAGCAGGCGCTGTCTACCTGGGATTCGGGCGTGGAGGAGCAGGCTTGGCCGCGTTCTGGGCCGGCCTTGGCGCCGCGCCCTGCACCACCGTGCCGACCACTCGGTTGTCGGTTCCCTTCTTGACCACTCCCGAATCTATCGTCTGCGCTTGTGCGTTGATCGTCTGGAAGTACAACTCGTCCCCCGCGATTCCGACCAGCATGAAGGTGTTGCCGGAGTCGTAGCCGAGCGCCGTCAGCCCCGTGCGACGGTTGATGTCGCCCTTGCGCAACTTCGCCGAGCTGCCCTCCACGAAATACTGGACGCCCTTTTGCGGCTTTATCCGCTCGTAGAAGTGCTCGTGACCCGTGAACACGACGTTCACGCCGTGCTTCACGAACAGGGGCTCGAGCTGTTTCTTGAGGATCTCATCCGATCCGTGCATACCTGACGCGTACGGCGGATGATGGAAGAAGGCGATCTTCCAGTCGGAGCCGCTGGCCGCCAGCTCCTTCTCCAGCCACTCGAGCTGTTTCGGGTCCATGTAATTGCTGTCGAGCGCAAAAAATCTCACGCCCGCGGTCAATGACGGCTTGAACGTGTAATACCGCTCGCCGTTCATGTTGAACGCCTTGTACGCACGCTGGTTCGGATTGTCGTGGTTCCCCAGCGCGGCATAGAACTTCACGCCGGCATCGAGCAGCGCCTTATATGGCGACTCGAACTTTTTGACATAGTCTTTCGGACTGTCCCCACCGTACATGTTGTCGCCTAGCAGCAGCGCGAAATCGAATGGAAATTTCGCTTTGAACGCGGCCACCTGTTTCCCGATGGCGACCTGGTCGCTGCTGCCGGTGCCCGTGTCGCCGAGGACGGCAAACTTCACGGATCCGTTCTTGTTCGGCAGCTTCAGCTCCTGAGCGAGCAGCGAGCCTGTGAGTGCTGGAACGAGAAGCAGAACGGACAGCAGTACCCTGCGCATGTCATCCCTCCGTCAACGAATCGCGTTGTAGATGTAATCGACGATGATATTGGCGTCGACGTCACGCAGCACGAGGTGACGCTTGTTCGAGATGCGGTACTCGACGTCCATGGGGAGCTGCGGAAGGGTTGCCAGCAGGTTGGCCGGCACCGTCGTCAACGGCTCGCTGGCCGGCCATGGCGCGTTGACCTTCAAATACACCTGCGCGGTTTCACCGTCCTCTTCTTCAAGAGCCTGCTTGGTCTCGCGCGGCTGCTCCTTCACTTCCGGGTACATCAGCCGCTTGAACAACGCGGCCGCCTCCGGTGCGAAGATGTCGCCCTGCTTCGCATTTTTGCGGATCGTGCGCAGCTCGGCGGCCAGCGTGTCCTGGCGGCTCTTGATCTGCGCGGGGGTGGCGTCCTTCGGGATTGGCGAGTCCTTCAGCAGGGCGCGCTGTTTCTTGACGTAATTGTCGAGGCGCGCGTTGAAGTCGGCCAGAATAGCTGAGTCCGGATTGTCTGGCGAGGCGATCGCCTTCTGCTCCGGCGACACAGGCTTTGGGACTCTTGGGCCCTTCCCTTGGTCGTTCGCCGTAAACCCGCACCCGAAGAGTCCGACGGTGAAGAACAGCGCCAATACTGCCCGACTGAGTTCTGCCATACGCATGTCTCCGTTGGCTCGAGCAACGCGAACGGGCACAAATCCATAATCCGTACCGGAGACAGCTCAGGTGGAGTTGAAGTCACGCGCGGCTAGCGTGACTCTGCTCGGGCCGCAGTGCGAGTGCCAGACAAGCGGCGCAGAGGGACGATAAGGAAATCTGGATCGTGCCGGCGTCTGCCCATCCCGCGCGGTCCGCGATCCATCCCATCAGGTATCCTGCCGCTGCCGCCGACAGGTAGAGGCTGGTCACGAACACACCTGACGCGCGTCCGGCGAGATTTCTTCTCACCGCTTTGACGTGATAGCCAGCCAGGTTCACGTAAATCATGCCGCTGACAACCACGCCCCAGAGAAACGACAGCATCGCCTGCCAGTAGTAGGCACCGGATCCGTTGAAGAGTAAGTATCCCAGCACGGCGGCAACGACGAACGTTGTGCTGAGCACGACCCGCGGCGAACCGCGATCGCCGATCCATCCGCCTCCAATCGACGTCAGCGCACCGAACCCGTACAGGCTCGTGACGAGTCCGGTGGTGGTTGGCGAATAGCCGAGACCTTCGCGAAGGAACGTCGGATACATACCGAGGTACCCGTAAATCACCAGGCCGCCAAGCAGACTCATCGCGGTCAACAGGATCGTGTTCCTGTTGGCGAGTGTCGCTGCTCCACCGTCATGGCGATGCGCAGCCGGCTCACTGTCGCGCTCGGTAACTGACCGATCGACACTGACGGCAATTATCGCCATCACGACGAAGCCGATTACGCCGAAGGCGACCATCGGCAACCGCCAGCTTCCATACGCGCCAAGCAGCGCGCCGCCCAGGACGGGGCTGACGATCGCGCCGATCGCGAACGTAAAATTCACGGCGCCGAGCGCCGCCCCGCGATGGCCGACGAAAGAGTTGGCCGCGATGGCGAGAAGCACGGTCAACTGCATCGCTTCGCCAATCCCGGTGACCGCCCGATACATCAGCATGTCCGCAAATCCGCGGGACACGACTGTCAGCGCGGTGCCGGCTGAAAACAGCGCGATGCCTGTTTGGAGGACAGCCTTGCGCGAGAAGCGCGCAAGGAGAAAGCCGGTCGGGGCCCCGGCAACCGCCATTCCCAAAGTGAAGACCGTCGAGAGGAGACCGATACCCGCCAGCGAAAATCCGTACTCGCGGCGCACTTCCGGCGCCACCAGCGGGAACAGTTGCCGGTCCATTGCGTTGATGGCGTACGAGGCGAGCAGCACGCCAAACATGACGACGCCAAGACCGCCGGGTTCCGTTCGCGGCGCCTCGACGGTTCGCATGGAGTCCACCGTTACCTGATGGCCGCCGCCTTGACGTGCGTGTTCAGGTACCAGTCGAGAATCTGCTCGCCCGTCCAGAAGACGGTGCCCGAGCGCGACTGAATATGTTCGAGTGCTTCGCGGAAATAGCGGAGCCGATGCGGAGCGCCCATGATGTAGGGGTGCACCACGATCGCCATGACGCGCGCCGATTCGTGGGCGTCGGAATAGATCTGTTCGAATTGATCGATCGCCCGGTCGCGGTATTCGGATGCCTTGTGGTGCTGAATCAGCATCATCGCGACGTCGTTGCACTCCTGCGTATAGGGGACGCTGACGAGGGAGCCCGTCCGCGTCCTGATCATCACGGGCTGATCGTCCAGCACCCAATCGCAGACGTATTCGTAGCCTTCCTCGGCCAGGATGTCCGGCGTGTCCCAGGTCTCGGTCAGGCCCGGGCCGAGCCATCCACGCGGCCGGCGGCCCGTGAATGTCGTGATGGCCATCGTCGTCTTCTGGATGTCCACGCGCTCGTCGGGCACCTTCTGCATGTTCTTCTGTCCGAAGCCGTGACCGATGAATTCCCACTGACGTTCGAGCGCTGCGCGTGCGATTGGTTCATAGGCCTGAATCGCGCCGCCGTTGATCGCGAGCACCGCCGGGATCCGAAGCCGATCGAAGACATCCAGCATTCGCCAGAAGCCGACACGGTTGCCGTATTCGTGCCACGCCCAGTTCGGGACGTCCGGCATCGGTGATCCACCGGCCGGCGGCGTCAGAACCGTGCGCGGCATCGGTTCGAGCGGGTTCCACTCCTCGACGTTGACGATGACCCATATTGCGAGCCGCTCGCCTCCGGGCAGAGTGACGCGCGGCCGATCCTTGATTGCGGAATACACGATCCGCTCGGTCGGAAGCATGGTGCGTTAGTATTGACGACTTCGCTCTTCTGTCAATCAGATTCGCGACGTGATGCCCGCAGACCTAGCGGCGAGCGTAGAAATAAGATTGGAGGATCACTCCGCATTCACTGCGTGCGTCGATAGTGCTCCGTCGTGGTGCGAGGCGCGACCTTCATCGTTTTCATCTTCTTGATGTACTCGGGATACAGGGTTTCCTCGCCACCCAGCGTGGCTTCGAGCGGTATCCCGTATTCAGTCGCAAACTCGCTCAGCACATCATTCTTGCCGGGCAGAAAACTTGGCACCTTGCCCGCTGGAACGATCGTTCCGTCCGGACTCATTTCACACGGAAATGGGGGGATGACCTGATTGGGATCGGCGATCCAGCTGGATTCGCGAATGTACGGTGCGGTCATGTATGCCGGATCGTTGATGATGAAGACGATCGTCAGCAGATTGCCGTACCGGTGAACCCGCGTCGTGACCGTGGCCTCCGGACTCTTGGGAACGCCGGTGCGTGTGAGATAGGCCTCTTTGAGATGCGTGGTCGTGTAGACCAAAGTGTTGCGTTCCCAGCGCCCGGTCGAGAATCCCGACCATTTGTGCGGCGCATTGGCCGACGGGTGCGGGCGCCCATCCAGGTAAATCATCTGTTCAGGCTCCTGCCAGGCCACCTTCAAGCGTAAGCCGACGGGCCGCCGTGTTTCGTTGTCGAGCTCGTTAGTGATGCGCAGCTGCGATACGGAGACCCGTAACCCCATGTCGATGGGGTGCGGCCGGCACAGATTTTCCGGGAGATCGAGTTGGTCAGGATGCCAGGCTTCGGCTCTCAGGAGTCCCGCTTCATTGAGCGGGATGCCCGTGTAGTCGCCAATATCCATATGGTCGTTGTAAACCCTCGGCGACCACTCCCCGGCGAGATCGACCTGGGCGTTCGCCGGCCGGGTCGGAAGCGCGAACACCAGGAGCAGCAGAATCGTGAATCTCATCTGATCATCCTTATCAGCGTGCTTCGTTGGCGCGACACGGCGTGGGATCCCACCCGGACGCGTCCGGAGTCTTCTTGAAGTGCGCGTGCATGATGAGGGGTTCTATGAGGTATCGCGGATCGGTGACCACCGTCGTCACCACGAGCCAGGTGTTGTGAGAGTACGGATCCGAAAAGGTATCAAAGTATTCTTCCACGAGCGCGTCACCGCTGTACGGCACACCGTTCTTCTGCAGATATCCGGGACGCATGCGGCTCGTCACGACCTTGAGATAGTCCGCTTCCTTCTGCTGCTGTGGTGCGACAACGAGCCTGCCCGTCGGATCCTGCACCGGCCCGCCGAAGCCGTCACGCCGGTCCCTGGGTTCGCTTCCGCCCCACGTCGCCACCGAGAGTCCTTGCCACGACGGCGCTTCATTCGGCGACGGTGGCCCGCCGAAGCGGAAAAGGCGAGTCTGGGTCCCGGAATCCGTATCCATGCGGAGCGTGCTGTCGTCCTGCCAAGAGATATGCAGCCTGCCCGGGACCTGCAGGAGAGCGGCAGCGCCGTACGACCTGCACGCCTCACCGCTCGCCTGATCTCTGGCGGGATCCCAGGCGTTTGCGACCTTACGGCCTTCGGGATTGAGCGGGACCATCACGTAATCGCCTTTGTCCGGCACGAGCATGCGGAAACGCCACTTTTCCGTGACCTCCGAGACCCAATATCCGGTCACATCGTATGGGGCAAGCGCGCGCGCGGTTCCGGACGCTCCGCCCCGCGGCGCCGCTGGGCCTTGCGCGACAACAGGAGCCGACAGCGGCAGCGATAACGCTGCGACGAGCAGGACAATTCGATGGGGTTCCATTGATCGTGCCTCGCTCACCGGTCTTGCGGATTGTTGGGTCCCTGGAATTTGAAGCCGTCCGACGGCCGCTCGATGGTGTGCAGCAGCAGTTTGTGGTCCTCCGCAATGCGCCCGGGCCGCCCCGTCACGACGACCTGATCCCCGGGCCGGAGGGTGGTTGCCGTCAAGCCTGCTTCGTTCAATTGCTGGGGAGCGGCACCTTCGATAATCCAGATCTGCCTCTCTCCCTTTTCGTCGGGAGCTTCCACCTTCATGAAGGAGTGCGGGTTGCGCCAGATGAACTCCTTCAACGTCCCCTCAATCTTGACGGTCTTGCCGTAGATATACATGGCCGCAACCGAATGGTGCGCGAAGGCCAGACCACCGCTCAATGTCAGAAGGATCGCACTCGCTGAGACGACGACGGGCAATCTCTGTTTCATCGCTGTGCTCCTAGTTACTTCCACGGCGTCCGCTGGTGTCCGGTTTGCCGCTGAGACTTTTGTAAGCTGCCTCGACAAACATATCCGTCGTCCAATTGCCCGTAGTGCTGCCGTAGATCGGGTCATAGTCCCGGGTTGGCCTGGCAACCTTCACTTGCTCGAGCGTCATGCCGCGCTTGATCATGTCTTGAAAGCGGTCCCGGACGATGGTGACCATCTGCTGATAGATATCCAGGTCCGCCACGTCACACAGCCTTCCATGGCCGGGGACGATCATCGTGCCCCCTTCCATATGGTCGGCCGCAATCGCCATCTGCCTCAGTCGGTTCAATCCCTCGAGCACTCCCTGAAGACTCCCTCCGTTCTTCACGTCGATGATGGGGTAGTGTGTGGGATCGAAAATATCGCCGGTGCTGATGACGTCGGAGCGCCGGAACAGCACGATGCTGTCCCCGTCCGTGGTCGCCGGTTGATGAAAGATCTGGACCGCCTCACCGTTGAAATACAGGTTCTTCTGCGGCACCGAATACGTGTCGTTGGGCCACGCTTTTTCCGCTATGGCAGGTTTGGCGTTGCGATCGCTCATCCTGTCCAGAATGGTGCTGAAGGCAATGATGAACACGCTCGCCTGCGCGGCTCGGCCAATGGCCAGCGGCCGTCCGATCCGTGCGAACTGTTCGTTGCCGCCGACATGATCGGGTCTGTCGTTGGTGTTCACGATATAGGTGATCTGGCCTTTCGATACGGTCCTGATGGCCGCCAGGACCTTTTCGCTCATCGTCGCCGCACCGGAGTCGACGAGAAGGATGCCGTCCTTGCCTGCTTGCACCGTAATGTTGCCGCCCGCTCCTGCCAGCACGCTGACGTTGCCTTGTACGGGCAAAAGCTCGAGCGCGGGGCCCTCCTGCGGATAGACAGGCTGCGTCGAACCCAACGCGCAAAGGAACAGCGCCGACGCGACGCACACGAACCTCGGCTTTGACCTGAACACGTTCATCTTCGTCACGGCGCAGATTGTAACGCCGAACGGGGGCACTCTTCAGGCTTGGGTGCTCGTGACGTCGCGGTAAGCAGGCCGGCGGATTTGCTAAGGAAAAATGGGTCACTCACACCAGCAGGCGGACCCCGACGTACTGCTTGGAGCTTTGGAACTGTCCGCTTCTGGTTTGGCTGTCGTTATAGGCAATATGCAGGCAGCGGCCGTTCTTCGACCCGAAGCTGGCCGTGACACTTCGTGGCGTCGTTCCGGGACTGACGCGCACCCCCGTTCGGTCAGCTCAAATGGCTGAACAGCGCGCCTTGATGCACGACGATTGTCGTCGTGCATCGCCTGAGTACGGTGGCCGCCGCCGATCTCATCCTGGTGTTGGACATGGCGAGTTGGTTGAACGCGGCACCCATCGGGAGTTGCTCGCCAAGAACGGTACGTATACAAATCTTGTTCATGCTCAGGTCGACGGGGTTTAGGGACTGATGAGAAATGCTTGACGCCGTGAGGTCACCACTCGAGCAGTCTTCGCTCTGGAGCCGAGGTGCTTATGTCGATTGCGAATTACGGTGTTTTGGTCGGACGTCCGGTGCACAGTGCGCCTGGACGGGGCGCGAATGCGCACTATCAGATCCATGTGGTGGACCGCACGGTCGAGTACCGGATCGCAGTGAATGTCTTGTCAAGTCTCGCGCCGTCGGAACTCGAGTATCTGCTCGACGAAGACGCCCGGCATCCCATCACCGACACGCTGCGTTTCCGCGAGCCCGGGTGGTACCCCCTCGGCAACCTTCCGAGCAGCGGCGGCCTGGACTACATCCGCGGCAATCTCATGGATCGCACGCGCATGCGGGTGCTGCCGGTCAACCTGCCCGGCCCCGACGACGACCTCAATGACAAGATCGATCGCGTGGCGAAGGCGGCCATCGCCGAGGAGGGCGCGTTCGTCTGTGCCTTCGGGCAGCGCTGGGGACCGGAAACCGTGCGCGACAAGATCTTCGGGTTCCTCCCAGGGAACGGTGTCCACGACATCCACATGAACCAGGGCAACTCGGGCAGCTTTGTGCGCGATGACGGCGTGTGGCAGGACGGCGGGCTCTTCTTCTTCTTTCCATCGACCGGCCGCTGGACCGCACTCTTCCTGAAGTTCCAGTCGCAAGCCTGGCACACCGACGATGTGACAGGCCACACGATTGCAACGCCGATCGAACCAGCGCCCCCTGTCCCACCGCAGCCCGGGCCGGGGCCCGGCCCCAATCCGATAACACCCGGCGAACCCGACCTGCGGCTGCTCATTATCGGCGCGTTGATCAATCCACAGGGCAACGATCAGGGGCTCGAATCGGTCACGCTCATGAACGTGTCGGATCAGGATCAGAGTCTTGCCGGTTGGTCGATTGCCAACCGCAACAAGGCCAAGTTCCCGCTGACCGGCGTCATCAAGAGGGGGCAGACGGCCGCGTTCAAGCTACCCATCGATGTGCCGCTGTCAAATGATGGCGGGTTGATCACGCTGCTCGATGCGCAGGGCCTGAAGGTCCATGGCGTGTCCTACACGAAAGCACAAGTGTCGCGACAGGGATGGACGGTGACCTTCTGACACGGCGGCCGCCGCGCGGCGAGTTCGGTCGACTCGATTGGTCTGGATGACGAGCGTGCTCGGAACAATCGTGCACGACACACCGAAGCTCGAGGCGCCTCAGGCCTCGGTGTGACGCGTCAAGAAGAATGCCTTAGTGAGTGATGGGAAGACCGGCGGCGATCGTCTTCGCCAGCTCGCTGCAAACCGGGTGACCCCACCCGCTGGCGCTGACGCCGGGCATCTGACCTGCCTGAGGCGTGATGTCATACACGATATTGTCTTTCCGAGTGCCATCCGGGCTCACCCCGGCTGGTACGTGATCGAGGTTCAATCCGTTGCGCACGCGCCACGCGATGTTGTGATCCGCGCAGGACGAATCTCCGCTGACGCCAACGCCACCCAGCAGGCGTCCGTCGAACGCGTAGAGCGCAAGACCGCCGCCGAACACGTTGACGCCACCGATGCGAAAGCCCCCCATCGGATCATTCGGTCGACCGAAGTTCGACGCGTTTCCGCCGTACGCGACGGCTGTCTCCACGGGGTTGCTTTCCTGAAGACCGAACAGGCTGCCTCCCGGCTGGACCGCCGAATAGAGATTCGCGGTTGACAGGGCGAGACCCGGCAGGCTGAATGCATTCGCGGTATTCGCTTTCTGGGCGGAGATCACTCGACTGCCTGGCCATTGATCGCCGCGATGTTCGCCAGAAAACACGACTGCGCACACGATGCCGTCGCGATTCACCACGGTCGCCCACATCTCCAATCCGAACCCGCCGTTCTGTTCGCCCTGAGCCGTGACAAGTGCCTGACGCAGGGCGGAGTGAGAAGGTAAATCCTTACATGCCGCGCTGCGATCGTCATCGGCTCGTGCCGTCACCGACCCTGCAATCACCGCACCGATCATCACCAGACCCATGGTCCGCTGCAGATTCTTCATACTCAACTCCATTCCGCGCACGCTCCCGCCCGCACGTGGTGTGCGTGTCATCGAGACCGATCGATTTAAAAGCGAGTTAATTGGGTGGACGCGCGCAGCCCGAGAGCCTAGCACAGGCGCTGTACGTCAATGCGACGCACGCGTACTCTCACAGAAGGATCGTGATCACCCCGGTTTCTCGCGAATCTCGCTGATGGAGCGACTTTTCCGCAGGAGCGACGGTAACGAGCCGCTGACGCGCGGATTCTCGCGTCTCAGGTGGCG
>DAIRVG010000137.1:11459-16899 GCA_036802945.1 Vicinamibacterales bacterium
GTTATGACGAAGGGATTGTCCGCGTCCGTTGCGCTTGTCGGTCTCGCTGTCGTCCTCCTTGCCTCGCTGAGCGGGGCAGGCGCCCTGCAGCTTCCCCGCGACCCGGTTCAGATCGACAGCGACGATATTGGTGGGGTCGTCATGGGCCCCCGCGGTCCCGAAGCCGGCGTCTGGGTGATCGCGGAGACGACGGATCTGCCGACGAAGTTCGGGAAGATCGTCGTCACCGATGACGCCGGGCGGTACGTCTTGCCGGATCTGCCAAGAGCGAACTACAGCGTGTGGGTGCGCGGCTACGGGCTGATTGACTCCCCCAAGGTGCAGGCCGCGCCGGGAAAGCTACTGAACCTGACGGCGACGCCGGCGCCGAGCGAGGCCGCAGCCGCGAAGTACTACCCGCCAATCTATTGGTTCTCGATGCTCAGGGTACCGGCCAGAGGCGACTTCCCGTTGGAGAAGATCAAGAGCCAGGGCGAATGGCTGAACGTCGTGAAAACCGGCGCATGCCAATCGTGCCACGCGCTCGGCACTCCCGGAACACGGACGATCCCCAAGGAGCTCGGCGTGTTCGCGAGCTCGGCACAAGCCTGGGCGCGTCGCCTCCGATCCGGCCAGGCACAGAGTTTCATGGCCCGCGATATCACGCGACTCGACACGCAGCTCGCACTCAGATTATTTGGCGACTGGACCGATCGAATCGCCGCGGGCGAGCTGCCCTTCGCCAAGCCCGAGCGGCCGCGCGGAATCGAGCGCAACGTCGTCGTCACGCTGTGGGACTGGAGCAGACCGACGGCGTATCTCCACGATGAGATCTCGACCGACCGCCACAACCCGCGGGTCAACGCCAACGGCAGGATCTACGGATCCCCAGAGGACAGCTCGGATCTCGTGTGGGTGCTCGACCCGAGCACCCACACGCCCAGCGAGGTGCTGCATCCGGTCCGCGACCCGTCGACGCCGTCGACGAAAACCAGCCCGATGGCACCGTCCGCCTACTGGGGAGCCGACCCGATCTGGGATAGCAAGACGCTCAACCACAATCCGATGATGGACGAAAGAGGCCGGGTGTGGTTCACGCCGCGCGTTCGTCCCAACGCGAACCCGGATTTCTGCAAGCAAGGCTCGGATCACCCGTCGGCGAAGGTGTTCCCGATCTCGGACTCGGGGCGCCACCTGTCGATGTACGACCCGGCGACGGGAAAGTTCGCGCTGATCAGCACCTGCTTTCCGACCCACCATCTCGCATTCGCGGAGGATGCCAATCACACGCTCTGGACCAGCGCCGGCATTGGTGGGCCAGGCGTCATCGGATGGTTGAACCGAAGGATGTACGAGGAGACGGGCGACGAGGTGAGAGCGCAGGGGTGGTCGCCGTTCATCCTCGACACCAATGGCAACGGCAAACGTGACGCGTATGTAGAGCCCGATCAGCCAGCCGATCGCACGAAGGACACGCGCGTTGCGGTCAACACCTACGCAGTGGCCGTGAGTCCGGCCGACGGTGCCGTCTGGGGAACCGTGGTGGGATACCGCGGATATATCGTTCGGGTCGCGCCGGGATCGAATCCCACTGAAACGGCGGTCACTGAGATCTACGAGCCGCCATCTCCGGGCTTCGGACCGCGCGGCGGAGATGTCGATCGCAACGGCGTGTACTGGGTGTCACTGGCGAGCGGACATCTGGCGAGCTTCGATCGCCGCAAGTGCAAGGTCCTGCGCGGCCCGACCGCCACAGGCGCGCATTGCCCTGAAGGGTGGACGTTCCATCAACTGCCCGGGCCGCAGTTGAGGGACGTGCAGGATCCAGGGAGCGCGGAAGCGAGCTACTACACCTGGATCGACTGGTTCGATACGTTCGGCCTCGGCAGGAACGTTCCGATCGCGATGGGAAATCTCAACAGCTCGATACTGGCTCTGGTGGACGGACAGCTCGTCAACTTCACACTCCCCTATCCCATGGGCTTCTTCGCCAAGAACGTCGACGGACGCATCGACGATCCGAACGCCGGCTGGAAGGGCAAGGCCTTGTGGTCGACGTATGGGACCCGGACGATGTATCACCTCGAGGGCGGCAAGGAGAACCGGCCGAAGGCCGTCAAGATCCAGCTTCGTCCGAATCCGCTCGCGCGGTGAGTTGCCCTCTCTCGGTTTCGTCTCTATGGCGCATACGCCGCACCATCGCGGCCGCCGGAGATGCGCACAGCAGACGATTGACGAGCGCCCGCGTCGGTTGGCGCATGTACAACGCCGTCTTCGCCTTGACCGCGCGCCAGGTAACGCAGCGCGGAAATACCCGGCATGAAGAAATAGGCGCCGCCGCGCACGTGCACGAACTGCGGCAACCCGACAAGACGCCGGCACAGTCCGCTCGCACGAGGACGTGTGAACGTGTCGCTCGGTCGGCCCGTCGAGAGCGGCGTGCGAGTGGCGACGAGCGGATCGCCCTCGTCGAGACCTTCGAATTTCGGATTGGCGAGCCAGGACGCCTGGATGAATTCGAACTGTCGAGAGATGTTCGCATTGAGACAGATGAAACGCAGCCCCCGCTGGACAACGCGACCGCGACCCTCGTCGGTTGTTTCAAGCACGTACTCGCGGCCGCGGCGCAGAATGCGATGAAACCGCGTGGACGCAATCAGGTCGTCGTGCGTATGGCGCCGCCCGAAACCCAGGATGCGGATCAGCCGTGCAAACAAGCCCCGGGTGCCTTCCGGGAGATCGGCGTTCCGTGGATTGGCGCGGCGGATATGGGCGCCATGGGGACAGGCCGTGCCGTCCACATCGTTGTGAAAGGTGAACTGATTGCGCTGGATGTCCTCGGGATCGGGGCCAACACCGGGAATCGCATCGCCGCCAAGCGGCACGGTCGGCGCGCCCGGAGGCATGGCGTGCTTCGACGTGTCGTTGGGAACGAGGTTTTGGTCGCTCGGAATGATGGGGATGTCCAACGGCAGGCGACCGACCACGGCGGCGGCAACCGTGTCCCGGTCTTCTCGATGGCTCGCCGCTTGCTCGTTGATGAACTGCCAAAAGGCAGGAGCGTCCTGGGAGAGATCGCGCAGGACCAGATACGTGCCGTTGCGACCGAGGTCCTTCTTGCCGGGCACGTCCTCTGCCGACGGCAGAATACCTTCGGTATCATCGCGTGGATCGAGGAGCGGACGGTCGGTATATTTCCCGTACTCGTTGGGATAGCCCAGCAGAATTTCTCCGAGCGCCGACAGATTGGTGTATGCCGTCGTGTCGTGAACCCGCGCAGACTTCTTCCGCTCCCAGTCGATCACGGGCTGACTGATACCGTCGTTGAAGCCGAACGGCTCGATGTCGCCGATGTCCTTCGTCGTCAAACACGTCAACGTCGAAAACCCGGCCTTCCAGCGCTCGTTCTTCAGTTCCCTTTCCCATTGGTCCAGTCGGTCGGGCGTGACGGCATAGAGCAGCATCAGCACGTGCGGTAGCTTGCCTGGGCCGCCCCACAGCCACCATTGCCGGTCGTTTGCCGCGACGTCCCCGAGCCGGCGCGCCCGGCTCGCCTCCGTCATGCCGGATATGAATTCGTAGGGGAACTGGGCCAGTGTGCTCGATGCAACGCCCAGTCTTTGGAGCCCTTCGTAGGTGAATGCGATCTGCAGCGCAACGTCGGGCCGGTGGCCCTTGACGGCGGTGGTCACCGGTGCGTTCGACAGCCAGGAACGCGCGGCCGCGGCGTCCGCGATGGTCAGCAGATGAAAGCGCGCGGCCGTGAGATGCCCGTAACCGAAGCGCACCAGCCCCTGGATGTCGCGCCAATCGTCGTCGGACAGTGGCATCGGCCGGCCTCTCACAAGTCCCGCAGCCACGCGCGAACCTCGGTGTCCGTCATCGTGCGACGCTCAAAGCCGGCGCGGACGCGCGCGTTGCGCTCGAGATCATAGACAGTCAGACCCGGGTAGCCGCGATACCACGTTTCCGTTGGCTTCTGGTGCCTCCGCTGCGTGTATTTGAACTTCAGCTCATCGTCGATGCCGTCCTTGATGACCCAGCGGGTGCGCGGATATCCGAGCCCGCAATTGAAAGACAGATTGAGTGCCCATCCTGCCTTGTTGATGAAGTCATCCATGTAGGCTTCATGGCTGCCGTCGTAGTTACTCGCGAAGATCATTCGCTTCTTGCCATCGAGGAAGACCCAGCGGGCGAAATGGATGTTGCGTATGCGGCCGAGATGGCCGCGCGTATAGACGTGCCGCGCGAAGTAATCGATCACCCACATGAAGACGGGGAAGAGCGCGCGGCGGAAACGGTTTGGCTTGACGCTCCCCAGCGCCGTGTACTGATTGGTGACGTCGTGATCTTCGAGCGCCGCCAGCTCCAGGATCTGGGCGACCTCGGGCCGATGGATGATCTCGGGCTCGGTCTTCTCGTAATGACGCAGCACCCACAGGAACACCACGACCGCCCCGAGCACCGGCACGGCCAGCAGCGGATACAGGATGAAAAAAGGCACGAGCAATAGGCCGAGGACGACGATGACGGCGAATGCGACCGGCAGATAGCGGATCAAGAAGAAAAACAGTATTGCGCCGAGCGCCACGAACGGAAGGACGACACGGAAAAACAGCGGCTGCAATGGAATAAGAGACGGGATTGCCAGCAGCCAGGGCAGCAATAGGGCGCCCGGGATGATCGCGTAGTGAAGGTAGTCGCGCACAGACCAGCCCAACGGCGTGCGCTGCGCGGGGGTCAGCGAGATCTTCCCGTCGTTCAGCAGGGGCCGGCAATGCGCAATGAGCTTGGCACGGACTTCCTGGGGTTCGGCGCGGTCAAATTCTTCTTGGCGATCCTTGACGCATTTGACCAGCTCATCGCGAAGCGTGGCTTCCTCGCGGATCTGCCTCACGGTGCGGCCGACCCAATTCACGTAGTTGGCGGCTGGGGCCTGCGAATGCCTTTTCATCCATACGAACAGATCGGAGTCGGGTGTGAAATCGCGGCAGAAGGAAAAGATCTGCCGCAGGCCGGGCGCCGCGAGGCGCACCATGTCGGCGAGAAGGTCGTCGGCGGACCCATCGCAATCGCCGAGGAATACAAGGAGGACGGAAAAGTCCGGAATCGGGGCTCCATACTCTTCGAAATCGCGCAGCGTCTGGTCGTCCAGAATCACGAAGCGCGCGTAATGGAGATTCTCGAAATGGCCGAAGGGTACGATCGAGTTCTCCCGCCTCGCCATGCCTGGGCGATCGTTCATGGAGCTGAGCAACGCTCTCAGCCCGTTGACGCGCTCCTCGATGATCGGCGCGACGATCGTGAAATGTGATTGCGGGGTCATGTGCCAGCCGGCCAGCCGTCGCCCTCACGCACGCATTGTGAGCTGCGGCGCCGAACGCTGTGTTTTCGATCGCAGGCAGTCTGCGCCACGCAGATTGCCTATGAAAGGGTATTTCAACCCACGCGTCTGTCAACC
>DAIRVG010000138.1:0-4686 GCA_036802945.1 Vicinamibacterales bacterium
TGGAGCTCTTCGAGCGCGAACGCTTCCCGCGTTTTCATATCGGCGAATCGCTGATTCCCGAGACGTACTGGGTGCTGAAGCGACTCAACATGCTGCCAAAGATGCAGCAGAGTCACTTCGTCAAGAAATACAGCGTGCAGTTCGTGAACGCGATCGGCCGGAACTCCGCCCCCTTCTACTTCTGGGACAACAAGCCGCACGAGTGCTCCCAGACCTGGCAGGTGGTCCGCAGCGAGTTCGACCAGATGATGCTGAACAACGCGCGCGAGCACGGCGTGGCGGTGCACGAAGGCGTGCGCGTGCACGACGTCCTGTTCGAGGGCGACCGCGCCATCGGCGTGAAGATCAAGGACGAGGACGGCTCGTTCCGCGAGGTGCGCGCGCAGGTCGTGGTCGACGCCAGCGGGCAGAACGGACTCATCATGAACCGCCTGCGACTGCGCGTCTGGGATCCCACGTTGAACAAGGGTGCGATCTGGACGTACTGGGAAGGCGCGTATCGCGACACTGGGCGCGACGAAGGCGCCACGCTGGTCATCCAGACCGGCAACAAGAACGGGTGGTTCTGGTACATCCCGCTCCACAATGACATCCTCAGCGTCGGCGTCGTGGCCCCGTTCGACTATCTGTTCAAGGGGCGCACCGACTACGCGCAGACCTACCACGAGGAAGTCGAGAGGTGCCCGGGCGTCAAGGAGCGCGTAGTGAACGCGAAACGCGTCACCGGGTATTTTGCGACGAAGGACTACTCCTACCGCTCGAAGCAGGTGGCCGGCGACGGCTGGGTGCTCGTCGGCGATGCGTTCGGCTTCCTCGACCCGCTGTACTCGTCCGGCGTGCTCCTGGCGCTCAAGTCAGGAGATATGGCCGCCGACGCGGTCGTCGAAGGGCTGAGGACGGGAGATACATCCGGCGCGCAGCTCGGAAAGTGGGGCGCGACTTTCAACGAGGGCGTCGATCGCATGCGGCGCCTCGTCTGTGAGTACTACGACGGCTTCAGCTTTGGTGGCATGGTCCGCAAGTACCCGCACCTGCAGGGCACGCTGACTGACCTCCTGATTGGGGATCTCTTCACCGATCGGGTGGATCGGGTATGGGGACCGCTGGAGTCGCTCTATCCGCCTGGGAAGGCGCCGGTGCCGCGCTGGGACGCCGGCACGCCGGCCGACCTGGTGCCGAACAAGGCCAACGATCTCGTCCTCCCCGAGGGACGCCGCCCCTGAAGACCACACGGGCCGCCGTGGCCTACGTCGCCATGGTGCTCGCTGCCGTGGTGATCGTCCTGCTCGTCCGTCGCATAGGCGGCACCCTCTCTGCTCCGGCACCGGACGTTACGCGTATCACGACCTCCGCCTCCACGTCCGCCGCGCAGAACGTCCTCCTGCACCTGCTCGTCGCGCTGACCGCCGTGGTCGTCGTTGGCCAGTTGCTGGGGCGTTGGTTTGCCGCGGTCGGGCAGCCGCCGGTCATCGGGGAAGTCGTCGGCGGCGTGTTGCTCGGGCCATCGCTGCTCGGCGCGATAGCGCCCGCGGCATACCGCTTCATCCTCCCGCCCGACGTGATGCCGTACCTCGGCATCGTCGCGCAGCTCGGGGTCATTCTCTACATGTTCCGCGTCGGGCTCGAGCTGAACCCGGACCTGCTGCGCGGGCAGGTGCACGCGACCGTCGCGATTTCTCACGCGAGCATCATCCTCCCCTTTGTGCTCGGCGCCGTGCTGGCGCTCTACCTGTATCCCCGCGTTTCGACGAGCGACGTGCCGTTCATCGCCTTCGCGCTCTTTCTCGGCATCGCGATGTCGATTACCGCGTTTCCCGTGCTCGCACGGATCCTGTCCGACCTCGGGATAAGCCGTACTCCGCTCGGCGTGGCCGCGCTCACGTGCGCGGCGGTCGACGATGTGACCGCGTGGTGCCTGCTGGCGCTGGTCGTGGGCCTGGTGCAGGCCGCTCCGGGCAGTGCGCTGCTGGTGACGGCGCTCACGCTGGCGTTCATCGGCGTCATGTTCGGTGCCGTGCGTCCGGTCGTCGCGCGGCTCGTGCGTGCATCCGGGGACCGCGAGCCGTCGCGTGGCATCATCGCGCTGACGCTGGCGGCGCTGCTGTCGGCCACGCTGGTCACCGAGGCCATCGGCGTGCATGCCATCTTCGGCGCGTTCCTGTTCGGCGCCGTCCTCCCGCACGACAGCCGGCTGGCCCGCATCCTCACGCAGAGCATGGATCACCTTGTCGGCATCCTGCTGCTCCCCGCGTTTTTCGCGTTCGCAGGCGTGCGCACGGAGATCGGACTGCTCTCGGGTTGGGATGCGTGGCTCGCCTGCGGCCTCATCATCGCCGTGGCAACAGTGGGGAAGGTGGTCGGGACGCTGCTGGCCGGACGCGCCACCGGGTTGGGCTGGCGGGAGGCCGCCAGCCTGGGCGTGCTGATGAACACACGTGGCCTGATGCAGTTGATCGTCCTGAACGTCGGCCTGGACCTCGGCGTCATCTCGCCCGCGCTCTTCACGATGATGGTCATCATGGCGCTGGTGACGACGATTGCCACGACGCCCGTGTTCAGGAGGATCGTCCCTGCCGAAACGGCTGTCCATCCGTCTAGTTCAGTCACGTTTTAGCCACGAAGGTCACGAAGACCACGAAGCGGTGCGTTCGACCGGTCGGCCTGCCATGCAGGCCGATGGCGCGGTCGGCGAAACCGCGAGCACAAGCCACTTTTCGATCGCCCGCGGGCTTGTGCTCGCGGTTTCGCCCGACCGCGTGCCGCCTTCGGCGGCCCGGTCGAACGATTGTCTTTGTGTCCCTTGTGTCCTTTGTGGTTGAAACCGTGGGCCGTGCTGTGATGCGCCCTACGCGCCGAATGCGCGCTACCATAGTCCAGTCCTTTTCCAATGCGACCTTTCCTCCTCGGATCGGCGGTGCTCGCACTTGCGCTTGGGGCGCAAGCGATCGCGGCGGACTGGCCCCAGATGCTCGGTCCCGGCCGCAACGGGGTCTACGGCGGACCGCCACTGGGTGAAGCATGGGGAGGGACCGGCCCTCGAGTGGTCTGGCGTCGGCAGATCGGCCAGGGACTCAGCGGGCCTGTCGTCGTTCAGAATCGCGTCATCCTCTTCCATCGCGTGTCCAATCGCGAGGTCGTCGAAGCCATCGATGCCACCAGCGGCAAGACGCAGTGGCAGTACGGGTATCCGACGTCCTACCGGGACGATTTCGGCTTCGACGAGGGCCCACGCGCGGTGCCTGTGGTCGCCAATGGCATCGTGTATACGTTTGGGGCCGAGGGGCAACTCCATGCCGTGGATCTCGCGAGCGGAATGAAGATCTGGAGCGAGGACACCATGCGCCGGTTCGGCGTGCCGAAAGGCTTCTTTGGCGCTGCCGGTTCGCCGCTCGTCGAGGACGGAAGGGTTATCGCAAACATCGGCGGAAAAAATGCCGGGATCGTTGCGTTCGACGCGAAGACCGGAAAAGTGCTCTGGACGGTCACCGAGGACGGAGCGAGTTACTCGTCGGGGATTGGCGCCACGATCGCCGGACGCCGTTACGCGGTGTTTCTGTCGCGCAACGGGCTTGTCGGGATTGATCCCGCGACCGGTCAGGTGCGGTTCGAGCGGCAATGGCGTGCTAGGTACGCTGCATCGGTGAACGCAGCGACGCCGGTCATCAATGGCGATTCGATTTTCGTGTCGGCTGAATACGGGCCAGGGGCGGGCGTGCTGCGATTCGACGGATCGAAGCTGACCGACGTGTGGGCGTCGGACGAGGCGCTCTCGAATCACTACTCGACGAGTGTGTATTCCGGCGGATATCTCTACGGCTTTCATGGCCGCCAGGAATTCGGCCAGAGTTTCCGCGCCGTGGAATTTCAGACGGGCAAAGTCCGCTGGACTCAGGATCGATTCGGCGCCGGAAGCGTCACGCTCGCCGGCAATCGACTGCTGATCCTTCGCGAGAACGGCGAGATGGTTCTCGCTGCCGCTTCCCCCGATGGTTTCAAGCCGATCGCGCGCGCGCAGATCCTTCCGGCAACTGTGCGTGCCTACCCTGCGATCGCCGACGGAATGGTGTACGTCCGCAATGACGACACCCTGGTTTCTCTCGATTTGCGAAAATGACGACGTTCCTGGTTCTGTTACTCCTGGCGCAGAGTCCGCAAGCGACACAGAATCGCGCAGAGGCCGATTTCGAAAACGGGCGCTTTGCGGAATCCGCCGCTGCGTTTGACAGCCTGGCGAAAGCCGATCCCGCTCAGGCGCCCTACCTCTGGCAGCGTGGCATCGCGCTGTATTACGCAGGCCGCTACAACGATTGCCGCCGCCAGTTCGAGTCGCATCGAACCGTGAATCCAAACGATGTGGAGAATGCCGCGTGGCATTTTCTCTGCGTCGCGCGCGCCGAGTCGCCGGCGAAGGCCAGGGCGGCGCTGCTGCCTGTCGGTCCAGACGCGCGCGTCCCTATGCGCCAGGTCTATCAGATGTTCCGCGGGACGCTTACGCCGGAGCAAGTCCTCTCAGCCGCGGGGTCTCAGCCTGATGGACAGTTCTACGCGCATCTTTACCTGGGTTTGTATTTCGAAGCGCTGGGGATGAAGGACCGCGCGCTGGAGCACATCAAGATTGCCGCTGCCGATCGATTTGAACGCGATGGCGGCTACATGCACATGGTGGCACGCGTGCACCTCCGCTCT
>DAIRVG010000138.1:4786-16519 GCA_036802945.1 Vicinamibacterales bacterium
AACCACGAAGGTCACGAAGAACACGAAGAATTGCGTTCGACCGGTCGGCCTGCCATGCAGGCCGATCGCGCGGTCGGCGAAACCGCGAGTACAAGCCACTTTTTCGATCGCCCGCGGCTTGTACTCGCGGCTTCGCCCGATCGCGTGCCGCCTTCGGCGGCCCGGTCGAACGATGGTCTTTGTGCCCTTTGTGGTTAAAACCGTGGGTCGTGTAGTGATGCGCCCTACGCGCCGAAGGCGTAGAGCCGGCCGTCAGACGTGCCGATGACAACCTTGCCTCCGGCCACAGCGGGGGACGCCGTGATGCCGGCACCGGTATCGAACTCCGAGAGCTTCTTCCCTGACATCAGATCCAGCACGTAAAGCCGGCCGTCGCCCGAACCGATGTACACGCGGCCGGCGGCGACGACCGGCGACGAATCGACGCGCGCGCTGGTGGGGAACGCCCAGAGCTCTTTTCCCGAGGTCGGATCGAGCGCGTGGACGATCTTGTCGCGCCCACCCAGGACGAGGCGCCCGTTGCTGAGCGCGGCGGAGGAATAGTACGGGAACTGCCGGTCGGGATCGCTGTAGCGCCAGAGGATCTTGCGCGCCCTGAGATCGAGTGCCAGCACTTCCTGGTTGAACGTGCCGAAGTAGGCCCTGTCGCCGTCGATGAGCGGCGAGGCACCGGTGTATGCGCCGGCGGCGATCTGGAACATCTCTCGTCCGTCGGTGATGCGTATCGCGCGGAAGATCGCGTCGCACCCGGCGATGTAGGCGAGACCGTCCTTCACCGCGGGGGTCGCATGCACCATGCCCTTAGTCAATACCTTCCAGCGCAGCCCGCCCGTCGCGGCGTCGAGCGCATACAAGTTCCCGTCGTACGATCCAATCAGGACGAGATCGCCGACGAGCACGGGAGACGACTTGATTTCCGTGGCGGTCCGAAACGTCCAGAGCTTCATACCGTCGCGCCGGCGCACGGCGTGGAGGAGACCGCCGAGATCGCCGATGTAGACGGCTTCGGCGCCGACGGCCGGCGACGACTCGCCGATCAGGTTGCCCGTGGTGTACTTCCAGCGGAGCGCGCCGGACATGAGGTCGAGCGCGATGAGGTCGCCATCGCCGCCGCCGACGTAGACGACTCCGCCGGCAATGGCGGCCGACGACTCGATGACGTCGCCCGCGTCGTAGGTCCAGAGAACCTTGAGTGTGGCCGGAGGATTACTGGCCGAGACCCCGGTCTGTGTCAGCGAGCCTCGGAACATCGGCCATGCGTCAGCTGCTGCCGCCGCGGCCGGCGGCCGCTGTTGAGCCGCGAGCGCTCCGACGACAGCCGGGATCAACAGGCTGACGACGAGCGCAGCGTTGATCCGGCGTCCGACGAGCGGGTTCATTTCACGGCGAGGGCGAAGAGCTGGGTGCGGTTGTTCAGGAACAGCACGCCGTTGGCCGGCACGACCGTCGAGTAGACGGCGCTGCCCATGTTCATCTCGGCCAGCACCTTCTTCTCCTTGCCGTGCTGCATGATGATGACGTCGCCGTCCTCGTCGCCGAGGTAGACCTTGCCGTCCACGATGAACGGCGATCCCCAGACGGCCGCGAGCACATCGTGCGTCCAGTACTCCTGGCCGGTCTTCGCGTCGAGGCAATGGAGGTAGCCGCTGAAGCTCGCGATGTAGACGAGGCCGTCGGCGATCGCGGCCGTCGAGATCGCGCGGCGGATCTTGTCGTAGTGCCAGACGCGGCCGGTCTGGGTGATGTCGCCGCGCTTGGTCGCGTCGATCGCGTAGAAGTGGCCGACGCCTTCGCCGTGCTCCGGATCCTGTCCGTTGGCGATGTAGACGCGATCCTCGTAGATGACCGGCGTGCCAATCAGCTCGTTACGCGTGCGCGGCCAGACCGAATCCTTGGGATTGGTGTCGAACTCCCAGAGCTTCTTGCCGGTTTCCGGCTCGTAGCCACGGACCCAGCCGTCACCCTGCGCCGACACGACCTGGAGCACGCCGCCGATGCGTCCGACTGCGGGCGTCGACCACTGGCCGTGGAGGATGCGATCCTCGACCGAGTTGTCCTCCCAGACCAGCTTTCCAGTGGTCTTGTTGAGCGCGATGATCGACGGCGCGCGCGGCGACGGGATATTCACGTGGCTCTCGTCCATGCCGTTCGAGGTGCTGACGTAGATCAGATCTCCCCAGATGACCGGCGAGGAGTTCGACATGTTGTGCGGGTACGACCCGACCTCCTCCATCATGTCGAAGGCCCAGATCACGTCGGCGTCGAACTGGCTGGTCAGCTTCTCGTCCTTCACGGGACCGTCGTTCTCGTTGTCGCGGAACCCCTGGATGTCGAGGCAGATGAGCACGCCGCGGTTGCTCACGTAGTACAGGTGCTCGCCTTCGACGAGCGGTGACGAGGCGACTCCCTGGTACGGCCAGTCGTTGGCGCGCCCCGCCTCGAGCTTCACGTGGGTCTGCTGCCACAGAAATTCACCGTCGGACTCGCGGAAGGCCATCAGCACCCCGCGGTCACCCGGTTGTTTTGGATCGCGCACCAGCTCGTTATTCGTGCCGACGAAGACCATGCCGCCCGCGACCACCGGGTTGCCGTAGCTTTGCGATCCGAGGCCGGCCACCCACTTCACGTTCTTCTTCGTCTTCACGTCCCACTCGGCCGGCAGACCTTTCATGTTCGAGACCATGTTCCGATCGGGCGTGCCGCCCCACATGGGCCAGTTGCCGCCGCCGGGATCTGAGGCCGCGAGTTGCGCCGGCGAGAGCGCGGCGCATGCGAGTACGGCGAGGAGCAGGAGTGCCGGCGAGCGCAAAGAATGGATAGTCATGGCTGATTCTGGGTGATCGATAAGTTGTCCAGGTACACGCCGAACTGCGCATCGAGGAAAAAGCCCGGCGCCCCCTGGCGGTTGCCAATCGGATCGGTCTTGTCGATGAGCCACGCCGCCGGCTCGGTCTCACCAACCGGCCAGGCCTTGCCGCGTGCGCGGACCTGCCCGTTCGCAAGGTTCTCGACGCGCAGCTTCAGGCGATACCAGGTCTCCGGCTTCCAGGCAAACGGCGCCGTCACCGTGCGCGCGGTCTCCGGCTCCCACGGTTCCAGTTTCAGTCGCTGCGAGTTGCCGTAGAGGATGAGCGAGTAGCGTTGCGCCGTGATGCCGACGTCGCCGATCTGCCGTCGCCGCTCGGCGGCTCGCACGTCGGCCTCGATCGTGTAGTTGGACCAGCTGACCGGCCCGATGAACACCCGCGCGCGTTTGAGGATGGTGTCGGTCGGCGCCTTCTGCAGCACCTTCTGCCCATCCAGCGTTGTCACCGACACCAGGCCCGCCGCCGCGTTCACCCATCCGGCCGGCACGGCCTTGTCGGCGTACGATTCGAAGGTTTCCTTCCACGGCATCGGCCGCACGACACGGGCGCGTGCCTCGCCGGTCAAGCCGCCCACGGTCGCCTTGATGACGCCGGCCTGCTCCGCGGGACCGGGGCCGACCGTGAGAGCGCCATTGGCGACGGTGCCCGTCAACCCGTCGAGCGTCCAGCTCGCGGCGGATTCCTCGCGGATGAAGCGCCCTTTGTCGTCGAAGAGCCGCGCGCGCAGCTTCACCGATTGTCCGGGCGCGAGCACCATCTCGGTCGGCGAGACCTGCAGATGCGAGGGGGTCCCCGTACCGGTCTGCGCTGGCTCGTCGACCGCCGATCCGGACGGCGTCGTGGCGCGCCGGGCGCCGACGGCGTACACGGCGTCGCTCGACACGAAGAAGATGCGACCGCGTGAGACGGCCGCGCCGGCGAGGATCTGCTCCGGTGTGCCTTCCGATCCGCAGCAGCTATGAGTACTGTTCGGGAGCTCCACGGCGTTCAGGATCTTCGCGCCGTCGGCGCCGGGCCGCACGATGAAAAACTTGCCGCCGTCGGTGCCGACGTAGATCTTGCCGTCCGCGAACACCGGCGGCGCTTTCTGCAGGGTGCCAAGCGCTTGCGACCAGAGCGTCTTGCCCGTAGTGACGTCAAAGGCGTGCAGCGTCGAACCGCCGTCGATCTGATAGAGCCGCTGCCCGTCAACGAGTGGTGGCGAGAAGGCGAACTCCGTCCCCTTGAGCGCCCACTGCGTCGTCTTGATGTCGCCGCTTTGTGAACCGTCGATTGCGGCAATCAGACCGAGCTCGTTGCCTTCAAGGTTCTCGTCGCCATGCGACACGATGACGCTGTTGCCGGCAACGACCACGCCGGTGTTGATCGCGCGCTTCGCCGCGACGAAGCTCCAGACCTTCTCACCGGTTTGCGACTTGATGGCGTAGATCCCGCCGTCGCCCAGGCCGGCGATGAGCAGGCGGACGCCGTTGATCGTGGCAATGAGCGGTGAAGCATACGCCGTGTCGTACGGTCGCCCGCCCGGATTCGAGACGTAGACGGTGTCACCGGTCCGCTTGTCGAGCGCGACGAACCGATGGGAACGCGCGGCCGACGAACCCCAGTTGGAGATGGCAGCGCTCACGATGACGAGGTCGCCGTCGACCACGGGCGACATCGTCCGGCCGCCCTGCGTGGTGAAGGCGGCCCACTCCTCGCCCAGCGAGCGTTCCCAGAGAAGTTTGCCGTCGCGGCTGAGCGCGATGGCCTGCGCGCCACCGCTCAGGGCGTAGAGGTTGCCCGTTTCGGGATCGGCTGCGGGCGAAGCCCAGCCGATCCGGTGCGGCGGCGCGTCGCTTTGAAACAGGTTGAACTTGTATTCCCAGATCACCTTTCCGCTGTCCGCATCGAGCGCCATCACGCGCTCCTGCAGGTTGGCGCCGCGGCCGGCGGGATTCTGGACGTACACCCGGTTGCCGACGACGATCGGCGCGGATCGGCCGCCGTAGGGGACGCGCCACAGGAAATTCGCGCCGTTGAG
The DNA here is from genome assembly GCA_036802945.1 of Vicinamibacterales bacterium. Taxonomy (GTDB): domain Bacteria; phylum Acidobacteriota; class Vicinamibacteria; order Vicinamibacterales; family UBA2999; genus Gp6-AA40. The sequence continues at coordinate 9,674 of DAIRVG010000138.1, forward strand.
CGCAAACGAATCGATAAGCCCCGTTTCGCGGGAGATCCCGTCGCGGTTCGGTCCTCGCATCTCCGGCCAGTCGCCCACCGGAATCCGCCGCGGCGCCTGTGCCGACCCGGCGACGCCGATCGATATGATGAGCGCACTCAGCAGCCAGCATTTCTTCAACATAGGTCGTCCTGTCAGTTACCTGTTGCCGCCGGCGGCAGCGGTCGTATTCTAACCGTCTTGGGAAAAGGGTACCTCTTGAAATACGGACACCGCCTGCCGCGTATTTACGGTAGGGTCGAATCGGACAACCGTCGCCAGCGGGCGACGTTGACGGTATTCTACCGTCGCGTTTCCGAGGTTCATGCCATGGCCACTGCTCGACGCCGATACGGAGTCTCCAAAGAGCCGATGATTGCACGCACGCTGTTGAGCGCGTTGGCGCTGGTGGCGGTCCTGAGCTCAGGCGCTGGCGGCCAGACCTCGTCTACCGACTGGCCCCAGTGGCGAGGGCCGGATCGGAATGGGTTGTCCAAGGAGACGGCGCTGTCCAGGCAGTGGCCGGCATCGGGGCCGCCGCTAGTGTGGTCGGCCGCCAATCTGGGTGCCGGGTACGGCTCGCTATCCGTCAGCGGGGACCGCGTTTTCGTCCAGGGGATGCGGAACTCGCAGAGCGTGGTGTCCGCGCTCAACCGCGCCGACGGCAAGCTGGCCTGGGTGAGGGTCTTGGGGCCGGCGACGGACAACGATCGTGGCCCCGGTCCCCGCGGGACGCCCACCGTCGACGGCGACCGTCTCTACGTGCTGAGCGAAAGCGGCGATCTGGCCGCGCTTCGCTTTCAGGACGGATCCGTGCTGTGGCAGCGGAACATCCTCAAGGAGTTCGCCGCGCGAAACATCCCATGGCTGATCAGCGAGTCGCCGCTCGTGGACGGGAACCAGCTGATTGTGACCCCCGGCGGCCGCAATGCCGGCATCGTGGCGCTCGACAAGATGACCGGCAAGACAATCTGGGCCAGCAAGGAGCTCAGTGACGAGGCTGGCTACGCGTCGGCGGTCGTGGCCGACGTTCAAGGCGTCCGGACGATCATGACGCTGACCGCCGAGGCCGGCGTCGGCGTTCGCGCGTCTGACGGAAAGCTGCTGTGGCGGTATACGCGGGTGGCCAACGGCACGGCCAACATCGCGACACCGGTCTTCGCCGACGACAAGGTGTTCTATAGCTCGGACTACGGCACCGGCGGTGTGCTGCTCGGTCTCCGCGCGGAGCGCGGGGAAGTTCGGGCGCAAGAGATCTATTTCACACGCGAGATGCAGAACCATCACGGAGGCATCGTGCTCGTCGGCGGGTACCTGTACGGCTTCAACAACGCGATCCTGACGTGCCTCGAGTTCGCGACAGGGAAGATGATGTGGCGCCATCGCAGCGTCGGCAAAGGGTCCCTCACGTTCGCCGACGGCAACCTGTACATCCTGAGCGAGGACAACGTCGTCGGACTGGCGGAGGCGTCCCCGGCCGCCTATCGCGAGAAGGGGCGCTTCGAGATCAAGGATCAAGGCTGGCCAAGCTGGGCTCACCCAGTCGTCAGCGGCGGGCGTCTCTACGTCCGCAACCAGGGCACCCTGGCCAGCTATGACGTGCGGGCCAGATAAACGCATCCTCTTTCGCGCAAAGGACACTGACATGCGTCGCATACTGACAATCGTCATCCTTCTTGCCGGCGTGTCTGCGCTGCTCGACGCGCAGGCCCGGTCGACCGACTGGACCCAGTGGCGCGGCCCGAACCGCGACGGCGTGATCCCGTCGTTCACACCGCCGCGTGAATGGCCGCAACAGCTCGTTCGCAAGTGGAAGGTCGAGGTCGGCCTCGGCTACGCGACGCCGATCGTCGTCGGCAACCGGGTCTACTTGTTCTCGCGACAGGGTGACAATGAGGTGATGAGCGGGCTCGACGCCGACAGCGGGAAGGTGCTGTGGCAGACGATGTACCCCGCAGCGTTCACGATGCACAGCGCCGCCACGCCTCACGGCAAGGGACCGAAGTCGACACCGGTGTTCGCCAACGGCCGCTTGTATTCGATCGGGATGACCGGCGTGGTCACGGCGTTCAACGCGGCTGATGGGAAGCAGATCTGGCAGAAGCCGGGGTCGGCGCTCGTGCCGACCTACACCTCGCACGCGTTCTCGCCGCTCGTCACCGGCGGCACGGTCGTCTTCCACGTGGGGGGGCACAACAAGGGCGCGCTCACGGCGTACGACGTCAACACCGGCGACGTGAAGTGGGCGTGGAGCGGCGACGGCCCGACGTTTGGGCCCGGGTACGGGTCGCCCGTTGTCGCCGACTTCGGCGGGACACGTCAGATCGTGACGATTACGCAGAACCGGCTGATCAGCGTCGATGCCGCGACCGGTGCGCTGCTGTGGGACCGCCCCTTCGAGAGCAGCAACGAAACGAACTCGGGCACACCCATCGTCTACGGGCAGACCCTGATCGCGGGCGGCAACAACGCGCCGACGATTGCGCTCAACGTCGCCAGGCGGAACAACCAATGGGCGGTCGAACAGGTATGGGAGAACCCCGACATTCCGCTGAGACTGACAAACGGCGTGATCGTTCGCGACACGCTGTTCACCCTCACCGCCCGCAACAGCGGGCAGTATGTCAGCGTCGATGCGAAGACGGGGAAGACGTTGTGGATGTCCGAGGGGCGCCAGGCGGGGAACGCCGCGATCTCCACGGCCGGAGACGTGGTGCTCAGTCTCGAAGACGATGGCGAGCTCGTGGTCGTACGCAGCAGCCAGACCGCCTTCGAACCGGTGCGGCGGTACAAGGTTGCTGACGCCGATACGTGGGCACAACCGGCAATTTCGGGCAACCGCATCTTCGTCAAGGATGTGTCATCGCTCACACTCTGGACGTTGAACTGATTCAGTGCGTCGGATTGTTGTCGTCCGAGGGGTCGAAATAGGGCAGGTTTGGAACCTCAGCGAACCGCCGTGATGAGCGTTGCACGTCGGGCCACCTGGCTTGCTGGCGAGCCTTCGTGAGCCTCGCGCGAACGGTTGCAGCGTCCGTAAGGCGCGCTGTCAGACGGGGAGGCGGTCGAGCGTCTCATCGTGGCTCATGTTCGACCTCAAGGTATCGGCAGAGTAACGCCGAATGAGCCTGGGTGCTGTTCGATACGGCACACCTAGGCCGTGATCCAACCATCGCCCCTGAGTGCATCCTTCATGTCTATGGCGGTCTTCATGGCCGATTCATCAGTCTTGAACCGGGACGATGTTACGGTCAGACCCTGCGGGACGTAGACAATCCGAATCTCGGAGGAGAGGGGCGAATGGTCAAGGAGTTCGCACTCGGCGATCTGCCCGTGTTCAGAGCGAAGCCGCCAGATCAATCGAGTTTGCGCGGCCATGGGGACCCAACAGGTACTTCACATTGCAGCGTGCGAGTTATTCAATACAGCACAGTTTGTAGGCATTTGACCGACGGGCGCAGAAAACACCCGAACCGAATTCGGCACTCCCAAATCTCGACTGGGTTGTGAAAGCCATAACGACCACGATCTACTCCCTACTCCGCAATCCCCCGACTTCGAGACAACCGTAAGGCGTTGCTCCAGATGCCTCTGTCCCTCAACGGGACGCCGGGTAGTCGGAGGGTCAAGCCGAAGGCGCGGAAGGGGACGAGTCGGAATGGGGCAAAGAAGCGATAGGCGACAGAGAGCGCTGGTAGTCGTCTTCCGCTTTCAGGAGAGCGACCAACTCCAAGGCAATGCGGCGGCACCGACCACGAGACCGATCGGTATTCACCTGCATTCTCAGCCGCAACTCGTCGGCGAGCGCCCTGATCCTCGCTAGGCGTTTGACGGAGTTGGCGGGGTCAGACAGAGACTGACTATTTTTGCCATCAAAAGCGCGGTGTCAAGTGAATAACAGATTCGTTATTCCAAACTTGCACGGTCTTTGGGGTCAGCCGCATGGTTTGTGAAAGGCATAAATTACCGGCTCGTTGGACTTTCGCTGTTTGTGCGCTACCATGCGGCCGTCATGCTGCCGGCACGACGGACGGATTCCGCTCACGATCATGCGCTGCAATCCGTCGTCGACCGGCTGACTGGCGGGCTGCCAGACCGCGCCGACACGCCCGACGGCTGGGTCACCGCCGTCCGCCGGATGGCGCCACGGGCAGCCGAGTACGCACCCTTCCCCGAGGGGGTCGACAGCCGGCTGCGGCAGGCGCTTTGTGCCCGCGGCATCGAGCAGCTCTACATACACCAGGCGGCTGCCGTTGAACACGCGCTTGCCGGCCGCAATGTCGTTATCACCACGCCAACCGCGTCGGGCAAGACGCTCTGCTACAACGCGCCGGTGCTGAGCGCGATTCTCACGGATCCCTCCGCGCGTGCCTTGTATCTGTTCCCAACGAAAGCATTGGCGCAGGATCAGCTCGCCGAGCTGCATGACATTTCTGACCGCCTGTCGCGCCTGGCGGAGCTCGAGATCGGCGTGTTCACGTACGACGGCGACACGCCGCAGGATGCGCGGCGCGCGATTCGCGGCCGGGCGCACGTCGTGCTCAGCAACCCCGACATGATTCACTCCGGGATCCTGCCGCATCATCCGCGATGGGCGAAACTGTTCGAGAACCTGCGCTACGTCGTAATCGACGAACTGCACGCGTACCGCGGGGTATTCGGAAGCCATCTCACGAATGTGCTGCGGCGGATGCGCCGCATCTGCCAGCACTACGGGTCGAATCCGACATTCATCTGCTCGTCAGCCACGATTGCCAATCCGAAGGAGCTTGCCGAAGCGCTCGTCGAGCAGCCGTTCGAGCTGGTCTCCGAAAGCGGCGCCCCTCGTGGCGAGAAGTTCTTCCTCTTCGTCAACCCGCCCGTCGTCAATCATCAGCTCGGTATCCGGCGGTCGTACTTGGCCGAGACGCGTCGCATTGCATCGGAGTTCCTCAAGCGGCAGCTCCAGCTGATCGTGTTTGCGCAAAGCCGGCTCACGACCGAAATCCTGACGACGTATCTGAAGGACGATTTCGGTGGACAGCCCGGAACGCCGGATCAGATCCGCGGGTACCGCGGCGGCTACCTGCCGCAGCGGCGTCGCGAAATTGAAAAGGGGTTGCGCGAAGGGAGCGTGCGCGCCGTCGTCTCGACCAACGCGTTGGAGCTCGGGATCGACATCGGCGCGCTCGACGTATGCGTGATGGCCGGTTATCCAGGGACGATTGCCGCCACCTGGCAGCGCGCGGGACGGGCCGGCCGCAGAAGCGGGCGATCGGCGGCGGTGCTTGTCGCGAGCAGCGCGCCGCTGGATCAGTTCGTCGTCCGGAACCCGTCGTATTTCTTCGATGCACCGCCGGAGCACGCGCTCATCAATCCCGACAACCTGCACATCCTCGTCGAGCACGTGAAGTGCGCGGCGTTCGAGCTGCCTTTCACGACGTCGGAGGACTACGGGAAGCACAACGTCCAGGAAGTGCTCGGCGTCCTGGAAGAGAGCGGTCTGGTGCATCGCACTGGGCCGGCTCCCGACTCCACGGAGGCGACGTCTGGCACGGAAGCGGGCCCTCACGATCACGAGGGGACGTGGCAGTGGACGAACGAGTCGTATCCCGCCGATGCTGTCAGCCTGCGATCGATTTCGTCTGACAACTTCGTGATCGTTGATACGACGAAGGGTGCGGACGTGATTGGCGAGACGAGTTTCAACAGCGGTCCGCCCACACTGCACGAGAAGGCCATCTACATCATCGAAGGCACGCTGTATCAGGTCGAGAAACTCGACTTCGTGGGCCGTAAGGCGTACGTGCGGCAGATCGACTGCGACTACTACACCGACGCGATCACGTACACGAAGGTGACGGTGCTGGATACCTTCGCGAAGGGATCAGGGATCGGGGATCAGGGATCAGGGATCGGGAATCAGTCATCCGACAGTGTAGAGGCGGGTCTTCAGACCCGCCTCGCCGACAGATCGCACGGCGAAGTCCATGTGTCGTCGCGTGTCGTCGGGTTCAAGAAGATCAAGTTCTATACGAACGAGAACGTCGGATCTGGGGAGCTTGATCTGCCCGAGCAGCAGATGCACACGACCGCGTACTGGCTGACTGTGCTGAAGCCGGTTATGGCGGCGCTGCCGTACGCGCCCGACGATCGGCGCGACGGCGTTGTCGGACTCTCATTCGCGATGCGGCAGGTGGCGCAGCTGCTGCTTATGTGCGACAGGCAGGACATCGGCATCTCGATCGGCAGCGGCGAGGGAGACGACACGGACCTGACGCGGAGCGGCCAGCCGGCGAAGCTGTCCGACGAACCGCGTATCTTCATCTACGACAACTACCCAGGCGGCATCGGCTTCAGCGAACCGTTGTTCGGGATGCACGAAGACCTGTTGACGCGGACGCGGGCGCTGATTGCCGGGTGCGAATGTCAGCACGGCTGTCCGACCTGCGTCGGCCCGGTGGGGAATACAGGTCCACTCGCCAAGACCGTTGCGCTGCGGATTCTGGATTTGATTGGCGCCATGCAGTGTAGAGGCGGGTCTTTAGACCCGCCTCAGATAGAGGTCGCGTGAGTTCTCTCGCCGATCGTCTGCGCGGCGTGATTCGACCGCTGGTCGAAGGCGGGTCTAAAGGCCCGCCTCTACACCGTTCGGATCATGGCGACCATCATGACGCCGCCGAGGTTTTAGGGGGCGAATGGCGCGAGGCGCGAGGACAGCGGTTCCTCGTCGTCGATCGCAAGTACGCTCCCGGCTATCGGCACGGCCGCGTCGCGCTTGCCGATTGCCTTCCTCCTGACACCGGCATTTGGCCGCGACTACATCTCCTCGGCTGTGGGGCGGATCTC
>DAIRVG010000139.1:0-16484 GCA_036802945.1 Vicinamibacterales bacterium
GAAGGTGCGCACGCCTTTGAAGAGGAGGGCCGATCCGAACGGAAAAAGGCGGAGTGCCCGGCGTGGCACCCCGCCTTTGGATCGACGTAGACGTTTGTTACAGCAGCCGACGTGGCGAGTCGACTACTTCTTCGCGACCTTGCCGGGCTTCGGCGCCGCGGCCAGGGTCACACTCTGGGCCATCTTCTGCCCGTTGCTCTCCATATAACGAATCGTGACGCGCGAGCCGCTCTCGCTGGCCAGATCGCTGGTCGGGAGGGTCTTGCCCGCGCGCCGAATCTGCGCGGTGGCCCCCAGCATCACTGTTTCCGAACCCTTCGGCGTCTGCACAGTCAGCGTCTGACCGTCGACTTTCTGCAGGGTGCCGCTAATCGTCATGGTCTTGGCCTTCGCTTCTTTCGCCTGCGCCGCAAACGCGGGCATCGCGAGCGCGAGAACGGCCACCATGGCTACGGCAATCAATCGAATCGAACGCGCCATACTTCCTCCTGATACTTTCCTGATACTGGGACGGTTACCGCCGACTGTTTTGGCATCCGGCCCTGCAAAGGTCAAAGGGAGTGCCATCCTTTGTCTCCCTCGCTGTAATTGGCTAACTGGTTCTGTTACTGTGACTTTCATGCGCTCGACCGCTGCACACGACGCGTCGGATGCCGAGCACGATCGCCTCACCACGGCACGATCGCCCCGTCGCCTCCCGCTTGGCACGCGGCTGACGATCTACGTGACGCTGTCGGTGGCAGTGGTCATTACGGTCATCACGTTCGCAGGCACGCGGCTGGCCCAGCGGCAGCTGGACAACGACCTGCGCGAGACCGCGGAAGTCACCGCGTTCGCCGTAGCCGACGACATCGAGCTGCGCCCCGAACCTGTGTCGGCCGACGCGCTCGTGCCGGTCCTTCGCTCGTTCATGAACGCGGCACCCGACCTGCGTTCCATCACGGTATTTCGCGCGACTGACGGCCCGGCCGAAACGCTCGTCAGCACCTCGGTCGTCGCTCCGGCCCCCGCTGCGCTTGTCCGTGATGTGATCTCTCGCGGTGAGATGGTGACGCTCCAGACGACACCCGACATGATGTTCGTCGCCGTCCCGATTCTGGCGGGCGGCCGCGTGTCTGGAGCGGTCGCCGTTGCCGTCTCGCTTGGAGCCGTCACCCAGTTGCAGCGCAGGGCCGGCATCGTCGCCGTTTCTGGTGCGGCATTTGCGGTGATGGCGATCGCCTTGCTCATCCACCTGCTCGCCCGAAGCATGATCCTGTCGCCGCTGGCCGAGATCCACCGCGTCATGCGGCGGGCACGTGGGGGCGACCTGGGAGCACGCGCGCAGGTGACGCAGGACAGCGAAATGGGGGACGTGGCGGAAGGCTTGAACGCGATGTTGACAGAGCTCGACGACTTGCACCGGTCGCTGAACCAGCGTGTCTCCGTCGCGACCGGCGAGCTGAGGGACAGGAACCAGGAACTTGTGCGGTCGTATGAAAGCGTGTCGCGACTACGCGAGACCGCCGCGAGGGCGCAGCAGCTTGCCGCCGTCGGCCAGACGATGGCGAACGTGGCGCACCAGATCGGGACGCCGCTCAATCTCGTCTCCGGTCATGTGCAGCTGCTGCAGCACGAAGTCACCGACTCGGCCTTGAAACGCCGTCTGCACATCGTGGAGGAGCAGATCGATCGCGTGGTGTCGACAGTACGCAGCCTGCTCGAGCGCGCGCGGCCGCAGGGCGAGCGACAGCTGGTGCGCGTCGACACAGTCATAGCCCGCATCGGCGATGCGATGCGCGCGCGCCTCGCGAGCGGCGGCGTCGACCTCGAGTTGAAGCTCGCTCAGCCGATGGCCAGCGTGGCCGCTGACGAAGCGCAGCTGGAACTGGCGCTGCTGAATCTCGTCACCAACGCGCTCGACGCGATGCCTGAAGGCGGCACGTTGACACTGGAAGCGCGAATGGCGGACGGGCGGGTCAGGATCGACGTCAGCGATACAGGATCCGGCATCTCGACGGATGTACTGTCGCGCATCTTCGAGCCGTGGGTCACGACCAAGCCGGCGGGGCGCGGCACCGGCCTCGGATTGAGCATTACGCGCGACCTGATTACGGCGCTCGGCGGCACTATCGCTGTTACGACGTCCGCCGCACACGGCACGACGTTCACCATCGAGCTGCCTGCCGCCGACGCGCTGGCGGAGGTGTCATGATGCCGGCGACCGTGCCCGCGCGAATCCTGATCGTGGACGACGATGTGGAGACGTGTCGGTTGATTGCGGAGCTCGTGGCGGCGCCAGGCCGCGAGCTGCACCAGTGCCAGACCGCAGCGAAGGCGATCGAGCTCGCTCAGAAGGACACGTTCGATCTCGTCATCTCGGACATCAACCTCAACGGCCCCGAATCGGGCCTCGACGTGCTCAAAGCCTTCAAGCAGGCGTATCCGGGTGGCGAGGTTGTGCTGATCAGCGGCTTCGGCACGCTCGATACGGCGGTGCAGGCCGTGCGCGCGGGCGCCTTCGATTACATCAGCAAACCGTTCAACATCGCGGAGGTCCGCGCCACGGTCGGCCGGGCGCTCGCGCGCGACAGCAAGGGTGGAACGACGACCGAACAGGTCAGTGGAGTGCCTCCTGAGGGGATCATCGGACGCACAGCTGGCATGCTCGCGGTTTACAAGCAGATCGCCTATGCCGTCGATTCGATGGCGCCGGTACTAATCCAGGGCGAGAGCGGTACTGGCAAAGAGCTGGTCGCGCGCGCGATACACGTGCACGGCGCGCGCGCGGCGCGCCCGTTTGTCGTCGTCAACTGTGGCGCGATCACCGAGACCCTGCTCGAGTCAGAGCTCTTCGGCCATGTCCGCGGCGCGTTTACGGGCGCGATTGCCGACCGCAAGGGTGTGTTCGAACAGGCGCACAGCGGTACGGTGTTTCTCGACGAAATCGGTGACATGCCGCCGGCGATGCAGGTCAAGTTGCTGCGCGTCCTGCAGGATGGAGAGGTGCGCCCGGTGGGCGGCAACCGCACGATTCACACCGACGCGCGGGTTGTTGCGGCGACCAACGTCGACCTCGATCGATCGGTCGCGGACCAGCGTTTCCGTCAGGATCTGTATTACCGGCTCAGCGTCATCGTGATCCATCTGCCGGCGCTGCGCGATCGCCGCGAAGACATCCCGCTGCTGATCGAGCTGTTCGTGCGCAACGCGTCGGCACGCACAGGACGCCACGTCACCATATCTCCCGACGCGATCGTCGCGTTGATGTCGTACCGGTGGCCGGGTAACGTGCGCGAGCTGGAAAACACCATCGAACGGCTTGTGGTGTTCAGCCGCGGGCGCGTCGAGCTGGCGGATCTGCCCGCCACGGTACTGGCGGCGCCGTCGTTCGAGGAACGGATGTTCCAGGGCCTGCCGTCGCTCGACGAGCTCGAACGACGATACCTGGTGCACGTCCTCGAAGCGGTTGGCGGCAATCGTTCGCGAGCAGCCGAAGCACTTGGAATCGACCGGCGCACGCTGTACCGCATGGCGGAAAGACTCGGCATCGCGCTCAAGGACGACACCGAGCGTACGACGTGAGGCCGCTCAGCTGCAGTGGGGCAATCTGCCACACCTGGCGTTGTGGCTACGGGTCGTAGGCAGGTGTAAAGACCCGCCTCTACAGAGACACTCTCCTGAAACCGGTACCGACTCTCGCGGTACGTGACTTGCCCTCACGACCATCAGTGAGGCATCTGATGTGGCGGCGTTTCACTCTGACAACGCCGGCTGTTCTTTCGGCGTTCACCTTCGTCAGCGGCGCGGTGCTTCTCTTCTCAGGGGCAACCCCGGCGATTCCCACGCGCGTCGCATGGCTGTCGCGAGTGATGCCTCTGCCGCTGGTGGAGGTGTCGCATTTCGTTGCAAGCCTCATCGGCCTGCTGCTGCTTCTGTTGTCGCGAGCCATCGCGCGTCGAATCGACGCGGCCTTCTACATCACCTCCGCAGCGCTCGCGATCGGAAGCGCCGCATCACTGCTTAGGGGCGGCGAGTACGAGGAGGCGACGATCCTGGCCGTCGTCCTCGCAGCGCTGATTGTGTCGAGACGGCATTTCACGCGCCGCGCGCGCGTCTTCGAGTCGCCGCTGTCCCCGGGATGGCTCGTCGCAGTTGGCGTCGTCGTCGCGGCATCGATCTGGCTTGGCTTCTTTGCGTATCAGCACGTTGCCTACTCGAACGACTTGTGGTGGCGGTTCGAGTTCGACGCCGATGCGCCGCGGTTTCTCAGGGCATCGATCGGCGTCACCGTTGCAACGCTGATTCTGGGAGTGCACGAATTGTTGCGACCCACGTTGCGTACGCGTCCAGCAACTGGAGCTGACACGATGACCAGTGTCGAAGAGGCGATCGGAAAACAACCGCGAGCCACCGCGAACCTCGCGTACCTGGGCGACAAGTCGCTCCTGTGGAACGGCGACCGTACAGCATTCGTCATGTATGCGGTCTGTGGGCGCTCCGCGGTGGCGCTCGGCGATCCGGTTGGCCCGCCCGAGTGCGCCCGCCCATTGATTAAGCAGTTCCTGGAGATGTGCGATCGATTCGGCCTGACGCCCGCCGTGTATGAAGCGTCGCGTGAGAGGCTTGCTGATTTCGCCGACTACGGTCTCACGTCGGTGAAGATTGGCGAGGAAGCGCGGGTTCCACTCGAGTCCTTCTCGCTCAGCGGACCGTCGTTCAAGGAGTTCCGCTCCGCCCTCAACCGGATGACGCGCGAAGGGCGCTCCTTCCGCGTGATCGAGGCCGGCGACGTCGCGGCGCGGCTGCCGGAGCTCCGGGAAATCTCGGATGAGTGGCTCGCGACCAAGAACGCGTCGGAAAAGGGATTCTCGCTCGGCTACTTCAAGGAAGACTATCTCTGCCGCTTTCCGATGGCGATCATCGAACACGACGGGCGGATCGAGGCGTTCGCCAACCTGTGGACCGTGCCCTCCCGCGTCGAAGTATCTCCTGACCTGATGCGCCAGCGTCCGAGCGCGCCGCCAGGAACGATGGACGCGCTATTCACATGCTCGATGCTCTGGGCGCGCGACCATGGCTACCAATGGTTCAACCTCGGAATGGCGCCGCTCTCTGGTCTGCCGCCATCTCCCGTGCGACGCACATGGGCCCGCTTCGGGCAGTTCGTCTATCGGCACGGCGAAGCGTTCTACAACTTTCGTGGTCTTCGCGCCTACAAAGAGAAGTTCAACCCCGTGTGGGAGGCGCGCTACTTGATGTATCCCGGCGGGCTCACGCTGCCTCGCGCGCTCGCCGACGTCGTGGCGGTGATCGCCGGTGGCTACTGGCAAATCTTTCTGCCTCGGAACCGCCGCACGGCGTAGTGCGATGACTCTCGCCGCACTCGCACTGCTGGCGCTCTCGTTCTTCGGTCATGCGCCGACGATCCAGACCGTCATGGTTCACGGAAAGCCACAGACCCTCCATCTGTACGGCAGCCGCGGAGGTCCCACCGCGATCGTTTCGAGCGGAGACGGAGGATGGATTCACCTCGCGCCCCACGTCGCAGAGCTGCTGGCGGCGCGCGGATGGTTCGTTATCGGCTTCGACACGCGGACCTATCTGAGCAGCGCAAGTGACGCGAACCGGGGCCTGACGGTCGCCGACATTCCGCGGGACTACAAGACACTCGTGTCGCTCGCCGACGCACCGGCGACAAAGCCACTCCTTATCGGTATTTCCGAAGGCGCAGGGCTGTCGGCGGCGGCGGCGGTCGACCCCGCAATGAAGCGTGAGATTGGCGGGGTGATCGCCATCGGCCTCGGCGACAGCAACGAGCTTGCGTGGCACGTGCGCGACGCGATCATCTACGTGACCAAAGGGATCCCCAGAGAACCGCTGTTCCACGCGACAGACGTCCTCGGCGAGATCGCGCCGGTTCCGGTGGCGATGCTGCGATCGACAGGCGATGAGTTCGTCAGGCCCGAGGAGAGCGACCGGTTGATGCGGGCGGCGCGCGACCCGAAGGCCTTGTGGACCATTCCGGCGGGCGATCACCGGTTCTCCAACAATCTCAAAGAGTTCGACGCGCAGCTCCTCGATGCGATCGGATGGATAGAATCGGCACCGACGCCTCGCTGAGGTTCGAGCCTGCTCGTGCGATCTAACAGCGAAAGGAGTCGGCTGGCCCGCGCCTTGCTCGATTGGTGCGCAAGGGCACACGGCCCGCGAGAAGGGAGCTTGAATGGCGAGGAAAGTACTTCGCGCAACTCCCGCGCGCGACCGGTCCCGCGAAGACGAGTCGCTGCTGCTCCGATCGGCGGAGTCACTTGGTCGCATGATCGGCTCGCTGCAACGGCAGCTTGACGTCGCGACCAGGCGCATCGCGAGCACACGGGGAAGTGCCGGCGCCCGGAAGCCGGTCAAGGCGAAGCGGGGTGGCTCGAAGGCAAGAAGCGGGACCGCAGCGCGCGGTACAGCGCCGAAGAAATCGGCGTCATCGACGGCCGGCACAGCGCGGCGTCGATCGACGAAGAGCACGAAGAAGCGGTGATGGAGAGACGCCTCCTGTTGCGATCGGTATAATCCGGCGCGGCAGGAGGATCCCCTTTCGTTGTCAGGCCCTTTGCGACATCGCGCCACGGCGCACCGTGCGCCGCCCGCGCGCGTGCCGACCATCCAGCACGATCACGACCTGCTCCAATCGTTCCTCAGCGATGCCGCACACGTGCCTGGCGGCGTTGCGGCTGGCGTTGTATTCCCCACTGACGCAAACGAAGTCGCGGCGGTCATCGCCGCGTGCACACGCGTGCTGCCGGTTGGGGCCCAGTCGTCGCTGACGGGTGGCGCCACGCCGCGTGGCGATGTCGTGCTCAGCACCCGGCGGCTCACCGAGATCGGCGAGCCACGTGACGGAACCATTCGCGTAGGCGCTGGCGTTCCGCTCTCGCAGCTTCAGGGGGTACTTGGGGATCGCGGCCTGTATTACCCGCCGGCGCCGACATTTGAAGGTGCGTTCACGGGCGGAACTGTCGCCACGAACGCAGCGGGCGCTGCGACATTCAAGTACGGCACCACGCGCCATTGGGTCGACGGCCTCACCATCGTTCTGGCGGACGGGTCGATGCTCGACCTTCAGCGGGGTGATGTCCGTGCCTCTGATGACGGACACTTCGAGTTTGAGCGAGGCACCGGCGAGGTCACGATCGTGCAGATACCAACCTACACAATGCCGGCGGTCTCGAAGCTGTCCGCCGGGTACTACGCGGCGCCCGGCATGGACCTCGTCGATCTCTTTGTCGGATCGGAAGGCACGCTCGGCGTGATCGTCGACGCCACCCTGCGTGTCATCCCTCGACCGGCGGTCTGCGTCGCGCTCATTCAGTGCGACTCCGAGCTGCAGGCGATCAATGTCACGGGGGCGCTGCGCAGCCGGGCGATGGCGGCGTGGCGCGGCGAAGGCGCACTCGACGTCGCGGCAATCGAATACATCGACGCGAGGTCGGTGGCGTTGCTCGGTGATCCGGTTTTTGCGCGCGCGGGTCTCGCGCGACCGCCTGGCGGATCGACGCTGCTCATCGTACAGATTGAGCTTGGCGCCCAGCATGACACGGCGCTCCTGATGCTTCAGGAGCTGCTGAACGCCTGTCACGTCGACAGCGACCCGGTGCTGGCGCTGCCAGGCGACGATCGCGGCGCCACCCGCCTCATCGAGCTGCGGGAATCGGTACCTGCGTCGGTGAACGCGCTGGTGGCGGCGGCGAAAGCGGCCGTCCATCCGGACATCCAGAAAACGGCCGGCGATCTAATCGTTCCGTTCGAGCGGCTCGGGGAATCGCTGGCGCTTTACCGTGAGGCGTTGGAGCGCCGGGGTCTCGACTACGCGGTCTGGGGACACGCGTCCGACGGAAACCTGCATCCGAACGTCATTCCGAAATCTCTCGAGGATGTTGACAAGGGTCGCGACGCGATTCAGGAGATGGCGCGCGGCGTGACGGCCATGGGAGGCGCCCCGCTGGCGGAGCATGGTGTCGGCCGGAGCACGCTGAAGCAATCGTTGCTCGTGGCGCTGTACGGCGAGCGCGGGATCGAAGAAATGCGAGCCGTGAAGCGCGCGCTCGATCCTGAAGGAAAGCTCGCCGCAGGAGTGCTCTTCGCGGCGCGGACCTTGTAGATCCGCGGCATCGCGATCACAACAAAAGACTCATCGCGGTTACCGCAAGCCCCGCGATCAGCAGCCACAACGGCACTCCACCTGATTCGATCGCGTTCTTGTCGAACACTCTCTCGCTGACGCGCCCCTGCGCTGTAAACGCGGTCGCGAGCGCCGCGAGGAGAAGCACCCATCCACCTCCCATGACAACGCGTGCTGCCACGGACGCGGCGCCGGCGTGAACGGCAAATCCGGCGACCGACGCGATCCATCCAACCAGGGCAATGCCGCCAAGCAGTCGCAGTCGCGAAAGCTCCCGGTCTACGGTTTGACGCCGCAGCTCCAGCCGCAGCGCCTCGTCGGCCCGCCGCCGCTCCTCTTCCAGCTGGGCGCGCTCGAGCTCGAGTCGCGCGTGATCGCGATCGAACGCTTCCTTGAGCGCCGCGACGACAACGCTGGTCAAGCGGGTTTCGATCTGCCCGGCAAGTCCTTGCGCGGCGGCGGATTGGGAAAGCGCCGCATCTGGTGGGGGCGGTGCGGATGCCGGACCCTTGAAACGCTTGGCGGCGTCGCGAAACGCGATCATCGCGTCCACCGCCTTGAAGAGGTTGCTGAAGTTCACCTGATCTCAACCCTTCAAAAGGTGTTCCCGGCCGCCGACCTCAGCCATGCATCGCGAAAGCGGCGCTGAGCATCGGTCAGCGTCTGCCCCGCCCGCTCGGCAGGGACAACCTCCACACGCGGATCGGCAACCACCCGGATCATGGATGTGACGCGCTGATTCCTGCGCACATATGTCACTGCGAGCGACGCCCCTGGCCGCGCCGCTCGAATCGCGGCGTCCACATCCTCGGCCCGGGTTGCCGCCGCAGCATCGACAGCAACGATGACGTCGTCGCGTTCGAGCCCGGCCTCGTACGCGGGCGAGCCGAACAGCACAGAGCTCGCGATGCGCACGCCGCCCGGTGCATCCTGCAGTCGCAGTTCGCCGGCAAAGCCGTCCTGGGGCGCCCGCGGCCTCAACACCAGGCCCGCGTCCGACAACAGGCGCGCGTAGTTCACGACCTCGTGCCCCTGGATGAACCGTGCGAAGAAATCGTCGGCAAAGGCGGCGTCACCCGCAATAGCGGCAAGGACAGCCTTGGCGTCGGCAATCGTATAGGGATGATCGACATATCCGGGAGCGTGGCCGCCAGGCTTGCCAAACTTCTCCCACATCGCGCGCATGAAGTCGTCGAGACTGACTTTGCCGCCGCTCCGCTCGCGCAAAGTGAGGTCCAGGCCAAGCGCGATGGCCTCTCCCCACGTGTAGTAGGAGATGAAGGTGTTGGCGACACTCGTCCGATCGATGGCTGCGGCGGCATCGACGAACGGCGCCATCTGGCTCATCTCCTCGGCGGTGCGGATCGGCCGCCCCGGGCTCAGCGTCACGTTGTTGATCGCGCTCCCCAGCGTCTCGGCGAACGCCGCAAGGTCCGTCAACCCGGCGCGCTGTAGCACAAGCGGGCCATAGTAATTCGTGAACCCCTCGGCAAGCCAGAGCTCGCCCGACATGTTCGCCTCATCGAAATTGAATGGCTCGAGCGACTTCGGTCGAATGCGCTCAACGTTCCACGAATGAAAGAACTCGTGCGCGATCGTGCCGAGAAGGCTTGCGCGGTCGGCGCGGATGGACCCGGCGAGTGTCACGATCGTGCTGTTGCGATGTTCCATCCCGTCGCCGCTGGCCCACGGCAGATAGTCGGCGATGAAGGTGTACGTTCCCACGTCATACGCGGGGTACTCGCGATAGACGCCGCGTTCTTCCCGCACGATTTTTTCCACGTCGCGTGCGAACGCATCCAGCTCCGCCTCGTCGCCATCGTGATGAATCGCCAGACGGAATGTCGGTGAGCGCGAGCCATCGCGTACGGTAAACGTTCGCAGCGCAAAACCGCTGAACTCCGACGGGCTGTCCATGAGGTATTGCAGGTTCGGAGCCGTGAAGGTCCGCTCGTCGGGGCCGGGAAAGAGCTGCGTCGCGACGCGCCATGTCACGCCAGCCGGAGGCTCGAACCTCACACTGACCGGTCGGTCCTCGAGCCCACGCGCCCACATCAACGCCGACGGCATGTTGACATGCGCGTGTGTGGAGTCGATCGAAAGGTACGTGCCGTCGATGCGATCGCCAAACACCCGGTAGCTCACGCGAACAGCAGCGGGGTGTTGCGCAACGACCCACTGCTGAGGATTCGGCCTCGTCACGCGAAGCGCGATGCCCGCCGTGTCGCTGATCCGCACGTCATATACGTTCTTGGCGAACTCGTGCAGCGCATAGCGGCCCGGCGACGAGCGGCTCATGTGCAGCTCGAGCGGGGCCGCCGGGAGGTCGGGGAATGTGACCTCCACCTGCATCCATCGGTGCTCGGGTTCTGGAAATGTCAGGCGATAGGCGACCGGCGCCTGGGCGAACGCGGTGGTGGCTGCCGCGGCGATCAGGAGCAGGACCGCCGCGACGAACCGGTACGGCCTCATGGCCGGATGCTATCTCACTAATCATCCTTTGGAGGTGGAGCCTCGTAGCTTCCAGGGTGCGGCCTCCCGCCGGACTTACCGGCGGGCGGAGGGATCGGCGCGGGCGTCAATTCGGAACCGCGCGACTCGGACCACGATATAAATGGATTCACATGACCGTCGCCGCCGAGCCCCGTCCCGCATCAACCGTCGTGCTCCTGCGCCCGTCCGCCTCTCGCTTTGAGGTGTTTCTCGTTCGTCGGAGCGACAGCATCGCCTTTATGGGCGGTGCTCACGTTTTTCCCGGCGGCCGCGTAGACCCCGCTGACCGGGTCCGCGATGCGCAGTCGCTGACCGATGGCGCGGAGTCGTCTGCAGTGCGCATGCCCGACATCCCTTCAGAAGAAGCGATCGCTCACCATGTCGCGGCGCTTCGCGAATTGTTCGAGGAAGCAGGCGCGCTGCTGGCGAGGAAGAACGGCCGCGTTGTCACGATCGATGGCGATTCCCCCAACCGGTTTACCGCCCATCGTCACAACCTGCTCGCCGGAACGACGACGTTCACCGACATCGTCGGTGCAGAGGGCCTCCGCCTTGCCCTCGATGAGCTGACGTACTTCGCGCACTGGGTCACGCCGGAGGTCGAGATCAAGCGCTTCGATACCCGCTTCTTCGTCGCGCGGGCGCCGGAGGGACAGACACCCGTCCACGATGACGGCGAGACGATCCACAGCGAGTGGCTCGATCCCGCGGAGGCCATCGAGCGCAGCCGCAGAGAGGAGATCGCGCTGCCGCCGCCGACATGGACGACACTGAGCGCGCTGGCGAGGTTCGATTCGATCGATGAGGTCGTGCACTGGGCGAAGGGCAAGCCGATCCCGCGCGTGCAGCCCGGCATCCTCAAGCGCGGCGACGAGATCTTGCTCCTGTATCCGGGGGACCCTCTCTATCCACCGATCGAGGGCTTCGAGACACCTGAGGAAACGCGATTCTCGCTGAAGAACCGGCGCTGGCGTCCGGTCAGACCGGAGTGATCATTCTTACTTCGTGTCCTTCGCGTCTTCGTGGTTTGATTTGACAATCTGCAACGGCCGCCCGTGTTCGTAACGGCGGATGGTACGAAGCACGACATCCGCCATCATGTCGAGAAACAGCGGATCGTCATTCACCGCCTCCGCGCGCGCCATCGGCAGCCCGACTTCCCCGCACGCCTCGGCAGCTTCGCGATCGAGGTCGTACAACACTTCGATGTGATCGCACACAAACCCCACCGGGCAGACGATTGCCGCGCGCAACCCCGCGGCGTGCTCGCTGCGCAAATACTCGCAGACATCCGGTTCGAGCCATGGATCCTGCGGCCGGCCGCTTCGGCTCTGATACACGAGCGCCCACTCCTCGACTTCGGACTTCTCGGCGATGAGCCTCGCGGAGGTCTGCAGCTGCTCCCGATACAACGACGCTTCCGCCATCGGGAGCGGAATACTGTGCGCGGTGAAGACGAGCCGCGCGGCATCGCGAACCTCGGCGGGCAGACGCTGTCGGGCCTCGCGCACGTGCGCGGCGTTGGCCTCGATGAAAAGTGGATGATCGAACCAGCTGCCGACGAATGAAATGTCCACGCGACCGCCGGTCGCCTCGAGCTCCTTCTGCGCCGCGGCGACGTTCTCCCGGTACTGCTGGCAACTCGAGTACGAGTGGTGTGGCGCCGCAATGAATCCGATCGCGTGGCGCAGCCCATCGGCGTACATCTGCCGCAAGGTGTCAACGAGCAACGGATGCCAGTTACGCATGCCGACGTAAACGGGAACGGGGAGACCCGACACCGAAAGACGCTGTCGGAGCCCCTCGGCCTGACGACGCGTCAGCTCGGTGATCGGCGACACTCCATCGAAAAGTTCGTAGTGGTGCGCAACTTCTTCGACGCGTTCAAGGCTGACGCGCCGGCCGCGCAGCACGTTCGCGAGAAACGGACGGATGTCTGCGCGTCCCTGCGGACCGCCGAACGAAATGATCAGGACCGAGTCGAACATCTTCAATCTTCAATTGGAGTATGGATGCGGCCATAGATCAATCGTGAGCTGACCCGCTCAGGCTTGCACACGCCGTGACACCGCGGCGTAAATGACGAGCTCTTCCGTTCCATTTCGCTCCGCTCCTGGTTGACTACCTCGAGCAGAGGCTCTTCTTCAGCCGGCCCACCTCGAACGGACGCGCAGAATGTTATGCTCCGCGCTTACGCACCTCGGGCACGTCCCTCAACAGGAGTTTGCTTATGACACGCAAGGTACTCTTCGCGCTGCTGACCGCCGTCGCGCTGGCCGGCTGCTCGCGGCCCACGCCGGAGCAGCAGATTGTCAATGACGCTGCACAGGCGCTCGGCGGCGGCGATCGCATCGCGGCCGTGAAGACACTGATCGTGGAAGGCGACGGCACGCAGTACAACCTCGGCCAGGATGTGACGCCTGGCGCGTCTGGCCAGACGTTCGCCGTGACGGGTTACAAGCGCGCCGTGGACGTCGCGGGCGGACGCGTCCGCACCGAGCTGACGCGTCGGCCGAATTTCACGTTCTTCCAGGGCCCGGCACCACAGAAGCAGGTGGCTGGCTTCGACGGGGCGGTGGCTTTCAACGTTGCTCCCAACGGCACCGCCACGCGCGCGTCCGACGCGGTGGCGAGCGATCGGCGCGCAGAGCTCCTGCACCACCCACTCACCGCGGTGCGCGCAGCCCGTGACCCGATGGCCAAGCTGGCCAACCCGCGCACCGAAGGCGCCGAGTCGCTCGTGGACGTGACGACCGCCAGCGGTCAGGCGTTCACGCTTGCGATTGACACCACCACGAAGCTGCCCACGCGCGTCGTCACGAGGGCCGACAACACGAACCTGGGTGACGTCGCGATTTCAACGGCCTTCGCGGGCTATCAGGACGCGAGCGGCCTGCAGCTCCCCACTCAGCTGACAACGAAGACCGATGACTTCACGACCCAGGAGATCAAGGTCTCCACACAGGCGGTTGACGGCGACACAGGCGACCTGAGTGCGCCAGCGGCGGCAGCCTCGGCCCCGGCCATCACAGGCGTGGCGCCGCCCACGGTCGCCGCCTCGGTGCTGGCCCCAGGCATCTGGTATCTGGCCGGCGGGTCTCACCACAGCGTGCTCGTGGAGTTTGCCGATCACCTGATGCTCATCGAGACGCCCCAGAACGACACGCGTGCCCTGGCTGTCATCGCCAAGGCGCGCGAGCTCGTTCCAGGCAAGCCGCTGACGCAGCTCGTGAACAGTCACCACCATTTCGATCACTCGGGCGGCGTGCGCGCGGCGATCTCGGAGGGGCTCACGGTGATTACCCATCAAGGGAACACGGCGTTCGTTGAAGAAATCGCCAAGCGGCCGCACACGATCGTGCCGGACGCGCTGGCCAAGAACCCGAAGCCCGCCACCGTCGAAGGCGTCGCCGACGAGAGGGTCATCACCGACGGGATGATGACGGTCAACCTGTACCCCGTGACCGGCGCGCATTCGCAGACGATGCTGATGGCGTACTTCCCCAGGCAGCGGATCCTCGTCGAAGCGGACGTCTACAACCCGGGTCCGGTGCAAATGTTTGCGGCAGAGTTCCTGGCCAGTGTGAAAGAGCGCAACCTGCGGGTCGACCGCATCGCGCCCCTGCACGCCCAGGTTGCGACCTACGCGCAGTTCCTGAAGGATGCGTCGGGACCACCGGTCGCGACAAACTAGTGGCACCTGTGTTCTGAACTACTACCGGGCCGCGTGCCGACCAGGCACGCGGCTTCCTTGGCACAGCCCCAAGGGCTAGCCATGCGATATGTGGCCGCTCTCGGCCTGCTCAGCGCCGCCATTACCAGGACTGGCTACGCGGGTCAGCAGTTCGTGGTCCCCCGATCATTTCGTGGCCCCCCGATCATGATGTCCACGACGGAATACGGCAGGGCTGGCGGCCTTTTTGACGTCCACGTCGTCTCAATTAAAACTAGCCGTCGATTCAATTAGAACTAGCCGTCGATCACGAGAACGCGCACGCCGGCGCCGCGGACCTCAAGGCGACCGTGCAAGGGAACGGCGGAGTACTCCGAATGCCCGTCGAATGCGCGGTGCTCTCGAAACCGCTTCCTGGCTGATCAGGGAGCGCTCCACCCGTTCTGCATCAACAGGTGGGAACACAGTTCGTCTTCGCGTGCGACGAGCACAACTCTCAAATCGAGCGCAGTACGCGGACGAGCGGCCTCCGCCTTGCGCTGTTACACCCGTAGCGAAGCATCATGAACAACGGATTCACCTCAGTGCTGATTCACGACCTGACCCGTCGATTCCTTACGTCGAATCTGAATACACCAATCCTGAACGACACCGGGGCCCGTGACCGAGAACACGAACAGGAGCGATCGAGCCGAGAGGCGGTTGCGAAACCAAAACCGGGCCACTTAGTGGCCATGATCATCGCAGCGCTTCTTCTGACGGCGCTTTCCTTGGAGGCGCAGGTGTTCCCTGAGCCCCTGTGCGAGAACCTCCCCGAGGTGAGCCCGGAGGTGAAGACCTGGGTCGCCCAGGTCGCCCCGGAATTCGCTCAGGTTCCGATTCGGGAGTTGCCCGCGACGACGGCCCTCGACGTGTTCCGCCGCGCGACGGCGGCGGGCTGGGGGAGTGTCGAGGTCCTCACCCAAGGCGTGTTCCGGGAACCGTGCACCTTCTATCTGTCCAAAGAGGCGCTTCGCGCCGTAGACGAGGCTTTCGACCTGGATCTCCTGACCGTCATCCGGGGGCAGGACAAGAAAGGACAGGAGTTCGAAATGGCCGCCATCGTCGCCGGCCGCGGCAAGCTCGTCGCGTTCTACGGCCGCGACGGGATCGTCTACACAAACAAGAGGCTGGGCCGCGACTTCACGCTCGCCTCCCGGGTGGAATTCGAAACGCCGGCCGCCGGTGTACTCGAACATGTCCAGGGGCTCTTCGCCAAGGTCGTGCTGTTTGGCTGGGTGCCCATCCGCTCCGTCGTGAAGGTCGGCGACACGCTCAAAGTAGAGGCCGGGACCCTTACCTCGAAGAGCCGCGTGAAGCCGATCCTGGCTCGGAAGGCCGGTCCGGTCACCCCGTGGCGAGGCGCTCCGGAGCGGTTCCGAGGCCGGTGACTTCCAGGATCTCGCCCTCGTCGATCAACGCCGGCTGTCACGTGCGTCGGGTCATCGCGTGAAGGTGTATCTCACGGGCGACCTCGAGTTGCCGACGTACGCCGGTCGGTTCAGTCCGAACGCATTCTGACGGAGGGCATGATGTGCCGTCGTCTGTGGGTCGGCTTGAGAGCGTCGCACTAGCTTCGATCCGCGGACGTACCTGATCGTCTTGCTCGTTGGTAAGGCCGGGTTACAGTGCGGCGAGATGATCGCGCTGAAGTGGGCCGATTCTCGATCTGGTGAACCGGCAACTCTGCATCCGCCGGTCGGACTGGAACGGTCAGGTGACGACGCCTAAGGGTGGGCGCATTCGTCATGTGCGGCTCACGAGGCGACTGGCGTCGCTCTGCGAGCATCGGTACCTGCGGAGCACGCGTGTTGCTCTGCCAGGACGACGCCGCGGTCGAAACCGGCCACTGCGGAGCGACGAGAATCGGGGAGTCAGTAGCGAGTGAGGCAGGGATTCGTGCCGAGTCGCGATGAGCGAAGCGAGTCGCGCGATGCCTGAAGCCCTGCCGAACCGCCAAGACCGAGCGAATGCGAGGGATTGGCGGTGAGGCAGGGATTCGAACCCTGGGTAGGAGTTTAAGCCCCTACAACGGTTTAGCAAACCGCCGCCTTCAGCCTCTCGGCCACCTCACCGCGGACGTCCAAGTATACGTGAGACAGATAGTTACACAGAAGCGCTGGA
>DAIRVG010000140.1:0-16388 GCA_036802945.1 Vicinamibacterales bacterium
TTCTGAACGCTGGCCATTGACGCAGCGGGGTAGCGCTGGCCCGCCGCCGCGCCTTTCGGCACCGCCGTGTTCAATGCTTCCCGGTCGCGCGAATCGAGTGCGATGTCGACGGCGCCCACGTTCTCCTCGACGTAACGGCGTTTCTTGGCGCCGAAGATTGGGACGACGTCGTAGCCCTGAGCGAGCACCCACGCCAGCGCAAGCTGCGCGAGCGTGCACGTGCTGCCGGGACCGGAAGGCCCAGGCTTACCCTGAGCTATCGATTCCAGGCGACGGACGATCTCAAGGTTGCGATCGAAGTTCTCCTCCTGGAAACGCGGGAAGATGCGACGCCGATCGTTTGCGGCCAGATCGGACGGGGAACTGAAACGACCGGTGAGGAAGCCGCGTCCGAGCGGACTGTACGGCACGAAGCCGATCCCAAGCGCCCGGCACGCTGGCAGCACGTCGTCTTCCACGTCGCGCGACCAAAGCGAGTACTCGCTCTGAAGCGCGGTGATGGGGTGAACGGCGTGGGCGCGGCGAATCGTGGCGGCCGAGGCTTCGGAGAGGCCGAGGTACCTGACCTTTCCGGCCTGCACCAGTTCCGCCATCGCGCCCACGGTCTCTTCGATCTCGACCTTTGGATCGACCCGGTGTTGGTAATACAGATCGATATGGTCGACGCCGAGCCGCTGCAATGACGCGTCGCAGCTCGCGCGCACATAATCCGGCGACCCGTTGAGGCCCAGGAACGCGCCATCTTCGCCGCGGACGTTGCCGAATTTCGTGGCAATCACCACGCCGGCACGTCGATCGCGAAGGGCCCGTCCCACCAGCCGTTCGTTCGTAAACGGCCCGTACATGTCCGCCGTGTCGAAGAACGTGATGCCGAGGTCAATCGCGCGGTGGATCGTCGCCACCGATTCCGCATCGTCGAGGGGGCCGTAAAACTCTGACATTCCCATGCATCCCAGGCCCAGCATGGAGACCTTCAACCCCTGTCTTCCCAGCGCACGAGTCTGCATTGCGTGCCCTTTCTCTTCTGTGGGAGCATAACCCCACTATGTCCTTTACTTTCAGCGTGAACGGGAAATCCCAGACGGTCGACGCCCCGGCGGACATGCCGCTGTTGTGGGTGATCCGGGACGTTCTCAACCTCAAGGGTACCAAGTTCGGGTGCGGCATCGGCCAGTGCGGCGCGTGCACTGTGCATATCGATGGCCGTGCTGTCAGGTCGTGCCAGACGCCAGTCGGCAACGCCGAGAACCGGAAGGTGACGACCCTCGAGGGGCTGTCACCGGACGGGAAGCACCCGCTGCAGATCGCGTGGCAGGAGATCGATGTGCCGCAGTGCGGCTACTGCCAGGCGGGCCAGATCATGTCGGCCGCGGCGCTGCTCGCGCGCAACGCGAAGCCGACCGACGCCGACATCGACACCGCGATGAACGGCAACCTGTGCCGGTGCGCGACGTATCTCCGCATCCGCGAAGCCATTCACCGAGCCGCCGGCATGCTGCCGGGAGGCCCGCGCTCCACCGAGACCGCCCGCGCGCAAGCCGCGGTGCAGGAATAAGGGGGCGCCGTGACCACGATGCTTCTCAACCGTCGCTCGTTCCTTCGGGTCTCCGCGCTCGCCGGCGGAGGACTCATCGCGGCCGTGTATCTCGAGCCGCTCGAGGGCGTGTTCGCGCAGGGCGGCCCCGCGCCGCTCAACTTCGTCGCCACCGCTTTCATCCGCATCGGTGCCGATGGCGCGGTCACGATCATCTCGAAGAACCCGGAGATCGGGCAGGGGATCAAGACGTCGCTCCCGATGCTGATCGCCGACGAGCTCGATGTCGACTGGAAGAGCATCCACATCGAGCAGGCTGATCTTGACGAGACGAAGTACGGCCGGCAGAACGCCGGCGGGAGCACGGCGACACCGAACAACTGGGAGCCGCTGCGACAGGTCGGCGCCACTGTTCGCGCGATGCTCGTCACCGCGGCGGCGCAGACGTGGGGCGTGCCGGAGACGGAATGCTCGACGGCGTCGGCTCGCGTGACGCACCGCGCGAGCAACCGATCGCTCGGTTACGGCGAGCTGGCCGCAAAGGCGGCGACGCTCCCGGTTCCCGACATGAAGTCGGTGAAGCTCAAGAACGCCGCTGACTACAAGATCATCGGCAAGCCGATGCCCGGCGTCGACAACCCGAAGATCGTCACCGGGCAGCCGCTGTACGGTATCGACTTCACCCTGCCCGGCATGCTGTGGGCGGTCTACGAGAAATGCCCGGTGTTCGGCGGCAGGGTCGTCAGCGTGAACCTTGACGAGATCAAGGCGATGCCCGGCGTACGCTACGCGTTCACGGTCGATTCTGACGCCAAGGACCTCCTCGGCCTCATGCCCGGTGTGGCGATTGTCGCGGACAGCTGGTGGCAGGCGCGGACGGCGCGCACGAAGCTGCGCGTGACGTGGAACGAGGGTCCAACGGCCCAGCAGAGCAGCGTGAAGTTCGCTGCGCGCGCCGCGGAGCTCTCGAAGCAGCCGCCCGTCTTCACGATGCGCTCCGACGGCGATGCGGAAGGCGCGCTCCAGCGCGCTGACCTGAAAATCGTCGAGGGTGCGTACGAGTTCCCGTTCATTGCGCACGCTCCCCTCGAGCCCCAGAACTGTACCGCGCAGTTCAAGGACGGCAAACTCGAGATCTGGGCTCCGACACAAACGCCCGCACAGGGACGCGCGCTCGTGGCCAACACGCTCGCCGTAAAGGAAAGCGACATCACCATTCATCTGCAACGCGCGGGCGGCGGGTTCGGCCGTCGTCTGACCAACGACTACATGGTGGAAGCGGCGGCTATCGCGAAACAGATTGGCGGGCAGCCGGTCAAGCTTCTGTGGACGCGCGAAGACGACATGCGGCACGACCACTATCGCCCCGGCGGCTGGCACTACCTGAAGGCCGGCGTCGATTCGACGGGAAGAATCGTGGCGTGGCGCGACCACTACGTGACCTACGGCGAGGGCGACAAGTTCGCGCCGCAGTGCGCGGTGCCGTCAACGGAGTTCCCGGCGCGCTTCATCCAGAACTTCGCCATGCGCGGATCGCTCATGCCGCTTGGCGTGCCGACGTGGGCGCTGCGCGCACCGCGCAGTCACGCGTACTCGTGGGTGTTCCAGTCGTTCATCGACGAGCTCGCACATGCAGCTGGGAAGGACCCGGTGCAGTTCCGCGTCGACCTGCTCAACTCGCCACAGCTGCCTCCGCCCGCCGAGGGCGCCGACGGCTTCGATGCGAAGCGTGCGCTCGGCGTGCTGCAGGAAGTGGCGAAGCGCGCGGGCTGGGACAAGCGCGCCTCGCTGCCGAAGGGGCGAGGAATGGGCGTCGCGTGGCAGTACAGTCACCGAGGCTACTTCGCGGAAGTAGCCGACGTCACGGTCGATAGCCAGAACCGCGTGAAGGTCAACAAGATGTGGGTCGTCGGCGACATCGGCGCCCAGATCGTCAACCCGAGCATGGCGGTGAACCAGTCGCAGGGCGCCGTGATGGACGGCATGAGTCACTTGATGTCGTACGAGATCACGCTCGACGCCGGCAAGGTGGTCCAGGGGAACTTCAACACCTTCCAACCAGTCCGGATGCGTGAGGCGCCGCCCGAGATCGACGTGCACTTCCTGACGACGAACAACCCGGTGACCGGGCTGGGCGAGCCCGCGCTGCCTCCGGTGTTGCCGGCGCTGGCCAACGCAATCTTTGCGGCGTCGGGTAAGCGTGTCCGCTCGCTGCCGTTGTCGAAGAGCGGCTTCCGCTGGGCGTAGGGAAAATCCCAAATCCCAAAGCCCAAATCCCAAGACCCGCGGTCCAATCCCCAAACTCCCACTTCACCATTGGGAGTTGAGGGGTTGGGCATTCTGCGGTAGCACTTGCAGCGACAAAATTGATGACGTGATTTGGATCTATGACATAACTGTCGTAGATCTTGCGGCCGTCAACGGACGGGCGGCTGTGATCCGGTTCACGGTCAAGCGAGTGACGACATGATTGTCTTGAATCTAGCGTTGTCAGACAAAAACGTGTTTACGAGCGCTACTCCGTTCATTCGCGTCGTGCAAAAAACCGAACGTTTTTTCCAAATCAGGCGCGATTCTCTGGCATCTTGCTTGCTCAGTCGGGGTCGGCACGCCTTCCCCACAGTTGTCCGGCGCCCGCGACTGGAGCACTCCTGCGGGCGTCCCTAACGCAGGTGACGCATGAATCAAGCTGATACCGCATGGATGTTGGTTTCAACGGCGCTGGTGCTGCTCATGACACCGATGCTGGCGTTCTTCTACGGGGGCCTGGTGCGCTCCAAGAACGCGCTCAACACCATGATGATGAGTTTCATCTCGCTCGGGTTCGTGGGCGTTATCTGGGCCCTGATCGCCTACACGCTGGCCTTCGCGCCGGGCAATGACTGGATCGGCGGCATGTCGCGCGCGATGCTCAACACCGTCGGGATCGAGCCGGTCTCGCAGGCGCCGACGATTCCGCACATGCTCTACATGTCGTACCAGGCGACGTTCGCCATCATCACGGCGGCGTTGATTTCCGGGTCGATCGTCGAGCGGATGCGCTTCTCGGCGTACCTGGTCTTCATCTCGCTCTGGGTGATTGTCGTCTACGCGCCGATCGCGCACTGGGTGTGGGGCGGCGGCTGGCTGTTCAAGATGGGGGCGCTCGATTTTGCCGGCGGCACGGTCGTGCACGTCAACGCCGCGATGGCTGCGATTGCCTGCGTGTTCGCGGTCGGAAAGCGGCAGGAGTATCCCTCGTCGTCGCTGCTGCCGCACAACGTGCCGTTCACGCTGCTTGGCGCCGGGGTCCTGTGGTTCGGATGGTTCGGGTTCAATGCCGGCAGCGCGCTGGCAGCCAACGGCATC
This sequence comes from Vicinamibacterales bacterium, assembly GCA_036802945.1. Taxonomy (GTDB): domain Bacteria; phylum Acidobacteriota; class Vicinamibacteria; order Vicinamibacterales; family UBA2999; genus Gp6-AA40. The sequence goes on from DAIRVG010000140.1 coordinate 4,883, forward strand.
GCGGGTCTCGCCTTTACGGCCACGTTCATGGCGCCTGCCGCGACGCTCGTCGTCTGGACCTTCCTCGATTACTTCCGATCTGGAAAGCCGACGGCGGTTGGGGCGGCTACGGCCATCGTGGTCGGCCTCGTCGCTGTCACCCCCGCGGCTGGATTCGTCAGCCCGATGGACGCGATCTGGCTGGGTGGCATCGCGGCGATCCCGAGCTATCTCACGCTGCAATGGCGGGCAAAGACGAATCTCGATGATTCACTCGACGTGCTTGCGGCCCACGGAGTCGGCGGCACCGTCGGCGCGCTCCTCACCGGCGTATTCGCACAGAAGGCGTTCAACGGCGTTGCCGACGGGCTCCTGTACGGCAACCCCGGGCAGCTGGGCATCCAGGCTACCGCCATCGCCGCCGCGGCGATCTACAGCTTTGCAATAAGCTTCGCGCTCGTGAAGATCGTCGGCCTCGTCATTCCGCTCCGTCCGTCGGCGGACGACGAAATGACCGGCCTCGACATCAGCCAGCACGGCGAAGAGGCGTATCTGCTGGGCGACTAGTGGACTTGCAGGGGACGAGGGGTAGTACCCTTGTCCCCTTGACCGCTCCCTCCTTCAATAACTTTCGCGTCCTGACGCTCGAGAGCCGGCGTGGCAACGAGATGGCCACGCTGATCTCGAACTACGGGGGCCGGCCGCTTTCGGCGCCTGCCCTGCGCGAGGTGCCGCTCGAATCCAACCCCGAGGCACTCGCATTTGCCGATGGGCTCGTTCGCGACGAGTTCGACCTCGTGATCCTGTTGACTGGCGTCGGCACGCGGGCGCTCCTGGCCGTCGTCGACAAACTCCGTGACCGCGCGTCATTCGTCGCGGCTCTTTCGCGCACCAGGGTGGCCGCCCGAGGGCCGAAGCCGGTGGCCGTGCTGCGCGAGCTCGGGATCACACCGTGGCTGACGGCGCCCGAGCCGAACACGTGGCGCGAACTGCTGGGCGCACTCGACTCGAAAGCGGCGGAGCAGTCGCTGCAGGGCGCGCGTCTGGCGGTGCAGGAATACGGCGTGTCGAACCACGAGTTCCTCGAAGGCCTCCGCTCGCGTGGCGCGCGCGTCACGACCGTGCCGGTCTACCGATGGGCGCTGCCTGAGGACGTCGAGCCCCTGCGCGTAGCGGCGAGGGGGGTAGCTGATGGGAAGGTCGACGTCGCGCTCTTTACGACCGCCACCCAGGTTGTCCATCTCCTCCAGGTGGCCCAGTCGATCGGCCTCGAGTCGCAGGTGCGCGGGGCGCTTGCGTCGGTGGCTGTCGCGTCAATCGGTCCGACCACGTCTGCGGAGCTGCGTGAACAAGGGATCCCAATCGACATCGAAGCGTCTCATCCAAAGATGGGCTTCCTCGTGCGGGAAGCAGCCGAGCACGCCGCTGATGTCCTCCGGACAAAACGAAGCGGGGGCGCATTACGATAGTCAAGGGGTCAGGGGTTAGGGGTTAGGAGAATTCCTTCTAACCCCTTCCCCCTAACCCCTATCCCCTTCAGGAGCGCCTCATGACACCGCCTGCCAGCGCCACGTCCCTTCGCGATCACCTGACCGACGCCACGCTGTTCAAGGAATCCGCCTATATCGGCGGTGAGTGGGTCGGCGGACGTTCGACGATCGCGGTTCGCAACCCTGCAAACGGCGAGACGATCGGCCACGTGCCTGACCTTGGCGCCGACGAGACGGGCCGCGCGATTGCCGCCGCCGGTGCGGCGTTCCCGCAATGGCGGGCGCTTCCGGCGGGGAAGCGAAGCCAGCTCCTCGAAGCCTGGTACCACGCGGTCGTCGAGCACACCGAGGATCTCGCACGCCTGCTGACGATCGAGCAGGGCAAGCCGCTCGCCGAATCACGCGGCGAGATCACTTACGGCGCCGGGTTCATCAAGTGGTTCGCGGAGGAAGCGCGCCGTGTGTACGGCGAAACGATTCCCGCGCCGACGCCGGATCGCCGGATCCTTGTGCTCAAGGAGCCGGTTGGCGTGTGCGCCGCAATCACGCCCTGGAACTTTCCCAACGCGATGATCACGCGCAAGTGTGCGCCCGCGCTGGCCGCCGGCTGCACGGTCGTCCTCAAGCCGTCCGAGCTGACGCCGTTTTCCGCGCTGGCCCTCGCGGTGCTGGCCGAGCGCGTCGGCTTTCCGCCGGGTGTCATCAACATCGTGACCGGTCAGCCGGGCCCGATCGGCGAGGCGATGACGTCGAGTGACATCGTGCGCAAGCTGTCGTTCACGGGCTCAACACGCGTCGGCAAGTACCTGATGGAGAAATCCGCTCCCACGTTGAAACGTCTGAGCCTCGAGCTTGGCGGCAACGCGCCGTTCATCGTGTTCAACGACGCCGACATCAACAAGGCGCTCAAGGGTGTCATGTCCAGCAAGTTCCGCAACGCCGGCCAGACGTGCGTCTGCGCGAATCGCATCCTCGTGCAGGACGACATCTATGACGAGTTCGCCGCGCGGCTGACGAAGACGGTCTCCGGCCTTGTTGTCGGCGACGGCCTGGACGAGAAGGTGACGATCGGTCCGCTGATCAACGACGCGGCGGTCAAGAAAGTGCTGGGACATGTCGATGATGCCCGCGCGCACGGCGCGACCGCAACTGTCGGCGGCGGCGCGCATGCGCTGGGCGGCCATTTCGTTGCGCCAACGGTGCTGACTGGCATGACGCCGGCGATGCGCGTCCAATCGGAAGAGACGTTCGGCCCGGTGGCGCCGCTGTTCCGCTTCAAGACCGATGACGAGGCGATCGAGATCGCCAACAGCACCGTGTTCGGCCTCGCCGCCTATTACTACACCGAGAGCATCCGCAGATCGTGGCGCGTCGCGGAGCGCCTCGAGTTCGGCATGGTTGGCCTGAACACAGGCAGCATCTCGGTGGAAACGGCGCCGTTCGGCGGCGTGAAGCAATCCGGATTCGGCAGGGAAGGATCGCACCACGGCATCGACGAGTACCTGCAGATCAAGTCATTTCATCTCGGAGATATTTCTTAACCACGAAGGTCACGAAGGTCACGAAGAAAACATTTTGACTTCGTGTCCTTCGTGTCCTTCGTGGTTAGATTAACTGTCATGCCCACGTCAGAAGAACTCCTAGAGCTCGCCGATCGCTGCGCGCAGAAGGTCGATCTCGAAGGCAAGCTGCGGCACGTGCCATCGTTCTCGGACGCCGAAGAGCAGTGCGAGGACGAGTACGAAGCGCTGCTCGAGGCCATTCACGAGGACGAGCTGTTCGCGCCGGTGGATATCCTGAGGCAGGAAACGCTGGTCGAGCAGATTGCCGCCGCGCTGCCCGAAGAGAAGCGCGTGATGATTGTCGAACTCGCCGACAATCACGCGCGGCACATCTGGTTACAGCAGGAAGGCGCCTATCACCTGGGCCTCGCCGTCGGGCGGCGGTTGCGCCTGCGGCGTGAATCGTAGCAAGTGCCCATCAAGCTCTAAACCCCCGCACGCCGCCGAGCGAAAAATGCGTGATGTGCTCGGCAATGGCATCGAGCGTCTCGGGAGCGTTCTCCGTCCCCATGGGGAGCGTCGGCATGATCCGGTGCCACAGTAACCCCTGAAACTGCGCCTGCACGCTCAACGCGCACAACACGACGCGAGGGTCGTCGGCAGGACGGCCCAGGAGCTCGCCAATTGTTCCGCAGAGATACGCCATGCGTGGTTTCAAGACCTGCTCCGCCACCATGTCCAGGGCGGGTGTCGGATCCGCGAGCTCACGCATCATCAACTGGTGAATCCAGGTTTCGCGTCCCTTGCCGGCGACGCGTTGCAGGAAGACGCTCACATACGATCGCAATCGCTCCTCGGGCGGCTGGCCTTCACCGGCAGCACGCGCCGCCTCGCTGGTCCCCTGCATTGTCGCAATCGCCGACTGCATCACGGCGGTATAGAGGCCGTGTTTCCCGCCAAAGTGGTAATTGATCGCTGCGACATTGGCTCGCGCCTTCCGGCAGATATCGCGCACCGTCACCCGCGCAAAACCGCGCTCCGCGAAAAGACGCGCGGCGGCATTCAACAGGCGCGCGCGCGTCTCGTGATCGCCCGTCGACGCGGCTCGGGGCGACCGTGAGCGTGACGAAAGGTCGCGTTCCATGTCTAGTTGACCGTCCGGACTGACGGAGTACTAGTCACAACAGGCCCCGAACCCGATCTGCGGGCCGCGACAACGGAGCGGCTCGGTAGTGGTTCGAATAGACACGCCACTAGAGCGTCCGCTTGAAGAGCATGGTTGCGGCGGTCATCGCGACCGCTGAAAAGACCAGCAGGTAAGCGAGATCGCCCGTAATCGCCTCGAAGCCCGTGTTCTTCAGGAGCAGGCTCTTGAAGGCGTGCACCGCGTAGGTAAACGGATCGACGGTCGCGATCACCTGCATCCATCCAGGAAACCCCTGCGTCGGGTAGACGGCGCCGCTCGGAAAGTAGAGGACCGTGTTGAGCACGCCGAAGATGGCGCGCGGCAGCAGTGGATCGCTGACGCGCACCATGATCAGAAACATCATGCTGATCAACGCGAATGCGGTCACCACGATCACGACGGCAAGGCGCACGATCCGAAGAGGATCGAACGGATTCGGCACGCCCGCGATCACCGACCCGATCAGCATGATCGCGAATCCGGCAAGCACCGCTTTGATCGTTCCCGACACATTGAATCCGGCGATCAACTCGAGCTTCGTGATCGGCGTCACCAGGTAGCCTTCGTGCAGTCCGCGCGCCTTGTCATCGATGTAGATAATGCCGCCGCCCACCATCACCATCATGAAGATCGACATCACGATCGACCCCGGCAGCAGGTACTGGATGTACGGCACGTAGGGATACACCTCGACGATCTCCAGCGCCGCTTTGCCCGGCACGCGGGCGGCCGTGGGCGGTTCGTTGTAGGCGACGAGCAACGAGTTGAGGCTGCCTGCCAGCGCGGCGGCAACGACGGTGTCGGTGTTGTCCTCGATCAAGGCAACCGTCGGCTGGTTCTTGTTGAGCATCCGGCGTGAGAATTCCGGCGGGATCGTGAGGACGCCGTTGACCCGCCCGTTGCGCAGATCGGTCATCGCCTGACCCTGGTCCGCGTAGTCGACGAGATCGACGGTGCGCGCGCCCGCAGCCACCGCCTCCGCCAGCTCGCGGATCTTGACCGCGGGCAGCCCGTGATCCTGGTCGACGACCGCCAGCTTCAGATGCTTGACGTTCCCTCCGAAGGCATAGCCGAGGATCACAAGCTGGCAGAGCGGAAAGATCAGCGACACGACGATGAGGATCGGGCTGCGTCGGAACCGGCGCAACTCGCGCTCGACGATGGCCCACATTCGTGACATGACTAGCCTCTCCTGATCATGAAGGGGGAATCCGTCGCCGACGCCTCCTGCAGCGCGTCGCGCAGCGCGCGGCCGGTGTAGTGGACGAACACGTCGTCGAGCGTGGTGCTTTGGATCGAAAGCGACTGGACGGCGACGTTCGCGGATGCGGCCGCTTCCATCAGCCCAAGCGTGGTCGCGGGACCGTTGCTCGACGACAGACGATAGACGTTGCCTTCGCCGCTGACGCTCTCGACGAACGGCAGTGCCTTGAGCCGCCCCTCCCAGTCCGTCGGAGGATTCGCGAAGCTCGCTTCCAGTACGTTCTTGCTGGGGATCGAAGCCTTCAACGTCAGCGGGGAGTCGAGCGCGACGAGTTTTCCATGGTCGATGATCGCGATGCGATCGCACAGCTTGTCCGCTTCGTCCATGTAGTGCGTGGTGATGAGGATCGTCAGATCGCGCTGCGACTTGATGCGCTGCAGCATCTCCCAGACCGCCGTGCGCGACACGGGGTCGAGCCCCGTCGTCGGTTCGTCGAGGAAGAACACCCGCGGCTCGTGCACGAGGCCGCGCGCGATCTCCACGCGCCGCCGCATGCCGCCCGACAGGTGCTTCACCTGCTTGTCCTTCCACTGCCACAGCTCCACCGACTCGAGCAGCTCGCGAATCAGCCGCGTCCGCTTGTCGCGTGGCACGCCGTACAGCTTTGCGTAGATGAGCAGGTTCTCTTCGACGCTCAGATCGAGGTCGCTGGTCATCGCCTGCGCAATGACGCCGATCGATCGCCGCACGTTGTCCGACTGCTTCACGACGTCGAAGCCGCCGACGAGCGCGGTGCCCGACGAGGGCGGGAGCAGTGTGACGAGCATCCTGATCAGCGTGGATTTGCCGGCGCCGTTGGGCCCGAGGAGGCCGAAGATCTCCCCTTTCTCGACGGTGAAGCTCACGCGGTCGACGGCGGTGAAGTCGCCGAACTTCTTGACGATGCTGCGGACTTCGATGGCGTTCGTCATGACACTGGCAGGATGACGTAGCCGGTCATGCCGACGGCAAGGCGGCGATCGCTGTTGTCGACGCGGATGCGAATCTCAAAGGTCTTGATATCGCGCTTCGTGCGGCTGACATCGCGCTGAGTTGCAAAGGCGGCCTCGACCCCTCGATAGAACACCGTGCCTTCACGTTCCTCCCCGGATGGCAGGCGAACGGTCAGCCTGTCGCCTATGCGCACGCGATCGATGTAGGTCTCTTCGACGTTCGCGCGCACCCACAAATCATCCGGGTTGATGAGCGTGACTACCGGCTGCCCAGGGGTGACGACCTCGCCGACTCGGGCAGCCACAACGTCGATGACGCCGTCGATCGGGGCGTGCAGCTCCGCATACGCGAGCCGGACACCGGCCTTCGCGCGCTGCGCGGCGGCGGCAGCCTGCTGCTTCTGCGTGCCCCGGAGCTGGCTGCGGCGGATGGACACCTGATCGGCGTTCGTGCGGGCGAGCGCGACGGCGGAGCGTTGCGCATCGATCTGTTTTTCCAGCGACGCGATCTTCGACTGGGCGACCTGGTAGGCGGTGCGGGCCTGATCGAGCTGCTCCTGCGAGACGACGCCCTCCTTCAACATCTTGTCGGCGCGGTCGAAGCTGAGTCGCGCGTTGTCGAGCTCCGCTTGCGCGGCCGTTCGCTGTGATTCGGCGGCGGCAAGATTGGCTTCCGCCTGGCTGATCTGATCGCCGACCTGACGCTCCTGGAAGCGCAGGGCGGCGGCGCTCTCCTGCACCTGCGAGCTGGCGCCTTCCGCGCTCGCGGTGTAGAAGGCTTCCTCCTGTTGAAGCTCTCCGGGATCGAGGACCGCCAGCAGTTGATTCGCCTTCACGGTGTCGCCCTCCTTCAGCAGCAGCTGGGTAATGCGGCCGGCGATCTGAGGGCTGACGACGACGTCATTGGTCGTCACGATGCCGGTGAGGACAAGGGGAACAGGGCGCGAACTGCCGTACCAGTAGTAACCGGCGCCGGCGACGAGAATGAGCAGGATCAGCGGTCGGATGATGCGCTTCATATCTGATGAAACAACTGTATGAAACAAGTGTTTGAATAGTCAATCTGAAAATCGAGGTCAGACTCTGGTGATGAGTCGTGCGAGAGTCAGACTCGGTGACGGCCCGACTCAAGGTTGCTGCCGGCTGCCAGCTGCCTGCTGCCTGCTGGGCGGCGTAAGATACCGGCCATGTCTCGCACACGGGCCGTCCTGGCGGTGCTTCTTGCCGCGCTCGCCGTTGCCGCCTACGCGCACGCACTCCGCGCCGTGGGAAACGTTGACGCGGCATTCAAGGCCTTCTGGGATGCGCCAAACGCCGGAGCTGCCGAAAAAACCATTCGCGGCATCCTCGACAGTGGCGCCGACTTCGATGCGATCTGGGCAAAATTGAAGGCCGGCCGGACGTACGCGAAGGAGAAGACCGGCGTGATCCGCATGTCCACGTCAGTTGGTGGCGTGACGGTTGAGAACCTGATCGAGATTCCTGCCGAGTACGACCCCGCGAAGAAATGGGAACTGCGTGTGCAGCTGCACGGCGGCGTCGGGCGGGAGCCGCAGGAAGGCCGGCAGCCACAGTCGTTGCGCATCCCGGGCGAAAGTCAGATCTACATAGAGCCGCAGGCGTCGGAACAAGCGGCGTGGTGGCACACGAGCCAGGTCGACAACATCCTCTCCCTGGTCGACACAGTGAAGCGCACGTACAACGTCGACGAGTCGAGGACCTACGTCACCGGCATCTCCGACGGAGGCACGGGCGTGTATTTCCTGGCGATGCGCGAGCCGAACGCATGGTCCGCCTGCCTCCCGCTCAACGGCCATCCGCTCGTGCTGGCGAACCGCGACGCGCGCATCCAGGGAAATCTCTATCTCGGGAACCTCGTCAACTGTCCGCTCTACATTGTCAACGGCGATCACGACCCGCTATATCCGGCAGACTCGGTTGCGCCGATCATCGACAGCATGCGCCGTTCCGGGGTGTCACCCGTTTTCCGCATCAAGGAGAACGCGCGGCACGACACCCGCTGGTGGCCGGAGGAGCGTGCGCCCTACGAGAAGTTCGTCCACGATCATCCACGCGCCCCGCATCCGGATCGTCTCTCGTGGGAAACCGACGGCACCGATCGCTTCAATCGTCTCAGGTGGGTGATCATCGACAAGCTTGGCGTGCGGACATCGGACCAGACCCTGGAGGATGTGAACGTCTTCAACCCGCAAGGCTCGCTCAAGATGAATGTGTTTCCACGGCGGCGGCAGGTGCCCACGGGTCGCGTCGATATCGAGCGTCACGGCAACGTGTTCGAGGCGAAGACACGCGGCGTCAGCGATTTCACGCTGCTCCTCTCGCCGGACGCCATCGATTTCACCAAGCCGGTCCAGGTCATCGTCAACGGCGCGCCCGCGTTTGCCGGAGCGGTCAAGAAGGACGCCGCCACGCTCCTCAAGTGGGCCGCGCGCGACAACGATCGGACGACGCTCTACGCCGCCGAGCTGCACGTCGCGGTGCCGTAAGTGAACTTGAGTCACCGAAAAGGCGGACCTAAAGGTCCGCCTCTACGATCGTGTTGGACTCGACTCCGACTCGTGAGTGGCATTGTGTCCGAGTCTGACCCTCATGTCTGACCCCGACATCATCATCCGCCGCGCGAATGAGGCGGACCTGCCCGCGATCGGCAAGCTTGGCGCGTCACTTCTCCTCCTGCATCACGCATTCGATCCCGACCGCTTCATGGCGCCGCCGGCCGATCCCGAGGCGGGTTACGCGTGGTTTCTCGGTACGCAGCTCAAGGAAGCCGACGCCGCGGTGTTCGTCGCGGAGCGTGGCGGGAGGGTGCTCGGGTATGTCTATACCGCCCTCGAGCCGCAGTCGTGGAAGGAGCTGCGCGATGAGGCGGGCTTCATCCACGACGTTGTCGTCGCGGAGGAGGGACGCCGCGTCGGCATCGCCACCGCGCTCATCGAAAAAGCCTGCGAGTGGCTCCGATCGATTGGCGCGCCTCGCGTCATTCTCTGGACGGCGGAGAAAAACGATGGAGCGCAGCGGCTTTTCACGCGGTCAGGCTTCCGGCGGACGATGACCGAGATGACGCGGGAGCTCCGAACGCAAAAATCCTAGGCTCGGCTCACACGCGAGCTGCGCTGGGCTCCCGGCCGTTTCGCGCCCTCGCCTTATCGGGACAGGAATCGGCACCTCCCTTCACGTGTCGCGAGCCCGACTCAGCTATCTGTTCGAAAGCAGCCGTTGGTGCGTTTAAGCCAGTGGTGAGGGCCGCCCACGATGACTCCACGTCCACGCAGAGATGATCACGATCAGAACTCTTTCTATGAGATTGCGATTCTCGCACTGTGTGCGGTGTCGCTGACAATTCTGATTGCGGATTCAATTCGCGAGATCACCCCTGTGACGCGAGAGCTCCTTGGATGGGGCGACAATGCGGTGTGTGTCCTGTTCCTGGCTGACTTTCTCTACTCGTTCTGGCGTGCGCCGAAAAAGTTCCAATACATGTTGAACGGCGGGGGATGGCTGGACTTGCTCTCCAGCACTCCAGCGGTCGTGGTGCCGGGGTGGGTCAGGCTGACTCGGTTTGCCAGAATCACGAGAATCGGGCGAGCGGTCAAAGCCGCACGAAGCATCGCGAGAGCCGCAGCTGAGAAGCGCGCTGAAAGTGCCCTGTTGGCCGCCGGTGTCATCATCGTCACGTTGATCATCAGCAGCAGTATCGCCATCGTTGAGTTCGAGGATCCGGCGAGCGGCAATATCAAGACTGCTGCTGACGCGATGTGGTGGGCGATCAGCACGATGAGCTCGGCTGGCGCAGGCGATCTGTATCCGACAACCCTGGCGGGCCGCGCGGTAGGTGTGCTGCTCATGGCCGCGGGTGTTGGCGTTTTTGGAACAGTCACCGGACTGGTGACGGCGTGGTTTATCGGCTCGCCAACGAACGAGGTCGATCCGCTCGTCGCCGACATTCAAGCGATGCTCGTTGAGATTCGAAGTGAGAACCGTGAGTTGAAAGCGCAAATTGGCGACTTGGTGTCTCGCGTCCAATTCCCGGAGTCCTACACTTCCGGCGGGTCCACCGTGCAACGGAGCTGGTGGCCCGAATCGGTGAGCAAATAGGGATGCGCGGATCTGACTCGCGCTCCCGTGCGGGAACTCGATTCCTGAGAGATTCCAGTCGGTTATGGTTCACTTGTCCCGAGTGGAATGGATCTCGCAGACGCTGCAGCGTGCCGCGACGTGCCGTCGCTTTCGCTCTTGCAGCCGCCTTCGCCATTGTTGTGGCGGTTGAAGGTGGTCAGCTGTCCGGCGCGTCGAACTTCACCCCGATACCGCCAGATTTTCACGCGGATGCCGCGGCCGCTGGCTATGACGGCGGCTTCCGATTCTGCCGGTTCCAGTTTCGCACCTCGCTCGAGGGCGATGGAGCGGGATGGTATGTGGACTATCCTCGCGCTGATGAGAATCTCTCCCTCCGGTTGTCACAACTGACGAACCTTCCGCTCACGATCGTTGGTGAGGGCGACCCAGTCCATCTGGTGGTTCGGCTGACCGATGCCGAGCTGTTCCAATGTCCGTTCGTGATGATGACCGAGCCCGGGGGAGCTGACCTCGACGAGACCGAAGCGGCGCAGTTGCGGACCTACCTTATGAAAGGGGGCTTCCTCTGGGCGGACGATTTCTGGGGGAGCCGTGCGTGGGAGTGGTGGTCCTCGCAGATGGCGAAGGTCCTTCCGCCGGAAGAGTATCCGATTGTCGATGTGCCGCTCGACCATCCGATGTTCCACACGCTGTTCGACATCAACGAGATTCCGCAGATTCCGAATGTCGGGCTGTGGGAAACGGAGCACCGCACGTCCGAGCGCGGCATCGACAGCGCCGAGGCGCACGCCCGCGCAATCGTGGACAAGAAAGGACGCGTCATGGTGTTCATGACGTTCAACACCGATTTCGGCGACGCGTTCGAGCGTGAAGGCGAAAGTCCCGACTACTTCCTGCGCTTCTCCGTCCCGGCGTACGAGATTGCGGCGGACGTCCTCGTGTACGCGCTCACGCACTAAGACCGGACTCATGCGGCAGGGCCATGGGATAATGAAGCCCCTGTCGCGGAGAGAGTCGGGGCGTAGCGCAGCCTGGTAGCGCACCTGCCTTGGGCG
>DAIRVG010000141.1:0-16284 GCA_036802945.1 Vicinamibacterales bacterium
GTGTCGCATCTTCCTGGCGGCCGAGGTCATTGAGTCGCGCGTCAGCGGCGCGCAAGGCGCTCCGAGCCATCTCGAGATGGCGGCTCGCTTCACCGAAGTTGACGCTGTAGATGTCCAGGCGCGCCTCGAGCACCGCCGAGCGTCCTTCGAGCAGGCCATGGCGCAGCTCAGCGAGCTCGAGCGAGCGACTGATGTCCAACCTGCCCGACGCACCCCACACCCATCCAATACCCAGCGCAACGAGCAACGCCACGCCGGTTCCAAGAGTTCGCTTCACCACGTGCCGCCCCTCATCCTTTACGAGACCCGTCCATCGTCACACCGAGCGTCGCCGTCAATGTAGTGATCGAGCGATGCGCGACCCGCGACGTTCGTCAGAACGTCAACACGAGCGCGACGCTGGCCGTCCGAAATCCAACCTGGCATCGCCCAACGTGAATCCTAACGCCGTTGAGATCCCGGAATGCATTGAAGGAGCGGATGTCACCGTGCACCCCCGACAAGGAACGCATGGCGCGTACCGCACCCGGAGTCAACCTGCGACGGCAGAATCCTGGTCTTCTAATTGGAAAACTCCCGTGAAGCTGAATCACCCGTGCGAGAAATTTCCAGCCTAGTGCGCAAATTCTTCCGGCCCTCGACGTCTGTCCGATGTCGAACACTCCGCACCTCCGCCTTCTGCCTCTACCCTCAGCCCTCGGGATTCGGGGATAACACGACGCGCAGCTTTCGGATTCAATGGAGCTCGCTTGGCGCGACCGGTGCATCCTCCAAGAGCGTCCGCGTAACGCGAAGAGACTCCCATGACGCTGATCCCCACGCAAATCAACTTCCGCGGCCTGGCGCATTCCGAGACCATCGAAGCGGACATCCACGAACGGATCGCCTGGCTGGAGCAGTTCTACGGCGGCATCGTTCGGTGCCGGGTCCTGATTGAAATCCCGCATCGGCATCGCCACGACGGTCGCCACTTTCACGTTCGGATCGAGATAACTGTACCGGGCGGCGCGCCAATCGTCGTGAATCACGAGCCGTCGTTGCACGGGCCACTGAAGGATGTCGCAGAAGCCTCGCATCACAAGGACACCGAAATCGAAGCGGCGCACCGGTACGCGTATGTGGCGATCCACGAAGCGTTTGACGTGGCGCGTCGTCAGCTCCAGGACTTCGCCCGCGAGCAACGCGGCGTCGTCAAGACCCACGAGGTGCCGGAGCACGGCGAGATCGCCGAGATCTTCGCCGTCGATGGCCACGGGTTCATTCGTGCCGGCGAACGTCGGATCTACTTCACCCGCGCGAGCGTAGTGGACGACGCGTTCGACGAGCTCGAGGTTGGAACCCCGGTCGCGTTCGTCGAGGAAGAGGGCGAGAAGGGGCCGCAGGCGAGCACGGTGCGCGTGCTGGGCAAGCACCACTACGTCACGCACTGATACATGAGTCAGCGATCAGCAGGTTGGAAGAAAGAGGACCTCGTGATGACGACGACACAGACCGATAGTGCGCCCCTCGAAGAGCCGCTGGCGGAGCTCGAGAGGCACATTGGATGTCCGGAATCACCTAGGAGTGCATTGTGGAAGAGACCCGGTACGGATTGCGAGTCGAGATACCTGCGGCCTATGAACAAGCCGTCGAGCAAGCGACAGCGGCCCTGAAGGCCCAGGGCTTCGGCGTGCTCACGACGATCGACGTGCAGCAGACCCTCAATCAGAAGCTCGATCGCAGCTTCCGCAAGTACGTCATTCTCGGCGCCTGCAATCCGCCGCTCGCGGATCGCGCGCTCCAGGCGGAACTGGAGATCGGACTGCTGCTCCCGTGCAACGTCATCGTGTACGAAGTGTCGCCGGGACACAGCGCGGTGTCAGCTATGGCGCCTCTGACGGCGTTAGGGATCGTCGGCGATAATCCGGAACTGCAGGCCGTTGCCCGAGAAGCGGACAGCCGCCTGCGCGCAGCGCTCACGACGCTGGGGGGCCCGTAGGCGCCGTCACTCAGATCAAATGAGTTGCCGGCACCGCCAGCACGGGTACCGGCGCGCTGCAGATCACGGGGTAGGCGGTCGATCCCGGCCGCGGACCGCTTTCCGTCCGCTCCAGCCCCATGACAATCAACCCGGCGCGACGGCTTCGTGCAAGTTCGGCGACGCACTCGGCAATGTTGCCCTGCACGATCACCGATTCGACAAGCCCGTACCCCTCGAGCAGGGCCATCGCGTGGCACATTTGCTGGTGCACTTGGGCGGCATGCTCTTCAATGGCCGCCTCGGCACGAAAGCGCCATGACAACGGCATAGAGACGTGCGGCATCACATGCACCAGCACGAGATGCGCGCCGATCGCGTGGGCAAAACCAGCCGCGAGGGCTGCCGCAGTCGATGCGGCCGGTCCGAAATCGGAGAGCACGAGGATCGAGCCGAGCCCTTCCAGGTTGCGCGCCTGGTCGACATCTGTAGACGCCGGGACCACCAGGAGCGGGACCGTGGCACGCTTCAGCACACGCGCCGTCGTCGAGCCGAAGAACGCCTTGCGCACACCGGTGAGCCCATGCGCGCCCATCACAATCAGATCGACACCCTCACGTTTCGCGAGCGCGACGATCTCCGGACCCGGTTCGCCGGTGACGACATGAAGCTTCGGTTCGGCGGGCAGATCGAGATCGACCGTGCTGGCGATGAACTGGCTCAGCTCGTCGAGGAGACGGGGACACGCGGATGCACCGTGCTCAACCTGTGCGAGCAGCGGATCCTCGACGAAGACCACGTGCACAGCGGCGCCGAACTGCCTGGCAAACCGCGCGGCGGCGCGAAGGGCAGCCCTCGATGCTTCCGAGAAATCCAGCGGGCACAGGATCGAGCGGATCTGCATGGCACCTGCACAAGAGCACGGACCGTTCCATCCGAAGAGGCGCGAATCGCTCACGCCTGACACCAGGCCAGCCCCCACCGCGGAATTCTTGGGATGGTGATCGGAATCTTTCACAGCCCAGAGGGAGCCGGGGTCAATAGTCGAACAAACGGCGCTGCTCTTCCCGCATCAGCCAGTAACACTCACACGATGCGGCTTCAATGCCGTGCCGGTCGAGAATCTTCACTCGGCCCCGCCCGTAGTCGATCAAGCCTGCTCGCTGAAGTGCTCTCGCCACAATCGTGACGCTTGGACGACGCACTCCCAGCATCATCGCAAGGACATCCTGTGTGAGGGGAAACTCATCATTCTCGACGAGGTCATGCGTCATCAGCAACCAGCGAACACATCTCTCCTTGACGGGATGAACACTGTTGCACGCAGCAATCTGCATCGATCGGGCAAGGGTCAAGTGCGCATACCGACCGAGGACGTCGTGGAGTGGCCCGCCTTTGTGCACGTTCTGTCTGATCACGGTGCTGTCCGTCCGATACGCCGCCCCGGGAATCAGCACGACACCATCGCACGGCATAGTGTTGACGCCGGGAAACACCGAAATACTGCCCATACCATCCCTTCCGACGAGGCCCACTTCCGGCGTTTCTCCGGTTTTCAGATGGGTCAGCAATGAAATCACACACGTAATCGGGAAATACACCACATCCAGCGACGTGTGGGCGCGAAAGATGACCTGCTTCGCTTTCAGGTTGACCGCCTTCAGGTGCGGCGCGAGATCCTCGAGAACCGCAGGCGGCAGCTGAGCCAGGAGCTGATTGCCACGGCTCTGTGCCTTGAGCCCAGAGAGTTTGGGTGAGCGTGTGAATGGCATCCAGAAGCGGTCGGGAAGTGTATATCGTGCCACCGGAGGGCTATATACCGAATCAGCCTCGGTACGATTTCGGACCGACGACGCGTCGTAAACCCGTCATCGTAACCTGCCAGTTTTCCATGACCACGATAACGACCGATCTCACCACGTCGCCTCGAGAGGGCGACGTGGTCATCGCACGAGAGAAGGGAGGAGCCGCGTACACCATCAGAGCGGTACCAGGCACTCCTCAACTCTCCTATGCAACGTATGGGGACGCAGTCTTGGCTGCGACTGCCTGGGCCCTGCGGGCAGACGTGGCGCTCTGGTTTACCGAAGACGGCAAGACCTTTACGGCAATGTAGCTCGGCGAATCAAGTTCGGGAGAGTGCAATGACGGGCGACCCGACTGCCCAGACAATGCAGCGATTGATTCGCCGGATCTGTGGTGAATACATGGAGATGCCCGGCTTACGGCTCACAGCTGCGCAGGCGCAGCGCCTGTGGGGGCTCGAGGAGCCTATTTGCACGAATCTTCTGCACTTCCTTGTGGACGCTCGGTTTCTGCAGATGACCGACGACGGGTGCTTCGCGCGGCTTACCGACGGGGGGTTCGCCGTGTCTTCACTCGGGCGGGCTGGCCAAGGCGGAATCCGATCTGACGTCCGCGATAGGGCGGACACCAGGCGCGTGCGTAGCGCCGTGAGACGAACGCGTTCTATCCCTTGACACACACGAGCGGTTCCACCCTCGCACTTGCGCGACAGCTGGCGCGCATAGCCGCATCAACCAAGGCCGCGGCCTCGTGGAAAAGCGCCCTCACGAGGCCGTGGCCAGATCCCCACCGATCACACCGATGTCTGCCCAGTCAGGCGACAACTACGTGCGGGGCTGGGTGGTGATGTGCACAAATCGCCTGGAACGTGTCGACGACCTCGTCGTTGCGAACGGCCTTGCCCGAACCCGCGGCGAGCAGAATGTCGTTCATCGAGACAATACCCAGAAGGATGCCGCCGAAACCGACGACCGGGAGCCGGCGCACGCGCCCTTGCTTCATCGTAGCCAGCGCCTCGTGCACGTCATCGTCGGGTTCGCAGGTCAGGACCGTCTTTCCGGCCACCTCGCTGACCTTCACGTCTGACGCCCGCTTGTTGCGCGTCGCGAGCGCGATGTACATGTCCCGATCAGTCACGATACCGGCAAGCGTTCCATTCTCCACAACCGGCAGGATGCCGCAGTCGCCTTCCAACATCAGGTTGGCAGCGGCGGCGAGCGTCGTGTGCGGACCGCAGGTCTTGGGTTCCCCCGTCATGATCTGCTTGACTTTCATATCGTTCTCCTCAGGTTGCGCTCCTGGCGGCGTTTGCCGCCTCCGGATGGGCCCCCGTACGAGTGGACGCGGCCGGAGTCGGCATCGTTTCCACCGATCTCCCGGCTGCCGAGCTCTCGAGCGCGTGACCGCACGTCGGGCAGCGCAACTGAACTTCCTGGCTACCCATCACACGCACACGCGTGGCGTCCTCACGAGACGCGTGGCCCGAAAAAGAATCCGAGTACGCCCGCGAACACGATCGCCAGCACCCATCCCAGGCCGCAGACAGCGATGGCGCGGCGAGTGGTCGTGTAATCCAGTGCCTGGCGTACGCCGACGATCATGGCGGCGAGCATCCACACGGCGGTCACCACGAAGACTGGAACGGTCGCACCTGGCAACAGGCCGAAGACGCGGAGCAGTCCAGGCGCCGTCGCAAAGCCAGTCGTGCGCAGAAGCTCGCCGACATCGGCGCGGGTCTGCGGCTCAGGTAGAATCCGGACGCCAATCTCATACGTGAGGAGCGCCCAGGCAGTCCACGCCACGAGCGCGACCGCGCCAAAGAACACGATCCCGGCAGCGTCACCACCGCCAAACCCTCGCGCCCCCAGTCCGGCGGCAAGGCTCGACAGCACAACGACCGCCACTGCTTGCGCCGTGGCGCCGCGATCGGTCTCAACTTCCTCATAGGTCGACACGTCCAGCGCGGTCGCCCCGATGATTCGTCGCAGAAATCGCCGGCCTGCTGTCATAACCGCGGTAACCATGCCTGCCTCCGTTGACCGTTATGGCCGTGGAGTCGTTCCTGCCATGCTCCTGAGGTCAGGCGCATCAGCGACATCGGGCCCCCCACGTCACACCCTGCCACATCGCGCCCCGCAGTGGTCAATGCAACGAAGGGTCCGAATGAGGTGGCGGCGCAGGGGGCCGCCCGCTCACTAACGCTGCTGTGTGGAGTGCGGGAGATTTCGGACTCTCCGCGAGTTTTTTCCTTCACCGCTGTGCCGGTCGTCAGCGGCCGGCCTCAGATCCGTCCGCAAACAACCTCTGCCACTTGGCGGCGTCGTTGCTCTCTGTGGAAGATGAGGCACGCGATGTTCGCGACACACACCAGAGGACTCGAACTTGGTCACGCTGGCCACGACCCGCGGATCATCGGTGTGATCGGGCTTGTGCACTGGGCCGTTTCCCGGGGACATCGGGCACTCTGCGGACTCCGAGGTCACGAGATGGTGCGACATTTCGAGCCGGCGCGGCTGTCGCTCCGGTGTGTCGCGTGTGGAGCCGAAACACCGGGATGGACGATCGACGTTCGTCCGGCGTTCCGTCGGGGGGCCCCTGCTCGCGCCAAAGTCCATCGTCCCGCTGCTGGTGTCCAGCCCGGACCGCGTTCATCCTCCTCACGGTCGGATCCGTGCCTCACTCTCCTTTGCGCAACCACGCTGAAGAATCCGCTCATACTGCGAATAATTCGCGGTGCCGGGGCGTAGATCCCTGTCCAGTGGCCGCTTCCACAACGCGGCGACGATCCGTCAATTGGCCCGATCTGTGCTCCAAGGATAGCCATCGGGGTAACGCCCCTGGGCAAGCAACGGTTTGACGAAATCGGACGTGTGACGGCGGCAACTCGAGAGACGCAAGCCTCCGAGACCCGAACCCACAATCCGGCTAACGCAAACTCAGACAGCAGGGATGACGTGCCCCGACTCCCATGTACTGGCGGGGTTCAATCTCGGCTCGGCCCGGAGTCTGACATGGCAACCACGATGTTTCGACACGTTCTCTGTCCGATCGACTTCTCAGACTTCTCGCGGCACGCGCTCGATCATGCGGTTGCGATTGCGCATTTGTATGACGCGCGCGTGACCGTGCTGCACGTCTCGCGGCCGGCGCATGAAGACATGCTGCTCTCCACAGCGGACGTGCCTCCGCTGCCGGCTTCCCCAGATCGCTCGCGCCTGATCGGACGCACGAAGCAATTCGTGGAGCAGGAGATCGGCGCAGGCGGCAGCGTCGAGATCGTCGTGAGCGAAGCCGGGGATGTGTACAAGGACATCCTCGCGCACGCCGGTGCGCTGCACGCTGACCTGCTCGTCATGGGCACGCACGGCCGCACGGGCTTCGATCGGTTGGTCCTCGGATCGGTCACCGAGAAGGTGCTGCGCAAGGCGCCCTGCCCGGTCCTGACCGTGCCACGTCTTGCGCCGGATGTCGTTCCGGCGGGACCGGTACTCTACAAGCGCATCCTCTGCGGCGTGGATTTCTCCGACGCCTCAATGGCGGCCTTGTCGTACGCGTTGTCGCTTGCGCAACAGGCCGACGCGTGGCTTGGAGTCGTCCACGTCGTCGAGCTGCTGCCGGGCGTCTACGATACTCCGCTTCCGCGGGCGCTGAGCGACGTCATGAGGGAGATCGAGACGGACGCAAGGCAGCGCATCAACGTTGCGGTCCCGGCAACGGCACGGGACGCTTGTCGGGTCGAGGACATGGTCGTCGTCGGACACGTCCGGCGGATACTCGCCAACCTGGCGGCCGAGCGCCACGCCGAGCTGATTGTGCTCGGTGTTCACGGACGAGGGGCGATCGATCGAATGCTGTTCGGATCGACTGCGGACTACATCGTCAGACACGCGAGCTGCCCTGTCCTGACGACTCGCGAACTGCAACAGCCTCGACCGTGACGAGAGGTGTCGAGGTTCATGAAGGAGGACCAAGTGCCATTCAATCACAAGATTCAATCGCTCGACGCCCGTCGTGGTGTCCGCATAGCTCTCCGGGAGTTCTTCCTGCTGCAGCCCTTGTTGTGGGCCGGAGCGGTGGCTGCCTTGACGACGAGCCTGGCGGTCTCGAACAGCTCGGCACAGACCACTGGCCTCGATCGGGTGATGCGTCAGAAGCTCGAACAGTCGCAAGGCATGCTGGCAGCGGTCGTGACGAGCAACTGGGCGGACCTGGAGCGCCGCAGCGAGGCGCTGATCCGTCTCACGAATGACCCAGCGTGGATGGTGTTGAATTCACCCGAGTATGCGAAGCAGAGTCAGGCCTTTCTGCGCGCCGCGCAGGACCTGATCGACGCGGCGAAGCGCCGCGACCTCGATGCAGCGCCGGCTGCCTACGTGTCACTGACCCTCAGCTGCGTGCAGTGTCACCGGTACGTCGCACGAGCCCGGATCGCCGCTGAGCATGGGCGTGGGGCCATCGCCACTCCTGCGGCCGCGGTGCGGTGAAGGCCGCACATACGAATTTCACGAAAGGAGCAGTTATGACGACCGCAAGCATCACTGAAACTGACGTGCGCATCAGGGACGCGGTCATGAAACAGCTGGACTGGGACCCCGAGGTGGACGCGAGCGCGGTCGGCGTGGCCGCCAAGGATGGCGTCGTCACACTCACCGGCTACGTCCCGGACTATCCGGGCCGGCTTGCCGCCGAGCGGGCGGCCAAGCGGGTGCGCGGCGTCCGCGGCGTAGCCAATGACATCGAGGTACGGCGGACGTTCGAGCGAAACGACTCGGACATCGCGATAGACGCCACGCGGGCTCTCGAGCTGCGAACCACCGTTCCTCCGACGGCGCAGTTGGTGGTCCGCAACGGACACGTCACGCTGAGTGGCAAAGTGAGTTGGCTATTCCAGAGGACTGCCGCAGAGCACGCGGTGCGGCACGTACGCGGAGTGCTCAGCGTGGTAAATCACATCGAGGTTGCTCCCTCGAGCGTCGAACGCGATGTGCGTCACCGGATCGTCGAAGCGCTGCATCGCAATGCCGACATCGACGCTCACCACGTCGTCGTGACGGTCGACGGGACCGTCGCCACGCTCACCGGGCGCGTCGGCTCGTGGCTGCAGCGCGAATCGGCTGAACGCGCGGCCGGGAGCGCGCCGGGGATCACGCGCGTGGACGACCAGATTGTCGTCATGCCGCCGGACGAGTCAGCGTAGGTGTTGCTGGAGCCACGAGCGTGATGCGCGCGGCCGCTCCTCCGCTGGCGCTGTCTACCGTTATCCAACGAGATCGCCGTGCGGACACGGCTCATCGCAGCGCGGACGCGCTGCACCGAATTCCTCTGTACATGTCGGGTCGGTCGAAGGCACACTACCAAGGAGGAAGCGTCATGAACAGAAAGGCCTGCAAGACACCGTCTCGTGATGCTCGCAGCTCCGCGCCACTCCCGTCGAAGTAGATCCGGCAGTCGTGCAGCACCATGAACTCTGCGTGCTGGGCCTCCGTCTCGGTGATGGCAATGCGGTCGTTTCTGCGTACGGCCTCGTGCGTGGCCACGTAGAACGCGTCCCGGATCTGGTGCGTCACGACGATCGATGTGACACGTTCGAAGTCCCGGAGCTTGACGATCTCGTCGTCAACCGTTGTCGCGATGATCGGGTCGAGCCCGGATGTCGGATCGTCAAAGAGCAGGAGGTTCGGCTTTGCCGCCATCGCACGGGCGATCGCTACGCGACGCCGCTGCCCGCCCGACAGCTCCGTGGGCATCCGGTCGATGTATTCCTGGAGACCGACAAAACTCAGGACCTCCTCAATACGGCGCCGCACCTGGTCTCTCGGCGTGTCGGTTTCCTCGTACAGCCGGTAACCGACGTTCTCGGCAACTGTCAGGGAATCGAACAGTGCGTTTTCCTGAAACAGCATGCCGATATCTGCCCGCGCGCGCAGGAGATCGTGCTCGGTCATGGTGTCGATTCGCTGACCATTGACGAGAATCGTTCCGGCGTCCGGTCGCAGCAGTCCGAGAATCAGTTTGAGCACAACAGATTTCCCGGCGCCGCTCGCACCGAGCATGATTTTCATCCCCCCCTTCGGCACGCTGAAGCTAATGTCGCGGAGCACGACATGTTCATCGAAGGCGAACGACACGTTGTCGAACACCACTGCCGGCGGTACCGCATCCTCCTTCGAGAACAGCGGGTCAACTGGTGCGGTCATTTCAGAACGTCAGCACAAGCGCCACGCTGGCGCGTCCGAAATCCAGCCTCGTATCGCTCAACGTGAATCCTAGCGCGTTGAGATCCTGGAATGCATGTCAGTAGCGGATGTCGCGCACCCCCCGCATGCCGCCCAAAGAACGCCGCGACGCCACCGCCCACATCCCACACAAGGTTATTGTTGGTCGAGTTGAGCACGTTTGGCGGCGTGAGCTCCACGTGGGTCCTGATCAACCCCAGGCCAGAACGGGATGAAACGTCGAACGTGTTTAGACAATCCCCGCGCCACGAGTCAGGCGCACAGCGCCAAGAAACGCCTGTCGTGTACCTCATGCGGAGTCGCCCTGCGCCGGCCAGAATCCTGCGTGAGCAGGTCTGGAAGCGCCTGGGCTGTATTCGCGCGGAAACCGACCCGCGGCCTTCGGATTCATCGAGAGCGCTTGGCGCAAGGGGTGCATCCTTCAAAGCGTCGCCTTTGACAGAAAGAGAATGCGTGATGACAACGAAGCAAGCAGAAAGTGGCGCACCCATCGAAGAGCCGCTGGCTGAGCTCGAAAGGCAGTTGATCAGCGAGTTCCTGGCGGCCGCAGGCCAGGATTTTCATACGCTTCTCATGCGTCATGACGAGGCGGCGGCGAAGATCCTCACGGAAGCATCGCTCTATGCCAGCGCAAGGCTGACCGAGGTTCAGTCGCGGTCGCATTACCTGCGCAAGCTGCATGGCGAGCCGTAAGCGGCGGTCGGTGTCCAGGTCACCTCGGAGCGCGTCGTGGAAGAGACCTGTGTTGCGTACACCGGAGTACGCGACGCAGAGTAAGGCCTTTCTACACGCCACGCCGGAGCTGGTTGACGCCGCGAACGAATGACACTCGGCCTCCCTCTTACGCCGCACGGATCGATCGACTTCGTTGATGCGCTCCGAGGTCCTCCGCTCGGCGCTTCAGACCAATCAACATTCTCCTGGTCATGATGAACGCCGCTGGCTCGAGCACGCGCATGAACAGCCATGAGCCGACTGTCTTCGGCACGCGAGCGCTGTTGCGGGACACCAGTCGTGTCCGGTCCTTATCGAGCGGGTACAACCCGAATTGCCAGACCCACGCAAAATGGCCGTCGCCCTCGCCTCCCAGCACCAGCGCACGATTCGCCTCAATGGCTTTCACCGGAAAGCCCCCGCCGCGCCCGACCGGAATCTCGTCGCCCACCTCCAGCCGCTGAAACTGGGGCAGGATGCAGTTCGCACTCGGACGATCCAGAAAGCCGAAGAGCCGATCGAGCCAGTCGTAGCTGTAAAGCCCGCCGCGCTGATATCCCATCTGCACGAGCCACGGCCAGATGTGCTCTGGCCGCGCATCGACCGTCACAGCAAGCGTCGTCGAGTACGTGGGATCAACCATGCCGGCATCGCCTGGCATTTTGCGCGTGAGATCTGCGTTGGTTGCGCCCCAACGGCGATACCAACGCCGGATTGGAAACCAGTACAGGACGACGAGAGTGAGCGAAATGAGAACCAATGGAATCACAACGCCCTCCCGATCACTGATACGTCTTTGCGGCCCCCATGGGTCTACTCGAGCGCGAACGGAGGATATTCGTCAACCAGCAACAGGACGTACACCTCGACGCGAAGCAGCCAGCGCATCACGCTGACGCCGAACGGATGCAGCGACGCTGGATACCTGCCCGTGAAGAGAATCGAGAACCAGGCGACGATGGTGGTGACGCACCATCCGAAGACGAGGAAGAAGAGGACCACGAAGTGCGGCACCGCGAGCAGCAGCCTGACGGCGATAGTGGCTCGATCGCGCGGTCCGATCGGCTCGATCACCTCGATCGAGGCTGGGTAGGGGGCGTCACCAAAAGGTGGGTACGGATCCACGAACAGCGCGAGGTACGCGATCGCGCGTGTCCGCCAGCGAAGGTAATAGAGCTGGAAGTCGCGGATCCCCTTGATCGATTCGCCAGCGATGAGCATCGCAAACCAGTTCACAATCGCCAGCACGTACGCCGCCGACCCAAGCAGGCCCGCCGAATTCGCCCGGTGGAACCAGGTGCCGGGGCCGACGAGGATCATGTGGGGAATCGCAAGGATCGGCCGCAGGGCTCCGGTGAGCCGATCCCGGTTTTGGAGCCTTGTTTCGACGTTCACGGTGACGGGATATGGCATCCGACAACTCCTGTCATCAACCTGCACCGGCTGTGGCGCGTGCCGCCGGCTCCGAGGACGGGACGTGAGCGAGCACGGCACGAATCTGCACCGCAAACCGAGCAATGGCGATCGGCGCGGCGGACATAGCGAGGTCGCGTTCCGTGAGCACCATGCGCGCCACCGGTTCGCGGCCGCACTCCCGCGTCATCTGGTCAAACACGCGTTCACTCCCGAGGCCCCCACACGTGCAGAAGAACGCGACGGTCGGCAACGCGGATCGGTGCCGTCGCAAGTAGCTGCGCACCGGGCTCGACACCGACATGTCCCAGATTGGAGTGCCGACCACAACAAGATCGTACGCACCCGAATCATGTACGGGCGGCGCAATCGGCGCAAGGCGCCGGAAGAAGGCCTGAAATCCGCTCCGCTGATAGCCGAACACACCCGAACGGTGCGTCGGATCGACGATCTCCTCGAGGTCGGCTCCGAG
Organism: Vicinamibacterales bacterium; assembly: GCA_036802945.1. Taxonomy (GTDB): domain Bacteria; phylum Acidobacteriota; class Vicinamibacteria; order Vicinamibacterales; family UBA2999; genus Gp6-AA40. The sequence goes on from DAIRVG010000141.1 coordinate 12,599, forward strand.
GTCGGCGGCAAGACGCGCGGCGACTCTCCGTGTATTGCCGCTGCGCGAGTAATAGGCGATGAGGATGCGCTTCATATCAACATCCCGCGACTACGAGGGAACCCGCAACCGGAACCATACGAGGGCGCCCACGATCGCGAAATCGACGATCGCGCCCATGAACGCCACGTTCCAGTCCAGTACAGTCAACAGAGTCGAGACGACCGTGGCGGCCAGCAGCGCCGCGCTCCACCAGTTCCACCCTTCAAGAAGGCCCAGCGCGGCGGCGACGAACCCGATTGCCGGCAGGATCCACAGCGCTCCGAAAACCCGAATCCCACCTGCGCCGAGATCGACACGGCCGCCGAGCACTGTGGTCTTGTAGGCGAGCCCCTGCACGTCGCCAAGCTTCAGATAGACGGTGGCGCCCAGTAGATGGATAAGTCCGTGGATGCCGAGGACGAGCGCGACGAAGACAATCAGTATTCGAGGCATATGGGTTCCCCTCATGTGGATCGGTGCGCCTGGCGCGGGGCCGCATCGATCGTCCCTGAGCCCGTCGCGACGCGTCCGACCAACCCGCGGCGGGCAGTGGGCCGCAACACATCGCCAATCAGCGCCACACCGGCGACAAGCAGCATGAAATCGGCCCGCACGCCAAAGAGAAACGCCCCGGAGCCACCGATCAGAGCCCACAGGATCGGAACAACGGCGACGAGCCGCGGGAGAGGCGGATCGGCGGCGAGCAGGAAACCGATCGTCAAGATGGTGCTTGGACACGGAACGCCGAAGGTTGGCACCTGCGGGTACGCGTGGCCTTCGGCCTGTGTGATCACCGGATAGGCAAGCGCGTACGCAATCAGCATCCCCGACGCGACGTATCGCAAGGACGACGCCCGCTCTGTAAATCGGATGCGACCCCGGACGAGGCCATACCAGGCCAGCATCCCGGCCTCGACCACGAACAGTCCACTGAACAGCCAGGCCGCTGGATTGATTCTCGTAAAGAAGGCGGCGTGGTACGCCAAGCCCACCCATATCCAATGGACCGCGAGGAGCCCGGGGACGAGTGACGAGCGGCTTGCTCGGCCGCGTAGCCAAGCGATGCACACCACGGCGGTTGCCACCCAGAGCACGAGCGCGGCAGGCCAGAGCAGCGAGTTGTACGCAGCGAACACGCCAAAGAACTGTTCATCGGTGAATGGAAGGGTCATCGGGCAACCAGGCGCGCACGGCGCTCCGCCTCACGCTTCATGGGGCCGAAAGAGACCAGCCGGATCAGGACGCTTCCGGGCGCGACGAACGCCCAGTAGCGCCGGAATTTCTCGCGCGAGATCGGATCCGTTGTCGCGACGCGCGTTTCCAAGCCTAGAATCGAGCCGCCTGCGGTCGGCTCGACGCGCAGGTTCCACACGATCTTCACGTAGCCGGGTTTGGCGAATGCCGCGAAATCGGCCGGCGGCACCGCGTCGAATGTGACGTCACCCTTCCATGGTTGTGTGATGGCGCCGAAGACGACTTCGCGCCCCGGTACGTCGGCTAGCACGCCCCAGCCTAGCGATTTCATTAACGCCAGCAGCGTCCGTGGTCGCACGCGGTCATCCGGACGAACCCGCATGACCAGCTCGCGGGTTCTGACGACGCCCCGGGTGACGACCGACCCGAACAGATCGTGATCCTTCGCGGCGCCGAGCGTGATGTCCGGCGGCGCGGCGACGTGCACCTGGTGGCTGACGATCACTTCGTACGTCGGCATGAATCGATCGAGCAGCGCATCGCGCCCGCCGGCGGCGGGCGCCGCGGCCCGCCCGTACCGCACCCACGTGGTCGCAACGGTGGCCGCATACGACACCACAGCGATGCCGACAGCGGCCCCCGCCCACTTTGCGGTCGACGTGACGCGTTCGGTCGTTGTCATACCTTCTCCGCGCGCCAGGCGATACCGAGCAGTTGCTTGCGCTGCATGACGAAATGTCCGAAGGGAACGATGTGCTTCGCCAGCGCCCATGGCATCCCGTGGAACTGGTACCCGGGTCCTCCACGCGCGCGCACGATGAGACGAGTCGCGCCATGCTCCATTGCACGAAGAACGAAGGCCCATGTCACCAAAGGCGCGCCGGTCGGCGATCGCCAGCCGAGCACGAGGGACCGCTCTGGTTGGTACGACAGGAGGACGAAGCCGTCGGTCGCGTTCGGGAGCGCCGGGAACACCATACCGACCGTCAGCTGCTGGAGCTCCGGGACGATGCGGCTCGCGCTCGACCGGCCGCCGTTGTCGATGGCGTCGTAGCTGTACCATCCTGCCCGGCTTCCCGCTCCCATCTGCGCGAGCCACGGCCATACGTCGCGAGGCGGACGATGAATGGTGATCGCGTTGGTCAGCGATCCAATCGGGGATGGAATCAGATCGTCGCCGGGAAGCGTCTCTGCCCGCTCCACACGATCCGCTCGCACCCGTTCAGTAGCGACGACGTAGGCCGCGGCGGATGCGCCGGCAACGCCGGTGGCCAGCGCCAACCGCCCGGTCCGAGCGTGTGTACGTGATCTCGTCATGCAGAGAGCAACTGCAAGTACTCTGCTCGGTGTCGGCGCGCACAAAGTGAGCGATTTCGCGTCTCGACAGCGCGACGACGCTTCAGGATCTGGAATTTCGCTCGTCAGGAATGAAAAAACCCCCGCGTCCTTGCCCCTTCAAGCCGCCCGCTTCCGGAGCGGTTGTCGCGAGAGCTGCCCGCGGTTGGCCACGGCGAGGGCTGCAACGACGACCCACAGCGCGGCAGCCAATACAAGGTCATAGGCCAAGAGGGGAACCCCTGATATCGCCAGAGGACCAAGGATCAGCACGCTCGCTGTGAGACTCGCATGCATGAGCATCGCCACGAGCAGGCTCTCGGTACGGTCGTTGACCCACACCATGAGCAGCCGGTACGGCGGCAGGAAGGAGAAGAGTGCCACGAACAGGAAGAGGACCAGCGAAAGCGCCCCTGAAGAACTGCCGCTTCCCCACAAGGTCACAAGGAAGTGCCAAGCTCCCCACAGGAGGCCAACGATGAGCCCCGTGCCAAGCCCACCGTGACGCAGCCTCAACCCGGGCACCGCGAACCCCGTCCAGCCTAGTTCCTCGAAGAAACCGGCCCCCAGCCCCACCGCGATGCCGAACAACAGAAGGGACGCCTTGTTGCTGGTGGTGAGTATGCCGGGGAGAAATACCGGGGAGGCTAGCGAAAGCGCGAAGAGTGTTGCTGCCACCAGGAGCGGGGCGGTCAGGAGCGCGACCGCGTACCAGCGAGCGCCCACCTGCCACCTGAGCATCCTGGACAAGAACTCACGAAGCCCTACCCTTCCATAAACGAGGCTGGTCAAGAGGATGCCCGCTACGCTGGGGCCCGCGAGCATCGCCAGGTACACGAACGGAAACAGGGGGTCGGTTTGCGCCGCGGAGCCCGGAATTCCGCCAAGTCCCCCTATGACCAAGAGTACGCCGCCCCATGAAATGGCGAATGCCAGCGCGAAGTACGTCGAGAGCGAGTGCCTCTTGATGAAAGCGTTGGTGGTCGACATAGTGGCTTTCCTTCGAGCTTTCGTTCACGCCACTCGCGTCCGGAGCGGTTGTCGCGAGAGCTGGCCGCGGTACGCCACGGCGGCCACGATGACCCACAGCGCGCCGGCCAATACCCACACATAGGTCAAGAAGGACACGCCGGTCG
>DAIRVG010000142.1:0-16242 GCA_036802945.1 Vicinamibacterales bacterium
TGTCCTGATTGAGCGGCATGTTGGTGACGTAGTCCCAGCGCACGCCGAGGTTGAACGTCAGCCGGTTCGTCGCCCGCCAGTCGTCCTGCAGGAACACGGAGTAGAAGTCCAGCGGAATGTTGACCTGCGCCGCGCCGCCAATCACCTGCACCTGCTGCACGGGTCCGTTCACATCGTTGGCGCCCATCGTATAGAAGCCGCTGGTGCCGGACATCGTGCTGATGAAGAGATGCGGCTCGTGGACCCAGTTCCCGCCTGCCTTGAAGTTGTGCGCCAGCCCGCCGAAACCCGTCGCGGTCCAGCTGATGTCGTCGCGCAATTGCCACTTGTCCTGTTCCGTCGTCTGCGGCGCGTTCGGATTCGCGCCGGCCGTGACGGCGTTCGGGAACGTCAGGAACGGGCGCGTGGTGCTGCCCGGGATCGCGTTCCTGAAGTCGGCGAACTGGAAGATGAACTCGTTGAGTGTCGTGCCTCCGATAACCCAGTTGTCGTTGGCATTCACCGAGTTGAACGTGTTTTTACTGGCCGACCAGGTCGACGGCGCCGCGCGCAGCGCAGGGCCGTTCGGCTGCGAGTTGGTGTCGCGGCTGTAGCGCCCAGCGAGATAGTGAGTCTGGTGCACATTGGCCGTCAGCTTCCCCGTAAACAGGTTCTCGCGAACCGGCGTCGCGAACGTGCCGTCCTCGCTCGGGAAGAGGCCGAGCGTATTGACCGTCTGCGTGGTGTCCTGCTGTGTGCGCTCGTACGCCGCGAAGTAATGAACCTTGTTCTCGACGATCGGCCCTCCGAGGCTCCCGCCGTACTGGTAGCGGCGGTAGTCCTGCTTCGGCAGGCGGTTGATCCTCTCTGTCATCGTCTGCGCGTTGAGCGCGCTGTCGCGGAACAGCGTGAACCAGCTGCCGCGGGTATTGTTCGTGCCGCTCTTCGTGACGACGTTCAGCACGCCGCCGTCGCTGCGGCCGTACTGCGCGTCGAAGCGGTGTGTGATGACGTTGAACTGCTGGATGGCTTCGAGCGGATAGAGCTGCAGCAGGCCGCCGACGGTATCGTCGTTGTTGTCGCCGCCGTCGACGACATAGTTGATGTTGCGGCCGTTGCCGCCGCTGATCTGCGGCGTGTACTGGGTGCCCTTGGTCGGATCGGAATGGAACCCGATGCCGACGCCGGGGACCGTCGCAGCCAGATTCGCGAACTGACGGCCGTTGAGCGGCAGCCGCTCGATCCGCGTCAGGTCCACCACCTGTCCGACCGACGATGACGTCGTCAGGATGGGCGGCGAGTCGCCGACGACCGTGATCGTCTCCGCGACCTGCGCGATGCGCAGCATGAGGTTGAGATTCGTCGTCTCCGAGACGTTGACCACGATCCCCTTGCGGTCCAAACTCGTGAATCCTGGAAGCTCGGTGACCACGTCATACGTGCCGACCGGCAGCGCGTTGAGGCGGTACAGGCCCTGGCCATCGCTGACGTCCACCCGGACCAGCCCGGTCGCGGTGCTCGTGGCCGTGATCGTCGCGCCGGGCACGGCAGTGTCCTGCGGGTCGATCACGCGGCCGGTAATCGTCCCGGTCGTCTGTTGCGCAAATGAAGGGCATGCGGCCAGTGTCAACGCCAGGACAGCCAGCACACGTGCAAGCGTCGCCATCAAAATCCTCCGAGAGGGTCGGCGGCGTCTGATGATTGACGCCGCGGGAATCCCGTGCGTTTTCCTTATCGGCAAACCTGGGGCAAAGTATCCAACTGGAACCTGCACAGAATTGCATATTTTCGCGTCTGAACAATCGTTAAGATACGCGCCGCCATATGAAAGGGAACGCGTGTAGGACTACGGCCTACCTATGTGGATAGCGATCGAGATCGTGTACGTGGCGGGGGTATTGGTCGGACTGCTGGCAACCGATGGCGGCCTCGCCGCGCGCGTCGGCCTGGCCCTCGCGTGGCCGCTCGGGCCGCTCGCCTTCCTCGCCACGGTGGCGGGCCTGCTGGTCGTGGCCGCGATCGCATTTCCCTTCTTTGGCGTCATCCTGGCGGCCCTGGTAGCCGCAGCCTGGCTCTCGCTCCGCTAAATGCAACCACGAAGCGCACAAAAGTCTCGAAGGTCACGAAAACAAATTGTGAGTTCGTGTTCTTCGTCGTTGTTCGTGGCCTTCGTGGTTAATCGTTTTTGCTTTCTGCGTAGTGCTGCAGCAGGAACTGCTGCGAGTCGAACGTGCCCGTCCCCGGTGCCGGCTTGGCGTAACGTCCCGTCGAATCCAGCACCATCGCCCGTTCCGTGTCCTGCAGGTACGAATGCAACACGATGTCGCGGAGGTGTTCCAGGACTTCCGTGTCGCGGATCGGCGTGAGCGTCTCCAGGCGCCGATCGAGGTTGCGCTCCATGAGGTCCGCGCTGCCGATATACAGCTCCTCGTGCCCGCCATTGTGGAACCAGAAAATGCGCGAGTGCTCGAGAAAGCGCCCGACGATGGAGCGCACGCGGATGTTGTCGCTGACGCCGGGAATGCCAGGTCGCAGGCTGCAGATGCCACGCACGATCAGGTCGATGCTGACTCCGGCCTGCGAGGCGCGGTACAGGACGCGAATCATCTGGTCGTCGGTGATCGCGTTGACCTTGATGACAATTCGCGCGGGGCGCCCGGCCCGCGCGTGGTCAGCTTCGCGCGTGACGAGCTCGCACAGCCGGGTCCTGAGCTGCACTGGCGCGACGAGCAGTGCCCGGAACTCCTTCTGGTTCGAATATCCCGTGAGGTAGTTGAACATGTCGGAGACGTCGCTGACGATCTCCTGATCCGCGGTGAAGTATCCGAGGTCCGTGTAGACCTTCGCCGTCTCGGGGTTGTAGTTGCCGGTGCTCGTGTGCACATACCGCTGGATGCCGTCGGCTTCCTGCCGCACGATCAGGCACAGCTTCGCGTGGGTCTTCAAATCGGCAAACCCGTACACGACGTGGATGCCGTGCGATTCCAGCCGCTTCGCCCAGATGATGTTGTTCCGCTCGTCGAAGCGCGCCTTCAGCTCGACGAGCACCGCAACCTGCTTGCCGGCTTCTGCTGCCTGGATCAGCAAATTGATCAGATGCGAGTTCGCGCCGATGCGGTACAGCGTCATCTTGATTGCGATGACGTGTGGATCCTGCACCGCCGCGCGCAGAAACGTTTCGATCGACCCGAATGACTCGAACGGGTGATGGACGAGGACATCCTGGTAGCGAAGCTGGTCGAAGATGACCTCCGGATCCTCGTCGTGGCGCCACGACGTACTCGGTGAGAAGGGCGGGTACTTCAGCTCGGGGCGGTGAATCTTCGTCAACTGCAGCCAGTCGCCGAAACCGACCCGGTGCGGCGTCTTCAGGATGACATCGTCGGTGACCTCGAAGTTCTCCGCCAGGATGTTCAGCACGCGCGCGGGCATCGTGCCGTCGACTTGCAGCAGGGAGATCGCGCCGTGACGAAGCTGCTTGAGGCTCCGGTCGACCGTTTCAAGGAGGTCGTCAGCTTCGTCCTGCTCGATCGCGAGGTCCGCGTCGCGGATGACGCGGAACAGGTGGGCGCTCTTGACCTGCGTACCTGGAAACAGCTCCTGGATGTTTGCGTGGATGACGTCCTCGAGAAATACGTACGTGCACCCCGGCGTCTTGCTGACAGCCTCGGGGATCTGGATGAAACGCGGCAGCACGTCCGGCACTTTCACTCGGGCGAACTTCGTGCGGTTGCCATGGCGGACGACGACCGCGAAGTTCTTGCTGAGGTTCGAGATCAGTGGGAACGGATGGCCGGGATCGAACGCCAGCGGCGTCAGGACCGGGCAGACATCGCGCGCGAAGTACGAGCCGAGGAACTCACGAATCTCCGGGGTCCACGCGTCGGGCTCGAGAAACTCGATGTGCTCGGCCGCGAACAGCCGGCGCAACTCGCTCCAGCAGGCGGCCTGATCCTCGAGCTGTTGCCGGGCCCGCGTCCGCATGGCGTCGAGCTGTTGCTCGGTGTTGTAGCCATCGGGCGCGACGTCCTCGATCCCTTCGCGCAGCGTCTTGAGCATCGTCGCGACGCGGATCATGAAGAACTCATCGAGGTTGGTACCGACAATCGCGAGGAACTTCACCCGCTCGAGAAGCGGATGCGCGGCGTCGGTCGCCTGGGCCAGCACGCGCTGATTGAATTCGAGCCAGCTCAGCTCGCGGTTGATGTAGAGCGCCGGGTTCTTGAGATCGGCGGGGTCGATCTCGGGATTGATTGGTCGGGGTGCAATGACGCGCAGGACTGGCTTTGCGCGTGTGGTGGCCGGAGTGCGTCGTTCATTACGCTGCCGCCGTTCGGCGGCGGCATTTTCGCGGGGCGAATCCATATCAACGAATCGGCTGGAAAAGGAGGCCGCGGATCATAGCAGACTGATGTGACAAGGCTGAGCTTGCCGCTTTTCCAGGTAACCTCACAGGGAACCTGTGCAGGACGGATGCCGCTTTTCGCCACCGGAATCGCTGCGTATTTCTCCCTCGACTACCGCTCTTGAGCCGCCAGTGGGCATCTCGGTGCCATACCATTCAAGGAGATGCATCGGATCAGTCCAGCCACGCTGAAGCCGGGCGTTCGCATTGAGGATCTGGCGCCCGACCAGGCGTCCACTGTTGTCATCGGGCCGGCCGACCGGGTGATTCGGGGCAAGGCGCTGATTTTCTGGGACCCGAAGCTTCCGGGAACGAAGTACGGGAAGAAGCTCGACGCAATCGATACCGATCAGATTACCCCCGCGGCCGACTGTGTCTCTGAGAGCCTGGATACGCTCGACGAGCGGTGGAAAGCCGGATCGTTCCGCTACCTGATGCCCGACTTTCGCGAGCGCGTGCATCGCGGGGAGACTTTTGTCGTCGCCGGCGATCGCTTTGCGATCGGCTCATCCCGGGAGATGAGCCCCGCGGGCCTCAAAGGCGTCGCCGAGGAAGCGGGTCTCGAGATGGTGATCGTGTGCGGCAACAACATGGGAGACATCTTCCGCCGCAATGCGCTCAACCTCGGGCTGCAGGTGGCGCAGAGCCCGGATGCGGTCGCCGACGCGAAAGACGGCGACGAGTTCGAATTCGATCCCTCGTCGCGCCGCCTGACCAACATCACGCAAGGCAAGACGTACGACCCACTGCCGCTGACGCCGAAGGAAGATGAGATCCGGCAAAGCGGCGGCATCTTCATGATGGGACGCCGCGAGTTCCGCGCATCTGTCGAACGTCGGCCGCTCGTCGAGTTCCCGGACGCGACGCTTGCGCGGACGATGACGACGACCGAGCAGATTGTCTGGGCGCACCGCGTCGACAAGACCCGTCGTGAACTGCGCCCGGGCGACACGCTGCAGGTCTACACGGATCTCCTTCCGGCGTCGGACGGCACCGCGCCCTTTGCCATTCACACGTTCAACCAGATCACTGGCGGCAACACGATCTACCCGCGGCAGGCGGCAATCGCGAACGATCACTTCGTCTTCACTGGCCGCGAAGACGATGAGCGGCAGACGGCCATCGGGCGTGCTTTTGCGAAGGAGCAGCGTCTCGAGAGGCCGTACTACGCGACACCCGGCGACGGCATCTTCCACTTCTATTTTCCCGAGCAGGGGCTCGTCGCTCCGGGTCAGTTCATACCCGGCGCCGATTCGCACAGCCGCGCCTACGGTGCATACGGCGCCGTCGGGATGGGCGTCGGATCGACAACGCTCGGGTTCGGGTGGGCCACCGGCTACGTGTACTTCACGCTGGTGCAGGCGCGCCGCGTGACGTTCAGCGGGCGGCTGCAGCCGTGGGTGAGCGGCAAGGACATCGTGCTGGAGCTGCTGCGGCGGTGGGGCGTGCAGCAGTCGCAGGGCATGTCCGTGGAGTTCGTCGACGCCAATCAGCAGCTGCCGATCGCGTATCGGAACACGATCGCAAACATGATGGCGGAGGCGGAGGCGCTCAACGGGATCTTCGCGGCCGATGACATCACGTACGCCTGGTACGAGGCGAAGGGGGTGCGCGACCTGCCGTATCCACGCATCGCCCCTGGCGCCGCCGCGCGCTTCCAGATCGACGAAGCGCTTTCACTCGCTGACGTGCAGCCGATGATCGCGAAGCCGTTCAGCCCGGGCAACGCGTATCCGGCCGAGGAGGTCGCCCGCGAGCGGATTCCGTTCGACAAGGCGTTGATCGGGTCGTGCACCAACGGCAGTTACGACGACCTGATGCAGGCGGCGCTCGTCATCTACAACGCGCGCCGGCTGGGCATTAAGAAGGCGGCACGCACCTTCATCGTGTTCCCCGGTTCAGGCGGTGTCGGCAAGCAGATTGAGCGTCCGGATCCGCGACTCGGCGGCGAGTCGATTGCGGGGGTCTTCCGGTCTGTCGGCGGCGAAATCCGCGCATCCTGGTGCGGGCCCTGCTTTGGTCAGGGGCCCGATGCGTTGACCAGCGGTGAGCGCGCGATTACGTCGTTCAACCGGAACTGGCAGAACCGCATGGGTGTGGGCGGCCAGGGTTACCTCGCCAGCCCCGCCGTAGTGGCCGCCTCAGCGCTTGCCGGCTACATGGCGCCCCCGTCCGAGCTCGGTTTGAAATGGGACCCGGAGAAGTATGGCATCTAGTAAGATTCGCGATGCCATGAAGCAGCTATTCCTCGCTCTGGCTACCGTCCTTGTCGCCACCCCGGTTGCCGCCCAGGGGCAGTCGCAGGCCCAGGAACAGGCGCAGCAACCGACGTTCCGGACCGGCGTCGAAGTCATCACGGTTGACGTCGGCGCGATCGACAGAAACGGGCAGCCGGTCACCGATCTTCACGCGCCAGAGTTCACCGTCAAGATCGATGGGCAGGTGCGGCGCGTCGTCACCGCCGACCTCGTGAAGTACCAGTACACGCCGAACGATGGACGGCAGCGCCCGCGCACCCAGAAGCAGGAATTGTTCGAGACGCTGTACACGACGAACATCACGCAGCCCGAAGGCCGCATGATCATGATCGCGGTCGATCAGATGAACATCCGGCCGGGCGCCGCGCGCCCGATTCTGGATGCCGCCGCGCGATTCCTCGACCGCCTGAATCCCGCCGACCGCGTTGCGTTCGTCTCCTATCCCGAGCCCGGCGTCACCATCGATTTCACGGGGGATCGCCAGCGCATCCGTCTGGCGATGGAGAAGGTCATCGGCACGCAGTCGCGCTTCGTCGGCCGTCGCAACATCGGTCTGATCGAAGCGATTGATATCGCCCAGAAGGGCGACGACCGGCGCCTGCTCGAAGTCGTCAACCGCGAGTGCCGGGGCCTGCTCGACATGGCGCTCGACCAGTGCCAGCGCGACATCGTCGACGAATCGAACTCGATCCTGTGGACGACCAGGCGCGATGCCGAGGCGTCGCTGCGCGGGCTGCGTCAATGGATGCAGCATCTGGGTGAGACCGAAGGACAGAAGACGCTCATCCTGCTGTCCGAGGGGCTCGTCACCGATACGCCCGCCGATCTCGAGGACGTCGTGCGTACGGCCATGCGCGGCCGAGTTTCGGTGAACGTGCTGCTCATGGACGTGCCGCGCTCGGACGCGACGCAGGGGCCGCTGCCGCCGACCTTCACCGAGGATCGCGAGCTCGAGATTCGTGGGCTGAACGATATGGCGTCGCTGACGCGCGGTTCGATCTTCCAGGTCGTCGGCACGGCGGATCGCGCCTTCGATCGCCTCGCCTCGGAAATCTCGGCGTACTACCTCCTCAGCGTCGAAGAGGCGCCGAGCGACCGCGACGGCCGGAATCACCGCATCGACGTGTCGGTGCGGCGGAGCGGCGTGACGCTGCGCTCGCGCCAGGCGTTCGTGCTCGACTCGCTCTCGCGCAGCAGGACGACCCAGGAATCGCTGGTCGAGTCGCTTCGTTCGCCGCTCGGCGTGCCCGGCGTGCCGCTGCGGTTGACGACCTTCGTCTACCAGGATCCGAAAGCGTCCGGGAAGCTCCGGATCGTGATGGCGGCTGATGTGGGCCAGGCGGGAACGCCCGCCGCCGAATACACGATGGGCTACATCGTCGTCGACCGCGAAGGGCGAGTGGTCGCGTCCAACAGCGACAAGATGAAGCTCGAGCCGCTCGAAGGGCGAACGAACGCGTCGCTGTCATACCTCGGATACGCGACGCTCGAGCCCGGTATCTACGAGCTGCGGCTTGCCGCCGTTGACGCGGAGGGACGCCACGGCAGCGTGGTGCGCGAGATCAACGCGTGGAAGATGGCGGGCGAGGAGTTCACCTACGCGGATCTGGTGGTCAATCACGCGGCCACCGCCGGGAATGGATTGCGGCCGGATGTCGAGCCGCACGTCGAGCCTGACGGTCTGGCGGCGTACGTCGAGCTGTATGCCGCGTCGGCGGATACGTTCAAGGACGTCGCGGTGAATTTCGAGATTGCTGACGATCCGGACGCGCCGGCGCTGATCTCGGTTCCGGTTGACCTGAAGGCGTCCGCGCAGGACACGTGGCGCGTGGCGCAGGGCTTCATCGGTGCCGAGCCGCTTCCGGCGGGCCGCTACGTCGCACGGGCGCGCATCATGCGGGGCGAGAAGCTTGCGGGCGTTCTTGTGCGGCCGTTCATTCTCGAGGCCGCGCCTGCGTCGAAGGGCGGTCCGATTCTCATCCCGGCGGCATTCGCGCGGGTCGCCGTGTTCGACCGCAACGCCGTGCTGCAGCCGGCGCTCCTCAACAGCATGCTCGAGTCGATTGCGGCGCGGTCGCCGTCCCTGAAGAGCGCGATGACCGAGGCGCGCGCGGGCCGGTACGGTCCCGCTGCGCTCGAAGCGCTGACCGCCGGCGATCAGCAAGCGGCCGCCTTCCTGAAGGGTCTGGAATTATACGCGAAGGGGGAAATTAATCCGGCGGCGACGCAGCTCTCGATTGCCGCGGGGCCGCGGCGTGAGTTTTATCCCGCCGCATTCCTGCTCGGCGCGTGCTTCGCCGCCGGCGGTCGCGATCGCGAGGCCGCTGGTATCTGGCAGCTCGCGCTTGGCACCGAGCAGCGCCCACAGGTGGCGTACACGCTGCTGGCGGACGCGCGGATGCGCGAGGGGCAGCCCGCGGCCGTCATCGCCATCCTGAAGCCCGCATACGCGGAGCGCCCCGCAGACGATGATCTCGGCAAGCGTCTGGCGATCGCCTATCTGATGACCGGAGCGTACGGCGATGCGCTTCCGATCCTCGATGTCTACCTCACGCGTCACGCCACTGATCCGGACGCGCTTTTTGCCGCCGTACTGTCGCATTACCAGGTTGCGACAAGCGGCGGCGCGGAGCTATCGACGGCCGATCGCGCGAAGGTCGCGAAATACGCGAGGGCGTACAAGGGTCCGCAACAAGCACTGCTCGCGAAGTACCTGTCATCAATGGGCGTCAACCGGTAAACCGAACCGGACGACACGTAGAGGCCGACCTTTAGGTCGGCCTGACGCGTCCGGCGCGGGCATGTCGTCCCGCGGCCTCCCGCTACGCACGCCGGAAATCGCTCTCGCTTCGATCCCCTTCCGCCCCTCGCGTCGACTATGTGCTGATTCGCAGCGACATCCGTCACGCGGCACCAAACGCCACAGCTAGCTCCTGCAACTCGGAACCGCAGAGGGGACGATCAAGAACCACGCGTCGAGCATCCTGTCGAAGCTCGGCGTCCGCGACCGGACGCGCGCGGTTCTCAAGGCCCTCGAGCGGGGATATATATGATTAATCAAGGCCCAAGGCCCAAGGCCCAAGCCCAATGCTCAACGCCCAACGCCAAACGGAGAGTGTCCAATGCCCAACGTTGAGCATTGAGCTTTGAGCATTGATGACGTTTCTTCACGGCTGCAACTACCCCTGGTCGACTGACGGACGCACGGTTTTCTACGGCCTCGACTTCGGCGCCAACGTGTGGGGATCACATCTGGGCGTTTCGACACGCCGCGATGCGATCGCTCGCGATTTCGACGAGATGGCGCGTCTCGGGTTCGTCGTCGTCCGGTGGTTCGTGTTCTGCGACGGTCGCGCGGGAATTGTGTTCGACGACCGCGGTCTTCCGCGCGGGCTCGATCAGCAGTTCTTTCCCGATCTCGATGCCGCCCTCGAAATTGCCCGCGACGCCGGCATCCGGATCAACGTCGTTCTCCTCGACCATCACTGGCTCTTTCGCGGCGTGAGCCAGCCGCTCGCGGATGCGGTGACGGGCGAGGTTGTCGACGCCAGGCTGCCAGACGGGCGTGCGCGGGTCCTACTTTCCGAACGTGGTCACGACGCGCTGTTTGACGATGTGCTCGAGCCGCTGATACGCCGCTATGGTGACGACGGCCCGCGCGCCGATCTGGCCGCTCAAATCTTCGCCTTCGAGTTCATGAACGAGCCCGACTTCGTCATCGATGAATGGGAGCGCGACCTCAGCTCGCGCGTTGCGCGTCCGCTGTCGTTTGCGGTGTTCGCCGAAGCCCTGTCGCGCTTTAGCAACCTGGTTCACCGCCACTCGGGAGCGCTCGTGACGATTGGCTGCGCGCGCCTGCACAACCTGTGGGCGTGGGACGACGATGCGCTTGGACTCGACATGCTGCAGCTTCATTCGTATCCGGATGTCCTTCACCCCTCTCGGGACGCGGATGTATTCGGCACACCGGCGTCTCAGCTTGGCGTGAAACGGCGGGTAATTCTAGGCGAGTTCCCGGGCAACGCGTCGGAGCAGCGTCCTGCCGGCGCCTCGCCGTCGGAGCACACGCTTGACGACTATCTGGAGTTCGCGCTGACTGGCGGCTATCTGGGCGCGTGGCCCTGGAGCTTCAGCGGCACCGACGCGTACGGACGATTACCCGTCGAAGCATTGCGGCGATTCGCGGAGCGCCATCCCGCGTTGGTGAACAGCCGCTTCCGCTGAGACAAGCCACGGAGACACGGAGCCACGGAGTGAATTGGGTTTCCCGTGTCTTCGCGACCAGGTTTGCCACCGTCGGCGCATTGCTGGCGCTCGTTGTCGGCGTTGTGGGGATGATCGCTGCGATGCGCCTTTGATCGCCGAGGACACGAAGACGGTTCACATCGTCTTGGTGCACTTCACGGCCTGTCAGCGCGGTGCCTTTGACAGACTGATCAGATTTGCGAATTGGCGGTAGGCGCCGGGAACACCTGCCGGCAGCTGGCGGAACCATGAGTACGCCGTGTAGATGTAGCGTCCCTTGCCGACCTCGGCGTACACCTCCGCGCCGCGAACCGGCGGCTCGCCTCGATCCGCACACTCGAGCAGCGCCACATAACGGCTGTCAAACATGCTGAACGCGTACGCGTTCCGCTCCTGCACCCAGCCGTTGAAGTCCGCGTCTGTAATGGTGTTCGGGAACGTGAAGACCGGGTGCGTCGGCGCGAGGATCCTGACCGGCGAATTCTCGTCGGTCACGCGCGGGTTCGCGGCGGTCGGTGGACTCGCTGGATATGGCGGCAGCATCCGGTTGGCGTACTCCGCCTGCTGATACTGCACGATCATCGTGCCTCCCTGCTGCATGTACTCGATCAGGCGGCCGTTGTTGGCGACAAAATCAGGATTCGCTTCCGAGGCGCGGATACCGACGACGATTGTATCGAAGCGCGAGAGATCACCCGTGGCCAGCATGTCCGCGTCGAGCATTGTTACGTCCACACCCATGCGGCGAATCGCGTCAGGGACTTGGTCGCCGCTGCCCATGATGTAGCCGACCTTCACGGGCGCCACTTTCAGATCGAGCACCTGCGCCGTGCTCGTAGCCGGCCAGTACAGGCGATGCGTCTGGATGTGTGGATACGAGATCGTCTGCACGTCGCGCGAGAATGTCGCCCCTCCAACAACCGCTTCGGCTGCGATGTCGAAGCTTCCCGCCGTTCGCCGTGCCGGAGCCGTGACGATAAATGAAGTTGACGTCTTGTCGCCGCTCGCCTTCAACGTGAACGGCGCCTCGGTTGGCACGGACGTCCACCCTTGCGGGAGGCGCAGCCGCAGCGTGCCGCTCACAGGTTGCGGCGAAAAGCTCATGGCGCGAACGACGAGCTTCTGCTGGTTTACCGTGGTGCCGAGCGGGACGACGAGCAGTCTCGTATCGAGTCCTACCGCGACGGCAGGCACGACGTTGACGTCCCGCCGCAGCTCGCCGCGAACCGAATCAGCCGCACGGTACTGCACCGGTCGAGACACCGTGATGTCAGCGCCACCGATGTTCATGGCGATGGCCGCCGTAAGGAGGGGAGGCGCAAAGGGAAGTCCCTTCGGATCGCCGTCCGTCCAGCGGTAGACGTCGCCCTGGCGTGGCTGCTTCAGGAAGTACGGCTGCGTCAGCGCGGTGTTTGCGGGAACGGAGATTCGGTACCGCAACGATTGCGTCGGCGTCTCGCGACGGCCGAAAGCGGGGTTTTCAGCAAGGGCGGTGATGGCGTTGCTCCCCGGGGCCGCTTCAGAATCGACGCGCCATCCTGGCGGCGCTTCGATCGCGGCGCCCGAAACCTTCACCGTCGATCCTTCCGGGAGGAAGATGCGCGCCGCGACGTCAAGCGTTCCACCCTGCACCACGGTTTCTCGATCGGCCAACGGATCGACGACAACGCCGGCCGCTCGGACCATCGCATCGATGAATTCCTGCTCCTTGAAAGAGAGAAGGAAATCGGCGTCGGCGCGTGCGTCGGCGGCTGCGGTGGCAGATTTCACTGCCGCGCGTGCGGCGCGCGTGGCGCGAAGGCCGTCCCCAAGAGCAGGAAGGATCCGCGCCGGCTCGAGCGGCTCGTAGTCGGCCAGGGCCTTTCTTGCAGCGGCGTCCATTGACGCGAGCTCCGCGCGAATGGTCCCGTCCGGAAGGCCGGCAGCCTTGGCAAGGCCGGGAACGGTGGTGTCGAGGCCCTCGAAGATCGACGGTTCCGGTCGCGGGCTCTGCACGCCGCTCTGGAGCAGGAGGAGCCCCGACGCCTGCGGACCCTTCGGCTCGATGCCGCCCTGCGCCTGGGTCTTGTGCTGGCTGCGTCCCTCGAACGAAATCTCGGCGTACGTTCGTCCCGCGACCGGATCGAGGAGTCCTTCCTGCACCTGCACCGTCGGCGGATTTGCGGGATCGGGCCTGCCGAACCCGGCGCCGCGATACAGCTTCTTTGCTTGCCACGGGCGTAGTCCTTCGCGAAGCTGCTCCGGGAATTCGCTGGGGTCGGCCGCCGCCTTGTACGCGAGGGGCGTCACATAACCTGCCATCTGGTGATGGCCGTGGCCATCGGCAGGAGTGCCGCTGAAGCGCGAGTAGATGACGAGCGGACGGAACATGCGGATCACGCGCACCACGTCGCCGAGCGTCTCGCGCGCGTCCCATTTCACGGTCGCCTCTTCGCGGGATTTGGAGAAGCCGTAGTCGAACGTCTGGCCGAAGAACTGCTCCGCGCCGTCGAGGCGCCGTGCCTGGAGCAGCTCCTCGGTGCGGATTACGCCAAGGGCGTCGAACAGCTCGGGCCCGATGATGTTCTGGCCGCCTTCGCCACGATTCAGCGAGAGATACGCAACGCGCGCATGGTCGCCACGCGCCGTCCGCGCAATGAACGCCGAATCCTCGTCGTCGGGGTGAGCCCCGGTGTGGAGCACGCTTGCCGTCGTCTGCAGGCGCTCGAGCACCTGCGTGAGCCCCGCGGCGCCCATGTCGTAGATGGGACGAACCTGGGCGTCGAGTCCCGAACGAAGCAGGACGCCGGACGCCAGCAGGGCGGCTGCAGCGACAACTGAAAATCGGCGCATTTGGAGAGTATAGCGGGGGGAAGGCGAAGGGATCATACCCCTGATGATGGCCCGCTCCAGGGTCTGACGCCGGTGACGAGCCGATTCAAGGTTGCTGAAGATGCGCAGAGCCGCGCTCGCAAACCACGCTTCCGCCGGGCATTTCGCGATCCGACCGCACGCGCACATCCGGGACGAAATACCAGTCCGCTTTCATCAGCTGCGGCGACAGGTCGACGATGACGAAGCCGCGATGGGTGCCATCGAGGAGTTTCAGGTGGGGCAGCGCGATCCGGATCGCAGCAGTCATGTCCCGGTCGTCGCCCGGGGCAAACATCGCGGGAGGCGGCGAGCTGATAGCCGGCGTCACCAGCTCCACCGCGAGTGACCCTTCGCCGGTCGCGCTGCGGTAGCCGTTCCATGGATTGCGTGGCACGTCCAACCCCCACGAGCTGTGCGCGTCCCCGGTCAGAATCACGAGGTTGCGCACCTTCTCGCGTTCGATGAAATCGAGCACACGATCGCGCTGCGCCTGGTAGCCGTCCCAGGCATCGGTGTTCGTCACCCGCGTGCCGGGAAGCGTGACCCGGGCAAACAGCACCTGCTGGCCGAGCAGCGTCCACCGCGTGTTCGCCCGCTGCGATGCGCGAATCTGATCGAACATCCACGCTTGTTGCGCGTCGCCGATCAGCGTGCGCTTTGGATCGGCGAGCGCGTCGAAATTATTGCCGGCGACCTGCCGGTCGCGCAGGCCGCGTGTATCGATCATCACGAGATCGACGAGCGTCCCGTAGCGGAACGTGCGGTACAGGTGAATGCCTGGTTCGGTGGACTCGCGGATTGGCATCCACTCGAGGTACGCCTTGTAGGCCGCCGCCTGGCGCGTGGCCCAGACACCCTCGCCGCGCTCGGGATTGTGATTGATACCGCCGCCCGACCACGCATCGTTGGTCATTTCGTGATCGTCCCAGACGAGGACGAACGGAAACTGACGATGCGCTTCCTGCAGGTCTGGATCGGTCCTGTAAGTGGCGTAGCGGAGTCGATAGTCTGCGAGCGTAAACGCCTCCCGCGGCGGCTCCGGGACGCGATCGATCGCCGCGCCCGCTCCGTATTCGCCTTCGCCGAATTCGTAGATGTAGTCGCCGACGTGGACGACCGCGTCGAGATCGGGGCGGTTGGCGATGCAGCGGTAGACGTTGAAGAAGCCGGCGGGGTAGTTCGAGCACGACACCAGCGCGAAGCGCATACGGTCGGCGCCGTTGAGCGGAAAGGTCTTGGTACGGCCGATGGGCGACTGTTCGCCCGCGGTGTCGAAGGCGTAGTAATACGTCGCACCGGGTACCAGGCCCCCGACATCAACTTTCACCGTGTAGTCGCGAGCAGCCGACGTCTGCGCAGTCCCGCTCGAGACGATGCGGCGAAGCTCGGGATCGACGCCAATGCGCCAGCGAACGTCGACCGGTTGCGTGGTTGAAAGGTCGGAAGGGGTAACCCGCGTCCAGAGGATCAGACGGTCGGCAAGCGGGTCGCCGCTTGCCACGCCATGCTGAAATCGCCCGCCGCCGGCGGCTGTCGCGCGCTGCTCCTGCGCGAGCAGCGGCCACGCGAGGCTCGATGCGGCCGAAGTCCAGAGAAACTGGCGGCGCGTGAGCGGCGTCACGCGTTCAATGAAACCACGAAGGCTTCCAAAATGGCAGCCTTCGTGGTTGAAATCTACTTCGTGGTGCCAACCGCTGCCGGAACGACTGTCGTCGCGAGCACGGCTGGCGGCGCCGTCGCCGGGACCGGCTTGTAGGCGTAGACGAACCTCCGCAGCACAGGATGATCCAGGAAGCCCTCGAAGTGGAACCGCTTCATCTCGCTGTAGGCGCGATCGGCGTTCCATCCGTCCTGCGTCATCCGGAGCAGCGCGGTCATCGTGCCGGTGCGATGGCGCCCTCCCGCGCAGTGTACGAACACCGGCTGGTTCGCCGGGTCGTTGACGATCTTGAAGAACTGCGCGATCTGCGCTTCCGTCGGAGCAACGCTCGTCGTCATGGGAATCCGGTAGAACTGCATGCCCGCCCGCCGCACGAGGCCGGGCTCATCGGAGGGACCGTCCTTCTGAAGGTCGAGCACCGTCTTGATGCCCATCGCCGACAGGTCTGCGTAGTCTCTGGCTTTCGGCTGTGCGCCGCGGAAGTAGTTGTCGTTGATCTTGCCGAAATTGTCGATCCGGATACGGCTGAGCGCTGCGGTCGAGGTAACCGGCGCACCACGCGAATCGGTCTGGGCGAGTGCCGGCCCGGCCAGCGACAGCACACAAAGCAATGTTCCGAATGTCCGGATGCGAATTTTGTTCAAAGCCATGAAACTGGACCCTCTCTGTATCAAACGTCGGGAGCTCGGCCGTCTTTCGGTAGCTCCCCCCGTGGGTTCGTTAACTCCGCCGTAGTTCTGTAGCTCCGCAGTTCTGTAGCTCCGCCGTAGTTCTGTAATAGACGGGCAAAACTGAGAATTGGTTTGTGTGGAAACGCCGGCTCTTTCGAGCCGGTAAATCAT
>DAIRVG010000143.1:0-15872 GCA_036802945.1 Vicinamibacterales bacterium
GCCGCGACACAGGCAGTCAAGAACGCTCCGCCCAGTCCTATGCCGGGACCGAATCGGAATCAGCTCCTTGAACTCGTCAGGTGAAGGCGACCGCTGCTACCAGCGCAGCGGCCAGCATACGGCGCTCGGCGTACACGCCGAGCGCCGCGAGGACCGTGGGCCTGCCTGGGAACGACTCGATTTCGCTGCTCATGCGGCCGTCGGCGCGCACTCGTTGCTGTCGCCGGCTGCAACCTCCAAGTGACCGCTCACTTTGCCAGCGGATCGGGGCGAAGCTGGAACCTGACGATCTTGCTCGTCGTCCCTTTGCCTGTTTCCATGTGGAACGGCGCCCGGGTGCTGACCGTCGACCAGATTCCTTTGCCCTTCCATCCGGCATTCGGATCGTCAATCCGGCCGTCCATCCATTTCGTGTAGTACCCCGTTGGATACGGCACGCGGAGGACGACAAATTTTCCGTCTTTCAACGCCAGCAGCCCTTCGGCAGCGTTTCCGGTATTGATCGGCACGTTTCTGCCAAGACCGAGCGTATCGAACTGATCCACCCAGGTGAAGTAGCTGCCCTCAACGCTGCCGGAATCCGTCACGCCCTTGAACTGCGGCACCGGCTCCGGATAAAGCGCCCAGCCCTCAGGACAATGCTGACCCGTCGCTGCGGGTCCATTGAGCGGACCCTTGCATTTGCGTCGATCGAAGCTCGCCATGTGTCCGCTTGCGAGCGCCAGCCAGGCAACGCCGTTGCGATCGACATCAAACCCGCGCGGCGAGAATCCCTGGACCGACGCCTTCGGGTTGTTGAATGGCGGCTCGTAGACTTCTGCCAGCGCGGTCTCCGGCGGATTCGATCCGGGATTCAGCCGCACGACGGCGCCGGGCATGCCCACCACCGATCCCCAGACCGAGCCGTCCGGGGCGGGGGAGACGCCGTAGAAGGCGCCGCCGAACCGCTTGTCCTTGGCCGGATCGAGCGGCTGGTCGGGCTCCACATACGCGTCGCGCTTGCCATTGCCGTTGGTGTCGATGATGAGCGCGGTCCAGCCCTGCGACTTCGCTTCGTCGCCCGTCTCCTCGAACATCTTCCTGTTCAGCCATCCGACGACCTGGCCGCCGCCGCTCGTCCAGAGCGTCTGGTTGGCGTCCTCGGCGAACATCAGGTGGTGAGTGCCGAAGCATGTGCTGATGTGCGTGAGCTTCTGGGTCTTCGGGTCGTACATGGCGAGATGGCGGCCCGCGTTGGCAATCGGGAACAGCTTTGCCGAGGGATGGCTCGAGCCCGCTTTGCAATAGTCCGGGTTGGCCGGCGGACGCACGGCGGACGTGATCCAGACACGGCCCTTCTCGTCCATCATCGGATTGTGCACGTTGTTCTTGCTGGTCCAGATGGCTTCTTCGCCCCAGTATGGCGAAGACTGCGGCATCACCGCCGACGTCGGCGGCGTGTTCGGATCGCGGACGGTCAGTTTCACCTGACTCGCGGTGTGCCGTACCGGATCCAGCACGGGCAGGTAATCGGCGCTGAGCTCGAGTGATCCGTACATCAGGCCGTTACCGTTCACCCTTGGATTCCGTCTGTCGGTTGAAACCACATCATGGAGATACGCCTTCGGGTCGGCCCAGTCCCACTGGGTGATGACGACGTTGCGCTCGACGCCCTGCGGCCTGGGAGGCGCAGACGGCACCTCACCTGCGGCGATTCGATCGGTCCAGTCGGCAAACATCGCCAGCGCCCGCCGCCGGCCCATCTGGGTGATGCCGTTGCTCATCTGCCCGCCCGCCTGTCCCGACTGTACTCGGCGGTCCCACGCGGCGACCGAGGAGTCAAACGTGCCGAGCGCCCGCGGAATCTCCCGCGTTCCCTTCGTGCCCACTTGATGGCACGTCGTGCATGCGCCCGTCTTCATCATCCGAACCCAATCGGCTTGGGTTTTCATGGTTGGCGAGATGCCGTTGCCCTCGGGCCCGGTGCCCGGAAACTCGCTTTTGTCCGGCACTCGAGCCAGGGAATACCAGTAAGCGGCCGGGTAATAGTCCGCTGCCGCGCGCGCGTTGGGCGCCACGACCGCGGTCAGGTTCAGAATCTTTCCGGGAGCCGCCTGAACCTTCTGTGAATCCACGAGCCCATAGCCGCGCACCCACACGTTGTAATTCGCTTTCGGAAGGTCGGGCACGACATAGCGCCCCTGGTCATCGGTGACCACGGTCCTGTTGAACTTTGTCGGCAGATCGGTCGTTTCGGCGATGACCCAGACGCCGGCCTCGGGCCCACGCGGGCTGGTGACGACACCCCCGATGTCGTCATTGTCAACCGCGACAGGTCCGGTCGCGACCTGACCGCGCAGCCCGGTCAGCGACGCCGACACGAACACGGCGATCGCGATCGCAACGATTGGGACGTACAAGCCTTTTCTGCTCATCTGTAGCCTCCATCGAAGAACCCTGACGAGGCGCCATCCGCGACTCATCACTCCCCAGACGGGAGTGAACGAATCCCAGGCCCGAGCACGGGATTTCGGTTCTGGCGGTCCGAATCCCTTATACACGAAAGCCCTCCACGTACGGCCAGATCTTTTCGTCGCAGCCTACCTGCTACGCTGTCGCGCCTCGCTCGACGCTGCTCCAGTTCCCCCCTGTGCTCCCGAATTGCCGTCTACGAATTGTCACAAAAGCGCCACGACCGGGACACGCCGACCCCGTCTAATCGTGACGATGAACAAAGCGTCCGTGCGGAGGCCGAAGTGACCCTAAAGGAGTTTCAGAGCGCGACGTCGGGGGTCCCTGAACCAGCCCTGCGCTGTGCGATAGCCGCAGCTCTCTCTGTGGAACCGGCGCGAACGCCAGACGCCTGTCGCCGTTTCTACACTCGTGTTGTTGTGACGCTGGGCCTCGCGACATCAGAGCCTGCGCACCCACACGTGACTGCTGCCGTGTGCGACACCTAATGCTCAGATTGCTGGCTGTTTTCGATTCCGCCCCGCACCGCGGTTCAAGGCGTTACCGCGCGGCGGCTGCTAAGTTGCGCCGCTCATCGCATCGCGGCGACTAAGCCACGGATTTCATATGGGTTAGCCGCCCTCCTTCCTTCCGCCCGTGAATTTGTCGATCATCGCCCAGCCCGTTCGACATGTAGGTGGAGGCGACACATGCAGACAATCGCGCAAGACAATCCGTTCGCGGGCACCACCACGACCTATCACGCGGGCTCGAGGCGGGCGCTATGGACCGGCAGGGTCATCAGCGGGCTGGCCGTAACTTTCCTCATCTTCGACAGCGTCGGCAAGCTGCTCGAGGTGCAACCCGTCATCGACGGAACGAAGCAGCTCGGGTACCCTCCGGATATCGTGTTCAGCCTCGGAGTGACTCTGCTGTCGTGTGTGCTGGCTTACCTGGTTCCGGGGACGTCGGTGCTCGGCGCGGTGTTGCTGACGGGCTATCTTGGCGGTGCCGTGGCTACGCACGTGCGTGTCGGGAACGCGCTCTTCACGCACGTCCTCTTTCCCACGTACGTCGCGGGCCTCCTCTGGGGCGGCCTCATGCTGCGCGACGCGCGGCTGCGTGCGTTCCTGCCCTGGCGCGATCGGAGCCAGTCATGAGTCACGTCAGGTCGAAAGACGGAACCACGATCGCCTACGAGCAGTCCGGCAATGGCCCTGCGCTGATACTCGTGGACGGCGCGCTCTGCAGCCGCGCCTTTGGGCCTTCGCCGAAGCTCGCGCCGCTGCTCGCGCGGCATTTCACCGTCTACGCCTACGACCGCCGCGGGCGCGGAGAGAGCGGTGACACGCACCCGTATTCCCCGGCGCGCGAGGTGGAGGACATTGCCGCGCTCGTCGAGGCAGCGGGCGGGTCGGCGTTCCTTCTCGGGTTGTCGTCAGGCGGAGCGCTGGCGCTGGACGCCGCTGCTAGCGGTCTCCCCGTCAACAAGGTAGCCGCGTACGAACCGCCTTACGTGGACGACAGTGGCCAACGCGGCGGAGCCGGCCACGAAGGCCAACTCACGCGTCTGCTCGCGGAAGGAAACCGTGGCGGCGCGGTGAAATACTTCATGCAGGACATGGTCGGCGCGCCGGCACCAATCGTCGTGATGATGCGTCTGATGCCGTGGATCTGGCGCAAGCTGAAAGCGGTCGCACATACCCTCCCATACGATGCCGCCGTGATGACCGCGTTCAGAATTCCGCGCGCGCGCTTCGCGTCGATCGGCGTGCCGGCGCTGGTGATGAACGGGGCGAAGACCGATCCCAGGCTGCGGGAGGCTGCGCAGACGATCGTGGACGCCATTCCCGCCGCGCGTCACCGCGAGCTGGCGGGACAGACGCACAACGTGAAGCCCGATGTTCTGGCGCCTGCGGTCGTGGAGTTCTTCACAGCGCCAACGGCCACGACGTCCAGCCGGACCTGACTAGTGGTCTGTCCGCGTCCGTTGTGCAGCGGATTTCGGCGCGCGGCGCCCGGATGGCGAGGCGCGATGACCGAGGATACCGGGAGTATCTGACGGAGGAGCAACGCAGCCAGCCGGGATGCCCCGCCCGAAAGGCGCTACACAACTGAGGCGGACAGGCCACTAACATGCGATTCATCATCATGCACAAGACCAACGCGCATTGGGAGTCGGGCGCGATCCCGAGCCCGGAGTTGATCGCGCGTGTGGGAACGCTGCTCGGCGAGCTGGCGACGGCGGGTGGGCTCCTCGGCGCAGAAGGCCTCCGCGCCAGCTCAGAGGGCGTGCGGCTCAGGTTTTCGGCAGGCACGCGCACCGTCATCAACGGTCCTTTCGAAGGAGACAACGAACTGGCCGCCGGCTTCAGCATCCTGCGGACGCGGTCGCTGGAGGACGCGATCGAGTGGGCCACGCGCCAGGCTGACATCCTGGGCGACGTGGAGATCGACATCCGCCCCGTCACCGAGCCCTGGGACATCGGCATGGGTGCGACGCCGGCAGACGTCAGCACGCGCCGCTACATGGTCCTGCGCAAGGCCACCCCCTCGACGGAGATTGGCGGGGCGCCGTCTTCCGCACAGCGGTCGGAGTTCGCGCGCCTGATCGGCGAGACCAGGCGCAGTGGTGTCCACCTCGTCACCGAGACCATGCGTCCCAGCAGGAGGGGCCGGCGTTACATGAACTCCCGCGAGGGCGTCAGCGTTTACGACGGGCCCTTCATCGAGACCAAGGAACTGATTGCCGGCTACGTCGTCGTGTCGGCAGCGTCTCTCGAGGACGCGGGGCGATGGGCGATGCAGTACGTCCACGCCGTTGAAGCCGACGAGGTGGATCTGCGCGAACTGGAGCCTCTGTTCGAGGCAGGCCAATGGGTCGACCCTGGCCACGAAGGTCGTGATCGAAGCGGGTCCTGACGAAGGCAATCGAGAGCCTGGCAACCACGATGAACACGAACAGCTCGACCACCTTCAGCGGGGTGGCGTGCACGGCGCTCTTAAGACGGTCAGCTAGGGCTTCACGTATTTCTTGAGGATCTCCGTGCTGACTTCCGCGGCGAACACGTTGCCTCTCGCGTCGGTGGCAACGCCTTCCACGCCGGCGTTGTTGTTCTTCTCGGGATCGGGCTCGACAAACGGAATCAGCGCCGTCACCTTGCCGTCCCTGGCGCTGCCGACGCGGATGCCTCTCGTGAACCCCGGATTCTGCGTCGAGTTCGACTGTGAATCGGCGACGTACATGTTGTCGTTCCGGTCGATGAACACGCCACTCGGCCGGCCGAACTGTTTCCACTGATCGATAAAACGTCCATCGGCATCGAAGATCTGCATGCGCCCGTTGCTCCGATCGGCGACGAAGATGCGTCCGCGCGAATCGATCGCGATGCTGTGCGGCGTGTCGAACTCACCGGGCCCCTTGCCCCGCTTGCCCCACGCCGTGATGAACTTGCCTTCCTTCGAGAACCGCATGATCCGGTTGACGGGCGTGTCGGCCATGTGGCCGTCGGCGACGAAGATGTCGCCGTTCTGCGCGATCGCGACGTCGGCGGGTCCGCTGAAAACATCGTTGCCGGCGCCGGCAACGCCAGCCTTGCCGAGTGACATCAGCAATTTTCCGTCCGGGCTGAACTTGAACACCTGGTTGCCCTTGCCGTCTTTGATCTGAGCGTCGGTCACCCACACGTTGCCGTCGCGGTCAACGGTCATGCCGTGCGCCTGCACGAACAGTCCCTCGCCGAAGCTCTTGACCACCTTGCCGGTGGAGTCGAATCGAAGGAGCGGCGGATCGGATCGATGGAAGACCCAGATATCGCCGTTCGGCGCGGGATCCACCGAGATGACGCCTGCCCATTTCGCGCCGGCGGGAAGCTTTGCCCACCCTGCGTCTTCACGATACGGATTGGGGGAGCCAGTCTGGGCGCCAACGGTCGCGGCGACCGCCGTGATGACCAGTACGATGAGTCCCGCAGCAGCCGATTTCACCAGACGTGAGGGTGCCATACAGTCCTCCATGCAGAATGCGCGCGGATTATACGCCCGGATTGGCACGGGCCGTGGACCGCATTCGGCAATGACAGAGTAGGAAGTTAGAAGGAATTCGGAGCGGGCGAGCGCTTTGTCTTGGGATGATGCGATCTGCGATTCATTGACGGCCACGGCCTGGTGGGTTCGGCCTTCCGGGATCGTTGCCCCCGCCCTGATTGCCGTCGCCCGATTTATCCGGTTTGCTTGCCTGCGGTGGCTTCCCTGGCGAGGGCACGGCGGCGGGCGGACCCGACTCTGCTCCGCCGCCTCCGCTGGAATTGCCGCGTCCTTGCCCATTCGAAGAGCCGCGGCCACGACCGTTGCCGTTGTTACCTTCAGACGGAAGATTGGTGAGCGCGTCGGGCCCGCGCTTGAGCGCGTTGCGCACCTTCGCGAGCGCGGCGGCAGGAAGGTCGCCCTGCTGCACCAACTGCGTCAGCGTGGCGATGGCAACAGTGCGCCGGTCGCGCGGCGCATCGTCGGCCACCGCCTTGAGAACCGCTTCGTTGACACCCGACTCGATGGCATCCGCCCCGACACTCAAGCTGGCCGCGTCGCTGGGGTTCCCGCGCAGCGCCTGGCTTGCCCTTTCGAGCGCCCCTTCACGGCGCTCGATGGCTGCGGCGATCCGCTCGAGCGAAATTCCCTTGGCCTTACCTTCCGCCATCTTGCTTTCGAGCAACGCCACCGGAATCCCGACTTGGCGCGCGCGTGAAAGCGCGGTGTTGATCCGGTCCTGCGGCGGCTGGACCTGCGCGTTCGCCACATTCGCGCCTGACAGCGCCAGCGTCAAGGCCGCGACAGCAATCCGGTACTTCATCTTTTCTCCTCGCACCGTTCCTTCTCCGAACCCGTGCCTAACGCACTTGGTACAAAGACGATTCAGGCGGCTCGTCCGTCACATTATTTCCGTCAAGCGCCGCGCTCAGAGCCTGACGCGCGCGATGCACGCGCATCTTGAGCGCGCTGACCGAGGCGTCGAGCAGCGAGGCCATCGTCTCGTACGGCATCCCGTCCACGTAATGCATGACGAACGCTTCGCGCAGCACCGGGGGCAGCTGCGCCAGCGCCCGTTTGATCCCGATCCGCGTTTCGCTGCGCTCGGCGAGCGCTGCCGGGCCGTCGGCCTGGTCCAGCAGGCTCGCCTCAACATCTTCGAGCCTGACGTTCCGCCGGCTCGCCTCCTTCAGGTAATCGAAGCAGCGGTTGCGCACCATCTGAAACAGCCATGCGCGAAAACGCGACGGGTCGCGGCACTCTCTGAGGTTCAGATACGCGCGCACGAACGCGTCCTGCACCATGTCGGCCGCGACATCGTGATCCAGCACGATCGAGACGGCATGACGGTAGACGACGCGCTGATACCGGGTCACCAGGTGCTCGAATTGCTGTTTTTCGCCGCCGAGCACACGAGCGATCACGTCGACGTCGGAAGGCCCATCAGAACGGCGACGATCCAGCGGCGGCGCCTCCATCAATTCACCACCAGCACCGCGACATACCCACCCATGCCATCGTCCCGCCGCCCGGCCGTCGATGGCGGCACGAACCATTCTCCCGACGCGGATCGGAAGGTGTAGTTGTAGACGCCCGGCCCGAGCGGCAGTCGCACGATCCACTCGCCGCCCTCGAGCTGCATCGAGGCGGGCTGCCAGTTGTTGAAGTCACCGGCAATCGACACCGCTCCCGGAGGTGCGTCCGTCACGCGTAACCGAACGACGACCGTGCCCGCCTGTGATAGCGCGACAGGTACGAGCGCCGCCGGGATGCGGCCAAGCCGCTGCGTGAGCCCAAGGCTCCAGGACCGCCGCGACGAATTCCAGTACAGCGGGTCGGGCGCCTCCTGACGGACGCTGGCCCAGACGCTCGTGCGCGCGCCCACACCTACGTTGCTTCCGAGCGCCCACACGCGTTCGGATAGATCTGTCGCCAGCCACTTCCCGAACTGTCCCCACACTTGTACCGGCGCCACCTGATAAGCCAGCGTGGCGCCGACAAACGGATATGTCCCTTCGCTCGCGTGCACCCACCGCGCATCACCCTCTACGTAAACCCTCGCGCCATAGCCGCTGCGCGCGCCTGTTTCGAAGACGCCGCGATTCTCGCGGACGCCCTCGAACGCCAGCGTCTGTCCGCGCCACCCGGCACGACCTTCGACGAACCCACTTCCCGCCGAGAATCGTGTAAACGGTATCGCCTCGAGCGTGCCGCCCGTGCCTACGCGATCGAACACGCGGTCGCGGAACGAGAAGCCGTGCGCGCCAACGTCCACTCCAAAACCGGCTCCGTTGACCTGCGAACCAGACAGCATTACGCGTCCGCCAGCTCCAACCGTGCCCCAGAAGGTTGCGCTTTGACTCCAAGGCGCCGCGACAGCTCCATAGACCCATCCTTCACGTCGCGTGTCGTACCGCAGGAGGCCGATCAGATTATTGGTGCCGACGTTTGCCGACAATGGGTCATCAACGAGCCGACCCGCGGAGACATCCGCCGACCACCCTTGTGCGAGTGCCGCGGTCGTATGGCTCAACACGACAAGGCTCACCACCAGCGCGACGGTGGACGTGCCTCGCGTCACAATTGCGGCGTCGCCGGGGACATCAGGGCGAGACGGCTGTTCGTCCCGCCGAACCCGTCCCCGATCTGAGGTGCGTAGGGGTCTGGGATCCACCGCTGCCCGTCAACGACGAACGCGTAGTCGTGAACGCCCTGCGTCAGTGGAACCGTGATCGTCCAGATGCCCGGAGCGGACTGGCGCAAGTCGTAACGCGGCTCCCAGTTGGTGAAGCTGCCGGCGAGCTGAACCCTCGATGCCGAGGCATCGAGCCTGAACTGCACGAACACTTGCGGATTAGCGGAAGCACTATCTGCTTGCGACAAGGTTGAAGGTGCCATGCGCGCGTACGGCAATACGAGGAGCAGCACCACAGCCGCTGCCGCGGCGACCGCGAATGCGGGGCGGATCGAAATCGGGCGAGGCGTCCAGACGAACTGAGCCAGGCGTTTGATGGCGCCGGGGGGGCGCGGGAGCGGCAACGGCTCTACATTTGCGATTCGGCTCATGACCGCCGCCCTGACGTCGGGCGCCGGCCGAGCGGCGAGCAGCTCGCGCGTCTCGTGAATGGCTCGGTCAATCTGGTCGTTCATAGTCCTACCCGTATACGAAGACGAGCCAGGAGGCGGTCAGGTCACATCGAGTTTACCTGCGGAACAGGCGCCTGACGGTCCCGGCCCTGCGCACTGGTGCACACCAGCGCATCCTACCGCGACCGCGATGTGACGTGCCGGGGGGGTCGCTCGTCTAGGTCTCGAAGGTCGCGCCCGGCTTCAGATCCCCCCGTCGCAGGCGCGCCATAGAGGAGACATGGGAACAAACATCACGCTCGGGTCGGTTCGTCTGCGCCTGCTTCTGGTTCCATTCGCCGCCGCGGCGTTGACCACCGGGTGCGGCGGCGGGAGCCTTCTTCAGTCGCCAACCGGGCCATCCGGCGCGCTCAGTTCTGATACGTCTCTATCCACTGACAGCGGGGCGTCGGTGTCGAGCGCTTATAGCGTCGATCCGCTGGCGAAAGGCGGGAACGGCAAAAAGCCGGCTGATGCCGACGATGGCGACAACGGAAAGAAGCCGGGCGACGTTGGCAATCCCGGGCGCGGCCATGACGACAAGGTCGTCGGTTTCGTCAGCGCGAAATTAGCAGACACCCTCACAGTGAATGGCATCACCGTGGTCCCGGGACCGGGCGTGGTGATCCGCCATGGGAACCGCACCCTCACGATCGCTGACATCGAGGTAGGCGATCACATTCAGGCGCGCGGAACCATGGAGGGGACGACGCTGATCGCCACGGAGATCAAGGTGGAAGACACGGGTCAGGACAACGATGATGTGGACGAAGTGGAACTCAAGGGCGCGGTCGCCGCACTGTCCCCTGCGGCCAACTGCCCGGTGGTCACGTTCACGATCGGCGCCACGAACGTCACGACCTCCGCTGCGACGGTGTTTGACGATGTGACCTGCGCGACGCTTGCGAATGCAGCGATCGTCGAAGTCGAGGGTACGAGACAGGCCGATGGGTCGATCCTCGCCACGAAGGTCGAGCTCGAGGCGGGTCCTGACGAGGTTGAAGGGACGATTTTCGCCCTCTCTGGAACCGCCACCTGCCCCACGCTGACGTTCAAGGTTGGGCCGATCGAGAGCTTGGCAACCACGGTGAACACGAACGCCTCGACGACGTTCACGGGGGTCGTGTGCGCAGCGCTCACCAACGGCGCGCGCGTCGAGATCGAGGGGACGAAGCAAGCCGACGGTTCGATCACCGCCGCGTCTGTGGAGCTTCACTGACCTTCCCCACGGCTGTGAGACGCAGTCTATCCGTTCCGCAAGTCCGACCACGTCTCACTGGGGCGGACGGGGATCACGGCAGGAGTGATCCCCGTCTCAGCCCTCCTGCGCGTTAGGTCTTTGGTCTGTTGGAGGCGGAATGAGCGACGTCCAATTCGTGCTCAGCCGCGAACAGCTAGACGAAATCTCCAAGGCCGCCGCTGCAATTGAAGATCGCGTCAAAGAGATGATCGCCAAGCCAAACGCTGTAACGGATCTTCTTGTCATCTGGACGAACCTGGCGATTATTCAATCGAACCTGACCAGCCTGCCGCGAATCGACTCGAACTGACCCACTCCCGCGTCGATTCTTTCCTCAGGCCCGGCGCACCATAGCCGGCACGAGGTGCTTGATCGAAGGCGCCCCGACCTGCTGCATTGCGGCGGCCAGTTCAACACGCAGGAGCTCCAGTACACGCTCGACCCCGGGTTGGCCGAACGCGCCAAGGCCCCAGATATAGGGCCGGCCGACGCAGACGCCGGCGGCCCCCATGCACAGCGCCTTGACGATGTCGGTGCCACGGCGGAAGCCGCTGTCGACCAGGACCGGCATTCGACCTCTGACCGCCTCCAGAATCTCGGGCAACGCGTCGATGGTCGCGCGCCCGCTGTCCTCGCTCCGCGCGCCGTGGTTCGACACGACGATCGCGTCCACGCCCGCCCTGACCGCCAGCGTCGCATCTTCGTGGGCGAGCAGGCCCTTGATCACCAACTTCATTTTCGTGGTGTCGCGCATGCGCTTGATCGTCTCCCAGGTCATGGCGGAGGACTGGATGTTGGACAGGCCCGAGAGGTCCACGCCCTCGTACATCGGCCTCCCCCTGTAGTTCGCCTCCAGGCTGCTCCTGTCGTGACAGGCCGAGCAATTGCGCGTGTCGGTGCGCTGCAGCCGGAACAGGGTTTCCTGGTTGCGGCCCCCGTTGCGATCCACCGTCACCGCTACGGCGAGGCAGCCCGCCCGTTCCGCGCGCGTCAGGAATGCCTTCGAGACCTCCCATTTGTTCGTGGCGTAGAGCTGATACCAGATCGCCGCGCCGCGCGCCGCCATCACGTCCTCGGGCGAGGTCGTCGACTGGGTTGACAGGATCATGAGATGGTTCCCGACCTTCGCTGCCCGGGCGACCGCAGTCTCGCCATCGGCGTGATAGGCCCGATGGCCGCCGATCGGCGCGACGATGATCGGAGTGTCGTACTTCACCCCGAGGATGTCGGTGCTCATGTCGATCGAGCTCACATCGACGAGGCGCCGCGGCCTGAGCTGGAACTTCAAAAAGCCTTCGCGGTTGGCGCGCAGCGTCACCTCATCGTCGATGCCTGAGGCCATGTAGCCGAAGTGCGCGGGGGGCGTGTTCTTGCGCATGACCGGCTCGAAGTCGAAGACGTTAATCGCGTCTTTCGGGTTCATGATCAGGTCCTGCAGCGAGGGTGGCGCCCAGACCCGAGGATCCTGGGGTGTCAGCGGCGCGGCCGTCGTCTCGTCCGCAGCCAACGCCGCGAGGCCGGGGAACGCGAGCAGCGGGCTCGCGGATAACCACTTGAGGAGCTGCCGCCGGCTCTCGAGTCTGTCTCTGGGATTCATGACTGAACTCTCCCCCACGGGCCCTCGCAGGCTTCGATGTGTCGGCTTCGACGCGGTGCCGAGGCGGGACCCCGGCGACAGCGGGAGCATTCTACTTCGGTGGCGTCCTCGTCACGACTGGCGGCTGGATCACTTTAGCATCGCTCTTCTAGGAACCCGAGCGCTTCGCCACTCCCCGATAGAGGAAGCCGGCGAACTTCGGTGCCCCCTTCAGATAGCTGTTCTCAAGCTGGTCGATCTCGAAACCCGCGTGTTCGATCAACGCGGAGATAGGGCGATTCAAGTTGCACCCGCCGAAGACCGTCCGCTCCACCGGATTCAAGCGCTCCTGCCAGCGTTGGACCTTGGGATCCTGCGCGAGCCCGTGCTCGACAAAATAGAAGCGTCCACCTGGACCCAACACTCGCCGCATCTCGAGGAGCGCACCCGCGACGTCAGGTATCGTGCACAGCGTGAACGTGCTGACGATCGACTCGAAGCTCGCATCGGCCACAGGTATCTTTTCCGCCGAAAGGCCTACGATCTCGACGGGAAATGGTGATGCCGCAATTCGCTTTCGCGCGAGTCTCGTGGATGTCTCCGACGGATCGACGCCCACGACTTTTGTCACCGTGCGCGGATAGTAAGGAAGGTTGAGACCCGTACCGAAGCCCACTTCAAGAACGGTGCCCTTCACGTCTTTGAGGCATCGCGTTCGTTCGTCCTTGATCGCCTTCGTGTTCATGGCGATGTTGACGATGTGCGGGAGAACGCGGTCTTCGTAAAAAGCCATCTAGTGTTTTGTCCCTCGCTCCAGCCACGGCGCCAGCCGGCCGCCAGGCGGTGCCTGATACGGTCCACCGCGCGCTGCGGTCGGCACCAATCCCAGCGTGGATGCCGCACGCCGACTCTGGATGGGACGTCAGCGCGGCGAGAGCGACCCGAGGTAGGCCGAGATCGAGATGATGTCGTCCTCCGACAGGTTCGCGACTGCTTTCTTCATCAGCGCCACGGCGGTGCCCGCGCTCGATCCGTTCTGGATGGTGATGAGCTGCCGGGCGATGTAGACCGGCTGCAGGCCGGCGATGCGCGGGACTTCTCCGAGACCGGTCAGCGCATCCCCATGACAGATCGCGCATGAAATCGTCTTGCCCGAGCCGCCAGTCTTCACGAGCGCCTCTCCCCTGGCGATGCTGCCGGGCGGCACGTACGCGATAAACAAAGAGTGTGGATCGCGAATCGCGGTCCGGTACGGATCCTCCGGTATCTGGATGATGCGATGGCCGATCGGCTCCGTACCACCGCCCGGAACGATGACGCGATGGCGCCCTGCAGTGGCCACATAGGTCTTCGGAGGCGTAGCCGTTTCGATCACCTTCACAAAGGGAATCGGCTTGATCGCTGCGAAGTACTCCGCCGCCAGCCGCACCTCTTCGTCAGACGTCACCCTGGCGATCGGACCCATGCGGTCCTCCTCTTTGCGGGCGCGGCTCTTGAAATACTTCATCTGACGAACGATGTACTCCGCCGGGAGGCCGGCGATGTCGGCGGATTCCGGATGCCCCTGTCCCGACATGAGGTGGCACGAGCCGCAGGCCTGGATTGTCGCGCCGGCTTCGCCCTTCACGCTTCGCGGCGCGGGACCGTGCTCCTCGGGAAACCAGTCCGGCGGATTGGCGTTGCCCGCCACTAACGCCCAGTCGTATTCGTGGCTGCTGCCAGGCACGCGGACCCGTCCACTAGGAGTCTGGGTGGGATGCTGAACCGCATCGGGGATGTTGAACGCCCAGGACGGAAGACCGTTGGGAATTGCCGTCGGCGTCTGCGCTGTCGCGGCCACGGTCAAGAGGGGGATGAGAAGCAGGACGCTGATGCGGATGCTCATGGCAGACGTGCGAATTGTAGACCCGTTCGCGTTTCGCCGCCATTCGGCGGTTGCAGCCTAGCGATTCGCCGCTGGCGAACACCGCCTCTGTCGAGGTTGCTGATCCGCGTCGTGGAGCTGTGAGACGCGGCATGTCTTCCGCAAATACGGCCAACGGCGCGCGGCCGTTCGCGAGCACGCCGGAATGCGACAACGCGATGATCTCGTGCGCGTGTGCGTTACCGCTGGCTCCCCGAGCGTTGTCGGTAGCGACGGACGGCGATAGCAGCCACGCCTGTTCCGAGCAACAACAGACTTGCGGGCTCAGGAACTGCCGCCGGAGAAAATGCGGTCAGAACGCGAACGTAATCACCTGGCGTACTCGCACTCGTGTCGAACAGGATCTGACGCGGACCGCTGATAGTGACTGAATCTCCCGCCTCTAAGCCCCTCGCGGCCGGATTCAGATAGTTGACCCCGGTATTGGCGAGAAAGTCGCTCGCCAAAAGGTTCCCCGTACTTGTGATGATTGCGAGGACGTCCGAATCGAAATTCACAATGCCGATCATGCTCTGAGCTGGCCCTGGATCAAAGAAGACGTAGTGACTCGCTACCGTTGTTCCTGCCGGTATCGGGTTCAAGCCGACGTCCACGTTCAGAATGGCCGCCAGGAGGATGTTCTGATCCTCGTCGAACTCGTACAGATTGGGACTCTGGAAGGTGTCGTTGCCCACACTATTGGGTGGGCCGAAAGGGTTGGCGATAGGTGCCGTCAACTTTACGAATGTGCCTCCGGCGGCGAACGCCGTTCCGCCCGTCACGAATCCGGTGATGGCCGTTGCGTGGGCAGGAACCGATATTGTGAGTACCAGAAACGCAAAAATCGCACTCACCTTTTTCATATCGAATTTCATATCGAATCCTTGGGCAACCCTTACGCGAGTGGCTCTCGTCAGCGTAAGGAAGTCAGTTTGCACGTGGACTTCAGTCGCGCCCGGAGGAAGCGACGTCATGACGAAACGTCAGATTCCTAGGTAAATTTCAACTCGCCAGCAAAAACGAAACGGTCGAAGCAACAGCTGCGCCAAAATTGCAAAAAAGCGGTCGCGGCTGACCTCAAATCATTGACATACATAACACTGCAATGTATAAGCCTTCTACGTATGGACATGAGCAAGGACCTGGTTGCTGCTTCCGCCACGCCGCTCGTGCTCGCCATCCTTGCCGAAGGCGACAGTTACGGCTACGCCATCATCAAGCGAGTGGCCGAGTTGTCAGGCGGGCACCTACAGTGGACCGACGGCATGCTCTATCCCGTACTGCACCGGCTTGAGCGCCAAGGTCATGTAGCGGCGAAGTGGTCCGCGTCCGAGAACGGCCGCAGGCGCAAGTACTACCGGATCACCAAAGAAGGCCGGGCGCAGCTCGCAGTCCAGCGGCAACAGTGGAAGGCCGTGGACGGCACCCTACGCGGTATCTGGATGGAGTCGTGCACAGTATGACGACCTTCGCCGATCAACCGCTCGAGGAGCAAATCGCGCAGTGGCGGGCGTATTTACGCCGCCGGCAGGCCGTTTACGGTCCCGACGTGGAGGAGCTCGAGGGACATC
>DAIRVG010000144.1:0-15768 GCA_036802945.1 Vicinamibacterales bacterium
GCCGCGTTTTACCGGCAGGTCCCATCGGACGACATTCTCGGTCCCATGTATCCGGGTGCGGATTTCGGCGGGGCCGAGCAGCGCCTCCGGGACTTCCTCATCGGCCGGTTCGGTGGTCCCCAGCGTTACATCGAGGAGCGCGGTCACCCGCGCCTTCGCATGCGGCATATGCCCTTTGCCGTCAACGGCGCCGCCCGCGAGCGCTGGCTGCAGCTGATGACGAACGCGCTCAATGAAGTCCGGTTTCCGCCAGACGTCGATGCGTTCCTGCGCGAATTCTTTCACGGCGTGTCGGCTATGCTGATTAACCGACCAGGCTGACCCTTTTGAAGACGGAGTGGCTGGAAGGTATTGAGCGAGGCGACGTCGCGCAATTGGGGCGGTTACTGAACTCCGGCGCGGACGTCAACGCGCGAGACCGGTATGGTCAAACCGGTCTGATGATCGCCGCGGGGCGCGGCAAGGCCGACGTGTTGCGACTCCTGATCGATCGTGGCGCGGCTCTCGACCAGACTGCGAAGTTTGGTCTCAGTGCGGTGATGCTCGCCGTGATCAACGGTCACGTCGAGATCGTGCGGATGCTCGTTCAGGCCGGCGCGCGATTGGACCTTCGTGGTACCGGTGCGCCAGGTTTTTCCGGAAAGAGCGCCGCAGACCTCGCGGCAGAGCGCGGCGAGCCTGCAATGGCGGAGGCTCTTCGCGGCACGACGTCCACGTAATCACCGTACAACGTGGCATTGGAGTGCGGGGCAAGATGCAATCAGAGGCGGATCGGTGCGCAGAGTACCGGAAGTTCCAGAAGATCGACGCGGCCTTCCGCGAGGGCAACCTCGTTGCGTTGAGGGCGGCGGTCGAGCGGAAAAAGCCGGGCTTCGCGAGATTGCGCGCGTGCTTGCCTCGCATGAGGCACGGCGATAGACCAGACTTCAGAAAGGTTCGTGTCTATTCACCTGGACGATCACCCGGCGTGTAACGCACGGTCTCTACTTTCAGCGGTCGATCCGCCTCGATCTTCAGCGGCCGATCGGCTTCGATCTTCAACGGGCGCTGCTGGGTATCGATCTGAACCGGCGATCCGACGCGGACAGCGAGCGGCTCGATCGTCGGACGCAACGGGACTGGGATCGTCTTGACGTTGCCGACCACGGCGACCGGCACATATGCCTCGGCACCCATGTCGATGCCGGCAATAACGACTCGCGTGGGGACTGACTGCGCGGACACGGGAACTGCGAGATCCTTGATCCCGATCCAGAACAGCTCCATGGCAATCACGGTGAGGATCAGCTTAAGGTAGCGATCTGCGCGCATCGACGCACCTCCCCGATCACTATACGTCGTGGCGCGTCGCGGCCTCAGCTGCAAGCGTAGACTGAATGAGATGAAGAGGAGCCTTGCTGATTCCAAAGAGCGCGCGGCTGTACTGTCGCGCCTTCAGAAACTCGCGCCTGACAGCACGCGAGAGTGGGGCCGCATGACGCCGCACGAGGCGGTGTGTCATCTGAGCGACTCGTTCCGGTCGATGATGAATCCTGTGCCCATCACCTCGAGGAGCAACGTCTTCAGCAGGACATTCATCAAGTGGATCGCGATTCACTCGGGACTGCCATGGCCGCACGGCGTGAAGACGATGCCGGAAGTGGACCAGGAGATCGGCGGCACCAGGCCCGTGGAGTTCACGCGCGACAGAAACGAGCTCGAAGGGCTCATCGAACAGTTCGCGCGACGCTCAGACGCCACGATGCAGCCCCACCCGATCTTCGGCCGCTTATCAACCGCGGAGTGGCAGCGTTGGGGCTACCTCCATATGGATCATCACCTGCGCCAGTTCGGCGCATAATGTCGCCAATGAGCGACTCTTCCGACCCGCTCCGCGTGCAATTGGCGCGCGCCCTCGACTGGGAGGAGGCGCACGTCGGATTCGACAAGGCGGTCGACGACATCCCTGCCGAGAAACGCGGCGCCCGCGCTCCCGGTTTCGAGCACTCGCCGTGGGAGCTGCTCGAGCACATGCGCATCGCGCAGGAAGACATTCTCGACTTCTGCGTGAACTCCAAGTACGTCCACGAGCTCAAGTGGCCAGATGAGTACTGGCCGAAGACCCCCGCACCGCCCAGCGCTGCCGCGTGGGATGAGAGCGTCGCCTCGTTCAAGCGCGAGCGCGAAAAGTTCAAGGAGCTCGGCCGTCATACGAAGGACCTCTTCTCGAAGGTGCCGACCGGCAAGGACAACCACACATACCTTCGCGCAATCCTGCTGGTGACCGACCACAACTCGTATCACCTTGGTCAGCTCGTCGCCGTCCGGCGCGCGTTGGGGGTCTGGAAGTGACAACGCGGTGAAGCGATGCTGATCGCATCGCTCGCCGCGATCGTGATCGCGATCGTCCTCCTGCTTCCACTGCTCTCGTTTGTCCGCGGGTTCAAGTTCCAGGCCGAACTGAACCATATGAGAGCGCGAATCGACTTCCTCGAGCGTCAGCTCGCCGCCCGTCCCGTGGCGCCGCCGCGGGCAGAGACCGTGGCACCTCCGCCCCGTACCGAGGCTGCGGTGCCCGCAGGCGCGGCATCTCCAATCCAGCCGCCCACATCGCCCTCGGCCTCCGTTCCGCCGCCGATTCAGCGACCCACTGCGCCTCACGCTGAGCCCGAGCGCGACCTCCTGCGCGCGCTCTTCACGGAAGCGGCCGCGCTCGATCTCGAAGGGCGCATCGGCGGCCGGTGGCTGCAACACGCCGGAATGATCGTCCTCGTGCTTGGTGTCGCATTTTTCCTGCGATACGCGTTCGATCACGAATGGCTGTCGCCCGTCGTGCGCGTTGTGCTCGGCGCGTTCGTCGGCGTCGGCCTGGCGGCCGGCGGCCTGCGCCTCTCGCGCAAGTACCGTGCGTACGGACTGTTTCTCTCCGGTGGTGGCATAGCTGTCCTGTATCTCTCCGTGTATGCGGGACTGAATCTCTACTATCTTTTCGGACCCGAGCTTGCGTTCTCGCTCCTGGTCGTCATCACCGCTACCGCAGCCCTCCTCGCGGATCGAACAGACTCGCTCAGCCTTGCACTGATGGCGGTCTGCGGCGGGTTCGCGACGCCGTTCCTCGTTGGCGGCACTCGCGACCAGCAAGTCACGCTGTTCACCTACGTCTCGCTGCTGGTGGCGGCCACGATGTACCTCGCGTATCGGCGGACGTGGCCATGGCTCAACGCCGCGAGCCTGGTGCTGACGGGCGTCACGGTGCTGGCGTGGGCCGGCAGGTTCTACACGCCGGACAAGTACCTTCGCACCGAGCTGTTCCTGAGTGTCTATTGCGCGATGTTCATCGACATCCTCCGCAAAGCGTGGCACTCGTCGCGGCAGGATGCGGGGCTCGTGTTTCTGCTGCTGCTTGCGCCCGCCGGCTATCACGTGTGGTCGGTTGTGACGCTCTCACCCCACGGGCTTGCGTTTCTGATCTACTTGATTACGTTCACCCTGCTCACGGTGCTGGCAGGCGTGCAGTACGGATCGAGCCTGTTGCGGGCGATCGCATGGCTCGCCGTCGCGCTGCCGCTTGGAAGCTGGGTCGAGGCCTACCACTGGCGAGGCTGGGTTGCCGCCACGCTCGTTACCGTCGTCGCCGTCTACGGAGTGCACCTTGCCGCTCAGATCCGCGGCGTGCACGACGGCGAGGAACTCGACGAGCGGGATGTTGCGCTGTTGCACGCGAACAGCATCGGCGTGTTCGCGGCGCTGTTCCAGGTGCTCACCGATTCCGTGACCATCGCGCAGCTCGCCATCCTCGCGGTTGCTCTTGCGGCGGGCAACGTCGGCATCTGGGCCGCGCTACGGCGCGCCGCGCCCGTCGGGGCGCTTCACTGGCTTGGTGTGGCGATGACGCTCGTGGCGATCGCGATCTGGATCCAGTTTGGCGGCCCGTGGGCTGTCGTCACGTGGGCGACGGAAGGTGCCGTTGTGTTCTGGATTGCCACGCGGGCGCGGCGCGAGTGGCTGCGAGTCGGCGCGTGGGTGTTGCTCGGGTTGGCGATTTACCGATGGCTCCAACCCGACGTCCAGGCAACGACGACGTCGTACGCGGTGCTTGCGAACGCGCGCGCCTTGACCGGCATCTACCTTGTCGGCCTGCTCTATGTCGCGGCCTGGCTGCAGCATCGAGAGCTGGATGCGGCGCAGGAGCGGCGGAGGCAGGAGCGCGCGACCCTGCTCGTCGCTGCGAGCATCATCACGGTGTTCGTGATCTCCACTGAGATCATGTCGTTCTGGGCGGTCCGAACTGCGGCGCCCGATGCGTACGTCGCGCGCGAGATGATGTTGTCTGCGGCGTGGGTGATTTACGCGGCGCTGCTCGTGGTGATCGGGATGCAGCGGCAGTACGCGCCGATTCGCTATTTCGCGATCGCGCTGTTCGGTGTCACCCTGGTGAAAGTCTTCCTCGTCGATCTCGACACCCTCGGCGGCATCTATCGCGTTGCGGGCTTTCTCGTCGTCGGCCTCATTCTGCTGATCGTTTCGTTCCTGTACCAGCGGGCAGGTGCGATCGCGTCTCCAAAGCCGTCCGAGTGATTCGAGCGGCATCGGCGGTAGACTGTCACGCCATGGCCGCTATCAATCCACAGCTGGTGACGACCGGTTTCGACCTGCCCGGGCATCGCACCGTGAGGACTCTCGGCGTGGTGCGTGGGATCGTCGTGCGCTCGCGGAGCATCATCGGCAGCATCGGCGCGACGCTGCAGACTCTCGTCGGCGGGAACATCACGCTGTACACGGAGTTATGCGAGAGAGCCCGCGAAGATGCGTTTCAATTGATGCTCGAACACGCAGCGGAGCTGGGCGCCAATGCGCTCATCGGCGTACGGTATGACGCCAATGAAGTCGCGGTGGGCGTCACCGAGGTACTGGCGTACGGCACCGCGGTGGTGGTCGAAACAACGTAAACCACGAAGGACGCGAAAGACGAAGGTTACGTCCCGAACGATCGATTGAACAGCGCGTCGATCGCTTTCCTGCCGTTCTCGCGTATCGTCCTCGTGCCGGTTCCCGTGAAATGCGCGTGCGTGATCACTGGCGCTTTCGTGGCGACGAACGATTCCCACGACGTACCCGTCCAGCGGGACCAGCGACTCTTGTCCTGGTCGAAGACGAAGAGCGGCTTGTTGCACAGCTTGGCGAACTCCGCGCCCCATCCCGTGCCCCCACGCACAGTGTCATCGTCCTGGATGGCGCCGATCACGTAGATCTCCTGCCCGTTGTTCACCTGATACCAGAGCGTCTGCAGCACCCGGCGCAGCGCCGGGCTGTCTGTGTACCGCCGATGCATCAGCCGCGACACGTATTCGAGGCTGACGTCACCCGCGAGCAGCTCCTCGTGATTGAGCATGCGCACGCCGCGGTGCCGATCGATGCTGTGCCCGTCGAACGTGAAGTTGACTTCTTCGATGCCGTGGCGCTCGGCGCATGCGCCGAACGTCGCCTCCGCGCCCGGGGCGCCGCCGCTGAACAGGATGCAGTCGGATGGTGTCATCGTGAGCAACATGGTATCGCCATCGGCCTTCGCGCGCGGCGCTACGGCGCGGCAAGCCGCCTTCGCGCGTTGCGCTACGGCGCGGCGAGCCGCCGGGCTGGCTCAAGCCAACCCACACGCTGATGGCTCTCATCATCGCGTAGCATCGATGCGAGACAAGCCACAGAGGCTCACCCTCTGTTTCTCTGTGGCCCGTTGACACCATGGCGGAAGCGGCAACCATCTACAACTTCTCAATCGACCTTGCTGACATGGATCGCGGTGTCTACGAGACGCTCGAGCTGCGCGTGGCGCGACATCCTTCCGAGACCGCGGAGTACATGCTCGTGCGAGTGCTCGCGTACTGCCTCGAGTATCAGGAGGGAATTTCGCTCACCGAAGGCGTGTCGTCCGGCGACGAACCGGCGCTTCTCGTGCGGGATCTGACGGGGCGTGTCACGGCGTGGATCGAAGTCGGAATGCCCGATGCCGCCCGCCTGCACCGCGGCAGCAAGCATGCCGGCCGCGTAGCGGTCTACACGCATCGCGACACGCGGCAGATGATGGCGCAGTTGTCGGGCGCGAAGATCCATCGCGGGAGCGAGATCCCGATCCGCGCCTTCGACCGCGGGACACTCGACCAGATCGTCGCGCTGATCGATCGGCGCACGTCGTTGTCGATCTCGGTGACACACGGCGAGCTGTACATTTCGATCGGTCCTACGACTTTCACGCTGCCTATGGTCGAGCACCGCATCCCGCAGTAACTCGCGCAACGCGCCGATCGCGCGTGCTCGGCATATCAGGAACCCTGGAATGTCGGTGCAGGCCGAGCTGGCAGCCTGCTTGAATGGGCTGACGAGGAGGGTTCGATGATCCGCAAGCTCAAGTCAGGCGAATACCGGCTCTACTCGCGCAAGAAAGACTCGAAGACGGGACGGCGCAGGAACCTCGGTACCTTCGGAAGCCGCTCAGCTGCGGAGAAGCATGAGCGCGCGGTTCAGTACTTCAAGCGGCATTGAGCCAGGCTGCTTTTCCCTACGACGGAACACCGAGGCACTGAGACACCGAGGCAAAACCAGAATGAATTTCTCTGTGTCTCGGTGGTACGTGGTAGTGAAATTCGCTTTAGATTAGACGTCGATCCAATCAAGTGATCGTTCAACGGCTTTGCGCCAGCCGCGATAGGCCTCTTCGCGCTGGTCGGCGCTCCACCGCGGCTCCCACCACCGATCGGCCTTCCAGTTCTTCCGCAGCGATTCCGGATCCTTCCAGAGGCCGACCGCCAGGCCCGCCGCATACGCTGCGCCGAGCGCCGTCGTCTCCGTCACGATCGGCCGAACGACGGGGACGCCGAGGATGTCGGCCTGGAGCTGCAGCAGGAGATTGTTCATTGTGGCGCCGCCATCGACCTTGAGGACATCGAGGCGCACGCTGGAATCCTGCGTCATCGCGTCGAGCACGTCGCGTGTCTGGAAACAGATCGCTTCGAGTGTCGCGCGCGCCAGGTGCGCCTTCGTGTGAAAGCGCGAGAGGCCGACGATGGCGCCGCGCGCGTCGGGACGCCAGTACGGCGCGAAGAGACCGGAGAACGCCGGCACGAAATAGATCCCGCCACTGTCAGGCACGGATGCGGCGAGCGCTTCAATGTCGGACGCCGTCGGGATGATCTCGAGCTGATCGCGCAGCCACTGCACCGCCGCGCCCGTGACGGCAACCGATCCTTCCAGCGCATAGACGGCAGGCGCGCCCTCGAACCGATACCCAAGTGTCGTCAACAGGCCCGCCTTCGATGGCACGATCCGATCGCCGGTGTTGAGCAGCATGAAGTTCCCGGTGCCGTAGGTATTCTTCGCTTCTCCCGGCGCGAAGCACGTCTGGCCGACCAGTGCCGCGTGCTGATCGCCAAGGTCCCCTCCGATCGGAACGGTGGCGCGAAGCGGCCCGCTCGATCGTGTCGTTCCATACGCGGATGGCGACGACGACGGGTAGATGCGCGGGAGCATGCGCCTGGGGATGTCAAAGAGATCGAGCAGCTCGTCGTCCCAGTCGAGCGTGCGCAGGTTCATGAGCTGCGTGCGGCTTGCGTTGGTGACGTCGGTCACGTGAAGCCCGCCGTCCGCGCCTCCGGTCAGGTTCCAGATTACCCACGAGTCCACCGTGCCGAAGACCGCCTCGCCACGCGTTGCGGCATCGCGTACGCCGTCGACGTGATCGAGAATCCAGCGCAGCTTCAGCGACGAGAAGTAGGTCGCCGGGGGAAGACCGGTCCGTTCGCACAGGAGCGCGCGCTGCGGCTCGAGCGCGCTCGCCGCGCGGTCGGTTCGCGTGTCCTGCCAGACGATCGCGTTGTGCCACGGACGTCCCGTGTTCGGATCCCACACGACCGTCGTTTCACGCTGGTTCGTAATGCCGATCGCCGCAAGATCCGTCCCGGTGAGCCCCGCCGACCGCAGAGCACCGGCGATGACGTCGTCCACGCGCGCGGCGATCTCAATCGGATCGTGCTCGACGAGGCCCGGTCCGGGCAGGATCTGCCGGTGTTCGCGCTGATACCTCGCAATTTCGCAGCCGGCGCCGTCGAACACCATGAACCTGGTGCTGGTCGTTCCCTGGTCCAGGGCTCCGATGCATGCCGCCTCCATCTGGAGCCGATAGTAATAGATATGAAAATCACCAGAAACGACCTGCAGTGGGCCGCTTCACAAGGTGTCATCACGCATCACCAGGCCGACGACGTCTGGGCATTACTCGAACGGCATCTGGGGAACCAGGCGGAACCGGACGGCGCGCCCCACCGTGACGCGTCGCACCGCCCGCGATTCGATGCCGCGCATGTCGCCTACTACTTCGGCGCGCTCCTCGTCATCGGTGCGATGGGATGGTTCATGACGTCGGCGTGGGAGGCCTTTGGCGGCGCCGCAATGTGCGCGATCGCGACCGGCTACGCGATCTGTTTTTGGCTCACGGGGCGGACGCTCTGGGATCGCCAGGGCCTCATCATCCCGGGTGGCCTGCTGTTCACGATGGCCGTCTGCATGACGCCGCTCGCGGCTTACGGCCTCGAGCGCGCGCTGAATCTGTGGCCGCAGGTGGATCCAGGCACCTACTCGGGCTTTCATGTCTGGGTGAAGGGCGGGTGGTTCGCCATGGAAGTGGCCACGATCGCTGCCGGCCTCGTGGCGCTGCGCTTCCGACGCTTCCCGTTTCTCACAGCGCCGGTCGCTTTCGCGCTCTGGTATATGTCGATGGACCTCACGCCGCTCGTCTACGGGCAGGCGGACTACTCGTGGCAGCAGCGCGAGCTGGTCTCGGTTCTCTTCGGTCTTGCGGTGCTGCTTGCCGCCTACCTGGTCGATCTGCGCGGCAAGGTCGGCGAGGACTTCGCGTTCTGGGGATATCTCTTCGGGCTGCTGGCCTTCTGGGGCGGTCTGTCGATGATGAACAGCGCGAGCGAGCTGTCGAAGTTCGAGTACTTCCTGATCAACGTCGTCCTCATCGGCCTGTCCGTCCTGCTGCGTCAGCGCGCATTCATCGTCTTCGGAGCGAT
Source organism: Vicinamibacterales bacterium (assembly GCA_036802945.1). Classification (GTDB taxonomy): domain Bacteria; phylum Acidobacteriota; class Vicinamibacteria; order Vicinamibacterales; family UBA2999; genus Gp6-AA40. The sequence continues at coordinate 9,045 of DAIRVG010000144.1, forward strand.
AGGGGCGATGGGCTACATCGGACACCTGGCGTTCCGGGTGTTCCAGAACTCGCTGATGTTTCCGTTCGTTCTCACGCTGATCGGGATCCTGGTGATCTACCTCGGCGTCCTCTATCAAAGGAACGGCAAGGCGATCGAGAGCTTTGTGCGCTCGCAGCTTCCTGAGTCGGTGCAGCAGCTCGTCCCGCCGCGGGCGCGGGCTGCCTATTAGTAAATCCCAAATCCCAAACCCCAAATCAAAACGATGAGGGAAGTAACCACGAAGAACACGAATAGACGCGAAGGACACGAAAACAAAAATGCTTTTTCGTGCTCTTCGAGCCCTTCGTGGTTAATAGTAGATTTCGGACTTGGGATTTGGATCTTGGGATTTGGGATTTGGGATTTGGCTACGCCTGCCGCGCGAGCGCTCTGGCAATGAAGTCCCACACGCGCGGATTCCCGTATGGTGCCGCGTTGTCGCCGCCAGTCGACGCGGCCCACTGCGTGTAGCGCGCCTGCGTATCGTCGTTGCGCATCTGGTTCGGCCCGGCGAACTCCTCGAGGAGTGTCATCCAGCGCTTGGCGAGCGCCTGCGCCGGGGCGCTCGCGGGATCCATGTCAAGCGCCGCCTCAACGTCGCGAAACAGATCCGCCCAGTCCCGTTCCACCTGGGCGCGCTGCTCGGGCGACCACGCTCTGATTCGCGCGATCTTCGCGTCGACCAGTGGATGGCGTGAGCCGTCTGACTCGTCGTCCTGCATCCCGATACCTCGATGAACTAGTGGGCCGTCCGGACTGATTGAGTACTAGTCACAACAGGTCTGCGAGCGCGATCTGCGGGCCGCGACAACGAAGCGGCCCGCCAGCAATTCGGAAGATACGCCACTAGATCTGGCCGGCGCGACGTGAGTGGCTCTCCGCGTCGACGCGGCGCTCGATGCGGCGGTCCGGCACGAGTCATATGAGCACCACGGCCACATAGAGCGCATACGCGATCCAGCGGTTTACGAACGCCAACGGGATCGCCGCCGCGTACATCGCCAGCGACAGGTAACTTTTCGCGTCGCTGCCGATCGCCGCTTTGAGCCGTGAGCTGGGCCCCTGTGCGGCGATGATCATTCTGACAAGGATCGTGTACGAGACGGCCGAGAACAGCAGCACCACACCATACATCGCGGTCGGCAGCGGCGCGAAATGGTTCCGTCCCATCCACCCGGTCGCAAACGGCGTCAGCGACAGCCAGAAAAGCAGATGGAGATTCGCCCACAAGATCCCGCCCGTAATGCGATCGGCCATGTGGAGCAGGTGGTGATGGTTGCTCCAGTAGATGCCGAGAAACACGAAGCTCAGGACGTAGGTCAGGAACACCGGCACGATCGGCTGCACCGAGTCCCAGTCTGCGCCCTCCGGAATGCGCAGCTCCAGCACCATGATCGTAATCAGGATCGCGATCACCCCGTCGCTGAACGCTTCGAGTCGTGTCTTGTTCACGCGTCGAGAAACGTCGTCAAGGTAGGCGCTGCGCGGGAATCCCGAGCGTGAGTCCGAACATGCGCAGCTGTTGCTGGATGGCCCTGATGTTGTTCGCTCCCATCCGGAGCAGCTGCTTCTGCGCGCCGGTCAGCGCTTCCAGTTTCTCGTTCTCGTATTCGTAGCCGATCCCTTCGCCCGCCTGCACCACCCTGACGTCACCGTCCACGGCGGGCACCTGCAGCAGCGCGACAATCGCGCGCTCGAGCGCGCGGTCGATCGGCTCCTGGTTCCCGAGCTCGTCATAGGCCGACTGAAGCAGCGGCTTGAACGTCTCGTACGTGCGCGCTGCGAGCCGCGGGTCAATCGACGAGGCCGCGGCAACGATGCGCGAGTAGCGATCGTAGTTCCGGGGATCGACGACCAGCCGATCGCCGCGCTTCACGACGCCGAATTCCCCGCCAGGGCGAAGGACGCGTAGATGCTTCGACGGCGTCACGCCGTGCGAGATGTTGTCAATCACCACGACCACATTGCGGATCAGGCCGCTGGTGGCCAGCCACGCCGACACGAGCGGATGCGACGAGAGCACGCCCACGCGCTCCCGTACGAGCGCATCGCTGTCGTCGAGGGCGGGAAGAGGAATCCGCTCTGCTGCGTCCCCGAGTGGCCGTTCGGCCTGCGGGGAGGTGTTCGCCGCGGGCGCTGGGGCGTCTGACGGAGACGAGCGCCCGCCAAACATCAGATAGCCACCAACCGCCAGCACGACGACACCGGCGATGATGAGCGCTGCGCGCGAGAAACGAGGTCCCCCGCCTCGTGACCCGCTCGCCTCCGTTGACGATGGTTGAAACTCGTATTCACCGATCTCGGGCATGGTCTCCCTCCGAGCTCTGGCGTTTGCGAATGCCGAAGGGCGGATCCTACTACCTCTTTGACGGACGCGTCCCGCAGAGTTTCGCTACAATCCCGACCATGAGAAAAAGACGCTTGGTCAGAGGGTGCGCAACGCCGGCAGGACCGAGCAGCACGTCATCCGCTTCGGAGCTGAATTAGCGCTGGAAGTCCCGTGCATCCATCGCTTACCGACGTATTCGCCCGTCTCGATCGATCGCGCGCCGGCCTGCGCGCAGCGGTCGACAGCGTCCCCGCGCATCTGCGTGATCAGCCGCCTGGCTCGGATCGCTGGTCGGTGGCTGGCATCCTCGAGCATCTCTCGCTCGTTGAAGAGCGGTTTACAGCCATCGTCGCCAGCAAGATTGCGGACGCGCGTGGGACGGATCTGGGGAACGAGGAAGGCCAGCCGGCGCTGCTGCCGCCGCACGTCGAGGCGATGCTCGCGGATCGCAGCGAGCGGCGCACGGCGCCGGATCTGCTGCATCCCCGCGGCCTCGAATCCGCCGCAGCGTGGGAGCGCGCCGAAGCGGCGCGCGCGGCATTTCGCCTCATGCTCAGCGCGGCCGATGGACTCGCGCTGAGCCACGTCATCCATGAGCATCCGCGCTTTGGCGCGCTGAACGCCTACCAGTGGGGCGGGTTTCTCGCCGCGCACGAATCGCGGCATGCGGAGCAGATCAGGGAAATCGCGTCGCAGCTTGCGTCGCGATGATTGTCAGCGCCGATCTGCGGTCCACCTTCGGCGAGATCGACATCTATCTGTTCGATCAGCTGCTCCGGGGACGTTTCGACTCTCGTTCTCGCGTGCTCGATGCGGGGTGCGGCGACGGACGCAACGTGCACTACCTGCTCAAGGCTGGCATCGAATGCTTCGGCATCGATGCCGACGCGGGAGCCATCGATGCCGTCCGGCGGCACGCGGCGGATCTGGCGCCCGCGATCCCCGCTGCCAATTTCGTCACGGGCACCATCGAACAGCTGCCGTGGGCCGACGGCGCCATGGATGCGGTCATCTGCAGCGCGGTCCTGCACTTCTCAGACGACGAGTTGCATTTCGGGCGCATGGTGACCGAGATGTGGCGCGTGCTCGCGCCCCGTGGCCTGTTTTTCGCGCGGCTCGCCTCGAATATCGGCCTCGAGCGCGTGTTAGGCGAGAGGGCGCGTCGTCGCATGCGGCTGCCCGACGGAACGGAGCGCTTCGTGGTGGACGAGGCGATGCTGCTCGAGTGGACCGCGCGGCTGGGCGCGCGGCTCGCCGATCCCATCAAGACCACGAACGTGCAGCAGCAGCGGTGCATGACGACGTGGTGTATCGAAAAGCCTGCGTGAAAGAATTACGGGATGCACCTTAACGGACGTCGAGACGCGACATGAGAATTGGCATCATCGGTTCCGGGGATGTCGCGCAGTCACTGGCGACCGGTTTCCTGAAGCACGGACACGACGTCATGCTGGGGACGCGCCACGTCGAGAAGCTCGCCGACTGGCGGACGGAGAATCCGAAGGCGGGCGTCGGCAGCTTTGCCGACGCCGCCGCGTCGGCCGACGTCGTCGTGCTTGCCGTCAAGGGAACCGCCGCGTCCGAGGCGCTTCGTCAGGCCGGCGCTCCGAATCTCGACGGCAAGGTCGTGATCGACACGACGAACCCGATCGCGGACGCTCCACCGGATCACGGCGTACTGAAGTTCTTCACGTCGCTCGACGATTCGTTGATGGAGCGGCTGCAGCGGGAGTATCCCGGCGCGCGTTTCGTAAAGGCGTTCAACTCGGTCGGGAACGATGTCATGGTGAATCCACACTTCGAAGGCGGCCCGCCGACGATGTTCATCTGTGGAAATCACGATGCGGCCAAGTGGACCGTAAAAGGGATTCTCGATCAGTTCGGATGGGAGACGGCGGACATGGGCACGGTCGAAGCCGCGCGCGCGATCGAGCCGCTGTGCATCCTCTGGTGCATCCCCGGCTTTCTTCGCAACGAATGGACGCACGCGTTCAAGCTGCTGAAACCGTAGTCAGCCCAGCTCTCCCGGATGTCGAGCGGTGTCGCAGACGAGGCCGCCGCGCGCCCGGGAGATGTCAATCTCCGGTAAGTCGCGGCCGAGATGCTGGCGGGTCGAAGAGGATGACCGCGTGGGCCCGCTTCACGAGGAAGCGGGCCCAATCGGTGCAAGGTGTCTGCTCGCTTACCAGCGAGCTTCGCGCTTCTGACCGCCGAAGCCGCCGCCGCGCGAGTAGCTGCCGCCGGACCGCTCCTGCGGTTTCGCCTCGTTGACCGTCAGGCGACGGCCCTCGAACTCCTGCTGGTTCAGCGACTCACACGCCGCGTTTGCTTCCTGGTCGTTCGTCATTTCGACGAACGCGAAGCCGCGCGAGCGGCCGGTGGCCTGGTCGCGGACCAGTTTCACCGAATCGACGGTTCCCATGGTGGCGAAGAGCGTCTGGAGCTCGGTTTCACCGGTGTTGAACGACAGATTTCCTACGTAAATTCTCATGCGCAGTCCTTGAAAAGGTTGGAAGCAGCAGCTTGAAACTTCTGGGAGCGTGCAGGACTTAGAACTGACGCAGGCAGATCAACCGCGGCGAGACCAACGTGACCCCGACAGTGTAGCAGGTTCGAGATGCGTTTCCTACCAATGTAAGGGGTCAGGGGTTAGGGGTTAGGGGTTAGGGGGAAGGGGTTAGGGGTTAGGGCTGACCCAGGCATCGGGCAACAGGCGTGAACCCGCAGCGACGGAAGACTCCCACTACGTCGACGAACCGACGCGATCGTCGGACGGATGCTGCACGCGTTATTTGGAACGCGGACCGCTTTTCAACGTCCTCCTAACCCCTGACCCCTTCCCCATGACCCCTTCCCCCTTCCCCCTTCCCCCTGTCCCCTGTCCCCTGTCCCCTGTCCCCTTATTACAGCCGTCCCACGTATCCGCTGATAACAGGCACGCGGCGCCCGGCGGCGGCGGCCGCTGCTGCCGCGGCAACGTCCGGATCCACCTGGCTGAGGACCCGCAGCATGTCGCCTTCCATCGCGGCCACCGGGACGCCGTTGCGGTACACAAGACGATTGGACGCGGAGACGCGGATACGGTCCTCGCCCGTGACAATGCCCGACAAGTTGAGCGGATCCGCTGCCCCGATCGTCATGAGGCGATCGTCGTGCGCGGAGCGCCGGACCTCGCGCAGCTGCTCGATGGCCGCGGGCAGCGCGAACTGCTCGCCCGACATGCCGGTCACGAACCGGCCGCCTCGAATCTCGCCGCGCGCTTCGAGCCGACGGTAGACGCGGGCGAGCTCGCGCCAGGGCACATTCATTGCCTCGCGCGTAAGGATACGGCGGAAGACGACCCCGTACCGGCGGAGGAGCGTCCACGCGAGCGTTTCAATGGCGGCCTCACGCACGGTATCTGTCGCCTCCGCGCGCAGGGCGAACCACCTGCCCGAGGCGTCGGCGCGATTGAGTCGCGCGGAGGAGTGGTTCGGCGATGCGCCGACGATCGATCGCAGGCCCGCGAAGCCATCGGAGCTGACGGCACCGGCGGCGACGAGGTCGGCAATCGCCGCGCGCAATTGCTCGTCGTTGAGGTCGCACGCGGCGGCAAGCTCGCTGGCGAACGACGCGCCGTGCGTACGAAGGTAGTCGATGATTTGCCGGGCGAGCCTTTCAGGCTCGCCCGGCGGACCCGAAGGGTCCGCCCCGCTGGTGAGTGTAAGCCATGCATCCGCATGCTCGCGGAGGAACAGCGCGATCGGTGTCGCCCCGACGACCTGTGTTGGGCCGGATGAAAGCCGCGCCCACGCAACCGTGCCGGTCAAGCACAGCATGTCAAGCATCGCGGGATCGTAGCGATCGAGTCGCGCCGCCAGCACATCGCGTTCCCACGCCCGCGCCGGCGCTTCCGTGCCATCAAGCTGCGCGAGAACCTCGCGCAGTCCCTCGATCCCGGTCAGCCGACACGAGGGCTCGACGTGCTGCCACGCAAACAGAAATCGCATGAAATCTGCCGGCGTGACCGGAGAGATCTCCGCGCGCAGGCGATTCAGCGTGTAGCGATGGATGCGCGACAGCAGCCGCCGGTCGCACCACTCGAGTGCCTCGATGGCGAGGGAGAAGTGTCCGCGAAGGACCGCGCCTTCCCCTTCGAGTGCGAGCAGCGCGGCGTTGGCATCCGCGTCCGTGATCGCAAGCGATTCGGCGAGTGCCGGCGCGGTGGTTGGCCCGACGATGGACAGCCGCCCGCGCAGCAGCTCCACGACCGCGGCTTCGCGCGTCCACGCGTGGGCGGCGCGCGACGGGGGTGCGGTGATCGGTGGATCGAGAAGAGCGTCAGGGTGAACTGCCAGGAGTTCAGGGAGACGTTCGGCAGCAATCCAGATCCTG
>DAIRVG010000145.1:0-15690 GCA_036802945.1 Vicinamibacterales bacterium
GGGCGACGGCGCGCTGTCGCTGATGCTCGCGGTGACGGCGTACGATCAGCGCGGCTCCGGCGCGCTCGTGTTCGGGGCGCTCGTCAGGATCGGCGTTGGTGTGTTCGCGCTGGGGCTGCCGGGCGCAACGGCGCTTTGGCCGCTCGTGGCAAGAGGCGACGCGGTCGATCCGCGCTGGGTCATCGGTCCCTAGGCGCTGCTCTTCGGCTTCACGCTGCTAACGCTGCGCCTGAGACAGCTGGCGCTCGAGATCGCTGTAGAAACCTAGACCCTGAAGATGTTTTCAACCACGAAGGTCACGAAGAACACGAAGAACACGAGGAAAGCCTATTTGGCTTCGTGGCCTTCATGGTTAAGACCGTTACACCGCGGCGACGACGAGCTTGCGCAGTTTGACGCCAAGCGAGATCAGAATGATGCCCGCGGTCATCGCGTAGGCGCCGAGGATCCAGGAGATCCCGACGGCTCCGGCCAATGGAAACGCAAACACCATGACGCCGAACAGGATTGAGACGATCCCGCTCAGGACGAGCATCCACTCCCCCGTGATCACCTGACGCAGACGAATCGCCGCAACGATCTCGAAGACGCCCGTGATGATTGCCCACGCGCCGATGAACAGGATCAGCACCAGCGCGCTGATGGCCGGCCACATGAACGTCAACACGCCGGCGGCGATACCGACAACGCCCTGCAGCACGTGCGCCCACCGGCCGTGCGCGCCCGTGCGTGAGAACCCGAGCACCAGGTTCGTGATGCCGTCGACAATCGCGTAGACCCCGAAAATTACGACGAGCGCAGCGATCGTGATGCCCGGCCACAGGAACGCAATGATCCCGACCACGACGCCGACGATCCCTCTCACAATCAGTGCGGAAGATCCGTCCATCTGTCACCCCCTGCGAACGGATGCGCAAGCGTGGTGCCGGCATCAGCCGCCACGTATGCCGAGCCAGGGCGGCCGGCGGCCCGTGCGAGGGTTCGCGAAGTCGTGACTTTTCGATGGGAACGCCGGCCGGCTCATCGCGCACTTCGGCTTGCCGCGCGCGACGTCGGGGGTGTACATTGCCGGGGCCACGGCTCCTGTTGTCATGTTCCTGACAGCAGTCGCACACGAAACTAACTCGAGGGAGCGCACATGCGAAGACGCTTACCGATGCTGCTGACCGCGCTGACGGGTCTCGCCGCCGGTTACCTTTTGAACGATCAGCTGATCACAGCGCAGCAGGCCGGCGCGCCGACGATTGCGGCCATCGCCACTGAGAAAGGCGGCCAGGACGTCTTCGGACCGTATGAAGTCGCCGCCGACTGGCCGAAGGACCTGAACACGATTCCGGGTCACGAGGCGTGGACGTTCGGCGCCGGCCAGAGCGTTTTCGCCGAAAGCGCGAATCACGTGTTCGTCCTCGAGCGCGGCGAGCTGCCCGCGATTCAGACACCGCGGACGCAGAAGCTGCCGCAGTTCGGTCCCAGCATCGCGTTTCCGATCGGCCGACTGCCGTGGCGCGATGCCACCTCGGCCAGCCCTCCTGGAAATGGCGGGACAGGGGCGCTTGCCGAGGAGGGCATCCAGGCATGGGAGCGCGCCGGCAACAAGATGGGTGTTGACGCGCGTTGGGAGCACTGCGTGCTCGTCTTCGACGCCCAGGGCAACCTGATCGAGAACTGGACGCAGTGGGACTCGATGATGCAGCGTCCCCACTTCGTCGCGATCAGCCCCTACGATGCGCAGAAGAACGTCTGGATTATCGACGACCACAAGCATGCCATCCACAAGTTCACGCACGACGGCAAGACAAAGCTGATGACGATCGGCACCTACGGCGTGCCGGGCGCCGACGGTACGCACTTCAACCGTCCGACGTACATGGACTGGTTCCCCGACGGCGGCTTTGTCGTGGCCGACGGATACAACGGCACCCGCGTTGCGAAGTTCGACAAGGACGGTAAGTTCCTGGCGGCCTGGGGCGAGAAGGGCTCGAACATGAACGACACGCGCCCCGCCTTCTTCAACAACGTCCACGGCATCTCGATCGATCCGAAGACCGAGCGCATCTTCGTCAACGACCGCGGCAATCACCGCGTGCAGGTCTTCGACAAGAACGGCAAGTTCCTCGATCAGTGGAGATTCGGCGACAATCCGTCCGACGTGCACCTGTTCCACATCATGAGCGACGGCTATCTCTGGGCGGCCGATCGCGGCACCAACAAGATCCTCAAGTACGACCTGAACGGCCACTTCATGTATTCGTGGGGCACGTGGGGCGACTTCCCTGGCGGCTTCTGGGGCGTGCACGGCATGAGCGTCGATCCGGACGGCAACTTCTACGTGGCCGAAGTCGACAACGGCGGCGCGCAGAAGTTCAAGCCGCGCGCCGGCGCCAACCCGGCGTACATGATGGGCAAGCCTATTCGCGTGGCGTGGAAGTAAAGGGTAAGTCCCAAAACCCAAATCCCAAATCCCAAATCCCAAGAACCATGTTTTGATTTGGGGTTTGGGATCTGGGATTTGGGGTTATCGTGAAACACACACCGGCTCTCGTCGTCGTTTTCGCAACGGTCCTTTACCTCGGTCCTCTTTTCCTCGACGCCCCCCTCACTGATCCCGACGAAGGCCTCCACGCGGTCATCGCGCAGGAGATGCATGATCGCGGCGACTTTCTTGTCCCGCGTTTCCTTGGCCGCGCGTTTCTGGACAAACCGATCCTGTTTTTCTGGACTCAGCTGGCGTCGATCAGCGCGTTCGGCATGAGCACCGCGGCGGCGCGACTGCCGGGGATGCTGTTCGCGCTCCTTGGCATTGTCACGACCGGCTGGCTTGCTCGGGTGCTCTTCGATCGAGCAACCGGGCTGACTGCCGCAACGTGCTACGCGACGATGGCTCTGCCGTTCCTGTTGGCGCAGGCGCCGGTGCACGATATGGCGCTGGTGCCCCTCACCAATCTCGCCCTGGGGCTTCTGTGGCGAGTGAGGGTAAATCCCAAACCCCAAATCCCAAATCCCAAATCCCAATACCTCGATGTGGGACTTGCCGGCGCAGCGCTGGGATTGTCAATTCTGACGAAGGGACTCGGTGGCGTCGCGATTGTCGGGATCGGGTACGGCGCTTATCTGCTCCTGACACGCGGGATCACAGGGACCGTCGTGTGGCAGGGGATTGCGGTGCTTGCCATTGCCGTTGTCATCGCTCTGCCGTGGTACCTCGCCATGGAGGCGCGTGAGCCGGGATACGTCCGGTACTACTTCATCGATCGGCATCTGCTGGGGTTTGCCACGGACACCCAGCGTCACGCCGGGCAGCCGTGGTGGTTCTACGTTCCGCTCGTTGTCGGCGGAGGAGTGCCTTGGAGCCTTTATGTGCATCGGGGGAACCATAAAGGTGTGCTCCACGGTGCGCCGGAGCTTCTGCTCTGGACATGGCTCGTCGGAGCGCTTGTGCTGCTCAGTGTGTCAGGGTCGAAGGCCGTCACCTATGTGTTACCGGCGATGCCCGCGCTCGCGATTCTCGCGGCGCGTGCGTGGGTCACCGCCTTGTCGGCGGGATCGCGTAACGGAACCGTCAATCCGCTGCGCGCGGCGGTTCTGGCTCACGCGACCATCTTCTTCGTCATTGCCGCGATGACGCCGTGGGCGGCGAGCCGTTTCGGCGATCAGCCGGTCAGGGCAGGGGAGGCGGTCGCGTTCGCCGTCTTGAGCGCCGTGTGGCTGTGGCTGGTGAACTCTCTCCGGCGACGCCCGGCCGCGCATGCATGGCCGAGACTGGTCGTTGCCACCGGCGTGACGTATGTGCTGGCGTACGCGTTGCTCGGGCCGCCCCTCGCACAGGCACATTCGGCCCGCGATCTGGCCGGATACTTCAGCACACCGAGCCGACTTCCACGCACGATCTACATCATGGACGGGCGCGTATCGTTCGTGTATTACTTCCGGCCTGACGTGCGACGCGAACTACGCGAGAATCAGATCCAAAGCGTGAGCGTGGAACAGCTGGCCGCGATGCAGCCATTTCCCAGCGACGCCGTGGTCGCGCTTCCCGCCGACCTTGCTGGCCGACTGTCGCGTGTTCCGCAACTGGCTGGCGCATCGCGTCAGGGCGCCGGCCGCTACATCGTCGTAAAGCCCTGAGATAAGAAAAAAAGAGGCGGTCTGCAGCGTATAGCCGCAGACCGCCTCCAGTCGCGTTCGTCCGGCTTAGAAGGTGAACCGGGCGCCGAGCTGGAGCTGGCGCGCGTAGCCGATACCGGGCACGTAGTCCGTGGGCTGCCGGAAATTCGTGCTCCGGGAGTTACCCGAGAAGGCACCGCCGAAGTTGGCTGTGTTGAACAGGTTGAAGGCCTCCACAAACACCCCGACCCTTCGGGAGTCCCCCGCGCCGAGGTTGAAGAACTTCGTCGTGCGCAGGTCGAACAGGTACGTCGGGTCGCCCCGTCCCGCGTTGTACGACACCTGTTGACCTGTGGCCGGATCGATGTAGCGGTCGTTGTTGGTCCCATCCGCATTGAGGTCGGCGCCGGCCGTCAGCTGGTACGGGCGGGCGCTCGCCAACTGGACAATCGGCGAGAGCTGGATGCCGTACCCCACGTCGAACACGCCGATCGCCACGAAGCGGTGGCGCTCGTCGCTCCCCGTCGGGCCCCATTCGCCGTCCGCCAGCGGAGCAAACGCGTCCTGCGGCGCCGGGGCGCCGCCCCGTGCCATCGACACCCCGCCATACGCATACGCGCGCGCGAGGGTGTAGTGCGTCTGGAGCGTCACACGCGACAGGCGTCGCTGGAGCTTGATCGTCATCGCGTCGTACTGGGACTTGTTCCCCGCCCAGAAGATGTTCACGTTGTTGAGATAGTTGGGGGTTCCGAAAACACGCGCAAACGCCGGGGCCAGCACGCGCGTGCCGTTCACGATCGGATTGATGTTCAGCGTCCTGAACTCGTTCCTCCCCATCGAATGCGTGAAGTCAACCGACACGCTCGTGTTGTTCGCCAGCTCGTGGGCATAGCCGATATGCGCCACGTGGCTGCGAGGATCCGTGAAGTTGGAGTCCAGAATCTGGCCGGTGGCGCCGAGCGGCAATGTGTTCGATTCGGTCGGCTGCGCCGGCACCGGGTCGATGCCCAGGCGGTACGTCGCCAGCTGTCCCACGCCAATCGCCGTGTTCGTCCGCGTCGCCAGGACGTTCAGGGGCCGCCTGTTCTGCGAGAAAATGTCCGAGACGTTCCCCCCGTTGATGTTGAACTCATCGAAGTACAAGCCGTAACCGCCCCGCAGCACCCGCCGCCCATCGCCCGAGAGATCGTAGGCAAAGCCGACCCGCGGCGAGAAGTCCGTAAGCGGCGTCTTCGGCAGAGCGGCGTGTGGATCGCCAATCGCCTTCAGCGCGAGCAGCGTCGCGTTGTTCTCGAAATGCTGCTGATCGTAGAAGTTGAAGTCGGCATCCCAGCGGATACCCAAGTTCAACGTGAGACGGTCCTTTACGCGCCAGTCGTCCTGGAACCACGTCATGACCTGCTGTGCGTCAAGGAGCGAGTCCGCGAGGACAGGATTGGCCTGCTGCCACGTCCGTACGATGCCGGGCGTCTGGAAACCCTGGGGATAGCGCCCGTTGCTGTTGCTGTAGATCACCGACGGATCGTCGAAGAAGGTCAGCGTCGCGAAGTGCTCGTTGCCGTTCATCAGGCCGATGTCGTTGAGATAGTTGAAATTGGCTCCCAGCTTCAGCGCATGCGTCCCGATTTGCAGCGAGACGTCGTCCTTAATCTGAATGAGCTGGGTATCGGTGATCGATCCGGCTCCGCCTCCCGCGCCGGTATTGACGGTCGGGAACGACAAGCGAGGCGGGAATATCTTCACGTTGGGGAAATCCCGCGTGTAGTGCTCGCCCGTGATGGCGCTCGTCGCATCACTGAGGCGATACAGACTGTTGATCTGTCCGGTGATCTGATTCAATCCCCGGTTTCCCATTACCCAGCTATGCTGACCGACAGCGCTCCACATCCTGATGGCGCTGTTCTCCGGCTCGCGATTGTCGTTGCTGGGGCTGAAGACCACCGCGTCCCGGTAGTCGCGCTGTCCCGCGTAGCGGAACATCAAGCCCTGCGTGTTGGTCACTTGCGCGTTGCCTTTCAACGTGTACATCAGGAGGCTCAACGGCCTGGGAGCCGCCGTCGGATGGTTCGGATTGACCAGCCCGGACGGCAGCGACCCTGCTCTTGTGGCGGCCACGAGTACTTCCTGCTCTCTGAACAGGTTTTCGGGCACGGTCACCCGCAGGTCTTCTCTGACCTTTTCGGCTGCGCCGAAAAAGAAGGCGCGGTTACGAAGGATTGGCCCTCCGAGTGATCCGCCGAACTGCTGGCGGCTGTACGGGACCTTGTCGCGGTTAGCGACCTCCGTGAAGTAGTCCTTCCACTGCATGGAATCATCGCGGTCGAACACGAACCCGGAGCCGCGGAACGCGTTCGTGCCGGACTTGGTCACCATCGTCAGGGCCGCGCCCGCCCCACGCCCGTCGGCTGCGGTAAACTGACTCGTGGCAAGCTGGAATTGCTCCATGCCTTCCGCCGTGTAGGTCATCAGCGGTCCGCCGAACTGGTTGTCGCGGTTGTCCGCGCCGTCGACGTTCGGGATCACGTTCGTGCCCGAGCCTCCGCCGTACGACACGCTCCCGACGTTTTCCTTGCTCCGGTGCGCCGGGGCGATCTGCACCGCGCCCGGGAGCAGCGCCAGCATGCCGCTGAGGCTGCGCGTGATCATCGGCAGACTTTCGAGCTCTTTCGCCTCGATGCTCGATGCAACCTTGGATTGCGTTACTTCGATCAGCGGAGCATCCCCGGTTACGGTGACGGCTTCGGTGACGTTCGCCAGCGCAAGCTTGAAGTCGATCGTGATCGTCGAATTGACCGCCAACGTCACGCGCTCCCGGACCGACGTCTGGAACCCGGGCAGCTCCGACTGGATGTTGTAGATGCCGGGATCGAGCCCCGGTAGGAAGAACGCACCCTCATCGTTGGTGACGCTCGTACGCACCACTCCGGTGCTTGTGTTGGTGACCGTGACGGTCACTCCTGGCAGGACGGCGTCACCCTGATCCAGGGCCCGCCCGTTGAACGTGCTCGTGCCCTGCGCAAATGTCAGTTCGGTGCTCATCAGCACCAGGCCCAGAATGAGCCATAACGCACGCCGCACACCGAGGTCCGACAGCCGCATATACATGTACCTCCTGCTCCTTCACCGCGTGATCGCTGTTCGTTTCAGGTAGTTCTTAGACTGTATCCCCCAGGGCGCTGGGGTTGATGTCGCGCCCGGTCGCACCCGATGGTGCGCCGGCCGCGTGATCCCGGGGTTGCCGGAATGAACGCGCGCGATGTCCTGTAGGCTGAGCAGGATATCACGGGTCCGGGGGGCCAAGGATCGCCGAGCGGTTCGTTCGGGCCCCGGGGCGGTATATCATCCGCCGAAGGTCGATTTCACGGAGTTCGCCCCTGAGTTGGGGCGAAATGATGGAGGTTCGATGTTGAAGAGCATGTTGGCCGGGATCGTAATCGTTGCCACCTGCGCGGTGGCCGCACTGCAGTCACAGGGCGCCGGCCGGGGAGGCGGACAGGCCGCGCGTCCGGAGTTCCCGACTGCGAAGCAATTCGCGGAATCGAAGGACGCCCAGGCGCACGTCGCCGCCGCGATGAAGATTGGCGGCTCCGATATGGCCGCAGAAGCGAAGTGGTTCTGCACCGCCACCGGCCCGCAGCGCGTCGCGCTGGCGCGCCAGGCGGCCGGGTTGCCGCGGATCCCGACGGAACCGGTCGGCCCGATTAAGCTGTTCGACAACCTGTACTACGTCGGCTTCAACGACGTCGGCGCATGGGCGGTCCCCACCAGCGCCGGCATCATCCTGTTCGACACGTTGAACAGCACCGCCGACGCGACCAATGTCATTGAACCGGAAATGAAGAAGGCGGGTCTCGATCCGGCGCAGATCAAGTACGTCCTTCTCGGGCACGGCCACAACGATCACACCGGCGGCGCGTCGTACCTGCAGACCAAGTACGGCGCCAAGGTGCTCGCGGCGATGCCCGACTGGGACGCCATCGCGCGCGCGGTCCGTCCTGACCGTCCCCAGGCGAAGCCCGACATGGATGTCACCGACGGAGAGAAGCTGACGCTCGGCGATACCACAGTGACGCTGGTGCGCTTGCCCGGTCACACGCCCGGGACAATCGGCATGGTCGTGCCCGCGAAGTTCAAAGGGCAGACACACATGGTGATGATCATGAGCGGCACGCAGATGCCGACCCAGGAGTCGCTTGATTCGTTCAAGCACGTGTTCACGGACTATGCGAAGGCTCAGCGCGTCGAGACGTTTCTCGGCAGCCACCCGGACATCCTGATGAACAGCCTGACTGCGATGGAGGGTGTCCGCGACAACTATCCGACGGGGAACCACCCACTGCTGATGAGTGCTGCGAAGGCTGGCCGCTACTCGGACATCATGCTCGAGTGCGCACGGGCGAGACTCGCCGCGATGGCGACGGCCGGCGGCTCGCAGTAGCCTCACCAATTCCCAACTTCCAACTCCCAACTCCCAAGGCGTCTTGGGAGTTGGGAGTTGGGTGGTTTTGGTTGGGATTTCGGGTTTGGGATTTGGGATTTGGTGTTGGGGTTTGGGGTTTGGGGTTTGGGGTTTGGGATTTACCTCTAGTCCCACTGGTGTTCGACGCCATGGCCTCGCGCCTGGTCACCATGTGCAGGCGTCACGAACCCCAGCAGACAGCCGGGTGAGCCATCCCTGAGGAGATGGCACCGCACACTGATTTTGTCACCAGGTTTGACGTCTTCCTTCTTCACGCCGTTTCTGGTGATCGCCATGGGCCCGGCGGCTTCGAGCGCCCACACAGCCGGCTCCCCGCCTTTCGCGTCTTTGACCTCCAGGTAGACCCACGAGTGCGGGAGGAGGTAGTGGATCTCCGTGACCGTTCCCTCCATGGTCGTCCACTTCGTGACTTCGTAGGCGTTGTGGGAATGGTGCGCCGACAGGGGCACCGCCACCAACATCACGAACAGGGCCGCCAGTCCGAAGAACTTCCGCTGCATGCTCACCCTCCAAAGAATTCAAGATTCAAAATGCAAAATGCAAAATTGAATTGTGCAATTTGAAATTTCATTTTGCATCTTGCATTTTGCATTGGGATCACCGCCCGGGTTGACCCTGGCCCTGGGCGCCCTGACCCCCCTGCCGACCCTGACCGGCGCGGGGGGGCTTCGGATATCCGTTTGAGTAGATCATCAGGCCGTCATACGAGTAGCGGACCGGCTTGTACTCCTCGTCGAGGAATTGTATGGAGATCTGGAACCAGTTCGCCGCCGGCGCGTTCTTGGGTACGGTGGCCTCCGCGATATAGAGACGGTTTTCGTGCATGTGGACCACGGCGTACGTGCGGGATTCATCCGGGTTGATGACATGGACCTCATGCCCTTCGATGAGGTCCGAGTTGTAGTACGCGAGATGCGTCACCTTGGCCGCCTTCTCGACGAATGTCCATGTCGCGTACATCATCGCGCCGCGTATGTCCTTCACACCGTCGTCCTGGCAACTGTCTCCAACCAGATCTCTGCGTTGCTGGGGAGTAAGACCGGGACGATTGGCTCCCGCGTCCTCGAGGCACTTCGCGTTTCGCGTCGCGTGTATTTGTAGCGCGCCCCTGTAGTCGATCACCGTGACCTTGTAGCGGTTCCGGCCGGCGTCGGATGTATAGATGCGCCCAGGCAAGGTGATCCGATACTCATCGGGATAGGTGATCTCCTGCACCTTCGGCGCACCTGGAAAATCGATCGAGAAGTAGTCGGTCTTGCTGACGTACTTGATCGGATCTGCTTGGCCTTGGGCGAAGGCAGGCCCCGCAACACACAGCAGCAACGCCGGAAGGACCGGATTCACGCGCATGGTCTATCCTCCTGAGCTCTCGTCGTAATCGTCCGCAGTCAGGCGGAACGCGCGCAGTTTACACCCACGCGCGAGCTCCCCGGCACGACGCCGAAAAAGAAATGGCCGGCAGGGGCCGGCCATCACGCGCGGTGCATCGGCTGGCAGCCTAGTCCCACTGGTGCTCGACGCCGTGACCGCGCGCCTGATCACCATGTGTGGGCGTCACGAATCCGAGCAGACAGCCGGGGGAGCCATCCCTGAGCAGATGGCACCGCACACTGATTTTGTCGCCAGGTTTGACGTCTTCCTTCTTCACGCCGTTTCTGGTGATCGCCATGGGCCCGGCGGCTTCAAGCGCCCACACGGTCGGTTCCCCGCCTTTCGCATCCTTGACTTCGATGTAGACCCACGAATGGGGGAGGAGGTAGTGGATTTCCGTGACCGTCCCTTCCATGGTCGTCCATTTCGTGACTTCGTAGGCGTTATGCGAATGGTGCGCCCACGCCGGCAACGCCACCAGCATCACGCTCACGGCCGCAAGGCCCAACAATGTCCGCTGCATGCTCACCCTCCTGCGTTCAACTATCATTTCAGAACTAGACATCACCGGGCTGGCTGACCCTGCGCCCCGCCCTGTCGGCCCTGACCCTGCGCACCCGGCCCCTGTCCACCCTGACCGCCGCCGCCCTGGCCTGCACGGGGGGTCGGCCTTCCATTCGCGTAAAGCTGAAAGCCATCCCACGTGTAGCGGACCGGGTTGTACTGAGCGTCGAGGAATCGCAGAGAGATCTGGAACCAATTCGCGGCCGGTGCGCCCCGGGGTACGGTTGCCTGCGTGATGTAGAGACGGTTTTCGTGCATATGGACAGTTGCGTAGGTGCGGGATTCATCGGGGTTGATGGTGTGAATCTCATTGCCTTGAACAAGGTCCGTGTTGTAGTCGGCAAGATGCGTCACCTTCGCGGCCTTTTGAATGAAATTCCACGTCGCGTACATGATCGCGCCGTGCATCTCTTCCGGACCGTCATCCTGGCAGGCGTCGCCAACCGCGTCTCTGCGCTGCTGCGGGGTGAGACCGGGACGATTGGCGCCCGCGTCCTCCATGCATTTGGCGTTTCGCGCCTCGTGAATTTTTATCGCGTCCCTATAGTCGATCACCGTCACCGAGTAGTGGTTCCGGCCCGCGTCGGATGTATAGATGCGCCCCGGCAAGGTGATTCGATATTCGGAGGGATAGGTGATCTCCTGAATCTTGGGCGCAGCTGGAAGATTGACGCTGAAATAGTCTGTCTTGCTGACGTAGTCCGTCACTTCTTGATCTGGAGAGAAGATGCTCGGGGCCTGCGCGAACGCATACAGCGGGCTCAACAGAACGAGCGCTGCGGGGATCAGTCGAATCGGGCGCATGGTGTGTTCTCCCATCTCTCGTACGTTGTCGGCGTCTTCAGCGCGTGCCAGGCGCCAGCGCGGCGAGTCGCGCGCTGCCGCACTCGAGCATTATCGCCAAGTACCGGCCGAACCGCTCTTCACCAAGGAGGTAGGGGTGAGCGCCCGCCGGATACTGCTGGCGAAGCGCCGCCATCGTCGGAAGGGTGTTGACCAGGCCGCCCGGATGACTGTTCAGCGCGGTCTCGGCCTTCAGCGGCCTGGCGATGTCGTTGAACACGTGCTGGAACGCTGCAAACGACGCAGCCGAGGTCATCTGCGTTCCGCTCATGATCATCGCCGTGTGCGGTGTGCCGTGGTGCTTCACCGGAACAAACATCGCGAGCGATCCCGGCGTATGGCCGGGCGTAATTCCGATCGTGATCGTCGTATCGCCGAGCGTGATTTTCTGGCCGTCAGTCAGGATCAGGTCGCGCTTCGGGCGCGGCCTGTTCGCCTGCTGCGCGGTCGCATTCGGATTGACGCGCTCGACCATCTCCCAGTCGGTCGCGCTCAAGCCGACGCGCGCTTTGTACTTGTCCTGAAAGTAGGAGGCGCCGCCCCAATGGTCCGCATGCCCGTGCCCGACGATCACGTATTTGACGCTCGCCGGATTGAGCCCCACTTTCATCAAGTCGGGGGCGAAAATGGTTTCGGCCTCCTGAACGGTATTGAGCGCGTCGATCAGGATGATGCCATCGCTGGTGGGAATGGCCCACGCGCCGACGTCATTGAAGCCGATGTAGTAGAGATTGTCGAAGATCTTCACCGGCTCGATGTGCACGTCCGGCACCGGCGGCAGTCCTTGGGCTTGTCGCGCCACTGCCTCTCGCTGGACACCCGTCGCGGTGCAGAACCCTTTCGCTTGGTCGACAAGATCGGTTTTCGCCAGCGTCATCGCTGCCGCGATGTGTCGCTGACCCTCCTGGGATTCCGCCAGTTGTTTCTCTGTCGGGAAGCCCGCGGGCGGCGCAGCGTTCCCGCGGCCACCACCCTGGCCGGCAAGGTGTGACGGCCATACGGTCGCCATGTAGACGGCGACAACCATTCCGGTCAAACTCTTCTTCGACATCGCGCTTCCTCCAAAAGAATTGAGATCCGCGTCAGAAGAGGAACCGGGCGCCCAGTTGCAGCTGGCGTGGGTACCCGATCCCCGGGATGAACCCCCCGGACGGCTGACGGAACAGCACGCTCCGGCCGTTACCGGTGTAGCTCCCGCCGAAGTTGGCGTTGTCGAGCACGTTGAAGACCTCGGCAAACACGGCGAGCCGCCGCTCGCTCCCCAGCGCGAAGAACTTCGTCCCCCGCAGATCCAGGACCACCGTCGAGTCCCCTCGTCCGGCATTAATCGACATTTGCTGGCCGGTCGCCGGATCGATCCACCGATCGTTGTTGTTCCCATCCGCGTTCAGGTCGCTGCCGGCCGTCAGGTTGTACGGGCGTGCGCTGGCCAGCTGGAATACAGGCGAGAGCTGGATGCCGTACGGGAACTCGAGCACGCCTGTAGCCACCATGCGATGGCGCTCGTCTTGTGGGGTGGGCCCCCACTCGCCCGGCGCGAGCGGATCGAACGAGTCCTGCGGTGCTCCCGACCCACCGCGAGCCGCAATTGAGCCGCCATACGCGAAGGCTCTTCCGAACGTGTAGTGCGCGCTGAGGGTCGCGCGCGGGAGGCGCCGCTGAAATTTGAAGGTGAGCATGTCAACCTCGGACGATCCGATCGACGTTCTGACATTCACGGCGCTGAGCACGTCGGGGCGTCCAAGGACCCGGGTGAAGTCCGGGGCCAGCACACGCACGCGGTTGACCAGGGGATTGATGTTCACCGCCATGAGCCCTCTCGTCCCCGTTTGGTGTGTGTAATCGACCGCGAACATCGTATTTGCCGCCAGCTCATGGGCATAGCCGATGTGCGTGTGGTGCACGCGCGGATCGACGACGTTCGGACCAATCCACTCACCGGTGGAGTTGCGCGGCAACGAGTTCCCTTCGGTGGGCTGCGCCGGAAATGGATCGATACCGAAGCGATACGTAGCCAATTCGCCGACGCCAATCGCCGTATTCGTCAGGACGGCCAGGGCGTTCAGCGGACGGTGGTCCTGCGGCGCGATGTCGCTTATCGCCTGGTGGTTGATCTGATCGAAGTAGAGCCCGTAGCCGCCGCGCAGCACCCGCCGGCCATCCCCCGCCAGGTCGTAGGCGAATCCGATTCGCGGCGAGATGTCCTTGTACTGCGTTTTTGGCAACCCGGCGTTAGGATTCCCAATCGCCTCTAACACCAGCCTCGTCGCATTGTTCGCGTAATACCGCTCATCCCGGAAGTTCCAATCGATGTCGTAGCGCAGCCCCAGGTTCAGCGTCAGGCGCGGCGTCGCTCGCCAGTCGTCCTGGAACCACGCCGAGAATTGACGTGCGTCCTTGAGGGAGTCGGCCCAGGACCCGACGCCGTTCAGCGCCCCGCCGTTGGCTTGCTGCCACCGCGACACGATCCCTGGTGTCTGAAAGCCCTGCGGATAACGCCCGTTGCTGTTGCTGACAATCACCGACGGATCATCGAAGAACGTCAACGTCGCAAAATGCTCGTTCGCGTTCAGGGTCCCCATCCGGGGCAAGTAGTTGTAGTTCCCGCCGAACTTCAGTGCGTGGGTCCCCGTGAGCAGCGACACATCGTCGCGGATCTGGATGACGTCTGTATCCGTCCGGGAACCACCGGCGCCGCCGGCGCCGGTGTTGACCGACGGGAACGCCAGCCGGGGCGGAAAGAAGTTCACGTTGGGGAAGTCTCTCGAATAGTGCTGTCCCGTGACGGCACTGCGCAGATCGCTCAGGCGGTCGTTATGGTTCATGTGGCCGGTAATCTGGTTCAAGCCGCGGCCGCCCAAAACCCAGCCGTGCTGGGCGACGGCGCTCCAGAAATGCTGATAACTGTCCTCCGGCTCGCGCAAATCATTGTTCGGCGAGGTAAAGGTGACGGCCCATCGAGTGTCCACCTGGCCCGCGAAGCGTCCCATCAGCGAGTGATTGTTATTGAGCTGGAGGTTCGTCTTGAGCGAGTACATGTTCAGGTGATGTGGAATGGCCCCGGCTCGCGGATGGTTCGCATTCACCAGCCCGGACGGCAACCTCCCGGCGGCCGTGGCGGCCACGAGCAGCTCCAGCTCGTCGAACTGCCGGTTCGGTACGGGGATGCTCGTGTCCTCGTTGACGCTTTCGAACGCGCCGAAGAAGAACATCCGGTTTCGCAGGAGCGGCCCACCGAGTGATGCGCCCCACTGCTGGCGGCTGAAGGGGACCTTGTCCAGATTATCGCGTTTCGAGAAGTAGTCCTTCGCGGTCAGCGCCTTATCCCGGGCAAAGAGGAACCCCGAACCGTGGAGCAGGTTGGTCCCTGACTTGGTCACCATCGAGATCGCGACGCCGCCCGTGCGCCCATCCGCCGCGCTGAACTGACTCGAGGCGAGCTGGAATTGTTCGAGGCTCTCGAGCGTAAAGTTCATTAACGTCCCGCCCTGGCGGTTGTCCCGGTTGTCTGCGCCGTCGACCGTCGCGCTCACGTTCGTGCCTGAGCTTCCCCCGAAAGAGACGTTCCCGACACTCTGTTTGGTCCGATCGATCGGCGCCATCGGCGTCGCTCCGGGAAGCAGCTCCAGCATCCCGTTGATGCTGCGTGTGATCATCGGCAGGTTCTGGAGCTCCTGCGTTTCGATGGTCGACGCAAACTTCGACTGCGTCACTTCGATGAGCGGAGCCTCGCCCGTCACGGTGAGCGTCTCTTCCACTCCCGCGAGGGCGAGCCTGAAGTCGAGGGTGATGGTCGTGTTGATCGTCAACGTCACGCGGGTGCGCGTCGCTGAGGAGAACCCGGACAGATCCGTTTTGACGTCGTAGACGCCGGGTTCGAGCCCCGGCATGCTGTACACGCCCTCGGCATTGGTCACGGTCGTACGCACCACGCCCGTGCTCGTGTTGGTCGCGGCGATTGTCACTCCCGGCAGGACCGCGTCGCCCTGATCGAGGACCCGCCCGTTGAACGTGCTCGTGGCCTGCGCGAAGACCGACGAGGTCATCAGCATCATCCACGTGGACAATAAACACGCATGGCACACACGATAGCCGCCAAATAGCTTCATAGTCTCTCCTCAGTGACACCTGGCCCGCCGTACGAAAGGGCGTCGGTAACTTACGGGAGCGTGGCTATAACGAGAGCGCGGGCGATATGAAAGAGCGAGTGCGGCTGTTTATGACGGGGAGCGTGGGCCGATCGCCGCCGGTCGTCCGATTGGCGGCGCGAACGTATCAATTCCTTAACATGACGTCAAGCGCACAACCGGGAATGCACGTGCTTGTTG
>DAIRVG010000146.1:0-4988 GCA_036802945.1 Vicinamibacterales bacterium
TCATCAACGGCCAGACACTCGGAAAGAACTCAGGAGAACGTCGGTACGATCGACGAGTTCACCAATCGAATCGATCGCGATGTCGGCGGGTGGTTGCATGGTGCGCAGGCTCAGGTCGTGGGCGTAGTGCCCCTGCCCGACGAATACCGTCGTCAGCCGGCGCCCCCATGTACTTTTCATCGCCGCGAGAATATGCAGCTTGTCGTCCACCATCACGTAGTGGCGTGCCGGGTAGCGTCGCTCGACGTCGTCGAGCATTTGTTCCTTGTGCACGTAGATGAGCACGTCGCCGTCGACGGCCGCCCACAATCCGGATCGCTCGACTTTGTACGGCTGAAAGACCACATCGCCGTCAGTGAGGATCACTGCTCGGCCGAGTTGTCGTAACGCTGCGATGACGTCCAGCGCCCGAGGATAGACGCGTGTGGCGAACGGGTAGTGCAGCAGAAAGAGCGAGAGGCGTAGCACATGCGGATCGCGTGGATGTTCGACTCGGTACCGTTGCAGCGAGCCAAGATAATCCGCATAGCCGAGCTCGCGTCTGAGTTCTTCGAAGATATCCCAGTACCGTTGCGCGCATTCGGCGCCGAATGCCTCGCTTAGATGACGACGAAGATCATCGATGACGGCGTCATTGTCCAGTAACGTATTGTCGACGTCGAGCAGGAACACGACGTCGGCGAGGTCGTGCGTGTCAGCCCCTCGTCGCATGCACGCTCACTCTATCGCGGGTTGTCAGCTCGTCATGTGTTCCCGCTTGTACAGCGGCGACATATCAGGATCAGCCATGTTCGAAGCTCAGGGATGATGAAGGTCAGCCCTCTTGCTGGAACGCCAGCTCCACCCGCGCTGCTGGTCAACGTCCCGCGGCTGGTGACCGCGTACTACGCGGAGCACCCGGATCACGGTGTCGCGGCGGAACGTGTCGCATTCGGAACGTCGGGACATCGCGGATCGGCGTTCGCGCGCACCTTCAATGAGGCGCACATTCTTGCGATCACGCAGGCCATTTGCTTGTATCGGCAGACGCACCGGATCGAGGGCCCGCTCTTCATGGGGATGGACACCCACGCGCTGTCTGAGCCGGCCTTTGTGAGCGCCCTCGAGGTGTTCGCCGCCAACGCTGTCGAGGTAATGATCGACCGGGACGGCGGCCATACGCCGACACCGGTTATCTCGCACGCCATCCTTCGCTATAACCGGGGCCGCACATCCGGGTTAGCCGACGGGGTCGTCATCACACCCTCCCACAACCCACCCGAAGACGGCGGCTTCAAATACAACCCGCCCACGGGAGGCCCGGCCGACGCCGACGTGACCCGCTGGATCGAGCAGACCGCGAACGCCTTCCTGGCGGAAGGCCTGCGCGCAGTCCGCCGCATGCCCTTCGAGCGCGCTCGCCGCGCGGCGAGCACGCATCTCCACGACTACGTCACGCCGTATGTCGATGATCTCGCGAGCGTCCTCGATATGCCGGTCATCCGCAGCGCGGGCGTGCGCATCGGCGTGGATCCGCTCGGCGGCGCCGGCGTGCGCTACTGGGGGGCGATCATCGCTCGGTATGGGATCGCGGTGACGGTGGTGAACGACGCCATCGATCCGACGTTTCGTTTCATGACCGTGGATTGGGACGGCAAGATTCGAACGGACTGTTCATCGCCATATGCCATGGTGCCGCTCGTAGCCATGCGCGATCGCTTCGACGTCGCCTTCGCCAATGACGCCGACACCGATCGCCACGGGATCGTCACGCCGACGGCGGGATTGATGAATCCCAATCACTACCTGGCCGTGGCCGTTTCATATTTGTTCACGCATCGAAGCCGGTGGTCGACGGGGGCTGCTGTCGGCAAGACTGTCGTCAGCAGCGGCATGATCGACCGCGTGACGGCGGGATTGGGGCGTCGCCTCACCGAGGTGCCGGTTGGATTCAAGTGGTTCGTGGACGGGCTCTTCAGCGGGTCGATCGGCTTCGGCGGCGAGGAAAGCGCGGGCGCGTCGTTCCAGCGCATCGACGGCACGACGTGGACCACAGACAAGGACGGCATTGTTCTCGGTCTGCTCGCGGCGGAGATCACGGCGACGCTTGGCATTGATCCCGGCGCACGCTACGTCGAGCTGACCCGCGAGTTCGGGACGCCGGTGTACGAACGGATCGACGCGCCTGCGACGCTCGATCAGAAACAGCTTCTCTTGCGGCTCTCCCCCGGCCAGGTCGGCGCAAGAGAACTGGCGGGCGAAGCGATCCGTGCGGTCGTGACAACCGCGCCTGGCAATGGGGAATCCATCGGAGGACTGAAAGTGATCGCCGAAGACGGATGGTTTGCCGTGCGCCCGTCTGGCACTGAGGCGGTGTACAAGCTGTACGCGGAGAGTTTCCGCGACCGCGCGCATCTCGAGCGGATCCAGGCGGAGGCGCAGGCCCTCGTCACCACGCTCTTCGAGACATCAGCATGAGCCTCGGCTATAGTCGGCCGCTGTACCTTCTGCCGTTCGATCACCGTTAGTCCTACGTCACCGGTATGTTCCAATTCACGCCACCGCTGACCGCTTAGACACTCACGCCATCGCCGGCGCGTTCACGTGGGCGGGACGATTCTCCGCGGCCGCATCAAGCCGCACCGCTTGGAAATCAGGCAGGTCCCAGGGGGAGGAGCCGCCAAAGCGCGTTTTTCGGCCGCAGGCACCGGCGGCGGTGCCCAGGGGCCATGGCTGGGGGACTGAACACACCTTGGCACTCATCCGATCCGTCTGCGCGCGTCGACAAAATCTGCGTAAGATCGTCCGTAAAGACCATGGACGCGACGGGACATCAGCAGAACGCTCTTAGAAGCCGGGTTGACAATGACCTCGACCCGGCGCGTCGCGCGGCAGGTGCCCCCGACGCACGCCCGCGCAAGCGGAAGCTTGTCTGCCCGCCTCTGCGCAGTACTCCCGCAGGTCTGACGTCCGGTGGCTTGCACCGGCGGCCCCTGCCCGACGATCTCGTCAAGCAGGCGTCGCAACGGCTCGAGATCATCGCGCTGCTCGCGGCCGTCCTCTGGATTTTCAGTACGGTGCTCTATCACGTGATCGACCTGAGGAACGCAGGAAACACCAGTTGGATGTCGTTCCAGTCGTCCGATGTCCTCGTCGGCGTTGGCGCAACGATATCGATCGCGCTTTTTTTCTACGTGCGCCACAGTTCGCGTGACCCGCGGTTCATCCTCGATCTGGGCCTGGCGTTCCTGGTCGCGACCGCGGCCATAGTGGGGCTGATCCTGCACTGGAGTCCGCTGCCGCACAGTTCGATGAACCCGGCGATATCTTGGATCGGTGTCCTGGTGCTGATGTTCGCGGCGACGTTGCCCAACGATCCAATCAAGACCGTCGGCGCCGGACTGCTCGCCGTCTCGATGAATCCGATCGGCATGCTCATCGCCAGGGTGCGCGGGGCGTGGGCGTTCGAGTCCGCGTGGACCGCCTGGACGATGCACTATCCGGATTTCCTGCTCGTGGGTGTGTCGCTGGTGATTGCACGCGTGGTAACGGGATTGGGTCACCAGGTCGCGCGCGCGCGGGAGATGGGGAGCTACGAGCTTGGTGATCTGATCGGCCGGGGTGGGATGGGCGAGGTCTACAAGGCGACTCACCGGATGCTGGCCCGACCCGCGGCGATTAAGCTGATCCGGCCGGAATTGCTGGCAGCGCGAAACGGGGAGCAGGCCGAGATCGCCGTCGAGCGCTTTCACCGCGAAGCCACCGCTGCCGCGCAGTTGCGGTCGCCGCACACAGTTGGACTCTACGATTTCGGCACGACGGATGACGGCACGCTCTACTTCGCCATGGAACTGCTGGACGGGATGGACCTGGAGTCCCTGGTCGAGCAGACCGGTCCCCTGCCGGCAGCGCGGGTCGTGCACATCCTCCGGCAGGTGTGCGACTCACTTGAGGAGGCGCACGCCTCCGGGCTCGTGCACCGCGATATCAAGCCGGCGAACATCCACATCGGGCCCTTCGGCCTGCGCGACGACTTCGTCAAGGTGCTCGACTTCGGGTTGGTCACGTCCGGAGCTGTGGTTGGCGGCAGGGCCCAGTTGGCGACCCTTGTCGGCACGATTCCCGGAACTCCGGCGTACATGGCGCCAGAGATGGCACTTGGCGAGAAGGTCGACGGCCGTGCGGACATCTATGCGCTGGGGTGCGTCGCCTACTATCTCCTGACTGGCCAACTCGTCTTCGCGACCGACAACGCGATGCAAAGCCTGGTCAAGCGGCTGCACGAAGAGCCGGTGCGGCCATCCGAGCGGACCGAGCTCCCGATTCCCTCCGACCTCGAGGCACTCGTGCTGGCCTGCCTCGGAAAGCAGGCGGCCAGCCGACCAACAGCCGGCGATCTCGCCCGGTCTCTTGCCGCGGTGAACGTGGCCCCGTGGACCGACGAACAGGCGAGGCACTGGTGGGCCGTGCACCACCCGGAGAAAGCTTCCGCCTCGAATTACCGTCCGTCGCCGGTCGATGACCGATTGACGGCAATGGTGACTCCCGGTGTCCGCAATTGACCATACCCGTTAAGCCCGGGTATCAGGGAGGCACCACAGCGTTGTAGCGCGCGCCGTTCACGCAAGCGACGTTCGATGCCGCGCCCTCCACGGTAAGATGCCCGCAATGCCGCCGACCGACCCGTCCGAGCCACGAACACTGCTCACGCACCCCGAACTTGTATCCCACCAGTCGTTTCCGTCATTTCGCACGATCGGCGAACCGAAGAAGAGCGGCCTCGAGCGGACGCTGTCGCTGTTCGCGGACGTTCGCTCGGGTGAGGGCGTCGGTGTGATCCTCCTCACCGTCAACGTCTTCTTTCTGTTGGCCGCGTACTACCTGCTACGCCCAGCCAGACAGGCTCTCATTCTGACTGAAGGAGGCGCGGTCGTCGCCGCCTACTCGTCAGCCGCTCAGGCCGTTCTGCTGCTTGGCATCGTGCCGTTCTACGGATGGCTGGGATCACG
>DAIRVG010000146.1:5088-7344 GCA_036802945.1 Vicinamibacterales bacterium
ACAGGTGAATTCCTGTTGAACCGATTGGTCGAAGCCGAGGCCCTGGTCCGGTTCGGCACCGATCCGGGCCTGCTTGCGGACAGTCAGCGCTTCGTGGGGTCCTTTTTCGGATCGTTCAACGCCAACGTCAGTTTCGTCGGATTTATCCTGCAACTCTTCGTCACCTCGCGCGTGTTCCGCTTCATGGGTGTGCGCGGCGCGCTGTTCATCCTGCCCGTAATCGCCTTGGTCAACTACTCCGTCATCGCCGTCGTCCCCCTGCTGGCGATTGTCCGCATCGGGAAGATCCTGGAAAACAGCACTGACTACTCGATTCAGAACACGATCCGGCAGGCTCTATACCTGCCGCTGACACGCGAAGCGAAGTACAAGGCCAAAGCGGCGATCGACACGCTGTTCACGCGAACAGGGGACGTGATGTCAGCCGGGTTCGTCGCGGCGGGGACGGCGATCGGCCTTGGCGCCGGTGGTTTCGCCTGGCTGAACGTCGGCCTTACCGTAGCCTGGCTGGGTGTGGCGGGTCGGATTGCGCGGGAGCATCGCCGGCGGACGCTGTAGGCGTCACCTCGAGCCGCGCTCGGAGCTCACCAGCCACCCATCAGATCTTGCGGACGATAGCCGGCGTATTTATCGGCTTTATCGGCGTCTGCGCGAACGTCCGCAGCGACGACGTCGACGGCAGATGCAGGCTCCACCACGCCTCCGCGTCGGCGTCGGTCCATTGATCCACGGCGCAGGCTGAGAGCATCGCGGCGAGCGCGGCGGCGCTGGCGGGACGATCGCCGGGCGCCTTGGCGAGGCAGTGCAGCACGATGCGCTCGAGATCACCCGGAATCGCCAGTGTCGTGCGGGCGGATGGTGGCATCGGTGCCGCCTTCACGTGCTGCAGGGCCATCTTCATGGGATTCGCTTCATCGAAGACCAGGGCCCCGGTAAGCAGAAAATAAGCGACGCAGCCGAGGGCGTAGATGTCGGCACGTCCATCGATCGACGACTCGCCAACAGCGATTTCAGGCGCGATGTAGCCCGGCGTCCCGGTCGCCGTGCCGACCATGGTCAACAGGGAAACCTCGGCGCTGTTGATGAACTTCGCCAGACCGAAGTCCAGCACTTTTACGAAGTCGTAGGTCAGCGCCACTTTGCAGAGCATGACATTCGACGGCTTCAGATCCCGATGCACGAGGTTCTGGCGATGGGCCTCTTCGAGCGAACTACAGATTTGAATCAGGATCGGCAGCACTCGCGCAGCCGGCTGCGGACCGAAAGTCGCCACGACCGACTGAAGGCTGACGCCGTCGAGCAGCTCCATCGCGTAATAGAAACGGCCATCGTGCGAGACGCCGAAGTCGTAGAGATACACCGTGTGCGGCGACTGCAGGCCCGCAATCGCATCCGCCTCACGTCGAAACCTGCGCACAGCAAGGTCAGCTTCCCGCCCCGACGCCGCTTGGGGTCGAATGAGTTTGATGGCTGCCTTGCGCGCAAGCATCTGATGGTCGGCCCTCCACACCTCGCCCATGCTGCCTTCGCCAATCGGCGCGACGAGCCGATAGCTGCCCAGCTCGAGAGCCGTGTCCGCAGCCAATACCATGCCGTATGTCTGGCGGCCGATGAAGTAGGTCAGAGCAACCATGAAACCGTTGAAGAGCGGCCAGACGCCGAGCTGTCCCCACGACGCGGGGGGGTAGTCGAAGATCGCGGCATTGATGGCATACGCCAATGGCCAGGTGCAAGCGGCGGCCGACGCGCAGATGAGGGTCCAGAGTGGGCGGTTAGGTACGATCACTCCGAAGGCGAGAATCCACGGTCCCAGCTTGGAGACGCCAAGGACCGGCTGATCGGCCCTGATGGGCACCGAGGTCTCAATCATCGAGATTGCGAACGCCCCAAACACCTCGAGTGCCATGCCGAGCGACAAGATCGTCGATGGGCCGACGACGCGGTATCGGTTCAGCGCAAACAACCCGATGGCCCACAGCACCATCGCCAGCGACAGCAGCCGATTCACGTCGTTCATCGTCGCGGCGTACAGCTCGGGCTGCATCCACCGCTGAAAGACCTGAATCGCTGGAACCAGGACGGCAATCGAAAGGCAGAGCCACGCCGTGCGCTTCGCCGCGTCTTGCAGCATCATCGGCGGCAGTCGACTCAACGGTCCGGCGGCGCTCGGCGTGATGAGCGCGGGCGTTTGGGCGGGCGTCGCGTCCGTCATCGTAAAAATGATACGTCGCCAGCTGCGCTTGCCGGTCTTTGGGG
>DAIRVG010000146.1:7444-15410 GCA_036802945.1 Vicinamibacterales bacterium
GCAACTCACGTTGCCGGTCGCGTTGCTCGGATTAGAGTGGCAGGTGAGAACTGCGGGCGACTCAGATGTGATGCCTGATGATCAGTGCTCGGCCGAAGACGCGCTCGAAGCGGTCGTCAAGATCCTTCGCGAGCCAGGACGGCAGCAACGGCACTGACAGCGTCACGTTGCGGCCGACTTCGCAGTCGACCGCGATACGGCGGCCACGCGGGCACCTCGCCTCGATCTCGTCGGCCAGCGCCAGGATGATCGCGGCGCGATCCAGCAGCCCACGCTTGAATGCGTCGCGGACCGACGCGAGCGACAGAACGTCGGAATGGCGGTCGCCCGCCCGCCGCACGACGGCCGACACGAGCGCGAGCTCGTCATGGGCGAAACCGGTGAGTTCCGTGCTGAGAAGGATGTTGGCCACGTGCTCGTGTCGGTTCAGCACGTCGAGGCTCCGTCCGATGTCGAGGACACGGGCGGCGTGATCAATCGCCCTCGCAACGCTCACTGGGGCGCGGGGCTCGAGCGCACGCTGAAGCGCCGCGGCCACACCACGCCGGCGCGACGCAGCGTCCTGCCTCCATCCATCGAACCGCGAGACGAGGGACGACACCGAAGCCTCTTTCACAGTTTCGGGGGATCCGACGGCCATCTTCAGAAATTTGAGCGCGATGCCCTCACGTACGCCCTGCCCCGAGACCAGGATCTGTTTGGCGCGCACGAACTCGGCCAGCGTCTGAATGGCGACTGCGCCGCCAACAATCGAGTCAGCTCGTTCCGAGCTGAGTCCGGGAATGTCGTCGCGCCGCTTTTCCCTCGTCGTCGCCAGGCGGTCGACGATCTCCCCGAGCCGATCGACCGACAACTCATACCCGTGTAACCTGCCGATTGGATACCGTCGCGTCTGACGGTCCATTTTCGCCAGATTCCGCAGCGTGCCTCCGGTGCCCACCAGACAATCGCCCGACCCAACGCGGCCCACGCGAGCTTTAGCCAGGCGGCTCTGGATATGGTCGCGCAGGCGCCGGATTTGTCTGCCGGTTGGAGGATCGGACTCGAGGAACTTCTCACTCAGTCGAAGCGCTCCGATCGGCAGACTCACGGCTTCAACCAGCTGCCGGCGTGCGAATCGGGTGACCTGCATGCTGCCGCCGCCAAGGTCGAAGAGCAGGCCGTTCGAAACCGCGAGACCTCTCACGGCACCGGCGAAACCGTAGCGAGCTTCTGCGAGCTCTCCAATAGTCTCGATTTGAATCCCCAGCTCACGCTGGACGCGCTGGGCGAACAATCCGCCGTTCCTTGCGTCGCGCATTGCGGCCGTGGCCACCGCGACGATGCGCTTCGCTCCGACACTTGTCGCGATTGCCTGAAAATCTCGAAGCGCCTCCATCGTGCGCGCCATCGTGGCCTCGCTCAGCTGGGCGCGCCCATCGACGTCCTGGACAAGCCGCAGCGGAGCGCGTGAGCCCGCCAGGAGGCGCAGATGGTTCGACGCGTCGCGTTCGAACACCATTACCCGACCGGAATTCGAACCGAGATCGATGACGGCTATCGGATCCCTGCGGGACGTGCCGGGTCGCTCAGGCATGCCCGGCACTATATCAAGGGCGTCACTCCCGGTCTTGCGGAGGGCGTCCGCCTCCTCCCGCAGTGGATGATACGATCGGCAGAAGTTCCTCTTCACCACACCCAAGGACCGCGTCGCCTCAGGCACCGACGGGACGTGGTTGCACAACACGTATGAGAACCTCCACGCCGCAGCCCGCCTCGGCGGTCGTCATTGCCATGACGTGCGCTGCTGCGTCCACAGCGCAGTTCATTGCCGGCAAAGCCACACGCGACGCGCTGTTCCTCCAGCAATTCGACGTCACGTCGCTGCCGACGATGGTTGTGGCAACCTCGGTCGTATCGATCGGTCTCGTAATCCTCAGCTCGAAGTGTCTACGCCGCGTGGCGCCGACGACGTTCATACCTCTGATGTTTGCTGCCAGCGCGCTCTTGCTGCTACTCGAGTGGGCGCTTGTCTCTGTCGCTCCGCGCGTGGCGGCCGCTGTCGTCTACCTGCAGATCTCCGGTGTGGGTCCGATCCTCGGGTCGGGATTCTGGCTCGTCGCCAGCGAGCGGTTCGATCCGCGTACTGCCAAGCGCCGCTTCGGACAGATCGCCGGCGCTGGCACGGCCGGTGGCCTGCTGGGCAGCATCGCGGCCGAACGAGTGGCCGCGTTTTTTGGGCTCGCAGCGACTCTCCCCGTGCTCGCGTGCCTGAGTCTGTTCTGTGCGTGGCAGGTTCGGAAGCTTGGGACCTCGGTGGCTCCGGCGAGTGGCTCGAGACCAGAGCCGGCGTCTGAGCTGTCCGTCGCCCCGGCGCGGTCGGGTCTCCGGGTTCTTGCTGACGCGCCGTATCTGCGTCAGCTCGCTGTCCTCGTGTTCCTCGGCACACTCGGTTCCGCGCTGATTGATTACGTGCTCAAGGTGGAAGCTGTCTCTGCGTTCGGGCGTGGAGAAAGCCTGCTGCGCTTCTTCGCGGCCTACTACGCGGGAACCAGTCTCATCACCTTTCTGCTGCAGACTTTGTCGAGCCGCGCGGCCCTTGAACGATTCGGCCTGGCGGCAGTCGCGGCGACGCCATCGGTTGCGCTCCTTGCGGGAGGGCTCGGTGGTCTTGTCTGGCCCGGACTGCAGAGCATCATAGTCGCGCGAGCGGGTGAGGCCGTTTTCCGAGGCTCCCTGTTCCGCTCGGGGTACGAGTTGTTCTATACGCCGATACCGGTGTCGGAGAAGCGCGCCGCCAAATCCCTGATCGACGTCGGTGTCGATCGTCTCGGCGACGCGTTTGGTGCCGGCGCGCTGCAGATGATGCTCATGCTCACGCCGGCACGGCAGTCTGCGGCCATTCTGATGGCCGCCGCCGCGTGCGCGCTCGTCGCGATGTTCGTCGCGCGCCGGCTCAATCATGGCTACATCCAGACGTTGGAGCGAAGTCTCCGACACCGCGCCGTGGAACTCGACCTCTCCGATGTCGAGGACTTGACGACTCGCACCATCATGCTTCGGACGTTGCGCGAAGGGTCGGGCACAAGCACGGGAGGAGGTCAGCGCGCGGCGGCGGGGCCCCAGGACGCCCTCGTGATTCCCGCCCCTCCGGATCCGGAGATTCAGGGAGCTGTGGTGCTGCGTTCCCGTGACCAGGACCGCATCGAGGCCCTCTTGCGTCGTGAGGAAGCACTGCCCGCATCGTTCGTGTCTTACGTCATTCCCCTGCTCGCGTGGGACGCCGTCTCGCGTGATGCGATCCACGCGCTGCAGAAGGTGGCCGAAGAGCACGTCGGAGAGCTGATTGACGCGCTGATCGATCCCAATCAACCGTTTGCGGTCCGTCGGCGGCTGGCCAGGGTCTTCTCTGTGTGTGTCTCACAGCGGGCGGCAGACGGCCTGATACTCGGGCTCGATGACCAGCGGTTCGAGGTTCGCTTCCAGTGCGGCCGGTCGCTGGCATCAATTCTCGAAAGGAACGCACGAATCCGAGTCGACCCCGAGCGCGTCTATGATGTGGTGCTACGGGAGGTTGCTGTCGGCCGAACCGTTTGGCAGAGCCACGGATTACTGGACCGCCTGGAGGCACCCGAAGGGCGGTCCTTCGTGGATGAGTTCGTCAAGGACAGGACAAACCAGGGACTGGCGCACGTCTTTACGTTGTTATCCCTCGTCCTTCCGAGCGAGCCGCTGCTGATCGCATACCGCGGTCTTCACACCGACGATCCGGGCTTGAAGGGCACGGCGCTCGAATACCTCGAAGGCGTGGTGCCTGCCCAGATTCGCGAGCGCCTGTGGCCGTTTCTCGAGGATGAGCGTCCAGCGTCGCGCGTCGTCCGGCCGCGGCAGGAGATACTCGCGGATCTTTTGCGCTCGCATCCGTCGATCGAGCTGAACCTCGAAGAGCTTAAACGGCGCGCCAGCAAGGAACCGTGGCAGACGACATGAGAGTCATCGCACGCCGAGCCCAGACACCGATTCCAAACGTCGGCGACACCCGCCGAACGCCGACGCAGCTGCCCGACGAGCTCGTCGAGGAGCAGGTGCATCGGTTGGGACTATTCAGCATGGTCGTCGGCGGCCTTTGGGCATTCGGCCTCGCGCTGGACGTGCTGCTCATTCCTCTCACCAGTCCTGGCCGCAACTTGAACATGAGGGCCGTGGCTCTCGAAATCTCCGGGATGATCCTCGGGGCTCTCATGTTCTGGTATGTCCGCCACCACGCCGGCCCTTGCGCCGGCCGGAAGCTGGAGGTCGGGCTCGGCTACATGATCCTGAACGCGGTGTGGATCGCGCTGCTCAACACCTGGGTGTTCGCTCCTCCGGCTGACCAGCAGTTGCTTCACGTCTCCTGGGCCGCGGTGCTGATCCTGATCTTCTCAATGATCACCCCGGTGTCACCGGGGAAGATGCTCGTCGCAGCGCTCGTGGCGGCCTCGATGGATCCGCTCGCACTGTGGATCGCTCATCTGCGGGGTGTCGCAGTCCCACCGCTGCTCAACTCCCTGATTCTCGTGTTGCCGAACTACACCTGCGCGATGGTGGCGATGCTTCCCGCGCGGTTCCTTCGGCGGGTGGGCCGGCGCTTGCGCGAAGCGCAGGAGCTTGGCAGCTACCAGTTGATCGAGTTGCTCGGACAGGGCGGCATGGGAGAAGTGTGGCGAGCCCGCCACCGGCTGCTCGCACGGAGTGCCGCGATCAAGCTTGTGCGGCCGGAGGTGCTGGGCGCGCGGAATGATGCCGAATCCAGCGTGATCCTTCGTCGCTTCGAGCGAGAAGCGCGGGCGACGGCGGCACTCAGTTCACCGCATACGATTCATGTCTTCGATTTCGGCGTGACCGACGAAGGGACGTTCTACTACGTGATGGAGCTCCTGATCGGCCGTGACCTGGAAAACCTCGTCAGAGAGTTCGGACCGGTCCCGGCTGATCGCGCGATTTTTCTCCTCCGCCAGGTCTGCCACTCGCTCGCGGACGCACACGCCCGGGGCCTCGTGCACCGCGACATCAAGCCGGCCAACATCTACGTGTGCCGCATGGGACTCGAGTACGACTTCGCAAAGGTGCTCGACTTCGGCCTCGTCAAGGAGCGCGCGCAGGGCGCCGGGCCACAGTCGTTGCTCACGCTGGAGCAAACGACGACCGGCACTCCCGCCTATATGGCGCCCGAAATCATCCTTGGCGACACAGACGTCGACAGCCGCGCCGACGTCTACGCACTGGGCTGCGTCGCGTACTTCCTGCTCACCGGCCAGCTCGTCTTTGAAGGCGATACGCCGATGAAGATGCTGATGCAGCACGTCAACGCGACCCCGATCCCTCCGTCTCAACGGACGGAGTTGTCAATTCCCCGCGAGCTCGACGAGCTCGTGATGGCTTGCCTGGCCAAGAACCCGCGCGACCGCCCGCAGAACGCGGAGGAGCTTTTTTCGATGGCACTGGAATGCACGTCATGCGGGAGCTGGGGTCAACACGGCGCGCGAGCGTGGTGGGAGCGACACCTGCCCGAGTTGACGGGGCCGTTGAGCATCCACGAGCCTGAGATCGCGATGAACGGCCGCGCGATGGCCGCGTCATAGGTACTGCGCTAGACTTTCGCTATCCCGACGCTGTGGCACTGGAATCCGGCTTTCCGACGTCCCAAAAGAGCTGGCTCGATCGCGCTTTGTCGCTGTTCACCGACGTCCGCGCGGGCGAGGGCCCGAGCGCCCTGTTGCTTACGGCAAACATCTTTTGCCTGCTGGCCTTCAAGCGCGCGGCGGAAGGCACCTCGGAACGCGCCGCGTGGATGCTCCGCGGAGCCGCAGTCTGTCTGGCCATTCACACGCTGACAGCCGTTCCCTTACTTGCGCAGGAACCGACCACCCGCGCTGAGGCGCTCAGGCGTGAGCGCGAGGCCAAGTCAACCCGTCTGACGCCGCCCGAATCCGGCCGGCTCGAGCGTACGCTGCTTGCCCTGGAGAACGGCCGGCTCTTCGAGCGGATTCTCAATCCCGCGGAAGGTTTCTTCCCGAAGGTGGGCAACATCACGACGGGCAGTGGATTCTCGTTCGGACCCGCCTATCGAAAGCGGGGACTCTTTGGCGACGAGAGTGATTTCAGCGTATTCGCTGCCGGGTCGTTCTCCAGGTACTGGATGCTTGATGCAAAGCTCACCCTCCCGCGTCTGGCCGGCGATCGTATGTTCGCCGACCTGCATGGGCGCCGGTACGACTTCCCGCAGGAGGACTTCTTCGGGCTCGGCCCTGACTCTCGCCGCGAAGACGACGTGACATACGGATTGCGGAGCACGCAGGTGGGCGGCACCGCAGGAATCCGTCTGCGGCCATGGCTGGGGCTCAGCGGCAGCGTGGACTATCTGACGCCAAGGATTCACCCGGGCGATGGTTCCCGTCCGATAAACGCCCTCTTCAGCCCCGTCGACGCGCCGGGGCTCGACGTGCAGCCGGACTTCATCCGCTATGAAGTCCTCACGGATTTGAACTACCGCCAGCCTTTGGGCAATCCGCGCCGGGGAGGACGGTACGCGCTTCTCTTCCAGCTCTTCGATGATCGCAACGGCAACCAAGACAGTTTTCAGCGATTCGAGCTGGACGTGCAGCAGTACATCTCCATTCTGAAGGAGCGTCGCGTGCTGGCCCTGCACGCGCTGGCGTCGGTCTCTGATGCCGGCGAGGGTCAGGCCGTGCCTTTCTATCTCCAACGGACGCTCGGGGGCCCCGACGATCTTCGCGGGTTCCGGCATTTCCGCTTCCGCGACCAGCACCTCCTGCTGCTCCAGGCCGAGTACCGATGGGAAATCTTCACCGCTGTCGACGGCGCGATTTTTTACGACACGGGGAAGGTCGCATCGAGGCGGGAAGACCTCGACCTGCGAAATCTCGAATCGGACTATGGAATCGGCTTTCGCTTCGGGACGTCGAACGGTGTGTTTCTGCGGGTCGAGGGCGCCTTCGGCAGCAGCGCTGGCAAGCATTTCATCCTGAGGTTCGGGAATGTTTTCTAGAGCGCCTTTCGTGGTCGTCGCTCTTTTCATGGCGCTCGCGCAAGACAGCCGGAGCGCGGTGCCGCGTTTCTTCCCGGACGACCCGATCAAGACGGACAACGACACTGCGTTCGATGCGAGTCGTGCCGTGCCCATCGAAGGCAGCAACGGCTACGACTTCGCGGAGCACACGTTCGGCAAACCAGGCGATCGGCGCGACATCCGGGCCGTCAACGTCAACACGATGGACGAGGTGCCGGACTCGAGCTGGTTCACGAATCGAATCGGCGTGCGTGCAATGTCTCTCGCCGAGATCGTGCGCGGCCCGAACGAGCTCGACACGATCAACATCGACGGCTGGCCGATCATCCAGGAAAAGAGCACGGGGATCACGCCTGGCTTCCGCGTTGTCGATCCGGAGGGTCGCCTGTACCAGATCAAGTTCGATCCGCCTGGCAATCCTGAGATGGGAAGCGGCGCCGAGGTCATTGGCGCCGCGATCTACCACGCCCTCGGCTACAACGTCGTCCAGGGTTACATCGTCGACCTGGACCCGGCGAAGATCGTCATCGCCGACAGCGCGACCACCGTCGACATGAGCGGGCGCCGGCGGCCCCTGCGGCGCGGGGACATCGATCGTCTGCTCGATCGCGCGGCCCGGCAGTCGAACGGGAAGTATCGAGCGACGCTGAGCCGTTTCGCCGATGGCAAGCCACTCGGTTATTTCAAGTATTACGGGACGCGGCCCGACGATCCGAACGACATCCATCCACACGAGCACCGGCGTGAGCTCCGGGGCAACCGCGTCTTCGCCGCCTGGCTGAATCATGATGATTCGCGCGGACTCAACAGCCTTGACATGCTCGAGAGCACCGCGGGACGCGGGTTCATCCGTCACTACATGTTCGACTTCGGCTCGATCATGGGGAGCGGCAGCGTGTTCGCGCAGGTGCCGCGCGC
>DAIRVG010000147.1:0-15068 GCA_036802945.1 Vicinamibacterales bacterium
GAGCAGCAGACTCTTAATCTGCGGGTTCTCGGTTCGATTCCGAGGCGGCTCACCAACCCTCGCTTCGCGTGGGTTGGTTTCGCCCGCCTCGAACCCAGCCAAGTTGGCTTCGCCCTTCGGGCTCGCCAAACATGGTCGATTCCGAGGCGGCTCACCACTAATAGAATCAAGCACTTACAGAACGGCTACGCCGGAGCGAATTTAGTATCTGCTGCTCAGGGCGCGCAGATTATCACGCCCGATCCGACGCAGCAACCGAATGACCCGACCTTGCTCCTCTGTTATCCCTGGGTCTACCATCACGATCATGGCGAACCGATTCTGGCTGCTGCCGTTGTGCATCCTTCTCGTCGAGCCGACCCCCAACCGACCGCCTTTTGAAATGAGGGTGGTGGATGAACGCACCGGCCTCCCGGTGCCGGACATCCGCATCACTACTGACAATGGCATCGTGTGCCATACACTCGGCACCGGCGCGTGCTTCTGGTGGCGATCCTCGCTTATGAACAGGGACGTGCGCTTCCAGATTCAAGACGAGACGAATCAATTCGATAGCATTGGCGCCACACTGCGGGTGACACACGCCGGACAAGCTGAAATTAAGATCCGCCGACGAACCTAGACGCGGCCTCGGCATCACACTCCCGGCTGTGCGTCATGTAGTTCTGGCGTCCGGCAATCGCCGCCGCTTCCGCATCAGCGAGCGACTCGTAGCGCCCAAGGTAGATTTGCCGCCCCCCCACCTTGAGCCCCACCTTCCACTTCTCATATGCGGCATCCCACGACACGCCGCGGACGCCTGACGCTGAGCCCTTCCGCGCTCCCTTGAGGTTCTGCATGTTCTGAGCGTGTGTGACCATCCTCAGGTTTTCGCGTCGATTGTCGAGCCCGTCATGGTTTTGATGATCGACCTTCAGACGTGAAGGCGCCTTCATCACCAGCCGGTGAAGCGTTAACGTGGTCGTCCGCCACCGTTCGTCGTCTTTCCACGTCACGGCCGTGCGAACGTAATAGGTTTGCGACTTGGCGTCCCACGTTGCTCCCCAGCGGAGGCGACGGACCCGCTCCAGGTCCGTCACATCCACCATCGCCTCACCCACGAAGGCGAGCAGAACGACGGAGCGTTAACCCCTCGTAATCTTCGCGAGTGCGAGGCTGAGTCCGTCGCGTTGCTCTGCTGCGCGGCTCTGGATCTTCCCGGCGTTGAGTGCTCACGGGGCTACATTCAATCTTGGTGGGGTCAGGGCAACGCCATTCCCGAGAAGTCCGCACAGCGAATCCTCAAGGTTGCGGACCAAATTCTCAAAGCCGGAAGTAGTCAGCACGAAGAAGAGGGGGCAGCATCATGAGCCCCCTCGACCATCAGGAACTCCGCGCCGCACTCGACGAATTGGCGAACGCGACAGAGGCGGTAGCGCGAGTCTCAGCACATGTCCGTCGAGAAACCGGACGGATTGCCGATGATGCCGTTGCACTTGAATGGGCGGGAACGCGGGCTGTGTCTGCGCTCACACGCCTTCAACCTCCTTCAGGATCGGGG
Organism: Vicinamibacterales bacterium; assembly: GCA_036802945.1. GTDB lineage: Bacteria > Acidobacteriota > Vicinamibacteria > Vicinamibacterales > UBA2999 > Gp6-AA40. The sequence continues at coordinate 1,541 of DAIRVG010000147.1, forward strand.
GGAGCGATGAGAGCGGCCTTATACGCCCGTGTCTCGACGTTCGACCAGGAGCCAGAGAATCAGCTACAGGAGGTGCGGCGCTACATCGGTGCGCGTGGGTGGAGAGCGTTCCGCGAATATACCGATCACGGCATCAGCGGATCGAAGGATCGTCGGCCAGCCCTCGATGCCTTGCTCAAGGACGCCAAACGGAGGCGATTCGATGTGCTCGTGTGTTGGCGACTGGACCGGCTTGGGCGGAATCTCCGGCACCTCGTCACAATGCTCGAAGAGTTGCAGCATGTCGGAGTCGCGTTCGTCAGCTTGGGCGAAGGCATCGACTGCACGACGCCTGCGGGCAAGTTGCAGCTCCACATTCTGGCTGCGTTGGCAGAGTTTGAGCGCGAACGTATCCGGGAGCGGGTCATGGCGGGACTACAGCGGGCCCGGGCAGAGGGCAAGCAGCTCGGGAGACCGCGTGGGCACCCGCCTGCCTGTGAAGTTCCTGGCGGGACCGTGCGAGCCGCCGCAAAGGTGTGGGGCGTATCAAAGAGCACCGCGGCCAGGTGGATTGCCACCGTGCAGGAGTAGGTACCGCTGGGCGGCCGTCAACTAGAGTGGGCGGAACTCCGTCCGCAATCGAAACGGCAGACTCACGGGGACATACGTCATCACCAATACTGTGTAGTCACCCGGCTGGACGAGCGCCCAGATGTCCAGTTCGGTTCGCTGCCAGTCTGAGGCGGCAAAGCGGCCGGCGTTCGCGACGAGCACCACCTCTCCTGCGAGACTCTCATCGAAGCCTGGAGCAGCGGCATCCCAGCTCAGAAACGCCTGAAGCCGGCCCTCGGACGGCATCGACACGAGAAAGCGCTTGCACGAGGACCGTGCATCCCACACGACTCTGAGGTTTGATACGCAGATGTCGTTGGCCGCGACAACGGCATCGATGGTCGCGTTCGGGCCGAGTGGCTCACCAATGCCCGGTTGCCACGACCGGAAAAACCACGGCGACCAGTTGCCGTCTGATCCGTCGACACTGCGCAGTCCGGTCGGCGGCATGGGTCCTGACACCGCGGAGACGGATACGGCGGAGGAGGGCGTTGCCGTTGGCGACGTCGGCAATCCATTGGAGCTGCATCCTACGGTCAGCACCGCTACCGAGAGCCACCCAGAGATCTGACGCATATGACCCCTCCATAAGGCTCGGGACCCGTAGGCGGCACGTGCCAGTGCTCCATGTCCAGTTGGACGGCGGAGAATCAGAAAGCTATACCTCTGGCCCATGCCTGTCAACCAATGGTCCACGCCGCTGGCGATGGGACAATCCTCTCTGACATCGACCTGACTTTCGCCTCGATTGGCGTGGAGTTCCACACCTCGAACTGACGTGGGACAAACACTTGATTTTGGGACAGCCAAAGCCCAAGTCTTCTCGAACGAGAAGGGGACTTGTAACCGCGGTCGGTCCCTACCTATTGGTCGCCGGGCGGCGGGTCTTTCTCGGTCTTGGAGGAGGGATCAAAGTAATAGTGCTGCTCCATGTCACGTGGAGGCGAGGCCGCTCGTGGAGGATAAGCGTTAGCCGGCTGCGGCCTGAATCTGTCTTTCCGCCACGGATCCTCGGTCGCATTTTGGGAGTTGTCCCACCACCGCTGTAACACGTCGCGCTCATGGCTCTCCAGGCACGCCGGACAGATACCGAAGCTGACCGGAGTGTCGGTCTCTCCAGGGACCATGACGCACTCACACCACCTACAGACGATGCCGCGTCCGTCGTATGTCACATACTACCCATCATCTGTCCGGTTCCGATCGGCACTGGCTCTGGAAGGTTCTTGCGATCATCAAGAGCGATGCCGCAGCAACGTTCAGATTCTCCGTGCATTTGCCAACGTTCCGGAATCACGCGGTGCTGATGTGGACCACGCTGAGACAGCAATAGTCTCAAGTCGGAACACGAGGCGAGCGCGCTAAATCCTTTTCGTGCACAGGAGGGCATCTACGGTGTTCATCTCGCGCCGAGCGACGATTCAGGCACGGGTTAGTAGGTGGGTGAGGGTGAGGCTGACGTTTTCTCGATGAAAACGCTCCGCCCGTATTCCCTCCATCCCCGCAGAGAGAGAGTGATACGCGCCATCGCCATTCCCTCAGTATTTCGATGAGGCGCCACTTTGCGATAAGTGGTTTAAGTGCAAGGACCTACGGCAGAAATGGTCCGAGGAAATCTCAGCAAATAGAAGAAGCTCCCGCGTCACCGATTGTTGACCGTTCGAAGGCGCCGCCATGGTGAGCATCGCGCTCGTCGTGATGACACTTTAGAGCGAAGATGAATACATCAGAGTGCGAACATCAGACACTCCGCGTGACGCCAATGGAAGCGGGAATCGCGAATCACGTCTGGTCGATTGAGGAAATCGTCGCACTGCTCGACGCGGAGGCGGCCACACGCGCCGCTTAAATATGCCGAACGACAACCCAACTCTGACGTTGCAATATCAGCACGACACCGACACGGATTCCTTCTATATGTACTTCGAGCCAATCAGGAAGAGTGGTGTAGCTCGAATGGCCACCGTTAAGGTCACACCGGCGGGCGTCTATGGACAACTGAATGTTGATTTCGCCCCAGATGGTCGACTGCTCGGAATTGAGGTGCTCGGAGCTTCAACAATGCTGCCGATCAGCCTCCTTGATCGCCTTAGGAAACCCTAGGCCCAAACTTGACCACTACCCAACGATCCAACGCCCAATAACTCACGCTCGGTGTGGTACCGTCGTGCGTTTGTCTTGGACAGTGGACTAAGCGGTTTCAGGAGGTCTATCCACAATGGCGAAATCTAGCAGGCTGGGACAGGTGCTGTCGGCGTTGCGTCTGGAGGAAGGCTTCCTCGAAGCGCAGCTCGGGAAAGTGCGCGATGCCCTCGCGGCGTTGGGCGGCGTTGGGAAGGAATATCAGCGACTCGCGCGCACGCGTCAGGCGAAAACCGTTGCGCGGAAGGTCAGGAAGCGGAATGTCAGGAAGATGAGCGCGGCTCAGAAGAAAGCGGTCAGCGCGAGGATGAAGAAGTATTGGGCGGAGCGGAGGAAGTCCCGGTGACTGTCGGGCGATCATTTTGAAGGTAGCAAGCCGCCTTCCCCAGTTGTTCTTGCCATTACTCGCGGTGAATCTCAGGCGCAGTGTCTTCGAAGCAGCGGTAGTTTTTAGCTCGGTGTCGATGGTCAAGAGCCAAGAAGCGGCTCTTATTTCAGCAAGGCGGTCAATCGCTTTTCAAGATGTCCGCGGAGCCTGTGAGTTTGCCCCTTCGAGTAGCCAATCGTGTTGTCATTCATGGTCATATTGCCCGGTAGCTCGACGGCAAAGTCCGGCTGTAGTCCGGCATAGGCAGGATCTCGCAGGAACTTGAACCCCGATTCCTTCAAGACGCCTGCGACCGCATCTTCAAATGACCGTCCCCGTTCACCAACGGGTCCGCGTAGCCAGGTCGCCGCATTCTCTCGGGCCTCGCTATTTGCCTTTCCTCTCTTCGCCATTCAATGCTCCCGATAGACCGTGATGTCGTCTTTCCCCTTCACCACCGCCCTCACCGTCCCATCAGGAATGTGTCAGCGCGAGAGAGGCCCTACGCCGAGGAGGATCGCACCGAACTGAACCAGCCAGGTCTAGCAACCGTCTACGCCATTCCTGGCCCGTTCGGAAAACGGTGTCCGCGTCGGCTAGCGTAACCAATTGAATTCAGGCCATCGAATGCCGGCAATTCACATGTTCGGAAAACAAGTGTTTCTGACACGCACGGCATTCCGTTCAGACGGGTCAATCAGCAGCCGGGGCATGGCCTGAGGAGCGCGGCGTGGTCGAGCTGCGAGGTCTGCCGCCACCGTTCGTGTTCCATAGCGTCGGGCCGACCGTCGCCTCCTGACCGAAGATGGCAATCAGGTTGGCACTCGAAATCACTTCGTGGGCACGAGGCGCTTCAGTTCCTCGACCCAGTGCTGCACGACGATGAGACTCGCGGGGGCGGCGGTCTGGTCCGCGCCGCCGCCCTCTTTGATCATCAGGAACCGCTGGCCGTCGGGGGCGATATCGTACGTGCGGCCAGGATAGGCACCCGGACTCGTGTAGTAGCCTTCCTTGACCAGCGGCGTCGGCGTCGTGGCCGCCCAGAACTGAGCACGCTCCACACCCACCCGCATGAGTGCACCGGTCGGCGAGACATAGATCAACTCCTGCCCGCTCCGCGCCCACAGCGGCCGCGTGCCACCGGCCGTGGACACCTGCCAGTGGCCGCTGTTCACCTCGGGAAACGGCCGCACGTAAATCTCGAACCGGCCCGAGTCATTCGCTTCGTAAGCGAGCCAGCGGCCGTCGGGCGAGACGATCCCGTTCGCCTCGTTGAACGGCGACTGCACGAGCAGCGTGGCGCGGTGCGTCCCGTCCAACTCGACCTGCATCACGTCGGCGCCCGTCTTCGGGGCGACCTCGGTGAAAATCAAACGACGGCCGTCGGGCGACACGGCCGTCGCGTTCTGCGCATTGGGACTGTCGGTCAGCCGCTCGACCGCGCCGGTGCCGTCGGCCGCCTGCCAGTAGAGATTCCGTGTGCCGGCGCGCTCTGAACTGAAGATCAGCCGGCCGCCGTCCGGCGTCCACGCGGCGTAGGCATCAATAGAGGGGTCGGACGTGACGCGGGTGAGCGTCGTGCGGCCCAGGTCCCAGACCCATGTGTCGAACTCCTGATCGGTGGCGTACACCGCGATGCGCGTGCCATCGGGTGACAGCCGAGGAGAGCTATACGCGCGCGGCGGCGCCGGGATCGCCGTCTCGCGGCCCTGGCGGTCCACCCACACGAGCGTGCGCGACGTCCCCGCCACGCCCCCCGACACGTAGGCCAGTGTGCCGTCGCCCGCCACCACGGCGTCCACGCCGCCGAAGGTGGTCGTCACCACCGCAGGGATGACCGGCACGGGCGTACCGCGCGTCTCCAAACGGGCCAGGTCGAACGGCACCGCCCGCAGCGTGCCGGCCGCTGCGTAGACGAGATGGCCGCCTTCGCGTTCGGCGCGCTTCGGCGAGCCAAGCCCGCCCGGCACGTAGTGGGCGTGACTGCCGCCGCGCACGAGGACCGTGCGCACCCCGGTCTGCAGATCCAGGACGGCCACTTGTGCGGCATCGAGGCCGCCCGTCAGCGCTGTGATCGTGAACAGCACGGCCCGGCCGCCCGGAAGCATTTCTGGCCAGAGGTGATCGGCCTCACCTTGCGCGCGGTCGGGCCGCGTCAGGACCGTCGCCGGCCCGCCCGCCGCCCCGATCCGCTGCAGGCCGGTGGCCCCACCACTGGTCGCGACGATGATCGTGTCATCCGAGCCCCAGGTGGCACCCAGGGGAAAGCCATCGAGCGTCGCCAGCGTCACCGCCGGTCCGCCGGTCACCGCCACTTTCTTCAACACGAAGTTGGTGTCCACGAACCCGATCCACTGGCCATCGAGGGAGACGAACAGCCCGCGCGGTGCGCCGGTGAACACCGCCACCGGCTCCAGGGCGTCGAGCGCGCGGACTAAGAGCTGCGTGCCGCGGTTGCCCACGTAGACGAGGCGGGAGCCGTCTGGCGTAATCGCCAGGTCACGATCGACACCGTTGATGGTCAGTGCAGCGGTCCCCGACAGAGCGATCGTGAAACGCTCGACACGAGGCGGCACGGGCTCAGGCGGGCGCGTGGAGAACCACACCGAGGCACCGGCGACAACGGCGACCATCACCACCGTCGCGGCGATCGACCATTGCTCCCATGTCGGTCGCGGGCGTGTGACGACGCGTCCCCCAGTAGGCGGCGCTGCGAGCGCGTCGTCAATGTCCAATCGCGCGTCGGCGGCCGACTCGAGCCGTCGCTTGCGATCTTTCTCCAGACACCGCCGCAGCAATCTGCGGATCGGCGCGGGCGTCTCTGCGGGCAGCGTCGTCCAGTCCGGCTCGGTCGTGAGCACCACCGCAAGCACGTGCGACATCGTCTCGCCGGCAAATACCGGACGCGCGGTCAACATCTCGAACAGCACGATGCCAAAGGCCCAGAGGTCGCTCCGCTTGTCGGCAGGCTTACCAGCCGCTTGTTCGGGACTCATGTACGCGGCCGTGCCGAGAATGGCGCCTTCGCGCGTGCCGCCGACTGTAACCGTCGGCGACTGCGTCACGCCGGCCCCCGAGTCGTCGGACACCGCTTTGGCCAGCCCGAAGTCGAGCACTTTGACCATTCCCTCGGGCGTGATCTTCACATTGGCCGGCTTGAGATCCCGATGGACGATCCCCTTCTCGTGGGCGGCTTCGAGCGCGTCGGTAATCTGCACCGCGATGGTCAGCGCGTCGCGCACGGGCAGCGGCCCTTTCGCGAGGCGATCGGCGAGCGTCACTCCGTCGATGAGCTCGAGCACCAACGCGGGGATGCCATCCACGTCCTCGAGCCCGTAGATCGCGCCGATGTGAGGGTGATTGAGCGACGCGAGCACGCGCGCTTCGCGCTCGAAGCGTGCGAGGCGCTGCGGCTCGGTGACGAAGAGGCGAGGAAGGATCTTAATCGCGACGTCGCGACCCAGCTTGGTATCACGTGCGCGATAGACCTCGCCCATGCCGCCCGCGCCCAGCAACGAATCGACGCGATAGGCGCCGAGCTGTCGACCAATCAACGACACATGATGAACGTCTGTCATCAATCTCGCCGCCGCGCCGGCTGCCGGTGCATTCAGAAAATTCTGGGCCGAGCCGTCAAGCGCGAGCAGCGACTCCACCTCGCGCTGCATGACGTCATCGCTGCCGCACGCCTCGCGCACGAACGCCGCACGGTCCGGCACGGCCTTGAGGAGCGCTGCGTGGTAGAGCTGCGAGGTCTGTCGCCAGCGTTCGGCTTCCATGAGGTCTGCAAGGTAACCGCGCGCGACCTGACGGGATCGCGAGCCCGGCCATTATGCGCGGAGGGTGTCGAGGGTGAGTGTGCAAAACAGCACACCTGGGAGGTGTGCGTCGGCTTTCAGCCTTTCTCAGATCGCTCCCCGCGGAGCTCTCTCAGGAGCCACGTCTTGGCAATCCGCCAATCACGCGTCACGGTGTCCGGAGAGACCTTCAAGGCGATGGCCGTCTCGTCCACGCTGAGGCCTCCGAAGAACCGCAGCTCAATGACGCGGCTCTTGCGCTCGTCCACGCGCGCGAGAGCCTCGAGGGCATCGTTGATGGCCACCAGATCGTGTCCGTCCTCGTTCGCCAGCGCCAGTCCCTCGTCGAACGTCACGCGTATCCCCTCACCCCCTCGTTTCTGATTGCGCTTCGATCGTGCGACATCGACGAGGATGCGCCGCATCAGCCGCGCCGCCATCGCGAGGAAGTGCGCGCGGTTCTGCCAGCTTACGTGCTGGACGTCCAGCAACCGGACGTAGGCCTCGTTCACGAGCGCTGTGGCCTGCAGACTGTGGCCCATCCGTTCGCCGGCCATACAGCGGCTCGCAATCCGATGCAGCTCCGCGTGGACGATGGGGATCAGACGCTCCAGCGCCTTGTCGTCCCCGTCGCCCCACGCTTCGAGCAGCCGCGTGACGTCGTGTAGAGGATCAGGAATGGGCGCATTCTACGCCTGTTTCCGAGGCTTTCTGGTTTTGACCCGCGTTTTTCGCCTCCAGATGCGAGCAGGGGGGAAACGCGATGACAAAGACAGCTCGGAGAGCGGCGGTGAGTGCGGCGGTGGTCGTGGCCGTCCTGGGGTGGACATCCAGCGCGGCCGCCACGGAATCAAGCGCCGCGGTTGCTAGCCAGGAGTCGCTCATGGCGCCCGATCGGCGCGTGCGGTCGGCCAGTCCCCGGGTTGTAGCGGTCATCATTGAAGCGGCCTCACAATCGAAAACCTTTCGCGGGCTGGTCGACCAGATTGGTACCACCGACGGAATCGTGTATGTCGCGGAAGGGCCGTGCGGGCACGACGTGCACGCCTGCCTGTTATTCACGATCACGATGGCCGGCCCACACCGAGTGCTCTGGATCCATGTCGACCCGAACAAGCCGGACCGCGATCTCATGGCGTCCATCGGCCACGAGTTGCAGCATGCGGTTGAGGTGCTCAGCAATCGCACCATCAAGAGCCCTCGCGCTATGTATTCGCTCTATTTCGAGAAATGCCACCGGTGTGGCGGCGCAATTGAGACCTATGCGGCCATCCGCGCGGGCACTGCTGTGCGCGAAGAACTGCAGAAAAGCGCGGCGGCGGCTGAGCGTCGCGAGTAACAAGCTGCCCTACCCAGCTTGCGTGGCGTCCCGTCCGGGCATTCCACTTCTGTTTTCGCCCCTTTCTGGTTTTGACCCGCGTTTTCCGCCTCCAGATGCGGCAGGGGGGAAACGCGATGACGAAGACAACACGACGGGCAGCGGGTGTGGCGGTGGTCGTGGCAGTGCTGGGGTGGACATCCAGCGCCGCCACGGAATCAAATGCCGCCAATAGTCAGGACTCGATCGCGGCGACCCGTGCGCGGGTGCGGTCGGCCAGTCCACGGGTTGCGGCGGTCATCATCGAAGCGGCCTCACAATCGAAGACCTTTCGCGGGCTGGTCGACCAGATTGGTACGACCGACGGAATCGTATATGTCGCGGAAGGCGAGTGCGGACACGGGGTGGGCGCCTGCCTGTTATTCACGGTCACGATGGCCGGCCCAAACCGAGTGCTCCGGATCCTTGTCGACCCGAGCAAGCCGGACCGCGATCTCATGGCATCCATCGGGCACGAATTGCAGCATGCGGTTGAAGTGCTCAGTAATCGCGCCGTCAGGAGCTATGCCGCAATGTACCTGCTCTATGAGACGACATGCCACAAGTGTCGCAGCCGGTTCGAGACGGATCGGGCCATCCGGGCGGGCGATGCTGTGCGTCGTGAACTGCGGAAAAGCGCGGTTGCGGAGCGTCGCCAGTAACAGGCTGCTCTACTCAGACCGTCTGACGGTCCCTATCCGGGCGTAGTCCCGACTCAATGGATCGCCAGCCCGGGCTGCGCCAGGATTCTTCGCGGTCGTAGTATTTGGCGCGGCAACCGTTGGGCGCCTTAGAAGGCCGGTGCCTATCCACCTGAACTACCGCCGCCAGAACCATTATTTTCGTAGCAAATGTACCGTGCGGTTTGCGCTTCGAAAATCCAAGAGCCATGTACAGCGCGAAGAGGCGTGTTGGCCGATGTTCTCGGCTGGCCTTAAATGCTTGTGAGTCCTGTGTCGAGCCTGGGTCAAGGCCGCCAGCCCCGCAGCGGGGTCGAGTGCAGCGAGAGCCTTGACGCGGGCGAGCACAGGATTAGGCCGCAGAGGGCCAGCCGGGCGTGACCCGTATCACCGGATACCCGGGAGCCGGGTATAATTGGACAGGTGATTCAATCGTTCGGTGATCCCGCAACCGAACACATCTTCTACGATGAAGATACGAAACGAGCGCGAACGATTCCGAAGGCACTCTGGCCGATCGTGCGGCGCAAATTGTCCTATGTGCACGCCGCTGCGACCTTGGCTGACCTCCGGGTCCCGCCTGGCAATCGACTCGAAGCACTCAAGGGTTCGCTCGCTGGCCGGCACAGCATCCGCGTGAACGACCAATACCGAATCACGTTTCGATTCGACGCCGGCCATACTTGGGAGGTGTGCTGTGAAGACTACCACTCGTAAGACAACGCTCGGACGCGCTGTTGATCTTCGACGGATGCGCCGGCCGCCAACCCATCCCGGCGAGATGCTCCTCGAAGAGTTCCTGAAGCCGCTCGGCCTCACTCAGGCGGAGGCTGCGACGCGCATGCAGATGACGACGAATCGCTTGAACGAGATCATCAAAGGCAAGCGCGGCGTGACAGCGGACACGGCGTGGCGACTGTCGGCCCTCCTGGGCACGTCTCCTGAGGTGTGGATGAACCTGCAGATGAACTGGGATTTGTGGCACGCCGCCAGGACGCGCAGCATCGCCTGAGCCGTCCCGCGCACCAGCGACTCGACGCGATTTTCTGACCGTAGTTTTGACCACAGTTCGCGCTGTCCAGGGTGTGTGACCGAGTCCGATTGCGTCTGTATTTCCGAAGAAATCGACGCAGCGTCACTCGGTGGGATCCTCTGGACACCGCTCTACGCCATCTCTTAATCTGCGAGTTCTCGGTTCGATTCCGAGGCGGCTCACCAGCCTTCGCTCACCCGAGTCAAGCCGAAGCGTGAGCTTCGGCTAGGCAAGCCACGCGAAGGCTGTCTCGCCGAAGCCGCGCAGCGGCGAAGGCGGACTGTCGCCACTTTACAGTCATGAACCTCATTCACCTCCGCAACCCAGACGCAACTGCAGTTGCGTGCTGTTGCGAGCTGGACACCCTGATCGACGGAACCGTTCAACATTTCCAGTGTTCTCAACCATCGAGCAGTAGATCCTAAATCTGCGGGTTCTCGGTTCGAGTCCGAGGCAACTCACCCCTTATGTCCCAATCTTGAGACGGGCGAGTGCATGCACACGCTGGCGGGGATCCTTCGGAAACGCAGGCCGCTGCACGGTCTGTGGTGCCAGAGTGGAAGGGCGCTGAGATAACATGCGCCGGCGGCTCGTTCGAGTAGACGGATGTCTAATCGACGAAAAAGGAGAGCGGAGGATCGTGATGACCAAGACCCAAGTATGTGCAGGAGTCGTTGTTCTATGCGCCATTGCGACGCTTGCTACGAGCGGCGTCAGTCACGCGCAGGTAGTCCCGAAACAGGCAATGGAGAACGGGGCACCGCAGTACCGCGTCGACCCGTTCTGGCCCAAGCCGCTGCCGAACAAGTGGAGCATGCAGCAGGTCGTGGGGATCTTTGTCGACCAGATGGACCACGTCTGGTTCCTCAACCGCGGTCGGTCCGCCCTCCCCATCGAGTTGACGGCCGAGGGGAACCCCTCGCCCGCGCTCTGCTGTGTGCGTGGACCTGAGCTCATCGAAGCCGACCAGCAGGGTAACGTCGTTCACGCATGGGGCGGCCCCGGCTATCACCCGAAGTGGCCGGTCCAGTTGCAGACCGTGGTCGTCGATACGAAAGGGTTCGTATGGGTCAGCGGCGAAGCCAATGAGGACAGCATCCTGAAGTTCACGCGCGACGGGAAGCTCGTTTGGGACTTCGACCATCGTCCACCGCCTGAGGCGGCCAAGATGCCGGAGAACAATCAGGAGACGCGCTACATCATCAATAAGGGCCGCTTCCAGCTCGACGAGGTGGCCAACGAGCTGTACATCATCAATCAGAAGCGCGTGCAGATATACGACGCGTCAACTGGCGCCTACAAGCGCGGCTGGGGTGGCCACGGGATGCCGCTGAGCGAGATTGAGAACGGTCCGATCGCGGGCTACAAGTGGACTGGCGGTCCGCCTCCGGAAGAAAAGAATTTCGTCCCGACGCTGCACTTCGTCGAGATCTCGAAAGATCGGCGCGTCTACATCGGCGAGCGCGGCCAGAACCGCATCCAGGTCTTCACCACGGAGGGGAAGTGGCTGCAGGACATTTCCGTGTCGCCGAATTCACCCGCGCAGCGCGGCGGCTGCGGTGGGCTGGACGCGGGGATCAAAGCCCCACCGGTGCAAATCGTCGGCACGTTCACCCAGTCCATCTGTGGCACGACGTACAAGATGATCATCTCCAAGGACCCGCAGCAGAAGTATCTATTCGTGGCCGACGCGCACAACGACGTCGTCTGGACCGTGGAGCGCCAGAGCGGCAAGACGCTCGGGTACTTTGGCGGAAGCGGCCGTCTGGCCGGTCAGATGACCTTTCCGAACGCCATCGGGATCGATACGTTCGGCAATATCTATGTCGGCGAAGTCGACTTCGGCAAGCGGATCCAGAGGTTTGCCCCGGTCCTCACGGGCGCGCGGTAGATGAGTGCAATTGTTGTGAAATGCGACGGTGCGGCGGTGCGTGTCCAGGTGCGATGCCAAGTGGGGTCGCAGTAGGTCACGGGTGTGACAAAGAGATAACTACGACGGAGATTGTGTCTTACGAACTCGAGTTCTTGAGGTAACCGTGGTGGACGGTATCCATGCCCGCACAATCGCTTGCTTGCACTCCGCCGCGACGTGATCGCCGAACGAACGCCGCCGCCAGGCCGCTGCCCATAAGGAGTAGAGTCGCCGGCTCCGGAACCGGAACAGGTTGGAGCGTCGCGGTAAACGTCCCCGCGTTGTCCTGCAGAATGTTGCTCGTGAAGCTCAGAAGGCCCAGCGAGGTCCCTATGCAGGGGTCGGGGCCGGGCGCGCAATTCTCGGGGAATCCCACTCCGCCAAGGTCAGTGATCGGGCCAATCGACGTCTTGAGGTCATACCCGGCAAGCGCGTTGCCGAACACGGCGGCCATGCCGGTGCCCGATTCCAAATCCAGGGGGTTGTCGCCTCTCAAGAGCATAACGCCGGGCAGCGGAGGGATATCCCCGTCAGGGTCGATGACCGGCTGCGGAATATCGAGTACCTTGGACGGGTCTGTAATCGTCGCCGTGCCGATGCCGGCGATGTTCACCGTCAAACCGTCCAAACCAACGGCGTAAAACGTGACGCCGAGCCCCGGCGAGAGCGAGATGACGTTGGCGGTGTCGGCGGTGCCGGTGAATACGACGAGCGCGTCCGTGAACGACGTGCCGCCTATCGCACCAGAGCCGGTTCCCGAGAACTCGTACGTGATCGGAGACGCGTTGGCCTGCTGCGCGGCGAAGCCCACAAGGGCGAGAGCCAGTCCGGCGCTCGCGAAGATCGATCTCATTCGGTCACCTCGACCCGATCGGCCGAGCAATCCGGATGCCACTACTGCTCAGCTTTGGGTTGTCCCTCCCTGCCGTCGACTGTGGGACGCGAAATCCCTGTCCGCCACGGGTTAGCCGCCATGTCCGCTCCTGTGCGATGAGGCCTGCTTGGAGTTCATGCAGCGTCAGGCTTCCCCAGCTGAAACATTAGGCTTCCTACAAATGCACTTCGTTCGGCGGGGGTTGCGCTCGAAGGCCAAGCCGGAGGCTAGAGACGCTTCAGCAGCGCCAGGTCGCCAGCTATGAGCGCTTCCTTCTTGGCTCGCGTCCATCGCTTGAGCTGCTGTTCGCGCTTGAGTGCAGCGGGCCGATTGGTATTCCGTTCCTTCTACCTACAGGAGTCCTCGTCCAGTCGCCCACGTTGGTCCGGGGCTCTCAACCGTCCCGCATGTTAAAGCGCTCTGTAGGCCCAAAGCGATAAGCCGCACGGGGCGCAGAGGTTGAGCATAGGTGGGCGGGGCCGGCTGAGGGCGCGTGGGTCCCATGATTTCACGATCGCTTTTTTGCACACTCGTGGTTGCGTCCGGGTTGCGCCGCGTTGCTCCGGACGGTCACGCTGTGCAACGTCTTAGATCAAGTTCGCTCAAAACGTGGCTGTAGGTGTCTAGCGTAAGCGACACTTGTGAGTGTCCAAGAGTCTCCATCACCACACCTGCGTGAACGCCTTGTGCCAACAACAGGGTGGCCGTTGTGTGACGTAGGTCAGCACCACAGGCGCATTGAGATCGCTCTTGATCTCGCCGTGCAGGACGCACG
>DAIRVG010000148.1:0-4259 GCA_036802945.1 Vicinamibacterales bacterium
TTCCCGAGGAAGACCCGCCCGATCATCTTTTCCGTCTTGATGTCCATGAACCCGATATCGTTCGAGTCACGATTGACGATCATCACGACCGACGTCGGATCGGTGATCTTCACGCCAGGGGCCTGGGCCCCGAGACCGACGGTGGCAATCGCTCCACCCGCGAGTGCAACGAGGCCCCCAACGAGCAAGCGCCGTGCTGTATTAAACATGTGTGTACTCCTGACAACGAATGATCCTGAACGCATGATCTTAGAAGGCCGCCTGTAGTCGAATGCCGGGCAACAGATAGCCGAACTTGCTCTCGACGCCGGGTGAATCGAGGACGTGCTGCAGCATGAACGACAGTCGCAGCCGGTCAGTGAGCTGGAAGTTATAGTAGCCCTCTGTCAGCCTTTCCTTGTCTCCTGTCGCAAGATCCATCTGCGCGTACCCGATGCCCCACGTGTCCAGAGGATTGAAGACCATCCCGTTGCTGAACCCCAGACCGGCGCTCGCATAGTGATCGCGATCTCCAGGAAGCTTCTGTGTGCCATAGCGACCAAACAGCGTCACGAAAGGCGACAGCTTCTGGTCCAGACTGATGCCAACCGCCTGCTTTGAGTCGACCTCACCGTTATTCGCGCGGAACCAGACGCGATAGTGCCCTTCAGGCAGCGAGAAAGGCGTTGCCGTGTAACCGACCTCCGCCAGAGAGTACATGGAATCTGAAAGGTTGCTCGCGTCGGGATTGCTCTGTTGCACCCCAAAACGAAAATTGAAGGCGTTCTTCGGATCGTACTCGGCGACAACCCCCGTGCCATTCACCGCCAGGCCCAGCATCTGGTTGTTGACGAGTGCGTCGCTGAGGAACTGCGTCGTCTCATCGTTGGCGGCCGCATTGCGGTCGAAGTAATTCGTCAGGTCCAATCGTCCAGCTGTCAGTGCCAGGCGCTGGCCGAAGAACTCCGTCCGGAGCCACGCCTCACGTAAATTCAGCTCGTTCTGGTTCACGAGACGCGCCGTGTAGCCGTTGAGAAGCGTGAGCGACGGAATCTCCCGGTCCGGAGGAGCGCCGCTCAGAGCCACCACGTCGGCGAAAAACGACGTGTACTGGGCCAGCTTTGCCGCGAAGAACAGATCGGCGGACGCAAGTGCGTAGGCCTTCTTGTTCGGGAACGCCTCACCACCCTTTGTTCGGCCCGCGCCTTGGGCCACGGTGGTGGCATCGACACCGAGTCTCACGCTCTGGTCATCCGCGTCGGCAAGGGCCTCTTCGATCTTTTCATTGATCGTCTGACGCCGGTACACCCTTTCTCGCTGATAGGTGACCTCCAGCTTTGCGCCAGGCACCGGCTCGTCTGTCTGGACGCCGTTTGGATCGACGTAAACCTCGATGCGTTTGACTCGCGTTTCAGGGTCCGACAGCACGGCGGTCGTCTCAATGTCGCTCAAGCGCTTTTCCAGGACCTCGATGCGGTCGAGTAAGGCCTGGCGCTCGCTCTCCGTATCGCCGGGTTCGAGCGCCGCGTCGACCTGTGTGGCGGTATTGGTCCCAACCACGACGGCAGCTCGCTTGAACGGCTTGAATCCGCCCAGCAGCACGCTGACGTCATACGTCCCGACCAGCATGCTCGGGAGCGAATACTGCCCGTCATCGCCTGTCGACGCGCTGTACTGTGAGCCGTTCGTCGTATTGGTCGCGATGACCGTCGCGCCCGCGACCGCACCGCCTGAGGCCTTTGTGACCGTCCCCAACACGTTGCCGACGTTTGGCGGAGTCGCCGGCATTCCGGGCATACCCGGCATCTGGGGCTGACCCTGCGCGCGTGCGACAGGTGGACTCACGACTGATGCGAGCAGCGCTATCGCACATCCGACCAGCACTCGCCCAATCAGCCGACGGTACTTCTGCATACAGATCTCTCCTTACGGTTTGAGAAATTCTTGACGGATTTTGATGTCGGCGAATCGTACTGATGCCATACGGCGGTTAAAACTTAAGAGTTCCTGAATTGTTCTTCAGGCAGCCGTCGGGAGCTTGCCGGCTGAAACGAGGAGAAAAGGAGTATTTTGTGTGGCATCCTCGGCACTGCTCATGTTGAAACGAGCGCTTATCTTCGTGCACCGCTGGCTTGGGGTCGCGCTCTGCGTGCTCTTCCTGCTGTGGTTCCCGTCGGGTATCGGCATGATGTACTGGGATTTCCCGGGGGTCAGCGCCGCCGATCGACTGCAGCACGCGCCTGCGCTCGACCCGTCGAAGATCGTCCTCTCGCCCTCGGCGGCGTACGCGAAGCTCGAGTTCTCCGGTCCGCCACCGCAGATTTTCCTCAATAGTTTCGACGGACGTCCGGCCTATCGCTTCCGCTTTGGCCGCGACGACGCCATCGTCTACGCCGACACCGGCGAGGAGCAGATCGACGTTCCGCGCGAGATGATCGATCGGGCGGCGACGACATGGACGCGGCAACCCTTGAGCGCGGCGGGCGTCGAGCGCGTTGAAGAAGTCGATCAGTGGACGGTCCAGCGCGCGGTTTCTTCGCTCAGCCCGCTATGGAAGTACTCCTGGCCGAACGGCGAGCAGGTCTATGTTTCTCCGATCACCGGAGAGGTCGTCCAGTACACGACCACCGCGTCGCGGCTGGGCGCGTACGTCGGCGCGATCCCGCACTGGTTCTACTTCACTCCGCTGCGCAAGCATGGTCCCGAATGGAGCCAGGTTGTTATCTGGACCTCGGGAATCGGTACCGTCTCGGCGATCCTCGGCGTCATCATCGGGATCTGGATGTATTCGCCGTCGAAGCGCTACCGCTATGCGGGGACCCCAACCAGCATTCCGTATCGCGGCCAGAAACGTTTGCACACGATCTTCGGACTGATCTTCGGCATCGCCACCGCGACGTGGGCGTTCAGCGGCATGCTCTCGATGGATCCGTTTCCGCAGGCGACCGGCGGCCAGGCTCTGGCTCTGCGGCCGGGCCTCGGGCCAACCATTCCGGAGGCGCTGCGCGGAGAAATGGATCTGGCCGCGTTCGACGCGAAGGCTCCGCGTGAGGCGCTCTCGCAGCTCGCAGGCGCGGACGTCAAGGAGTTAGAGCTGACGACGTTCGCTTCCGAACCAATCTATCTCGCAAGGCTCGGGGACGGAAGCACGCGTGTGGTCCCGTTGAACGGCGTCCCACAGGCGGAGCTTGATCGTCAACGGGTCATCGACGTCGTCACCACCGCTGCGCAGCCGGAAGGCCTCGCCGAGATTCGCGTCATCGATCAGTACGACGCGTACTATCTGGACCGCCGTCGAACTCGTCCGCTTCCCGTGATCCTCGCCCGACTCAACGATGCGGACCAGAGTCGCTACTACATCGATCCGAAGACAGGGCGCGTCGTCGGCAACTACAACAGCGGCA
Organism: Vicinamibacterales bacterium; assembly: GCA_036802945.1. Classification (GTDB taxonomy): domain Bacteria; phylum Acidobacteriota; class Vicinamibacteria; order Vicinamibacterales; family UBA2999; genus Gp6-AA40. Next base: position 3,384 of record DAIRVG010000148.1, read on the forward strand.
ACTGGGTCTCGCGCTGGCTGTATCACGGGCTTCACTCGTTCGACTTTCCGTGGCTCTACAACTACCGCCCGCTGTGGGACATCGTGGTCATCACGTTCATGGTCGGGGGAACGGCGCTCTGCGTGACGTCACTTATCCTTGCCTGGCGCGTGCTCGGAAGAAAGCTGACGAGCGCGGTCGCGAGTCCCGACCGCACATTGAGCGAGGACCTGGCGTAGGACACCGTCAATGCTGATGGTCCGCTGGTGATTCGGACGACGTGATTCGTAACGCGCCGAGCAGCGAGCCGAGTCGAGAGGGTTTCAGGCCGGCGTCCGAACTCTGAATGAATTCGAATCGCGCCAGGGCTTCCTCGCCCCACAGCGTCCCAACGGCAATAAGCAGCTGAAGGTCGCTGCGAATTGCATCCGGAAAAATCGTTTCCGTCACGATCTGCTTGAGATCCTCGAAGGTGGCTTCGTTGAGATGTAGTGTGCGACGTCCCTGCCTTAACGAGTAGTTCGGGATCGTCACGTTCTGGACAAGTACGTCCAGCATGCGATCCCGCCAATCCGTGGACAGCCACGGAAACACGGAGCGGACCCAGAACGTCGTCACCAGTTTTCGGAGGTCGGTGCTGTCGATCGTCATCCTGTAATCGACGCCACCCCGGGCCAAGGCGAGCGCTTCAGGTTCCAATCGGTTCAACGCCCGCGCGAATTCCCACACGGTGGCAAACGCACGCTCGCTCGGGGAAGCCGTTTCCTCCACGGGGTGTGACGCACTTTCGGGTTGGACAACGTCAGGCAGGACGATGAGTGACGCAGGTGCGTTTTCTCGGGATTCGGGATTCGGGATTCGGGATTCGGAAGTCGGGAGTCGGGATTCGGAAGTCGG
>DAIRVG010000148.1:4359-8519 GCA_036802945.1 Vicinamibacterales bacterium
TCGGAAGTCGGGAGTCGGGAGTCGAATCGCGAATCCACCTCAGCGTGTGTCGCTCGCGCAAAGGCCGCAATCGGGACAACGGCCGAGCTCGGAAGGGTCACTGGCCGTCGTTCGAGGTTCCAGTCGATCTGCAAGGGCGAATGACTGCCCGTGTGTTCCGCAAAAATCGCCGTTACGCCCCACGGCTTGGGCACGTGCGGCGCACGCGCATAGAGGGGGTTGTAGGTCGCCCTCGCGGCGTCGCCATTTGCCAGGGCGGCAAACCGACCCTTGATCCTGGCGTCGACGACATTTGACCACTCGCCCTGGACGCAGATAAGCGACGTCCCGACGTCGTGGCCAAACGCACAGTACGGGTTGTCCCAGCAGCCGTGAACCGCGTCCTGCACCTGTTCCTCCGTCGGCTCGTGGCCGAGGGACGCATCGATCTCCGAAAAACCGATTCGTAACCGGCCCCGGCCGGCGAACATCACGGACAGGTCGGAGGGATCGACCTGCGAGAGGTCGGAGAGGACGTACAGCAGTCCGCGGAGCCCGCGGGCGATCGGACGATTCATCCTTTCCCAGACAGCGGATTGAGGCTGGGGATCGCTATCGACGTACCCTCGATCGTTGAGAAGCTCTACGAGCCGGATGTTCGCGGCATCGAATTGGCCACAGACGTTCAGAGCGTGGTCGTAGCGGCGCTTCTCTACCTCATGGCGCTCGAAGGACGGTCGAACAAAGATCGGAATCACCAGCTTGTGCTGTGCGCGCGCAATCTGCGCCAACGGAAACATCGTGCCGGCGCCCGTTCCCTTGCCACCCGTTCCGACGAGAACGATCACCGAGAATCTGCTGAGGAGCGCCTCCACCTCGCCTCGTGATTCCTCGAGGGCGGCTCGTGCGACATCAGGATTGTGCCCCGACCCGAGGCGTCGCGTCGTCGTGGCCCCAATGAGCAGCCTTTCATCGGGTGGGACGTCGAGCAGAGAGAACTCATTGGTATCGAGGAACCGTGTGACGACCGATCGGCGGAGCCGTTCGGCGTACTTCGGGTCGCTTTTCTGGGTCACGGTCAGATCGCGGCGAAACATCGCCTTCACGGAGCGCAGAATATTCCCTCCGCCTCCGCCTGCACTCAAAAGGAGAACGTTCACGTGGCACCTTCCTGTGGCGGTACGACCGGGTTCTTCTGAAAGGGGATGACCACCCATTTCCCCTGTTGGTACGGTTCACGGCAGACAAACGATTGATCCGGGACGACGCGAAGGACGCGCTCGATGTCGTAGAGGAGGTTCTTCCTGTGGTCGGACAAATTGGGATAGCTATGCCCCTGCGCCGGTGCGACCAGAATCTCCAGTCGTTCTCGATACGGAGCGCAACGAAGATCGACCGCGAGCGGGCGATCCGCCGGATGGAGTCGGGGAAGAGGCTGCGCGAATTCGCGGATGAACGCGACCGCAAACGTCGTCATGCCGTCGAGCGTTTGGCGTCGTCTGTCCAGGTACTTTTTCGCGAGTGGGGACGCGAGGAACGGCGTGAGGATGGCGAGCACGAGGATCCATGAACTTGTGAGATCCGCAGTCGTGAGCCGGTCCACGACTGCCAGCGCGGCCGGCGAGGCGCGATGCGACGCTTGACCTGTCGTCGCGTTCTGCCCGCCCCGCGCGCGGGCCGCAAGGCAGACCCGCCAACCGGGAAGGATGAGGTCGTACGAGGACTTGGATACGAATCGAGAGCGTGCGGGATCGACGATTTGAAACCAGGGCTGGTGCCGAGACTCGGCATCGTTCGTCAGCCGCAACGCCAGATGGGCCGCGGTATCCCCTTGCCGTACATCGGAGCAGATGAAGTCCTGCGCGGACGCCGTGCCCGGCATGGCCGCGGAAATGAACGCCAGCGCCAGCAGCCTGTATTTTGATTGCGCCACGGAATCTTGCCGCGCCGAAGCGTTCTTGCGAAGGCGGGCGGCTGGGCGGGTTCAAGTCACGTACCACCACGTCTCACGGAACTGGCGCGATAAGCCTCGGCTTCTGTCCTCGCCGTCGCTCATCGATGACCCGGTGAGAGGACGCTTCCTCTGCCATAATGCCCGAATGCAACACCGGGCGGGTCGCATCTCGGCACGAACGGTGTGCATTCTGGCGTTCCTGCAGGCGTCCATTGGTTTCTCTTCAGCTGGAGCGCAAGAACAGGCCACACCCCAACCGACTTTCCGCACCGACGCCAGCTACGTGCGTGTCGACGTCTACCCCACGCGCAATGGCCAGCCGGTCACCGATCTCCGCAAGGAAGACTTCGAGGTCCTCGAGGACAGGGTCTCCCAGACCATCGATCAGTTCGAGCAGATCGTTATTCGGAGCGCCGGCCCGCAGGACGCTCGCCGTGAGCCAAACACCGTGGCGGAGTCGCGGCAGGCAGCCCAGGATCCACGCGCGCGTGTGTTCGTGCTGTTTCTCGACATCAACCATGTCGAGATGGCCGCGTCGCGCGCGATCAGGAGGCCGCTTATCGAAGCCCTCGACCGCTTGATCGGTCAGGACGATCTCATCGCGGTGATGACGCCGGAGATGTCACCACAGGACGTCACGTTCGCGCGCCGCACGACCACGATCGAAGGATTCCTTACACGGTACTGGTGGGGCGAACGCGATCGAACGAACTTCAAAGATCCGGTTGACGATCAATACGCCCGCTGCTATCCGGGCATTACGCGGCCTGGAGAGAGCACGGCATCCGATCAGGGGATCGCGCAGGAAATGATCCTGCGCCGGCGCGAAAAGCAGACCCTCGACGCATTGGAGGATCTCGTCCGCTTCTTAGGCGGCGTACGTGAAGAGCGGAAGGCGGTGATCACGATCACCGACGGCTGGCGTCTGTACGGCCCCAACGCCGCACTCGTGCGCCCGATTAGCGGCGTCGTGCCTCCCGGACCCACGGTGGGGATCGATCCCCGCACCGGCACGCTGACTGGCCGCCGGACCGAGCCCGGCAACCCGAATCAGAACGACTGCGAGCGCGACCGCTTCGCGCTCTCACAGCTCGACGATGCACAGCAGTTCCGCACGATCCTGGACGAAGCAAACCGCGCGAATGCCTCCTTCTATCCGATCGACCCTCGCGGCCTCGCGGTCTTCGACGAGAACATCGTTCCGGCGGCGGGCGTCGGCACCGGCGTCAACGCGAACCCGATGGTAGGGCTCGTCGAAGATCGGGCGCGCCTCACTGCCCGGAACACGTCCCTGCGCACGCTGGCTGAAGCGACCGATGGCGTCGCTGTCGTCGACACGAACAATCTTGCACAAGGGCTGCGGCGGATTGTCGACGACCTAAGCTCGTACTACCTGCTGGGGTACTACTCCGGCGGGAAGCTGGACGGCAAATTCCATTCGATCACCGTTCGGGTCAAGCGCCCCGGTGTTCAGGTCCGTGCGCGGCGAGGCTACCTTGCCAACACCGCGGCAGCGGCGTCCGCGCTGACGAGAGTCGCAGCGCCACCATCCCCCGCAGCGGCGACTGCCGCCGCAGAGGCACACGCCGTCGAAACAGCGCTCGGATCGCTCAGCACATTTGTGCGTGAACTACCTGTGCGACTCCACGCCGCCGCTGGATGGTCATCGTCAGGCGTGGCAACTGTGTGGGCCGTGGCCGAAGTGGGTCGCGGGGCGCAAAGTGACGAATGGACAGGCGGTGGTCAGGTCGACACGATGCTCGTCGACGGATCCGGACGGACGGTTGCCACCGGGCGCGGGCAAATCGCGCCAGGTTCGTCGAGCACCCGAATCGCGCTGACGTCGAACGGGCTCGCGCCGGGCGACTATCGGCTGCAGATCCGCTCGAAGGGCGCACGGGCGTCCGCCGCCGCGAGCGATACGATGCAAATCAGGATTTCGGCAGCGCCGCAGCCGACCGGTGCGATCTTCTTCCGTCGTGGATCGGCGACCGCCAACAGGGAAGTGCCGACCGCCGATCTGCGGTTCCGGCGCAGCGATCGTCTTCGCGTCGAGGTGCCGACACCAGCAGCGGACCCAGTCACCGCGCAGCTGCTCGATCGCGCCGGCAACGCGATGCCGATTCCAGTCACGGGCACGATTCGGAATGATGCGGACGGGTCGCGGTGGCAGTCGGCCGAAGTGGCACTCGCGCCGCTTGCGCCGGGAGACTATCTTGTCGAACTG
>DAIRVG010000148.1:8619-15065 GCA_036802945.1 Vicinamibacterales bacterium
GTAGAGGCGGACCTTCAGGTCCGCCTGTGAGACGCTCGAGAAGGGCTACGGCACCGCGCGCAGAACGCGAATCACTGAGCGATCGCCAGTCCTGCTCGCCCACGCGACGACGGCTGCATCATTGGTCGCGGCGACGACGGGATACTCGTCGATCGGCCCATTTCCAATCGGCTCGCGGGCGAACCGGAAAGCGCCGGAGGCGACCGCCGCGGCGCGTGCGAGAACGACGCGACGACGGCCGCTCATCGCTTCGTCCCAGACAGCGAGTAACGTCCCGTTCGCTGCAGCGGCGATCTGCGGATGGCGCGGCACTCCCTCAACCGGAAGCGGCTGGCGCGGCGTAAACGATCGCCCGTCCCGGGTATTCGCGTAAAACAGGGCGAGCCCGGGCTCGCTGGATCCGGCACCCTTGACCAGTGTCGGCCATACCACGTGCACGTCGCGCCCGCTCACGGCAAGCGCCGGCCCGTTTTCTGGACAACCGTCGAGCGCCCATTTGTCCTCGCTGACCCGAATCGGCGGCGCGAAGCTCCGCCCGTCATCGCGCGAGGAGGTGAAGGCGATGTCTCGAATGTTCCCCGGGTAGACGTGACGCCACACGGCATAGAGCGACCCGTCCGCGCTGGCGGCGATACTGGTCTTACAGCAATAGCAGACACCGCCCGTCACGACGCGGGCGCCACCGGCGTCCACGTCCCCGAAGTACAACTTGGACAGCTGCGCCTTGGCCGCGCCGTCGGCCGCGGGCATCTGCATATGCGCCTCGTGATTCATCGCGGCGCTGCCGCTGGACGCCAGCTCGCGATGATCGAGCCAGACCCCGAGAATCTTTCCGTTGCGGGATGTGGCAATCGCCTCCCAACCTCGATTACCCGCCGCATCAGTGCCCGGCACCGTGCGCGTCCGCCCGAACGTCCTGCCCCCGTCGTCCGATCGTGCGGTCACGATCCGCGTGCCCGACGCGCCTTTCGCAGTCCACACCGCGACCGCTGACGGCTCGCCCGTGGCGTTGGACACGAGCGCGATCCGCGGCGGCTGCTCACCCGACACGCTGGCCTGCCCAGCCGTATCGTTGACGCGAACCGGGGCTTCGAATGTCCGACCTCCGTCCCGACTCCTCGCGACGTAGATGTCGGTCGCGCCGCCCTGGGCCGACGCGCTCCACGCAACGATGACCACGCGGCCGTCAGCGGCGATCGAAGGGGTCGCATTCGATCGGCCGGCGACCTCGAGCACAAGAGGGTCGGCAGGTGCCGCACCTGTAATCGCACCCGCTGCGACGGCGGCGGTGATGGCTACCGCCATGAACGAGACTTTGATGTTCAGAAGCTCCATCGTATACCTGCCTGCAGCTGCCGTGGGTCGCCGGCGAGCGTCGGCTGACCGAAGCTCGCGAGCGGGGTTGTCCCGGTGCCGAACGTATTGTTGACCACGAGGATATTGACGCGATTGAACACGTTGAACGCCTCGACCAGGATCTCGAGCCTTCCCTTCCGCGGCACCGCAAAAACGCGCGAGACACGCAGATCGACAGAGGAGGTCGACGACTGGCGCGCGCTGTTTCGCGACACGCCGGCCGGGCGATCGTTGTTCGTCGTGTCGTTATTGAGATCGCTCCCGGCGACGACGTTGAACGGAACGCCAGTGGCATACGAAACCAGGTAACCGAACTGGATCCCGCCGAGGGCACGCGACAGTCGGCTTCCCTCGGCGCCCGCTACCCCGCTTATCACGACTCGGTGCCGTTGATCGTTGTCGGACGGCCCCTTCTCGGCGCCGATATCGAAGTTGTTCTGGGGGGTGCTGAAGAAGGCGTTACCCGACGTATCGAGCGCGCGTGAGAGCGTGTACGAAGCGCGAACACTGCCCCACGTCGCGGCGCGGGCGTTGAAAGAGAGGCTCACGCCGTTGAACCACGAATCGCCAATCGACTCGTAACGGCTGATATTGCCGAAGCTGGGATTCGGTCTTCCAAGATTCGGCACACCTAGTGCTGCGGCCTGCCCCGCCGTCAGCGTCGGCACGTTCACGTTGCGCTGCATGATGATCGCGTGTCCGCGCAAGTATGAATACCCCGCCGAGGCGGACATGGCGCGCCCGAGCGCGCGCTCGACCTGCACGGCAGCCTGCTCACTGCGGCCATTCTGGATGCGCGGATCGATCGCGGTAATTGCGGTGAGAACCCCTCCGGGAAATGCCGGCAGCACGCCCGGAAATGCCGGGGCTGCCGCTTCTCCAAACGACAACACCGCCACCTTGTACCGAATGCCGTCACGCTGCAGCGCATTTGACGTCGCGCGTAGCGGGATGCGATCGAAGTAGACGCCGCCGCTCGCGCGCACCACTGTCCGGCGATCCCCTGGCGCCCACGCGACGCCCCACCGTGGCGACACGTTGTTCGCATCCAGGTGAATCGGCTTCGGAAGCCGCTGCACGTCGTAGCGGAGGCCGCTGGTCACAGTGAGGTCGCGGCGGGCCGCCCATTCATCCTGCACGAACACGCCGAGGTTCGGATTCGACTGCGAGAACGCCGGCTGTCCGAACGCCTGCTGAAACTGCTGGTACGCGCCGCGCTGGAAATTGGCGAGCGACGTAAACGTGTACGACCCCTGCACGGCGCCAGGGAACTCGATCGTCACGGCATCGTACAAGAAATCGGCGCCGGCCTTGATCAGGTGTCCGCCGTGCTGTCGCGTGAACGTGTCGGCGATCTGCCACGACTCGAGATCGCGCCCTGTTGGCGACGACGTGGACGTCCCGAGATTGGCGACACCTGAGATGGCAAGGGCGGGACCGATCGAGTCGTTGACTGGAGCGTCGAGCCGGCTCTGCGTCCACTGCACCCGCAACTCGTCGACCGCCGCGTTCGACGGGGTCACCTGCCACGTGCCGGCGCCAATCCGATCGGTATCGAGCAGCCGCGTTCCGCGGCTTGTTGCGTTCAGCCCGCCGACGCCGCGCGCGTTGTCGCTCGCGACGGTGTACCCGCTGAAGCGAAGCTGAATGCGCGACGACGCGACCGTGTGATCGACGCGCGCGAAGACGTTGGTCGTGTCGTATCCGGTGAGAAACTCGCCGGTCGCCGCCGCCGGTCCGCGATAGCCCGCAGCGGCCATCGCGCCGTTGATCGCCGCAACGTTGGCTGGCGTGATGGTGACAATCCCGTTCTTGTCCTGCTGGGTGCGCTCGACGTTCGCAAACCAGAACGTCCGATCCTTCACGACCGGACCGCCAAACGTGACGCCGTACTGACTCTGCGTCAGCGGATCCTTGCGGGTAGCGAGCGCGTTGCGCGCGTCGACGCGGCCGTTACGGAAGAACCCGTAGGCGCGCCCGCGATACTGATTGGTGCCGGACTGCGTGACGACATTGATGATCCCAGTCGACGCGCGGCCGAATTCAGCGGTGCCTCCCGAAGTGATCACCTGGAACTCGCGAATCACTTCCTCGCTGAAGTACGTTCCGGAGAGATCTGCCGCGTCATCGTTGGCCGACAGGCCGTCGACGATAAACGTATTCGCAAGGTTGCGCTGGCCCGATACCGAGATCCCGGTGCCGGGGACCGCCGACGTTTCGGCGAACCGTTCGTTGCTGCGTGTGTTCGTCCTCGAGACGTTCGGGGCGAGCAGCGCGAGATCCAAATAGTTCCGGCCGTTGAGCGGCAGCGTCTCGATGTCGGCGGGCGCAATCGTGTCCGATATGGGAGTCCTCGTCACCTCGACGAGCGGCGCATCGGCAGTGACCTCGAGGCTCTGAGAGACACCCGCAGCCATCAAGGACAACGACACGTCAACAGCCTTCCCGATCGTCAGCGCCAGACGGGTACGCGCCGTCGCGAAACCGGGCGCCCCTGCCGTCAGCTCGTACGTCCCCACCGGCACAGACACGAAGCGGTAGCGCCCGAGGTCGTCGCTCACGCGCTCGAACAACTGATTCGTCTCGACGTTTCGCAGCCGGACCTCAGCCGACGGAACGACCGCATCCGACGAATCGCGGACCGTGCCGCTCACCGACGCCGATGCGACAAGCTGTTGAGCGCCCGCGCTGCCCGGGCGAGAGAGCACGCCCAGCAGACACAGCAACACCACGACCTTCTGAAACATGTGGAACTCCCCCGCCCGCACCCGACCTCAGTCGGACTTGGGATTTGGACCTTGGGATTTGGGATTTGGGATTTCCGAGCGCCTTAGGCGCGAGGTGGAGGAGGGTCGAGCGAGCGCGAACGATGGGTGACCGTGGCGTGGCTCGCCGGAACGGGAATCGAAACAGCGATTACGTCGAGGGAAACCGCCTCCGGCAGAATGCCGAGGCCGAAGGCGAAGGAGATCAGCGCGGGATCGACCGGCGCGCAGCTGCTGCGCACCGCGGTACGGGAAGGCGTTTCATCGTGATGCGCGGTGTCTTTCGGCGCCTGACGATGCTTGTGCAACGGGCACATCTGTCCTGGCGCCATGCCTTTGCAGCACACATCGTCCTCGACCGCGGCCTGCGCAGCGACAGCGCAACAGATGGCGAACGGAGCAATGGCGAAGGCTGCAGCCTGAAACAGCAGGCAGGTGATTCCGAGCGCGGTGAGGTGGCGGCGGACCGCTGTCATCGACTAACGCAGCCTACCACGCAAAACGAAGGCTAGGAATTCGCAGCCTCAGTTACGCGCAAAGCAATAGAGGCGGCCGGCGCCGCCGCGCGGTGCGGTGTCGCTGCAATTGGCGTTCGCATGGGCAGAGTTCCATGACGCCAAGGCACCCGCGGTGCTGCCACCCGGCCCAAGGCCATCTGAGTGGCCGACCTGTCCCAATACATCTGCGGATCCCGATGTCCAGCTGTTGCACGTCAGCCCAGGCATGAGTGTGCCGTCCGCATTGGACCCGGTCATAATGTCGTGCTGCACTGGACTCGGCGACCCCGCCCACTGACCGTTTACTTTTTGACCCTGTTCGGTAATGAATACGTCGGCGTTACCCGTTTTAGCGTGCAAGTCGGCCAATGAGGTGGCCACGGTCACGCCGTTCACGTTGACCCATGGACCGGCGCCGATTCGGGACCGCGCGTCCGTTGGTCGATTGCCGTTGTCGGGATCCTGGTCCGCGCTCAGGTATGCGCGCCACGTCCTGCTCCCCGCCCCGACTGCCGTTGCAAGGCGCTGACAGGTCGCATCAGCCCCGCGCAATCCACCGACATTTCCCGTCATGCTCGTCGCGCTCGTGACGAAGAACGTCATGCGATTGTTGGTCTGGCTCGGCCCGTCCGGGTTGCTGCCGCAACCCCACACAGCGGCCGCCGCCACAACGCTCAGTGACGCGATTCGTAATACGTACATGGCATCCTCCACCATCAACGTTCGGGCGGCCACCCTTTATCGAGGGGCTTCGCAGGATCGGCGGTGATCTGCAGCTCCGCGCAGTGGTGATACGTGAAGTTTCCGGGATTGTTGACGGCGTGTTCCGCCATGAACTGCACGACCTGGAGCGTGCACTTCCTGCAATTGATATTAGGTAGTTGAACGTCCGTTTCGAACGGTGCGTCGACTCGCGCGGTGTGGGGCCAGAGCCCGTCGGCGAGCACCGGCACCTGTGGTGGGTTCTGGATCTTGGCTGACACGGACCGCGGCCCTCTGTCGGTGTCTATCGTCGTGGCCTCGGGGTCGAGGGGGAGCTCCGTGGGCGAGTTCACCGCCAGTGCGACGCGGTAGTGGCCTGGATGATAAACAGTTTCCTGAACCTGTATGTGTAGCTTCTGGCCGCCCGTCACCTTGCTGATGATGTAGCTCGGCTTGCCGAAATCGGTGTTGGTGCCGCCGCACGGCGCCGCTTTTTGAGGATCGCCGCGGTCGCTTTCAATGAGCCACGAAGCAGGCGCCACGAGCCTGAAGTGGGCGGAGACCCCGGTCGATAGCGTTGCCGCCGCCAGCGCCAACGCAAGAAAGAATTGAGAGGAACGTTTCATCTTGGATCTCCTCATGTTGCGAGACGCCGGACATAAGGTAACGCCGATGTCAATTCACGGCCAGGAGCATGATGTCGAAGACGAGCGTCGAGTTGCCTGGAATCTGGCCATTCGCCTGCGATCCGTACGCGAGATTCGGCGGAATGACCAGACGGCGCAGCCCGCCGATCCTCATGCCGACCACGCCTTGATCCCATCCCGGAATGACCCGGCCTACACCAAGCGGGAAGGTGAAGCCCGCGTTCGAGTCGAACTGCGTCCCCTTCGACTCGGGTCTGGTCGGATCGTACAGCCACCCGGTATACGACACCATGATGGTGCGGCCCTGCGTCGCGATGGCCCCAGTGCCTGTAATGACATCCGTCTGAGAGAACGCGGCCGACGGCGGCGTCGGCGCGGATGGTGACGTGCTGCTGTCGGAACCGCCGCATGCGGCGGCAGAGACCGCGAGAACAATTGCGATAACGACCCGGGACGATGGTTTCATGAACACCTTGGGA
>DAIRVG010000149.1:0-14712 GCA_036802945.1 Vicinamibacterales bacterium
GATGATGACCGAGTGCGCGACCGCGCGCGTCATCGCGCTCGAAGAGGCCGGCGGTCGAACGAATTGATTTGAGGTGAGTGATGTACTCCGCGACTCGGTGCCTTACCGTAATCGGGTTCACCTTCTTGGCTTGTCTTGGACCGGGCGCTCACGTGGGCGACGCACAACAGCCACAGCCAATCGCCATCGACAGCTTCTTCCCGAAACAGCTGCCACGCGGTCAGTCCACAGTGATCAGCGTGGTCGTTCCGGGCGGGGCCATGCCACAGAGCGTGGAGTTCTCACCTTCTGCCGGGGTGACGGTCTCCAGCATTGTGCGGAGCGGAAATGGGCCGGCGTGGCGTGACGTCACGGTCAACGTGGCCGCTGACGCTGCGCCCGGAAGCCGAACGCTTGTGTTCGTGATGCCGATGGGTCGTTCGAACCCCTTGACGGTCACGATTGCGAGCCACGCTCCCAGCATCGCCGGGCTCAGCATCGTGTCTGCGCAATCGAGCCAACCGACGGTTGATCTGCAATTCACTGCGACTGATCAGTCCGCTGATCTCGGCGACTCGCCGTATGTGTGGTTCACGCTTGCGTGCGGCGCCGGCGACCCCCAGACTGGTGCTGTCAGAGGGAAAGTAAGCGGTGCCGGTGTCGTACGCGCCAGTATTCCCAGCCCCCGCGCTCAGAAAGGGCTTGGCGCTTCCACGGCTGTCAACAAGTGCGATCTTAGGGTTCGGACGAGCGATTCGAGCGGGATCGAGAGCAACACAGTACAGGGGACCGTCGAGTTCAGGAACTGAACCGGTCACATCGGAGGAGAACAGAATCATGCGTCTGATGCCGCTCACTTCGGCAGCGTTGGTACTGGCAATGTCGGGGTCGGCGTTCGCTCAGGAGGACTACACCGAATTCGCCAGCAAGGAAGAACGCTTTACCGTCACGTTCCCCGGGAAGCCGACGATTACGGAGACCACGTGGACGTCAGAGTATGGCGCCGTGCTGCCAGCGCGCGTCTATTCCGTGACGGGCATTTCCGGCCGCCACACATTGACCGTGGTCGATTACAGGCCGATCGAGCGCATTCTTCTGGAAAAGGCCAAGACCTGCCCGCCGGGCGCGGAGACCTGTCAGGGTGTTGGCGACACCGGTGTTGGATACTGGAAAAATGACGTACGAGGTGCGGTCACGTATGCAATCGGGAAGATGCTGGTGGAACGAGACGTCAAGGTGACGCACATGATGTGGAATTTCATGGAGCTGGTTGTGGGGACTGAAGTACAGCTCACCAACAACAAGGATCAATCCCGCACGTTCGCGTCAGCCTACATGCACGACAACAGGCTCATTATCGCGGAGGGGACGGCTCCGAAGGGTTACCCGCCGCCGGTCGTCATTCAGCAGTCCCTGGGATGGCTCGACGAGAACGGAAGGGGCATTCGCTACCAGTATCCCAACTACAACGAGCCCGATCCCACAGTTCCCCGAGTGCCGATTCGTGGCCGGGCGGCGCTGCCCGCCGATCGGATCGATCCGGGCGTCGGCGGACCGCCCGCGCGCTAGCTAGAGCGAATTTCACTGCCACATAGCCACGGAGACACGAAGACACGGAGGAATTTCATTTTTTGCTCCGTGACTCCGTGACTCCGTGGCCCGTAGAAGTGAAAAGCGGTTTAGTACTGGTCGCGCCCCGCGCAAAAAAGCCCCAGGCACGTTCACGCGCCCGGGGCTTTTCTCTCTCTGAGTAATTTACTGCGCCCGCCCGCCAGCCTTCGGCATCGGATTGCAGCGATCGGCAACCATCGACCCTTCGGACGCGGTGCCTGTCGATACGTCACGATAGAGCACGTGACAGTTCGCGCAGGTCTCATTCAGCTTCTCGGAGAGATCGCTGACCGATTCCTGTTTTCGGGTCTGCACGGCCTTCCAGAGTTCGTCGGTGAAGTTGATCAGGTCGTGCGTGAACTTCTGATAATCGGCATTCTGAACGGGCACCGGCCGGCCGTTCTGGCACCTGCGGCCGGGCAGCAGCATGAGCGGTGTGGTCTCCTTCAGCGCGAGGACCGCCTGCTCCACGGCCGTCCACCCGTAGTACACCGTGCCGCCCCAGAGGACGTAGTCATACGGTACCGGCATCTTCGGTTTCACCGTGCCGGGGTCGATCAGCTGGGTGTTGAAGATGATGTTCGCGTTCGGGAACGTCACGCCCCTCATGAACTGCGCAAGATTTGCGGCCGGCGCCAGCGCGAGACCGGCGGCCCCAGCGGTTGCAGCGGCCGGAGCGGCTTTGCCCCCTGGGAACATGACCTGCGGCAGCGTGGCAGCCGACAGTTCCGCCTGTCCGGCGGGGAACTTGCCGACCTGGAGGATGTAGGCCGCGATATCGGTGGCCTGCGGTCGGCTCAACGTTCCGGGATTGTCCTGCGGCATCGTGTTTTGAATCTTGCTCACGAGGTCCAGGACGGGAAGCCCGGCCCAGCCGTTCAGGAAATCGGCTCCTGTCAGCATGGGTCCTTCGAGGCCCTCCAGGTTCGGACCATGGCATGAGCGACACGTGTCCGTGTAAAGCTGCGCGCCGCGCTTAGCTTGCTCCGCCGAATACACACCAGCTGACACCGGTCTCGCCTGCCCGGCGTGCCCGGTCATCGCGAACATTCCAACCAGCGCATAAGCAGTCAACGCCACGCCAAACGCGCAGCGAATCCCAGTGGGGCCAAATCGATAAGGGCGCATCGTCTCTCCTCCCAGGGCTCGCCCAGGTGGTCTGTTGTTGAAAAGCAGGCGGGATTATAACCGACTTGCCTTGACAGTGCCTCGCGCCTTCGAGTTAGATTGCCGCGGTCGGTCATCACGGCACGAATTGGTCAAGAGCAGTTCAGCTATAGAGGTTTTTACGATTATTTCTTTGAGTTTGTTCCTTCGAAATCCTGATGTTTTTTGTAGCAGTTCGTTTCCGTGGCGGTCGCGGCGAGAAGGAGCGTAGATGAAGGGTTCCAGAGTTGTCCTGTCGGCGGGTTTCCTGCTGACAACCCTCGCGATCGGGTGTACGGCGCAGGCCCCACCGGCGCCGGCAGCGGAGCAACAGGCGGCTCCGGCCGCCATATCGCCGGCGGCGCCGGCCGCCGATCGGCAGGCAGAGGCCGGCAAGTTTCCCGATCGAGACTTCTCACGTCTGAACCTCGACACGCTCCAGTGGCGGGCCACCGAAAACAATACGCTTGGCGTGCAGACCGCGATCCTCGAAGGCGATCCATCAAAGCCAGGTTTCTATCTCACGATCAACAGATTTCCGCCCGGTGTGATGAGCAGGCCCCACACCCACCCGGACGAACGGCACTGCCTCGTGCTCAAGGGCACGTGGTACACGGGCGATACCAAGGAGTGGACTCCGGAGCAGACCGTTGGCCTGAAGCCCGGCGGCTACATGAGGCATCCATCCGGCGGACCGCACTACGATGGCGCGCTCGAGGAGGAAGTGCTGGTCGCGATCTCAGGCTACGGTCCCACGAGGGCGGATGTCCTGGACGGTGGAGATTTATTCGGCCGGTCCCGGCCGGCAAAGTAACGCAAACCGCGACACAGGAGAACACCAATGTGCAAGAGACTGACGGTTGGAATAGCGGTCGCGGCGTGCGCCGCCCTGGCGTTGCAGGTTCAGGTCGCCGCGCAGCAAGGACGCGGAGGCCGGCCCGCCGCAGGGGGCACGATCGGCAGTGGGCCGGGATATCCGACGCCTGAGCAATACACGAGCTCGAAAGAGGCCCAGGCGCACGTGGCGAAGGCGAAGCAGATCGCAGGCAACGATGCGAAACTGCTTATGCGCGTCGATAACACCTGCGGTGCGCTCGGCCCGCAGCGGCCGGCGCTGGAGCGGCAGAACGCGGGGCAGGCAGCTGTACCGAACGCGCCCGTCGAGCCCGTGAAGATCCTCGACAACCTCTATTACTTCGGCTTCAACTCGATTGGCGCATGGGCGATTCCGACCAGCCAGGGAATCATCCTCATCGACGCCCTCAACACGGTGAAGGAAGCCGAGGAGATCATCGAACCGGCGTTGAAGAAAGTCGGTCTCAACCCGGCCGACGTCAAGTACGTCATCGTCGGCCACGGGCACTTCGATCACTTTGGCGGCGCGCCGTATTTCCAGGAGAAGTACGGGGCACGAGTGGCGATGAGCAACGTCGACTGGGATGTGATCGCGCGTCCGAATCCGAACGCGAGCGCTGCCCAGGCGGCGAGGCCGCTCCCGAAGCGTGACGTCGAGGTCACCGACGGGCAGAAGATCACCGTGGGCGATACGACGATCACCCTTTACGTGACGCCGGGACACACGCCCGGTTCGCTTGCCTACATCATCCCGGGCAAGTATCGCGGCCAGCCGTTGAACGTTTTGATGCTGTCGGGCGCGAACATCACGCCGGACAAGGCGACGCTCGCGGCGTTCGAGAAAGCACTCGACCATGCAAAGGCGGCAAAGGCGCAGATGCTGATCAACGGGCATCCCGGACTGTTCGGCGACGAGCTCGGCTGGATGCAGGCGCTTCGCACGAACCCGAACGGGCAGAATGACTTCGTCTACACACAGGACCAGTTCGCAAAGTTCATCGACATCATGAAGGAATGCGCCGAGTCGCGCGTCGTGGCGATGGACTTCAAGGGAACCAATTAGGGATCGGGGATCGGGGATCAGGGATCAAGACCGGATCGGGGATCCGGGATCCGGGATCCGGAATGAAGAAGGGACGTCGCCTCGATGGCAGCGTCCCTTTTTTCGTTTCCGATCCCCGATCCCCGATCCCTGATCCCTGATCCCTACTATTTGGCTAACGGATCCGGCCGAAGCTGGAAGTGCATCACCATCGGCGGCGTGCCTTTTCCGGTTTCCATATGCCACGGGGTTCGGGTGCTGACGGTCGACCAGAGCCCGCGCTTTTTCCAGCCCCCATTCGGATCATCGATGCGGCCGTCGAGCCACTTGTTGTACGTCCCCATGGGATACGGCACGCGGAGCACCACCCACTTCCCGTCTTTCAGCGCCAGGAACCCGTCCGACTCGTTTCCCGTTGCAATCGGCGTATTTCTGCCGAGGCCGAATGTGTCGAACTGATCCACCCAGGCAAAGTAGCTTCCTTCCGCGCTGCCCGAATCCTTGACGTTCTTGAACTGCGGGACCGGATTGGCATAGAACGTCCATCCCTCTGCGCAGTGCTGCCCCGTCGCCTTCGGTCCATTGAGCGGGGCTGTGCACTTCCGACGGTCGAAGCTGGCAAGATGACCGCTCCCGAGCGCGACCCATGCCACGCCGTCGCGATCGACGTCCATGCCGCGCGGCGAGTATCCACCCGTCGCATTCGAATCGTTCCACGGCACCTCGTACCGCTCCGCCAGCGCCGTCTCGGTCGGGTTCGGTCCGGGGTTCACGCGGATGATCGCGCCTGGAACACCGAGCACCGATCCCCAGATCGATCCGTCGGGAGCCGGACTCGCGGTGTACAGCGCATCGCTTATCTGCTTGTCTTTCGTCGGGTCGATCGGCTGATCGGGTTTCACAAACGCGTCCCTTTTGCCGCTGCCATTCGTGTCGAGAATAAGGCCAGTCCAGCCTTGCGACTTCACCTCGTCATGCGTCTCGTCGAACATCTTCGTGTTGATCCACCCAAGGACCTGACTGCCGTAGCCGTTGAACCACAGCGTGTTGTTCGCGTCCTCCGCAAACATCAGGTGATGGGTGTCAAAACAGGTATTGATGTACGAGATGTTCTTCGTTTTTGGATCGTACATGGCCACCTGGCGGACTGACGTCTCGATCGGAAACCGCTTTGCCGACGGATGGCTGGATCCCGCCCTGCAATAGGCGGGCGTGGCTGGTGGCCGAACACGTGCGGTCACCCACAGGCGACCTTGCCCATCGAACATCGGATTGTGCACGTCGCTCCGGCTGGTCCAGATGCCTTCGGAGCCCCAGAACAGCGACGTGTTCATCACCGCGTTGGCGGCCATCGGGGTCTTCGGATCGCGGGGCGGCAGTTCCATCCGGCTTGTCGTGTGACTCACGGGATCCAGGATCGGCAAGGACTCCGTACTGAGCTCGGGCGCGCCGTAGATCAGACCGTTCGCATTCACGGTGGGATTACGCCGGTCAGTGGAGACCTGATCGTGAAGGTACGTCTTCGCGTCGGCCCAGTTCCACTGGGTGATGACGACGTTCCGCTCCACGCCCTGCGGACGGGGCGGCGCCGGCGGCACCTCCCCGGCGGCGACGCGATCCGACCAGTCGGCGAACATGGCGACAGCCCGCACCGTCCCGAACTGGCCCATCTCCCTCACCATGTCCGGGCCAGCCTGCCCTGCCTGGATGCGGCGAATCCATGCGTCGGTCGAAGATGGGAAGACGCCTAGCTCCTTGGAGATTTCCCGCGTGGCTTTGTCGCCCAGCTGATGACATGTGTAGCAGCTGCCGTTCTTCATCCAGGCAAGCCACTCAGCCTGGCTCTTCATCGTCGGCGCAATGCCGTTGCCACCCTTCCCTGGAAACTCGCTCTTCTCCGGAACGGTAATCAGGGAGGCCCAGTAGCCTGCCGGGTAGTACTGTGCGGCCGCGCGCGGATCGGGAGCCTTCACCGCGGTCAGGTTCAGATTCTTGCCCGGACCCGTGTTGACCTTTGGCGAATCAACGAGACCGTACCCACGGACCCAGACGTTGTAGTTGGCCTTGGGCAGATCGGGAAGCAGGTACCGTCCACTATCATCCGTGACCACGATCTTCGCGAATCTCGTAGGGAGATCCGTCGTTTCGGCGATCACCCAGACGCCGGCTTCGGCACCGCTCGCACCGGTGACCACTCCACCGATGTCATCGTCGTCAACCGCGACCTGCTCGATTGCCGGCTGCCGGGCGCACGTTGCGACCATACCCGTCATCCAGATCAGGCCGAAACCAACGGCGAGCGTGCCCATGAGCGAATGACTTTTCCCACGCATTCGTCCTACCTCCGCAACAGTGTCAACCGCGCGTCATCATACGTCTGGTTCGGCTGACCCACAAAGATCTGCATTAAGATACGGCGGCACGTTTGATATGCGAGAGGGCCAATCATGAGCGCGCGCGAACGAGAGAACACGAATCTGATTTCCCGCCGCGGAGCCGTGAAAGCGCTCGGGACTGTTGCCGGAGCTGCGCTCATCAGTGATGCCGTGTTTGCGCAGCGTCCGACACCGCCGACGGTGATCTCGACTCCTCCGCGAGATTTCAGTCAGCCGACGACGTACTTCAGCGACCCGGATATCCTCACCGTCGATCCGCAGTTTGACGGGCTCGTCCAGCCCAATAGCGCGATCAAACAGCTGTGGACGGGCGGGCTATGGCTGGAAGGGCCGGCCTGGAGCAGCATCGGCCGCTTTCTCGTCTTCAGCGACATTCCGAACAACGTGCAGATGCGCTGGCTCGAGGACGACGGACGTGTCACCGTGTTCCGTAACGCGTCGAACAACTCGAATGGCAACACGTTCGATTTTCAGGGGCGCCAACTCTCCTGCGAGCACCTGATGCGTCGCATCGTGCGGTACGAGCACGATGGCTCGGCCACGATCATCGCCGACAAGTACGACGGAAAACGTCTCAACTCGCCAAACGATATCGTCGCGCATCCTGACGGCAGCTATTGGTTCACGGATCCGCCGTACGGTGGACAGCTGTTTGAGGGGCAGCCGGACGCGGCGGGAGGTGCGTCCAATACGTCCGGACGACTGAACCCCCGTCTCGGGCAGCCGCCGGACCTGGGCAACTTCAAGCGCGAGCTGCCGAATGGTGTGTACCGTGTCGATCCGAGCGGGAGAGTCGATCTGGTGGCCGGCGAGGACGTGATGCCCGATCCAAACGGTCTCGTATTCTCACCCGATCACAAGAAGCTGTACATCGTCAGCTTTGCGAAAGGGCCGGGCGATACCGGACCAGGCGGCAACCGGAGCGTGTACTCGTTCGAGGTCGGCGCAAACAACAAGCTCGGGAGAGCGACTCTCTTCGCCGACTTCACGGTCGACGGCGTCAAGTGCGCTCCTGACGGCATCAAATGCGACGTCGACGGCAACCTCTGGTGCGGGAGCAACGCCGGCCGGGCTGTGGGATACAACGGCGTCACGATCTGGAATCCGCAGGGCAAGCTGATTGGCCGGATTCGCCTGCCAGAAGTCTGCGCCAACATCGCTTTCGGCGGACCGAAGCGCAATCGGCTGTTCATGTGCGCGAGCCAGTCGCTCTATGCCGTGTACGTCGGCACGCAGGGCGCCGGGCCAGCGTAGGTAAATCCCAAATCCCAAATCCCAAGTCCCAAATCCCAATCCAAACGTGTCGCGCGAAATCGCCTTGGGAGTTGGGAATCGGGTGTTGGAAATTTCCCGCGCGGCGCGGACCTTGTAGGTCCGCGATTCGGGTTCAAAAAGCGCTCTTCACCACTCCCCCATCGACGCGGAGAGCGGCGCCGGTCGTGGCCGAGGACAGAGGGCTCGCGACATATGCGACGAGAGACGCCACTTCCTCCGGCCTGGCAAACCGCTTGATGAGCGACGTCGGCCGGACCTTCTTGAAGAACTCCGTCTCGAACTGGCCGAATGTTTTTCCTTCCTGCTTCGCCAGCGCCTCGACGAAATCTCCGACGCCCCTCGACTTGGTCGGTCCAGGCAGGACGCAATTGACGGTGATGCCGGTACCGGCAACCGCTTCCGCCAGGCCACGGGACACGGCAAGCTGCGCCGTCTTCGTCATCCCGTAGTGAATCATCTCCGCAGGGATCTGCACGCCGCTCTCGCTCGAGATGAAGATGATGCGGCCCCAGTTGGCTCGCTTCATCGCCGGAAGGAACAGGCGCGCCAGACGGATGCCGCTGAGGACGTTGATCTGGAAGAATCGCTCCCAGTCTGCGTCAGTGATGTCCTCGAACGCCATCGGCTCGAAAATCCCCAGGTTGTTCACCAGAATCTCAACCGAGGGGAAACGGCGGGCGAGCTCGTCGGTCGCCGCAGCTGTGCTCAGGTCGGCTGCGAACCCGGATGCGCTTTTCGGCGCAATCGCGTTGAGCGTAGCAACAGCCGCGTCGACTGACTCGGTCGAGCGGCCGTTCACGACGACGCGTGCGCCCTCACGCACGAGCGCCTCGGCGATCGCGTATCCGATTCCCGCCGTGCTGCCGGTCACGAGCGCCAGCTTTCCTGTCAAACGAAGATCCATCTCACGTCCCTCCTCAGGCACTCACGACGTCGACTAGTTCAGGCGGACCTGCCCGCCTTCGCCAAGGCTACGGCGGGTCCGCCATAGCTTTAGCGGAGGCGGAAAGGTCCGCCTCTACGAAATCGAAGGAAAAAGAAAATCGAAGGAAAAAGAAAAAGGCCAGTCACTCTGACTGGCCTTTTTCGATCTCAGTTGCTGGCACCGCAATTCGATGAATCAGCGCGCCGGCTGGCCCCCCTGGCCCTGTCCTCGTCCTTGCCCCTGACCCTGGCCCTGCCCTCCGCGTCTTGCGATCTCCGGCTTGGGCAAGCCATTGTGATAAATCGTCAGATAGCGAATCCCGTTGCCGTTCTCGTCGATCCAGCCCACGGATTGCTGAAACCAGTCCGGCACAGGGTATCCCGCAGGCGCCGTTCCCTCGAGGATATAGAGCTTGTTTTCGTGCATGTAGACCGCAGCCGAGGTCCGCGATTTGTCCTTGTTGTTGATGAGTGAGACCATGTTCCCTTCAACGAGGTCCATGTTCGCCCACCCGACGTAGGTCACCTTTGCATCCCGCTGCTGCAACATCCAGGTCGCATTCATGACAGCGCCTGCGATGTCAGCTTTCCAATACCCCGCACCAGTCGAGCTCGCATCTGTCGCCGTTCCCGAGCAGGCTTCGGCGCCAGGCGGACATTTCTTGGCTTTCTCCGTGGCAATCGCCCGGATGTTGCTGTAGTCGACGACCGTCACGGAATAGTGGCCCCCGTTGGCGTCGGCGCTGTAGATCCGCGCCGGCAACACGGAGTCAAACTGAGACTTGAACGTCGTTTCGGTCACCTTCGGTTGCGCGGGGAACACGACCGTAAAACGATCCTGTTGGCTCTTGAACTCGACGTACTCCTGCGCAAGGGCTGACCCCGACATGCACAGGACTAGTGCCGTTGACACGATTGGACTCACGCGCATGTATGCATTCTCATTTCGTACTTACTTCGACCTTCCACTTCCACTTCGAACTTCCCACTTCACACTTCGAACTTCAATCACTGCGGCTGCGGTGCCCCACCTTGGTTGCCGCCTCGCCCGCCACGCCCGCCTTGACCCTGCCCTCCGCCTCCGCCCCCGCGGCCGATCGCCGGCTTCGGCAATCCATGGTGGTACAAAGTCTCATAACGAATGGAGTCGCCCTTCTCATCAAGCCATTCCACGGACTGCGGAAAGAAATCCGCCACCGGATACCCCGGCGGAACCGTTCCCTCCAGGATATACAGCCTGTTTTCGTGCATGTAGATCGCAGCCGAGGTTTTCGACTTGTCGCTGTTGATGAGAGTCAGCTGGTGCCCTTCAACGAGGTTGATGTTGTTCCACCCGAAATACTCAACCTTGGCGTTCCTCTTCATCAACTGCGCGGTGGCGTAAATCACCGCGCCCGCCATATCCGCCCTCCAGTACCCCGCCCCAGTAGAACTTCCGCCTCCCCTGCAGGTTTCGGCGCCCGGCGGGCAGGACTTGGATTTCTCCGTGAGAAGTGCCTCGAGGTTGCTGTAATCGACCACGGTCGCGACGAAGCGGCTCTGGCCGGACTCAGCGCTGTAGACGCGCGCCCGCAAGGGGGCGCCAAACTGCGACGAATAGGTGATCTCAGTCACCTTCGGTTGGACTGGGAACGTCAACCCAAACCGATCTTGCTGACTCTTGAACTCAACATATTCCTGCCCGATGGCAGGGCTCGACATAAACAGAATGAGAGCTGCCGAAACGATTGACGTAAAACGCATGTGGATCCTCGTGCCCGACTCTAGACGCTGCGTTAAAAACAGTCAAGGGACGCTGATCACCGTGTCAAAGCGAAATAGAAATGTCCCCACTTAACTCGATAGCAATGTCTCCGTCTGAAGGTGAAGAAGATGGCCTTGTGGGCGCTGTGGAAAACCGTTCTCTGGTTTTCCAAGCAGCGGGGTGCACCCGGGCTACCGCTTGCGCTTGAAGTACTGCCTTTGAAGGCAGTTCGCACAGAAGCAGTGCGAGAACTGGGCTTTAGACCGCGTGGAGATGAACGCCTCCAGCGGTTCCCAGTCACCGGCCTCGTTTCGTATGCTCTTGCAGAACGAGCAGATGGGCAGCAGTCCTTCCAGCTTCAGCACGTAGCGATGCAGGGAGCGTTCGTGCTCCGAAAGCCGGGCGAACCAGAGTGCCATGACCGCAATGACCACTCCCCGAAAGATCGTCGTCGAAACAAGGGCGGTCGCTTCAGCGGGACTTGCCCACATCGTTACCAGAAACATGATGTGAACCAGGGGCACGGCGGCGGCCAACGCCAGAGCGGGCCACCGTCCTGAATACCATGCCGCCAAACTTACGGGAATGACGTAGAGCACTGGAAACTGCGTCGAGGGGCCGACAAGGTAATCGATCCAGATCAACCCTGCGCCAATCCCGCTCCACCAGAGCGGATGGATCCGGCCCACCGGCAACAGCCACCATGGTCTGGCGCGTTCAAGTGTATCCATCGTTGCGCAAAGTGTAGCCCGATCAATGGGCCGGACACGTAGTCACCCTTTCGCGAAGGCCGCGGATGACGCTGAAGATCGCAGCGTGCGCGCCGATGAAGAGACTCATGACTGCGCTTTGAGTCGGGACACCACATCTTCCAGGCGGTCGTAACTGATGGCCGCGCCCTTTTCCATCCCAGACTTGAGAACGACGTCACGCACTTCGAGCGACGGATAGAGCGCGGTCACCGTGAGGCGCGTCTTCCCGTTCTCCTCCGTGAACACGGCGGTCACGACGGACTCGGTATCGGGAAATTGTTCGAAGATCTCCGTGTACACCAGGCGTTCGGGCGGTGCGATCTCGCGATACACACCGTAGAACGCGACGAGCTGCCCTTTGGGCGTGCGGTTGACGAAGCGCCATGCACCGCCCGGCCGTAGATCGATCTCGCAGACGGGGACGGAATAGCCGTCGGCGAGGCAGCCCCACCATTGTTTGACGTGCTCGGGTTTGGTCATCGCTTCGAAGACCAGGTTGCGAGGAGCGTCGAACAGTCGCGTCAGCCCGATCTCGCGATCCGACGGCGTTGTCACTTTAAAGCTCTCGCTATTTGCCACGCCGCTTACGGCCATGTTTCTTCTCCTTCGCTTCGAGTTGGTGCAGATAGGTATCCAGGCGATCGAAACGCTGTTCCCAGACCGCACGATAACGCTCGGCCCACTCGGCCACTTCCTTGAGAGGTCCCGCCTCGAGTCGGCAGGGCCGCCACTGGGCCTCGCGTCCACGCGCGATCAGGCCCGCACGTTCGAGCACCTGTAAATGCTTCGAGACCGCGGGCAGGCTCATCTCGAACGGCTCGGCGAGCTCGGTGACGGAGCACTCGCCGGTCACGAGTCGGGCGAGAATCGCGCGTCTGGTGGGATCGGCCAGGGCCGCGAATGTCGAGCTCAGCTGGTCTATTGCCATTTGTAATAAACCGACAGGTTAATTAACGTGTTGGTTAAATACAACGGCGTCATGCGCGATGTCAAGGCCTCTTTGTGAGACTCACCTTGCGCTCGCACCAGGGAGTCGAATCAGGGGCGCCCGAGATCGCACGTATTCGCCGTCGGCAGAGACGAGCGGCGAGGCTTCCGGGGCTTCTGGTCTGGAAGAGTCGTTGCCTGGGTCGATCTGCAGCCGCGCCGCGGCGCGCCCGCTATTTCGACGCCACGACCATCGGCGGCTTCCACGTGCCCTCGCCGACCGGCAGGATCGAAGGCGGCGTGTCCTTGGGCCAATACAGGCGCATCACCAGGTAGATTGTGCCGTTGGGCGCAGGCAACCAGTTCGCTTCGTTCGCCTGGCCGGGCGAGTCCTTTTGGATGTAGAGGGTCAGCGATCCGTCCGCGTTCTCCTTCATGACGGGCAACATCGGCGAGTTGATGAGGTAACGATTGATGGGATTCCTGATCAGAAACTGGCTCTTGCCGTCATACATCGTCACCGACCAGAAGGCGTTCACCGGCGGGAGCTGTCCCGCGGGGAAAGTGATCGTGTAGTTGTGCTTGCTGCCATCAAGCGGTTCGCCGGCCGCATCCGTGCGCGCAAAGGGATACGTGGCTTCTACGGCATCGTTTCCGTAAAGACCGCCCTTGGCCGCGCCGGCACGCATCAGCCAATCGCCGTTGAAGAACGCGCGGTCACCAAAGAACGAACCGATGTTCCAGCCGTTGACATTCTTCATTCCACTGGCCAGCCACTCGTCTACTTTGTTGCCGCCCTCCTTCAAGCCCTGCAAGACGGCGGCTTTTTGTGCCGCCGAGAGATCCTTGAACCCGAGAGTTTTGCCTGGCCCGATGCCGATTCGGGCGAGTCGGGCCCGGATATTCATATCCTCCGGCGACGGTGGGACGAACCGGAGGGCCGCGTCCAGATACTCATAGAAGTTCGCCTTGATTCCCGCAGTGGTGGCTGGGAGGAAATCGACCCTCGGCGCGGCCGGCGGCGCGGGTTGCTTGAGGAACGCGGAAAGCGGCTGCGCCTTGTATCCCGCCTGCACCTTCTCCACGTTCGGCATGTCCCCGGGATTCAAGAGCTGGGTCCGGAAAAGGGTGAGCGCAAACGGGGTCGTCGAGGAAAACACTTTTTTGATCCCTGCGGGCGTTTCGCCCTTCCAGTCAGGGCCGACCACGAGGTAGTCGCCCGCCTCGCTCCCACTGCGGCGTCGCACTACCCATCGGTCTAGGGGCTTCGACGATCCGCCTGTGGAGCGGCTGCCGATGTACCCATAGTTATAAGTATTGCCGTCAATCAGCTGCACCGAGTAGTAGCGCGTCCTTTCCACCGCAGGCACCGAAATGACCATCGGCTCCGCGCGCAGATCGAGCCAGAGAAACGAGTAAGGTGTGTCGCTGTTCGGCGTGATGACCGTTGTGTCTTCGTAGGTCGACACCTGGTGCTGGTTCTTGATCTCGTTGAAGGGCGCCTTGTACTGGCTGGACTTCGTGTCCACGGCGAACTCATACATCACCGCGTAGTTCATCACGAGTGGCAGGCCGTAAATGAAGCCGTCTTCGGCGATTGCCTTCGTCTCGGCGATGCTGAGCGCAGCAACGCCCTTGGCTAGGTCGAACCTTTCGGCCAACCCTGTCGGGTCGTCGTTCTCGACGCAGCCCGCACTCAGCGCCGCGGCGGCGGCAATGCCGGCGGCCCATTTGATGCCTGGTGAAAATCGGAGTTTCATCTTGGTGTTTGGTCTCTTGCTCATCGTCATCTCCGTACTCGGTGTCCGATTGCCGTTGAAGGCACTGCCCGGTATGGCACGTGACCCGCGCGCCGTCGCATTCTGCACGCTGAAGGTCTGGCGCTGGCCGACTTCAACCGTCACCGCATCCGGAGGGATGTTGGTGAACGCGGGGCACACTTCATGAGGTCACTTTCTCCGAAGGATCGTGGGCTGCCTATGCAGATTCGGCAGGGCGACTGGAAGAGGGTCCTTTCGAAAGTTCCGCTGTGGGCGCTCGGCTTCAACGCCGAGGCGCTAC
>DAIRVG010000150.1:0-14602 GCA_036802945.1 Vicinamibacterales bacterium
CGGCCTCCGCTACTTGCTCCCCCTCGTACTCGGCGTACGCCTGCAGCACGAGATCTCGCACGCGCTCCTGCCCGGCCGCACCAGCGATGGGCCGCAGCAGCGCAAAGCTGCGGCGCTCACCGTTGACCGAGTACTGGCGCGCCGGGAACGTGACGTTGCGGCCACTGCCGCTGCGGCGCTCCCACACGGCAAACCCGATCAGCTTCAAGCCGTCGAGCACGCCGTCGGTGAAGTGCAGCTCGGCATCCGCGAGTTTGCCGGGCGGGTTGGCTTTGTCGTTCGGAACGATCTTGACGACCATGATGTGACCTCCTGAAAAGCTCGCCTCCTCGGCGAGCGGTTGACGCCGACGAGTGAGTGCGAGTCATGCCGCGACCTGGCTGGTTGCTGGGGCCTGAAGCCGTTGCCAGAGCCAGTGCTGCAGCGTGTTGAGGCCGACGAGCACGGGATCCGCGGGCAGCAGCAGATGCTGGTTGCCGCGGCACTGTGCGCGTTGCCAGGCGAGCTCCATCGCATCGACGAGGACCAATCGCGCCGGTGCCCGGCCGCGAGTGCCATCGACGGTGAGTGGTTCAGCGGCGAAGCCGGCTACGTCCGCAAACGGCGCCGCGTGGAGCGTGACCGTCGCTGGCGAATCGAGTTCGGCTGGTGCGGTGGTGACGAACGCGAAGTAGATCCGCGTGTGGTGGCCGATCGTCACCGTGATGTTGGGTGTGAGCGACCGTTCAGTCATTGGTGTTCTCCTTTCTTCGAGATCCCCCGACGCTTCGATAAATGCCCTCCGTGTGAAGTCCCGAGGCCGAGTCAAGGCCGCGCCAGCGGCGAGCGGAGCGAGCGAAGCCTTGACGCGGCTGAGGACTTCCACAGAATGCGAAGGTCGAAGCGGCGGGCATGGTTACTCTCCGTAGCTCCTCTTCGTGAGCTGGCCGCCTTCGTGGAAGCTGAAGTAGCGGCCGTCG
The DNA here is from genome assembly GCA_036802945.1 of Vicinamibacterales bacterium. Taxonomy (GTDB): domain Bacteria; phylum Acidobacteriota; class Vicinamibacteria; order Vicinamibacterales; family UBA2999; genus Gp6-AA40. The sequence goes on from DAIRVG010000150.1 coordinate 960, forward strand.
TCGCCGACGATCAGGTGATCGAGCAGCGCGATGTCGAGCACGTCGGCCGCGGCGCAGAGACGCATCGTGAGCCGCGCATCGTCCGGACTCGGGGTGGGATCGCCGCTCGGATGGTTGTGAACGACCATCAGGCCGGTCGTGCCCGGTGTGAGACACGCGGGCAGAAACACGTCCGGCATGGACACTGGCGTGCTCACGCGCGTGCCGCGCGAGAGCAGATGCCAGGCGAGCAGGCGATAGCGGGTGGAGAGGCAGGCGACGCCGAAGACCTCGACGGGCTGATCGGCGATCAGCAGCGCGAGGACGGCCGCCGCATTCCGTGGGGTGTTCAGCGCCACGGAGGGCACGTCGACCACGCGCCCGTCGCTGCCGCGCAGCGAGCGGTAGGCGTAGACGAGTTCGCGCACGCGGTGGCCGCGTGGCAAGGCCGGTGCGATATGGACGTCGTTCATCGGTAGCTCCTTTCAGTGCGGACGCGGCCCTGAGAGCGGCGCCCGTGACGAACGTCGGCGGCGTCGTGAGCAGTCGCAGCCGAAGGTGTTGAGTTCTGCTTCCAGGGAACCGACCCCGAGCCCGACGCGCTTGCCCGTGCGAGACAGGTCGTCGAGCGACCAGCTGTGGCGCAGGAGCAGGGCGATGGCGACCAGCCGTGGGAACTGGCTGGCGGGCACACGGGAGATGGGGCCGACGAGTCGATCGAATTCGTCAGTGACGTGGAGTTCGTCGAGGAGAGTGGTGACGAGGCCGCGCGTCCACCCGAGACTGTGGGCACCATCGGCGAGTTCCTGCAGAACGTCGCCGCGGTGGTGTTGTCTCCAGTGTTGGACCTGGACGCGCTCAGGCGTCCAGGTGCGAGGCTGTAGTTTCGTGACTCGTCGGCGGACAGAGCGGTCGCGCATGGCAGACACCTCCGGCAGAGCGCCTGGCTCTGGGAGCGAAGGCGGCCACCTTGCGCGACGGTCTGTCGCGAGGGGCGGGTGATGGACGTGGCGTAGCGCCAGCGTCCGCTGTGACGTGGGTGGGGCCGCGGGCTGAGCCCTGACGGCGAATGACCGGGCCTAGTGGACCGTGGTCAGGAGGCGGCTGGCGGCGCGATCGAGGGCGAAGCGGCCGTCCTGCCAGGGTGTGCGCTGACTCAAACGCGTGAGCCCTTGCACGTAGCCCCAGACGGAGCGGGGATTCGACTCGAACGTCTCCGCGAACGTGTACGCCTCTCCAGCCTGCTTCTGCGACAGATCCAGTCGCTGCACGGCTGTCTCGATCACCGCCTCACGACTCGATCCGAGTTCCTGGGACTGCGCCCGCAGGAGCACGAGCCGATCGTTGGCGACGTCTGCATCCAGGGCAGAGCGCACGCTCTCGAGAGAGGTCGTCCACTCGTCCTGAATCGACGTTCCCACGTGTCGGCGCCGGAAGCCGACGACGTGCTTGAAACCCCAGATGATGTGATTGCCGCACACCGCGCGGAACAGGAACACATCCAGGGTGAGGGCGGCGGCACCGACGTCGCTGTTCCGGAGAATGAATCCGCGGAACAAGCCAGCGTGCGACGTGTCGGTGGGGTCGTCGAGATCGCGGTTGCCGTCCACGAGGAACAGGAACATGTCTCGATCTCCCAGGTAGGCGCCTGACGGTACCCGTTCAGCGCCGAATACGCCGTCCTTGTAGCCGAGCGGCAAGGACCAGGCCGGATGCTGGGCCATGAGGTCGAGCACCCGCGCGGTCAGCTCGTCATGGTGCACACGCGCGTACCTCGGGGAGGTGACGGCGTGCACGGTCCACGGGTCGTCGCGATCGAGGAGCAGCTGATGCTGCTCACGACGTTGACGGTGCAGCCCGTAGTTGATCGCATCCGAGGCGATCACGGCGGGCAGCGTTCGGAGGTACTTCGGCGGGGCCCCGGCTATGCCGGCGAGCTGCTCGAAGCTCCAGTTCGTGAGGGCGGCCTGGCGACCCGACGTGTCGCGTAGCGCGAGCGCGTCAGCCCCGACCGCTTCTGTCCTGACTGCGACGGTCTCGATGGTGCGCTCTTCGGTGCGGATGCGCCGTGCGCGGGCCGCCTCGTAGAGAGCGTGAACACTGGCGTACCGTTCGTCCGGTGGGCGTGACGCCCATTCCCGATGAGCCGTGTACGCGTTGACAGCAGACACACCTATTCCGTTCATTGGACTGCTCCTTTCTGCGTGCCCTGGGGGCGACGAGGTGGAACGAAGCCTCACGCCGGGCGGCGTGAGGGGGTGGTCAGGACGACCACAGCGAGAGAGACCCGGGATCTCCGCTTGTTTCTCGAACCCGGTGCGATGTCAGACCGGGCGACGGAGATCCAAACCGTTCTCAGTTGTGATCCACCTCCGGAGCAGGAGCGGCAGCGGACTGCCTGTCGGACACGATGTACTCGCGGCGCAGCACGAACGGCCCGTGCTTCAGGGTCACGAGCGCTCCGATGATGACGATGCTCGGCACGCCCTGATGACGCTTCGACAACAGCAGATGATGACGGAGGACCGTGTGGGCTTCGGGCAGTCGCTCCTGAATCTCTCGGATGGCTGCCCATTCGTCGGCCGAGGCCATGACGGCGTGGGCGCTGCGGGCCACGACATCGGCCGGGGTGACGACAACGTCCGCTGAACCCGTGAACTGCCGGATGAACCTCTGGAGCCGCTGCGCGCCGTCGTGCACATAGACGGGCCGCGTATCGACCGCCGCGAACACCTGGTCACTGATTCGCGCGATGGCTTCGGCCATCGGCAGGACTCCGGATGCGTGCCGCGCCTTCTCTTCCTCGGTTCCGTTGGTGTTGATCCACTCGGCGATGAATTGCTTCTTCTCCTCGTGCAGGGCTGCCTGCGCGATCTGATCCTGCCGGACCTGCTCCTGATAGGCGCGCCGGTCTGCGCGGAATCGACGGTGCGCCTCCGGCGGCACATCTTTGGCGAGGCCCTGATCGATCGACACGTCGAACAGCACGCCTCCGCGATCGGTGACCACGTAGCAGGTTTTCGGAGTCGGGGGCGGGTGTGACGCTGCCCGCATGCCCTTGTCGGCGAGAAACGCTTCGGCGACGCTCTGCCGCCGCGCGCGGTCGTCGTCTGCGCGCTTCGTGCGCACGGCCGTGCGCTGGCTGAAGTAGGCGGCCTCTAGTTCGTGATTCTTGGCGGCGGCACGATACAGCTCGTCGACCGTCGGGGGCACGTCGTATACCGGCGCGGTGTCGATGCGCACGATACCCGTCGTGTCCATCTCGAAGCGCGGTCTGAGCTTGAGTCGGGCAACGCCTTGTTTGTCAACGGACACAAGGTGCAGGCGGTTGGCCGGGACCTGCAGGGTGATCTGCTGGAGCGACCGGCCATCGCCCCCGGAGAGAAGTGACGCCTTCCTGCCGTCCTCCGACAGCAGGAAGCTCGCGGTCGCGGAGAGCGTGCGCGCAGCGTCCGCACCTGGCGTTGAAGCCACCGAGAGCGAACCAGCTTGCCTATCGACAAAGCGCGTCACGGTTTCCATAACGGCGTCCTTTCCGCGAGACGTCGGCCGCACGGCCGACGGAACATCATCCCTTCGCGTGAGAACCGTGGCCCCGGGCGGCGGGGCTGAGCCCGCACCGCCCGGGTACCTCTCTGGTCAATCAGACATGCCCCTCGGAGCGTTCGTACGCGTCCAGGATGCTCTGCCTGATCGCCTCCTGCGCGCTGGCGTCCCCGTTCGCGGGACGCAGCAGTGCGAAGCTCCGGCGTTCTCCGTTGACGGAGTACTGCCGGGCCGGGAACGTCACGTTTCTCCCTCCAGCGCGACGTTCCCATACTGCGAAGCCGACCAGTTTCATCCCACTGAGCGGGCCTGATTCGGCTCCAAACATCACCTCCGCGTCAGCGAGCTTCCCTGCGGGAGAACCCTGCTGATTCGGGATGATCGACACGGACACAACGAGTTCGCCTTTTGACTTGGACATGGTTGTCTCCAAGACTGCCGTAGGCCTGAGACCGCTTGGCAGTGGCTGGTTCGAGCAGGTCCTGAGGACGCAGTCGAACAGGGGTGGGACGCACGGCCCTGGGAGCGCGTGCGTGGTGACGGGAAGATTCATAAATACAACCATGTGCCTTCAGAGTCAATAGGAAATTTCCACTTTTTTCATTGTTGAGATACGAGCATACGCATGGCGGTTTCACAGGAGACCACCCTGAGGCTCGCGCCCATACCTCCTCGCGTTCATAACCTTCTGTCGCAGCTCGCGTTCCGACCACGGCGGCTCGCATCGCGCGTTCCACTCGCTCAGCGCGCGCACCGCCTCGTCGTCTGAGAGATCAAATCCGCGCACGATTCGACAGCAAACACGAAACGTCCGCAGATCGCCCTGCTGTCCGGCGACAGCGGGATCGACGCACTGGAGAAATGCGCGTGCACGCTCCACCGAGCGCGTGGCCGGCAACGGTCGCCGCGCCTTCGTCATGCTCGATGGAGTTGTCCCGGCGCCGACGGCTGGCAGATCCCTCGCCACGAAGACGTCTCGCCAGTGGAGGTACTCAATGCCGACACGAACCGATGGCTGTCGCTTGTGATTGAACAGTCCCGGCAACCTCGTAGTCTGCGTGCACGACGTTGCGGCCCGATCCGTGAGCAGCTCGCGAGCGAGCTCCTTCTGCAGCTGCTCGACTTTGGACGGCGCGATGTCCCGGACGCGCCATAGCACGTGTAGCCGCCCAGGCGACGAATGCAGCACGTACGACGGCGGCGGCAGATCCGGTCGCGTGGACAGGGTGGCGAGGAGTCCTGGACCGTCGAGGTCCTCCTCAAGGAACAGATGCCGCACATGCGCGACGGCCTCGCGCGCGCGCGATCGGCCGGGCCGGTAGGCATTCACGCCGACATACACATTCCAGCCGTGTGCGTTCATGTGACGAAGCCACGCCTGAAAGCGGTCGCTGATCGCTGATGCGACAGGCACAATCCGCTGAATGACCTGGCCCGTGCGATAGGTCTTCAGCAGCACACCTATCGAGTCGTCGTGATCGAAGGCTGCTTGGAGGAAGCGAACCGGGGCGCACTGGTCGATCGATACCACCTCGTCACTCCTTCGTGAGCGTGACCGATCCGGTGAACGGCACCGGGCAATCGACACCTGTGATGCTGCCCTGAATGCTGCGAGCCTCGGCGGTGGCGAAACTCCCGAATGTCCCACGGCATCCGCGTGGGGAGTCGTACTCGCCCTGGGTGCTGATCTGGGCCGGCGGCGTGTTGCCCGGGATCATCGAAGTCGATGACGTCAGCGTGATCGGCAGCCAGCCGTTCTCGGAGCGGATGGTGGTACGGAAAGACTGCAGATTTGTCTGCGGTACCACCTCGAAGGTCCAGGTCACGGTCCCGCTGACCGGGGCTCCAGGTTGCGCACCGGTGGGATCGGGCTGAATCGTCATGGTGCCTCGCCATGTTCCGACGAGGAACGACTGCGCCGGCGTCGGTGAGGTCGGCGCGGAACCACTGTCTCCGCACCCGATCAGCGGGAGGAACAGAAGCACGACAGGTAACTGACGGAGTGGTGCTCTCATGACAAGGCTCCCTGCGGCGCCGGATGGTCCAGCAGCCGCGATTCAAGCAGGAACCGATCGCTTTGAACGTCGTAACCGCGCACTGCCGCGACTTGTGTCACGCGACGGTGTCCGCCAATTCGCCCGATGTGCACGACAAGGTGAATCGCCAGTCCGATGGCTTCTCGGATACTCCGGTGCGGCAGTCCCACGTTCGCGGTCAGCACACAGTGCGCCAGACGTGTGAGGGCTTGTTCTGCGGAATTCGCGTGGATCGTGCTGAGACTGCCGAGGTGCCCGGTGTTCAGCGCCTGCAGCAGGTCGAACGCTTCCGCGCCACGGACCTCACCAACCAGAATGCGATCGGGTCGATGCCTCAGGGCCGCACGAAGCAGGTCCGCAATCGTGACGGGAGGCAGCGGCGCCTCCTGGCCGAGCGCCGGCTGTGCACGCCGTGCCTCGAGCCGAACCACGTCCGGTTTGTTCAGGTGAATCTCTGCGGTCTCCTCGATCAGAACAATGCGATCGCGATCGGGGATGTGCGCGGCCAGCGCATTGAGCAGCGTGGTCTTGCCGGTGCCGGTACCGCCGGAGATCAGGACGTTCTGCTCAGTCGCGATGGCGCTGGTCAGTTCAATCGCGGTTGCGGCAGTCAACGAGGCGATGGCAACCAAGTCGTCGAGGCTGTAGCGGCGTGTGAACTTCCGGATGGTCAGGACCGGACCCGCAACAGCGCAGGGCGGGAACATCGCCGCCACACGGGAGCCGTCCTCGAGTCGTGCATCCAGGAGCGGCTGTGCGTCGGAGATCTCGTCGCCGCACGCCCGTGCGATGTTCTTGATCGCGACCGTCAGGTTTCGCGTCTCGAGGGTTCGATCCGGCACAGCCTCGATGGTGCCGTCCCGCTCTACGAAGATGTGCCGGCCTCCGTCGTTGACCATGACCTCGGTGATCGTCGGATCGCAGAGGAGATCCTCGATCGGTTTCAGGAACGGCAGAATCCGGTCAAGGCTGCTCACAACTGCCCCCGTGCCACCTGGTCGAAGTAGCTCGTCTGAACGTCGAGGTAGTGCGGCTTCAGGTAGCAGAACTGCGGAGGCATCGGATTGAGGCCGTCGTACGGCAACGCGATGGCCTGCCCGTTCTGCAACTCGGTGAAGACGCGCGGCGAGAAGATGTACTCGTGGTGCGGCGCGTAGCTCTTGCTCGCGCTCACCGTTTGCTTTGCGGCGGTGGCCCTGCCCGTCAGCAGGGAGATGTGTGCGCTCTGGCCACCTTCGGACAGTGTGTAGTGAGCCTTGAGACGGTCGCGCCGACCGCACAGATCCGCCGCGGCGCGCGCGGTGAATTCGTCGCTGGTGGCGAGGAACAACTTGGTCCGGAAGCACTGGAGCAACGTGCGCCAACTCTCGTCTCCGGGCAGCGCAGAACGCAGCGAACTGATGCTCTGAGTCGCGACGATGGGAATGAGCCTGGCCTGCCGCGACAGCGCGAAGGTGCGCTCGTCGCCGGTCGGGTCGGTTTCGCCGACGGTCGCGAACGCGTGGTATTCGTCGCACACGAAGAGCAGATCGCGCCAGATCCGCTCAGGGTGCGCCGCGATCTTTGGGATGCGCTGGATGACTGCGCGCTGGAAGTCCAGCTTCAACATCACGCCCACGGCGCGCGCCAGCCCGGGGTTCAGACCGACCGGGAAGTTCAGCGCCAGCACACGGCCCGATTCGAGCAGTTCTTCTAGCGGAGGAAGGGGCTTCGGCTCTCCCGGCTTCGGCGCACTGGCGTAGACGCTTCGTGGAGGACAGAACGTCCGGTGAACGGCCGGATTCTCGTCGAACAGCGAGAGGAAAACGACGATGCCTTCTGTGATTGAGGACCGCAGGCGATTGTCGAGTCGTTTCCAGCCGTACGTGAACCATCGGTCCACCGCTTCGATCTGATGCTTCCGATCGAGCCACGCGGTCCCCTTCGTTCTGCGTACCTCGTAGGGAATCGCGTGTTCCTGTAGATGTGATTCGAGGTCGGCGCTGTACTGCCGCGCCATGTGTTCTGGACCCTCCTGGAACCAGTCCCTCCAGCCCGCGGTCGCCAGATCTTGCAGCTCGTAGTTCGCGAGCGGCACGACGACCACTTCCGGCGGCTGACTCAATGCGGCCTTCAGCTTTGTGATCTCTGCCTCAATCTTTCCGTCCTCGAGGACGTAGCGATACACCTCGGCGAGGGTCGTGTAGCCGTCCGCAAGGCGCCGAAGCAGGATGACGAACTTGAGCAGATCCGTGTACGCCTGCTGCCAGAACGGCTCCTTGGACTTGCCGAACAGGTTGTTGACCAGCGTCGAGACCGCATAGGCAACGGCGTACGGATCCAGGTCGTTGTGGAGCGGGTTGTAGCAGACGTCGCCACCGAGGCGGATCTCGGTGTAGTCCGAGGCACGTCCGGCACGAGTGAGCATCCCGTGTACCTGCTGGCAGAAGTCGCCCTTGACTTCGAGGACAAGGCCGCCAATCTTGCGCTCGGGATCGCTTGCCTTCCAGCGGAGGAGTTGGTCGGTGTACGGGAACATGCACGCTGATGTTTTTCCAGTTCCAACGGCACCGATCACCATGACGCCCGTGTAGAGCCCGCGCTGAGGAATCGTCAGCCACGAGGGCTGCGGTGCGCGTCCGTTCGTCGTCTCAAGATGACTCTCCCCGAGCACGAGCGTGGGTGCGGGTCGCCGTTCCGGTGCGACGTAGGCCGGCAGCGACCGCTGTTTGGCGCGAGCAGGTCGACGGTACGCGACGATGGCCGTTAGCGAACCGAGCATCGACGCTGCGAAGAACGTCGACGTGAACCAGAGCGTCGCGTAGCCGTACACCAGCACCAGGAACGCGGCGGGATTCCGCAGTTCGATGATCTGGAGGTACACGTTGCCCCGATCGACGGGATAGGTGTGGACACCAGCGGCGCCCACACCCAGGGCGATCAGCATCGCGACCACTACGCGTTGTTCCACCAACATCCGGATCACGGTGGCCTACCTTCCTACCCGCCCATCAGGCGAGCGCGGCCGACGGTGCGACTGCGGCCTCTGGTGCAGACGGCTGCAAATCGGCACGGCGCTTGGAGCGGCGCTTTCTGACCGGCTGGTTGGCCGGTGGCGGCGGCACGAACGACGTGCGGTTCTCGGCACGCCAGGCCAGAAACTCCTTGTCCTTGGCCAGGACAGTGTCGATGACCTCATTGAGCACGTAATCCGTGGTCTCACCGAGGAAATGCGCGTAGGCAAACAGCGTCTCGTTCGTTTCGCGATCGAACCGGACGATGCGACGGACCAACTGCTTGCCACGGGTGCGCGGTTTGATGAGCGGCATGCTTCCTCCTGCAGGGGCTAACGCGAACACATCGCCCGCTGGTTCCACGGCACTGAGCGCGGCAGAATCGGGGCAGAATGCAGCGACATTTCCGCGGTGGTGACCACCCGCGGATCTCGCTGCAGATGAAACTCGACAGTCACGGGCTGCCGTGGCGTGAGCGACCACGCGCTGGCCGCAGGCTTGGCAGCGCGAGCGGTGCAAACGCGTGGTCGCTCACGCCACGGTTGCCTCTGTGATCGCCTCCCTCGGCTGCCGGCAGCCCGCGGGCGGCAGAAACCGCCGCCCGTTCTTGACCGCCGCAACCAGCCACGGGACAAGGAGTTGGCTCCTCCGCCGTCGTGGCAGCCGGTCTGCCAGGAAGCGGCCGAGGCGACAGGACGGCTCACCGCGAGGGGGGAACACCTCACGCGAGGGCCTGTTCCCCCCCTGTGTTCCCCTCCCTGTTCCCCTGCCAGGGGATCAGGCCGTGCCGACCAGGTGTGAGAGACGAAAGTACTGACGGCGCATTTCATGACGTTCAAACCGTCCTTCTCTCCGTTCGATTGCGTCGGCGAGACTCCTCGACATGGCGACGTCGACCGCGCGCTCGCCATCGAGTTCCAGTGCTCGGCGCAGTGCTCGAAACCGCGGGGTCCCGAAGATGCGACGCGCCCGTCGCATACGCTTCTCTTCGCCCGCCGAAGCGAGCGTGCTGGCCTCCCAGAACCACCGCAGCTCGTTCGCGGTGACCGGATCCAATGGCGAGCCGAGCTCGTGCCGAAAGGCGGTCTCGTAGTGGTCTGCAAGGTCCTGCGCTCGGCCTTCGCTGTCGGTCTGCTCGACCGGGACGAGGAGCTGGATCGACCATGCGGGCAGTGCGCGAAGGAGTTCCGCATGGCGGCGCAAGAACACTCGGAAGTCGTGCGGTAGCGGGCTCACCAGGAGGTACAAGAACGCGTGAGTTCGACCATCGGGTGAGATGCCAATTGGCAGCTTGTCGGGGAAGTACCGCACGGTGATGTTCGGCTTCACGCCGAACGCCAGACGCGGGAGCGCATCCCGGTCAAGGGGCGTTGTGGTTAGGAAGTGAGCGACCTTGTCCTGCTCCGACCCGAGCCAGCGAAACTCTCGGTGCGTGATGACGTGGTCGAGGATCATCAGGCGCTCAAGCGCCCGTCCAATCGCCATCCGCTTGCGGAACCGAACGTCTCGCTGTTCGATGGCGTCGTACAGCGTCGTGCTGTGCAGGTGGTAGACGCGAGCCTTGTTGTGGCCACAGAGATACGGTGTCGCCAGCCTCCGCGTGGTCAGCTTCTCGAGGAAGTCGACCAGCTTCTGTCCACGGGCGATGCGCGCGAACGTGCAGTACTGCCGGCCGAGAAAGAAGCCAGAGTGCAGCATCACTTCGACCAAGAAGGCGGCCTGCCGATGCGTGAATCCGAAGCCTACGACGCGCTTGACGCGCTCCTCGTGGGTCACAGGAACTCCTCGAAGATGCGCGGGTTGGGGCTGCGTCCGGACCGCCCGCCGCGGCCTCCGAGACCCGTGCTGATGCGGTACGAGCTGAAGCCGGTCCGCCCCTTCGCGGCGGCATAGGCGCCACGGTAGTGGGGCGTGACGACCTCAATGTCCTCGACCTTCCGTTCGCCGTCCGGTCGCTCGTATTCGATGCGAACGTCGGGAAAATGCACGTGGCCGTCGATCACCGGAAGATCACGGCTGGCCGCCCACTCCGCCACATCGGCGGCGTGGCGGTCGGCGTCCTGTTCCTGCCCGCGGCGCTCGCGTTTCAGATCGTGGAGGAACCGCTGGTAGTCCCGCTTGAGCTCGTAGTCGAGGACAACGCGTGTGACAACCGAGCCCTTCTCCTTGAGGCGCCCGGCAGATCGTTCGTACGCGCGGTAGATCTGGGCGTCGTGCGACAGTTCTCGCGGTTTCACGAAGCCGGCGTAGTACGTCTGCGGAGCGCCGTCGCGGTCGGTTTTCCGATGTCTCTCCAACAGTTCGCGACCGCGATCCGTCAGCGTCACGAGGGTCGCCCGGTCTCGACCGATGACGTAGGGGCGCGTCTCCACAAGGCCTGCCTCCCGAAGGGTTCTCAGCTCGCCGTTGCTGGCGCTTGCGGGGCGTCCGCGGTGGTCCCGAAGATCGGAGGCCACTACGACCCGGAATGCACCAGCCGTTGCCAGCATCCGGACTTCGGATTCACGCAGATCGATCCAGCGGTCTCGGTCCCTCACAGGCATGCGCGTCGAGCCGCGTGGCAGGTCCAGATCGCGCGTCAGCGCGTCTCCAGATTCGGCTCGTTTCGACGCGCCGTCGTCGGATCGCCCGACGCTCGCTCGGCTCAGGTCAGGCCGCTCACGCTCGTCGTCACGAGGGTCGATGTCCCGCCACATGACATGGTTCCTCTACGCCTTGAAGTCCTTGTGGAGGTCGCTCAGCACGGCGTCTCGCGACCCGAGTTGCTGGTCCATGTGCGCGAGCTTCCGCCCGGCGTCGCGCAGGAACAGCCAGCGTGCGATTTCGTAATACGCGGCGCACAGATTCAGGAACAGCAACGTGATCGCGACGGCAATCGTGACCCCGTGATTGCGGAAGATCCCTGCCTTGAAAGGCGCAAGGAACGACAGCTCGCCGGCAAGCCACGCGACCGCCAGGAACGTCGTCAGTGCGGCGAGGAAGGCGACGTTAGCGACCATTGGCCTGCCCTTCTTCGAAGGCCTGATCCACGCGGAAGTACGAAATCTGGAGACCGAGTGGATTGACGCGAACGAACTCGTTCGGGACGCGGTCCCTCAGGGTGAAATCGATCTGCGCGATGAATGTCTGCCGGGCGCGCTCCTGGCGCGTCCCTGGGGAGTACAGGAGCTTCTGGAAGCTGATGGACGCCTTGTGCGGCGCCTGCGCCAACTCGCTCAGGCTGACGTTCTGAACGACGATGTCGACTTCGTCGGCAGACGGGTTGGTCATGAACGTTTCGATGGCCCGGCTCTGCTCGTTCTGGGCGATCGTGGCGTCCGCAATGCCCGGCTCCAGGAAGAGGAGAGACTCGGGATATTCGCGCTGGACGGTGGCACGCAGCCGGCTAAAGTGCTTCACGATGAACTGCGTCAGGAAGTACCGGAGTTCAGGCGGTTGCGGCTGGTAGCTCGTCGCGTCGTACTGCACCGCTTCAGCCCTGCCGACGTCGTCGATCCGGATCACGAGCGGCTTGATCTCGGAATACCGCGACACCGTGTAGACATTGAGACCCACGAGGCCAAGGGCCACGAGGGAGACCAGTGCCAGAGCGATTCGGAGATACGTGTTCGTGACCAGCGCGGATCCGTACAGCTCCACGAACTGGCGCTTCGCGCCCTCCAGCGTCTTGGGCTTCAGGTCTGCCGTGGTCGCACCCATAAGCCCTCCCATCAGTCAACGACTCGGGCCACCAGCAACCGCCAGACAATCCACAGGCCTCCGCCCACGAGGCCCAAGAAGATGGCAATGCCAATGCCCAGGATGTAGACGTTCCACAGGCCCGGCACATTGACCTCGTGGGGCTCGCGCAGATGGTCTGGAATCGGTGTCTGGAATCGGCGAGGCATAGATGTTTCCTTCAACGCATGCGGATCAAGCGCGGCACAGAGGAAAGGATGCTTTGCCCGCCCTGCCCCGAGAAGATCGAGCTCGTCAGCGAAGGGACAAGCGCGATTCCGATACAGAACGTCACCACGACGGCGACGGCTTGAAGGCCGTAGACCCCGTATTCTGCGGACGTGATTGTCGGCGGGAGCGTCGTCACGTAGCGGTAGACGAACTGCTCGAAAATCATCAGGAACGCGATGGCGACGACGGGGACGAACGAGTATTGAATGAACGCCTTCAGCCATCCCCAGAACAACCATTCCAGCTTCGGCACGATAAAGAACGGGACGAAGATCGGGCCCAACAGCCCGCACACGGCGCTCGCAATCAGTCCGAAAGCGATGACCGCGAGTGACAGCCCCTTTGCCAGGGCAATGAGCAGCAGCATCGCCCAGTAGATCAGGTTCGCCAGAATCGACCACGCGTCCGGCTGTAGAAAATGCTCCGACAGGTCGTCAAAATGCCGGTAGATGTTGTCGAACGCACGGGCCTCGAGCACGCTCTGGAAGTAGGCCGTCTGGTCCGTGATCAGGTTGCTGAACGACACCCCGATGCCAGGCAGCGGCGCTTCGTAGAACGCGATGAACGAGTAGCCGAACGAGATCAGCATCAGGAGCTTCGCGAACTCGAACATCGAGTCCCCGAGGCTGTCGTGGGAGAACATCATCTTGACGCCCTGCCAGACGATCAGGATGGTCGCGAACGACAGAAAGAGGCTGTATCCGAATCGCAGGAACTCGGGCTCGTAAACCGTCAACAGGTTCGCGATGGCCTGCTGAATCGTGGGCAAGAGATTGAGCTGCACGACAACCCTCCCGGCTCCTTACGGCTGTCTCCAAGTGCGCAGCGCGTCTCCCGTGCCGGCGACGAACGCGGCATTCGCCGCGCGGCTGTCGCGCCACGTCACGAGCTGCATGTTCATCGCAGTCGCATCGACGTCACGCGCCCGCTTCGAGTCGACCAGCAGCTGCTCCACGAACGCGGTCAGGAGCTGGCTGCGAGCCTGCCGCTGTCGAGCACCGAGCAGAACCGAGCCGCTGATCTTGTCGAGCACGGCCGTGGCACTCTGTTCGAGGGCTGGATCGATGACCTGCGCTTCCAGCGCGTCGATCGCCTGCAGTTCCTGCTTGCGGCCGTTCAGGCGCAGCGAGCCGGTGTCGTT
>DAIRVG010000151.1:0-14395 GCA_036802945.1 Vicinamibacterales bacterium
TTCGGACGCACGCGCTGGTCGGCCACATTCAAGAGAATCGTGGTCGCCGCATAGTCACCCATCAGCGCAACAATATTGACGACTCCCTGATTTCCAAACAGCTTCACGGCGCGGGCGAAGGTATCCGATCCCACTTTGTGTTTGCCGATCGCATCGCGGCCAAGCTGCACAATGACCGCGTCCTTTTCTCCCAGCGTCGTCACCGGTCTGCGATATTTGACGGTGTCGATGATCGCCTGCTGCAGCCCCGCCTTCAGAGCGGGAGGTTCGTGCGCGGTCCACACATATTCACTGTCCATCTCTCGCGCCGTGACCAGGATCGCCAACTCCACCAAGCGCGGCTCGAGACCGGATTTACGTCGAAGATAGTCATTCAAGCCAGTCATGGAATCGGCCACGGGTTGGCTATAGAGCCGTATTGATCCCGGTCCGAAGGCATCGACCCTCGCGTCGTAGATCTTCTTTCCGGCTTCGTTCAACGCTTCCCGTTTGACCGACGGAAAACGGTTGCCCGTCTCGGGATAGATATCCTTTGGAAGTACCGCCTGTCCCGCGGCCACGGTGGTTCCAATCACCAACCCCAGACCTATCAGAGCGTGAAGAGATCTCATTTCGGCCTCCTGACGAGAGACGTGAACACTTCCGTTGGGCGCGATTCTAAGCCTTGGGATGACGGGCGGCAATCACTATCGGCGCGCAAGGACCCACCGTTCGTCATCACCACGGCCAGCCACAGATGAACGCCTGGTCCGGTGGATTAGTCGAGCCGGCTTGGTCATGTTCACCTCGATGAGGCGCGCGCACTGACCGCCGCGTTCAACCACGCCGGACGCGCATGGTACGCTGAGACCGCCTTGATGGCTCCAGCGTCCACTACAACCCAGGGCCGCGCGGGTCGCGGAGCGCTGTTGGTCGGCGCGGGCATTCTCGTCAGTCGTCTCGCCGGGCTGGTCAGGCTCCAGGTCTTTGCGCACTACTTCGGACTTCAGTCGGACGCCGCCGATGCCTTCAACGCGGCGTTTCGCATTCCCAACTTTCTCCAGAATCTGTTCGGCGAAGGCGCGCTCTCCGCGTCCTTCATCCCTGTCTATGCGTCGCTCGTCGCGCGCGGCGAGCGCAAGGACGCCGACCGGGTCGCAGGCGCGGTCGGTGCGCTGCTGGCGCTCGTCATCGCGGTGCTGGTCGTCGCCGGAGTGCTGGCGACGCCGATGCTGATTGCCGCGATCGCGCCAGGTTTCACGGGCGACAAGCGCGAACTGACAATCCAACTCGTTCGGATCCTTTTCCCCGGCGCCGGACTGCTCGTACTGTCCGCGTGGTGCCTGGGCGTGCTCAACAGCCATCACCGGTTCCTGCTGTCGTACGCGGCGCCCGTCATGTGGAACGCCGCCATGATTGCGACGCTTGTCGCCTTCGGCGCGAGCTCGTCGCTGTCGCGTCTCGCGGTGCTACTGGCATGGGGATCGGTCATTGGCAGCTTCGTGCAGTTCGCGGTGCAGGTGCCGGTCGTCCTGCGTGTCGCGCCGGATCTGCGATTCGCGCTCGACATCGCGTCGGACCACGTGAAGATCGTCACGCGGAACTTCGTTCCTGTCTTCATCAGCCGCGGCGTCGTGCAGGTGAGCGCGTACATCGACACGCTGCTCGCCAGCCTGCTCCCGACAGGCGCGGTCACGGGCATCGCCAACGCGCAGCTGCTGTACACGCTGCCAATCAGTCTCTTCGGGATGTCGGTTGCGGCCGCGGAGCTGCCGTCGATGTCGGGTGAAGCCAGCGCGGACGATGCCGGACGCGAGATGCTGCGCAGCCGGCTCGATGGGGGCCTTCGACGGATCGCGTTTTTCGTGGTGCCCTCCGCGATGGCGTTCCTCGCCCTCGGTGACGTGCTCGTCGCCGCGCTGCTCGAGAGCGGGCGCTTCCTCCATGCGGATTCGGTCTACGTCTGGGGGATTCTCGCGGGTTCCTCCGTCGGCCTGCTGGCGTCGACGCTTGGCCGGCTCTACTCCTCGACCTACTACGCTCTTCGGGACACGCGGACGCCGCTGCGCTTTGCCCTCATCCGAGTCGCGCTGACGACAGTGCTTGGATATCTCTTCGCGATTCCGCTGCCGCGGTTACTGGGTATCCCACAGGTGTGGGGCGCCGCGGGGCTGACGTCGTCTGCGGGAATCGCCGGCTGGGTTGAGATGCTGCTGCTGAGGAGAACAATGAATCAGCGAATCGGCAGGACGGGATTGCCGGCGAGCTATGTTGGGAAGCTATGGACGGCGGCCATCGCTGGTGCCGCGGCCGCGTGGGCGGTGAAGCTGTCGATTCCCGCGTTGCCTCCGGCCGTCGCCGCGGTGCTCATCATCGGACCGTACGGTCTGGTCTTCTTCGCGATGACCTTCGCGCTGCGGATCCCCGAAGCGTCAACAGCCGTCGGTCGATTTCTTCGACGCCTTTGACTCAGCGTTCACGCAGTCGGGCGATCCGATCGATGACGTCCTCATGCATGCGCATGTAACGTTTGAGCTCATCGAACCTCGTATCCTGACGGTCGACCGGGGATCGGGGATTCGGGATTCGGGATTCGGGATTCGGGATTCGGGATTCGGGATTCGGGATTCGGGATCAGGTTTCGATTTGGGATTTGGATCTTGCCTGTAAACGCCAACTCCCAAGATGTTCTGAACACCTTGGGAGTTGCGATTTGGGTTTTGGGTTTTGGGTTTTGGGATTTACCAGCGCGGCTCTTGCCGTCGGCCGCCGCCGCCACCGCCGCCACGACCACCACCACCACGACCGCCGCCGCCCCCGCCGAAGCCGCCCCCTCCGCTGCGCGGCTGCTGCGGGCGCGCTTCATTGACCGTCAGCGTCCGGCCGCCGAAGCTATGCTCGTGCAGCTGGCTGATGGCATTCTGCGCGTCCTGGTCGGTCGCCATTTCCACGAAGGCGAACCCGCGCGCGCGACCGGTTTCCCGGTCCCGCATGACGTTCACTGTGGAGACAGTGCCCGCCTGCGCGAACAACGCGGTGAGGTCATCTTCGTTGGTGTCGTAGGGAAGATTACCGACGTAGAGTTTGTTACCCATTCTGCACTCTGTGCATCATATCGATGCTCACTGGAAACGCGGCGCTCGGAGCGGGATGCTCAAGCTTCACTGCGCAGGAGGGACGCGAGGATTCGCTCTCGTATCGATTCTGACGCGCGCAAGGCGGCGGGGCGTCTGCTTCCTTTTTAACCGCGCCAGTATAGCGGAAACCCGGACAGCTCAGTGCAGCTGAAGCTCGGGCATGGGTCGCCCGGCAAAGAGCGGCCGGCACGCCCGGGCCATCCAGCGCGCCCGGCGCGCGGAACGGCTGACGCGTGCGCTGTCTGTGGCGATACCTGTGTTCGCGTACATCTGCCGGTAAATCTTCGAGATGAGCACGAAGGCGAGCCGTGCCTTCAGCGATTTCACGACCGATGCGCGCTCCCAGATGCTGCGGAAGCTGTAGAAACTGTCCCACACTTCCTGCGTCTGCCTGCGGATGTCGTCGGCCGACATCACCGGGTGGTCCATGTAGACCTTCGGGCGCTGCGCCTGCGGGATCAGCCAGTGCCGGTTGATCGGGATGCCGCCGATGCGCTCAGGATTGTCGCCCAGCGACTTTTCCCACGCTGCGAAATCCAGCGTGCCGGGGAAGGGCGTCAGCATCACGAACTGCGCGAACGTGATCCCCGCCTCCTTGGCGACCTTGAGCGTCGCGTCGAATGAATCGGGACGATCGCCGGGCAATCCGAAGATGAACGAGCCGAGCACGTGCACGTCGTGCTCCTTGAACGCCCGGAGCCGCTTGACCAGCGAGTCGCCGCTCTCGTTGAAGTTCTTGTAGATCGACTTCAGCCCCTCTTCGGTCACCGACTCGACGCCGACGAGCGCGCCCTTGATGTGCGCCCGCTTCATCGCCTCGAGGAACTCGGTGTCTTCGCCGGCTTCCATCGTGATCTGCGTGAAGAAGACCGTATCCTTGGGCAGCCGCGCGAGCTGTTCCATCAGCGCGAAGCGCTCGGCGCGGACCGCCTCGAGCTGGTGCAGATGTGATTTGTCCTCGCGGCGCGCGGCCATCCGCAGATCTTCGAGCGTGACTGGATAGAAATTGTCGTCCGCAAGCGCGATGAACCGGAATCCGCGCCGGCGGAGATCGAGGATCTCTTCCACGACCTGCTCGTAGCCGCGCTGTCGTGGGCGCTGGCCGTCGGTGCGCCAGACGGAGCAGAACGAACAGTGCTTCGGGCAGCCGCGGATCGTCTGCACCGACGCCCACATATACCGCCCCTCGGGCAGCAGCTCCCACCGCGCGGGGAGAAAGTCAGTGCCTTCAATCTGTCCGCCGGCATACGACGGACGCAGCGTGCCCGCGACGGCGTCGCGCAGGACTTCAGCCCACACGTGGTCGCCGTCGCCGGTCACTACGGCGTTCGCCTCGCCCAGGTCTCGCGCCTCATCCGGGTAGAGCGTCGCGTGAATGCCGCCGTAAACCACCACTGCGCCCGCGCGGCGGGCGGCCGTGCCAACTTCGTACCCCCGAAGCGCGTTGCCCGTGTGAATCCCGATCCCGACGATGTCCCCGGCCTTGATGGTGCTGAGGTCCATCTCTTCCAGCGTTTCGTCGGCGATGGCCGGCGGACCGTAGGAGCGCGGCGTGGCGGCGGCGAGGACGTAGAGCCAGCGCGGCGTGATGACCCCGATGCCGAACGACACATGGCTTGGGTTGACGAGGTGGATGGTCATTAGGTCTCTGGATGCTCGGGCGGAACGGGCGGCGGTGATGTCGTCAGCAGCGCGGCGAGCATAGCACATAGTGCCGGCAATTAACGGCCTGGTACCGGCCTCCGCGCCTTCGTCTACCGTGGCTGGTCTCACTAAACTCTGGCGAAATCGATGAAACCGCGCGCGGGATCGGTATGAATCAGCTTCACGCGTACGTGGTCGCCGACGTCCAGCCCTTCGCTCCCACGCTCGAGTCGGCCTTCGACCGGCGGACGGCGTACGCGCACCCACGTGCCTTTCTCGGATGCGCCCGTCACGATCCCGTCGAACCGCTCGCCGACGTGAGACTGCAGCAGCAGGGCGGCGGCCGCCTTGCGCACGAGCCGCTCCACTTTATTGGCGGCATCTTCGCGCTCGGTGCAGCGCAACGCGATCGACTCGAGCTCACCGTCGGCATAGGGTGGAGTCTGCCGCGCGAGCGCCGCTTTGACGATCCGCTGAGCTATGAGGTCCGGAAAGCGGCGGTTCGGCGCCGTCGAGTGCGTGTAGTCCTGCACTGCCAGTCCGAAGTGCCCTGTCGGCACCTGGCCGGGCCGTTCCACGATGTACTCGCCGCGGCCCAGCAGCTTCACGACGGCCAGCGAGAGATCGGGGAAGTGCTGCGGATCCTCGGCGCGCCGCCGCAGGAGCCACTCCTCGAGTGCGACGGCATCCGGATTCTCTGGCAGCCGGTGTCCGGTCTGCACGGCGAGGTCCACGATGCGCGGCCATTTCGCCGGCGTGCGGACGACGCGTCGTACCGACGACAATCCCTTTCCGGCCAGGAAGCGGGCGACGACGCCGTTGGTGGCAATCATGAAGTCCTCGATCAGCTCGGTCGCGCGGTTGGGCTGCTGTTCCGTCAGATCGCGCAGCGTATCGTTCTCGAACACCGGCCGCGGCTCTATCGTCTCGAGCGTCAGCGCGCCCTGCTCGTGGCGGCGCCTCTTCAACGCCTGCGCAGCGGCATCCTGCTGCCGAAGGTTGCTTTCGAGTCCCGGGACCGTGGTGACTTTCGGCGGTATCGGCCCTGTGCCTTCGAGCCACGCCCCGAGGCTGGGATAGGCAAGCTTGGCGTGATTGTGCACGACTGCCTGGTAGACGTCAGAGGCGCCGATCGATCCGTCGCGTGCCACCACGTACTCGACGACGGCGGCGGCGCGATCCTCGTGCTCGTTGAGCGAGGTGAGATCGGTCGAGAGCCGCTCGGGCAGCATCGGGAAAATCTGCGCGCCGGTGTAGACCGATGTCGTGTTGTGCGCGGCGTGTTGATCGACGGGCGTATCGCGTTTCACCAGCGTGTCGACGTCGGCAACCGCGACAAGGACCTTCACCTCGCCGCCGGTCGCGGGCTGGCAGACCGAGAGCTGATCGAGGTCGCGTGAATCGTCGTTGTCGATCGAGCACCAGAGAAGCGCCCGGAGATCGCGGCGTTCATTGGTCGGCGGAGCGGGCGAGAGCCTGGCGATCTGCGCAAGAGCGGCAGGCGAGAAATCGGGTTCGAAACCGCGGTCGCGCATCGCCTGACGCGCGATCTGCTGGAGGAAGGCACGGGGTGACGACATCCCACAACTGTAACAGCGCGCGGCCGGCAGCCGTCGGCGGGCCGATACCGTACGGGGGCCACAGAGACGGATTGGCCACAAAGAACACAGAGGTCTCGAAGGAAGACAACCCAATAGTGGTCTTAGTGATCTTTGTGGCAAATTCGTCTTCGTGGCGGTCGTACGCTGTCGAGAACCTGCCGGCGGCCCGCTCTCACGGCGAGGCACGGCGATTGCGTGACCGGTTGTGGCGCTACGTATGTCGAATCTAAAGCTCGATCAAGGTGGCGTTTTAATAGCGTGCGCGTCGTGCGGTAAGACAAACCGCATCCGGTACTCGTCGCTGGGCGCGAGTACGCGATGTGCTAAGTGTCACGTGGCGCTTTCCCCGCCGGCCGAACCGGTCGAGGTGCTTGACGCTGCGGCCTTTGATGCGCTCATCTCCGGGTCGTCGCTGCCGGTGGTCGTCGACTTCTGGGCCCCCTGGTGCGGTCCCTGCCGCATGATGGCGCCGGAACTCGAGAAGGTGGCCAAAGAGGCGGCAGGCCAATGGCTCGTCGTGAAGGTCGACACCGAGGCCGTACCGGAACTCGGAGAACGTTTCCGGATTCGATCGATTCCAACCCTTGCGCTCTTCCGGGGTGGACGGGAAGTGAATCGCGTCGCGGGTGCGCGCCCCGCGGCCGACATTCGCATGTTCGTCTCTTCGCATCTCACCTCGGAAACAACGCCGAAGCGCTGAATCTCACAACTGTATGTCTGCCGGCAATTTAGTCGGACCGCTTGATCCGCCCGACGACCGTTCTATACGATGCCCATCACTCCAATCGCCCGATGAGTGATAGCTTTCTTTTCTCGTCGCTCAAGGGAGAAGTCGCGTGCGTCGAGCACGTGCCGGACGCGGCAAGCTCTCGCTGGCACGCCGAAGGCTGGCGTGCGATTGCGCCTGAGGATGCTCGGTACGTCCGTTATCGGTGCCAGCACTGCGAACGAACGCCGATCCGTCCCCTTCAGGATGTGGCGCGTTTCGACGACGTCGTGACCCACCTCCGCGATCTGGTTGCAGCTGGCCACTCCCCATTGCGGGTCGTGGCGCATTACATCGCGCGAATTCTCGTCCCTTCCCTGGTTGCGGACGATGCGGGCTGCTACATCGCTGCGAACGAAGCAGCATGCGCGCTAACTGGGTTTTCACATCAGGAACTCTTGCGTCTTTGTGTGGCCGACTTGACCCCACCGGAGGGCATACCCATCGGAGAACGCCTCTGGAACGCGTTCGTTCGTGCGGACTATCAGCACGGTGACTACGCGCTCCGATGTAAAGATGGGACGATCGTCCTGGTGCACTATGACGCCTATACGAACATCGGTCCCGGCGTCCATATTTCATTCCTGACAACTGGCGATCGACAGCTCAACTAAGGGCGTCGACTTCCGACCCCATTTCAGCGGAGGCGCGACAGGAAGTCGCGCACGGTCGCTGCCACATCGCGGTGCTCCACATCGACGGCGGCGTTCATCGCGCGCATGTCATCTTCGGAGATGCGACCCGTCAGCTGCGCGAACGCGTCGCCGATCTCGGGTTGCCGGAGCAACACCGCGGAGCGGACGATCGGGACGGCATGATAAGGAGGAAAGTACCCGCGATCGTCGGCCAGCATCGCCAGCTCGAGCGCCTTGACCAGACCGCTCGTCGCATCGCCCGCGATGACGTCCACCTGATTGGTGGCCAGCGCGCGGTAGACGAGATTGAGCTCCATGACCCGCGGTGGCTGGGCGAACTGGAGTCCGTACGCGGATGAGAGGCCGGCGTATCCGTCTCCGCGCTCAGCGAACTCGTAGCCGAATCCCGGCCGCCAACGGCCCGCCAGCGCACGCAGATCGCCAATCGTCCGCAGCCCGAGCGCGTCGGCATCACTGCGCCTCACCAGGATCGCGAACGTGTTGTTGAAACCGAGCGGCGCCAGCACGCTCAGACCGCCGCGACTGTAGGCGTCGCGGAGATTCGACAGGATCGCATCGGGATCCTTCAGCACGGGTTGTTTCAGGATGGCGGTGAACGCGGTCCCTGTGTACTCGACATATGCGTCGATGTCGCCGGATCGGATTGCGCTGTCACAGATGAACGTGCCGCCGAGATTGAGCCGCCTCGTGACGGGTATCCCGCGGCGCTCGAGCGTTTGCGCGAGCAGCTCGCCCAGCAGTACCTGCTCGGTGAAATTCTTCGATCCGATGACGATGGCGTCCGGTCGCGCGGAAGCAAAGCCGCCGGCCAGCACGGTGACGGAGATGACGGCTGCGGCGCCGATCGCAATTGCGGTCGTGCGTGCCAATCCCCGCCGACCGGGCGACAGACGTCGCTCGAGCCACGTCAGAGAGCCATCCGCGATCAGGGCAAGGACCGCGGCGGGGATCGCGCCCGCAAGGATCACGGTGGAATCGACCATGGAAAGGCCGCGGAAGATGTACTCCCCGAGACCGCCGGCGCCGATCGCGGCGGCAATCGTCGCGGTGCCGATGCCGACGATCGTCGCGATGCGGATCCCGGCAACGATCGACGGCAACGCCAGCGGCAGCTCGACGAGCCACAGGAGTTGCCCCTTCGTCATGCCCATAGCAACACCCGATTCGATCACCGCGCGATCGATGCTCTTGAGGCCTGCCGCGGTCGACCGGACGATCGGCAGCAGCGCATACAGAATCAGCGCGACAACGGCGATACGCGGTCCGATGCCGCCAATAAAGGGGATCGGCAGGAGAAATCCGAGCAGCGCAAGGCTCGGCACTGTCTGCGCAATGCTCGCCACGGCAAGCAGAGGCCGTCCCACGCGCGGCCGGTGCGCGGCGATGATGCCTGCTGGCAGGCCGATAGCGATCGCGACCAGCGTGGAAACCGCCACGAGGAAGAGATGCCGCTCGACCATCGCCGCCAGCTCTGACGAATGCGAAGCCCAGAATGAAAGTAAACGCATCAGTCCGTGACGGTAGACGGTAGACGATCGACGGTAGACACCCTGACTCCCGGCACCAGGGCATCCAGAAACTGACGCACCCTCGGATCGGTTGTGTGCGCAAGACGATCGGGCGTCTCGCACGCGATCAGTCGCCCATCGTCCAGCACACCGACACGATCGCCGAGCGCGAATGCTTCGACGACGTCGTGCGTGACGAGGACGACCGTTTGCTTCAGGTGACGCCGGATGCGTTGGAATTCGTCACGGAGCTCGACGCGCGTCATCGGATCGAGCGCGCCAAACGGTTCGTCCATCAGGAGGACCGGCGGATCGACGGCGAGCGCTCGCGCCACGCCGACACGTTGTCGCTGGCCGCCTGACAGTTCGTGAGGCCAGCGGCCGGCAAACTCCGCGGGCGGCAATCCGACGAGCGCGAGCAGCTCCAGGGCCCGTGTGTGGCGCCGTGCGTCGGCCCATCCCTCGAGTCGGGGGACAAGCGTCACGTTGTCTTCGACCGTGAGGTGCGGGAAGAGGCCGACCTCCTGCATCACGTACCCCGTGCGCCGCCGCAGCTCGATCGGATCCCATTGGCGCGTATCGCGCCCGTCGACGAGTACCGTGCCGGCCTCGGGCAGAAGCAGCCGGTTGATCAGCTTCAGAAGCGTGCTCTTTCCAGTGCCGCTGCGTCCCACGAGCGCGAGTGCCTCGCCCCGTGCAATCGACAGGTTCAGGTCGTTGAGCACGACGCGCGTTCCATACGCGTGCCGTACGCTGACGAAGGCGACGACGGGAACATCGGCGTCAGATGGGGCCACGGTCTGGTTCGGCTGGAGAGACCTCGATGGGCACAGGGTCTACCATCGTCCACTCCGCGGCAGCGTATCATGGCGGTCGTGGCCCTTCGAGATGCTCGGGGTCACCGTGAGGAGAGGAGTCGAAGGGTGAGTGACGAACGCTGGCCGGAGCTGCCTGATGCGTGGAAGGACACTTACGCCACGCTGCACATGTGGACGCAGGTGGTGGGCAAAATCGCGCTTGCACAGGCGCCCCCGCTGAATCATTCGTGGGGAAACGCGCTGCAGATCAGCTCGCGGGGGCTTGTCACGCGGCCGCTCGCGCACGGCAGCCGCACGTTCACGATCGGCTTCGATTTCATCGACCATCAGCTTCAAATCGCGACGTCCGACGGGATGATCCGGACGCTGCGCCTCGAGCCTCGCACGGTCGCTGATTTTTATGAACTGCTGATGCGCACGCTTGAGGAGATGAAGCTGCCGGTGCACATCTGGCCGATGCCGGTCGAGATTCCGAATCCCATACGATTCACGGAGGACACGATCCACCATTCGTACGAGCCGGCCCACGCCAACCAGTTCTGGCAGATCGTCGTGCAGTGCGAGCGCGTGTTCTCGGAGGCTCGCTGCCAGTTCGTCGGGAAGTCAAGCCCGGTGCATTTCTTCTGGGGCAGCTTCGATCTGGCGGTCACGCGCTTCTCGGGAAGGCCCGCACCCCCGCGTGACGGTCCCGCGTTCATGCGCGAGGCCTACTCGCACGAGGTGATCAGTCACGGATTCTGGCCGGGCGGCGGAGTCGGGACGGTGTTCGGACCGGGCCCGGTAGAGGAGCCCGTGTTTTATGGCTACGCGGCGCCATCGCCGCCGGGATTCGACCAGATACCGGTCAGGCCGTCCGCCGCCTTCTATCAGAAAGACCTCGGCGAGTTCATCCTTCCGTACAGCGCGGTACGAACGGCTGCCGATCCCGATGAGGCGCTCGAGGCATTTATCGACAGCACGTACACGAACGCTGCGACCCTTGCCGGGTGGGATCGCGCGGCGCTGGAGCGAACCGCGACATGAAAGTGATCGTTCAGCCCAATGAGGGTATTGCACCGCTGCTGACCGCAGTGAAACGCGCGAAGCGCACGCTCGACATTGTCATCTTCCGATTCGATCTCGACGAGCTCGAAGACGCGCTTGCGGCGGCGGTGAAGCGCGGCGTCGTCGTGCGCGCACTGATCGCGCACACCAACAAGGGCGGGGAAGGGAGCCTGCGTAAACTCGAGCAGCGCATGCTCAAGGAGGGCGTCACCGTCTGCCGCACCGATGACGACATGGTGCGGTACCACGGCAAGCTGATGATCGTCGACGGCCGCGCGGCGTACGTCCTCGGCTTCAACTTCACATCTGCGGATCTCAAGAGCCGCAGCTTCGGCGTGATCGTCAAGTCACGGCGGATCGTGAAGGAGCTTACGCGGCTGTTCGAGTCGGATGGCAACCGCACCGACTACACGCCTCGCGTACGCGATCTCGTCATCAGCCCCGAGAACGCCCGGTCGCGGCTCCAGTCGTTCTTGCAGAAGGCGCGGGTCAGCCTCGACATTTACGATCCGAACGCGTCGGATGACGAGATACTCGCACTGCTCGCCAAGAAAGCCGCGCGCGGCGTGCGAATCCGAATCCTCGGCTTGCTCGAAGAGAAGTGGGCGAAGTCGGGGTTCTATGCGAAGCCGTATCCTGGAAAGCGCCTCCACGTCCGAGCCATCGTCCGCGACGGGCGGCGCGCGTTTATCGGCAGCCAGAGCCTCAGGAAACTCGAGCTGGATAGTCGCAGGGAAGTGGGCGTCGTCATCCGCGAGCGCAAAGCCGTCAGGCGCGTGGAGCGGGTATTCAAGGAAGACTGGAAGTTGGCCACACAACCAAAGAAGAAGAACTGACGAGCACTCGGAAAAAACGAGTGTCCTTTCCGTGTTTATTTGCAGCCTTGTGTTGCAAAGCCGTGTGGAGGTCATATAGTGCCGACGTAAGTGATTTTTCGTTGCTTGTCAGGACGAAGGACCCCCGTGAATACATCCCCGCATCTCCAGATACTCGAACGTATTCGTGCCGAGTATCTCGAGATGCCGGGCATGAGGCTCAAGGTCGAACAGGTGCAGCGCCTCTTCGGCGTCGACCCGTCAGTCTGCCGGACAGTGCTGGACTCGCTGGTGGAATGCAAGTTTCTCTACGCGAACCCGGACGGCACCTACGTTCGGTTCACCGACGATTGCCCCCATGCGCGTCCGCTGAAGGCGGAGTTGACGTTCAGTTCGTATTCTCGCCGCGCAAGTTAATCTCTCGTCCCCCGCCGCCAACGGCTGCTACCAACGCAGCCGGCAGGCGTTCACCGCAGATCCAACCTGGAATTCACCTGATCCCGTCGGACTGTCGCGCGTCTGCGCTGACCTACCAGACGTCGCCCAGACGCCAGTCGCAGACAATTTCTCCGTCGAGGTCGAGATGCGGTGAGCATGATGTCCGGAGGATCATGACACCGCCATCGTCGCCTGGCGTACGCGCACGGCCGCGGGGACCATCCACGAATGTCGGCCCACGCCACTTCTCCCAGCCACACGTCTCATAGAAGGCATGAGTCCCCGTCGACAGAACGCCCAGTGCGTAGTGCTCACGAATCAGTTCGCCGATCTGCTTCATAACCGTCGCTCCGTGGCCCTTATGACGAAGCGCGGGCGCGGTGGCAACGGCCTCCACGTATCCAACATGCAGCGTCTGACCTGAACACGCGAAGGTGCGCTCGACGAGCGACCCGTGGCTGATTAGACCGCGTGAGCCGCTCAACCAGACGTGCACTCCGCCGACAGCGTGATTCCAGTCTTCATCGGTGAAGTCGCCTTCAAACGCCGTGTCGAGCAGGGCGCGAACATCGGATAAGAACGACGTGGAAAGGGCGGATGTGGACGCAGCGTGGAGCGTAACCATTGCGACAGAGGCTGTCCCGGCGCGCGCGGGGCCAGTCTTCATTGACGCCCCGGCCACCCGACGATAGCATTTGTCCTCCGAGGAGTTTGCGACCATGACCTCACGTGCCCTGGGTATCGGTTCCGCCGTCCTGATGCTGGCCGGACCTGCGTTCGCTCACCATAGCTTCGCGATGTTCGACTACAACAAGGACGTCACCATCGTCGGCGATGTAAAGGAGCTGCAGTGGACCAATCCACACATCCACTTGCTCGTCAACGTCCCCGACGGCAAGGGGGGCGTGAACGAATGGGATATCGAGGGCGGAACGCCCGGAGGCCTCCGACGCAACGGGTGGACGCGCGACATACTGAAAGGCGGCGACAAGGTGTCCGTGCGGATCCATCCGATGAAGGACGGCACCAATGGTGGACAATTGGTCCTCGCAAGCCGTGACGGGAAGCCGATAGGCGCCGCTGCGACACAGACGCCATAAGAGGTGATGATGATGAACGCGACGATTTCCGGTTGGCGGACGGCAGGCCTCGCTGGCGCTGCGCTTGTCCTGGCGTTCGTCCCAGTACGCCCGGCCTTCGCGCAGGCGCCGCAGGCAGCAGCCCGCAGCGCCGCCGTCACGACCAGCAGGCCCGATTTCAACGGCGTCTGGCGGACCATTAACGCGCCCGCGGCGTCGCGTGAGGGCAGTTCGCTCCGATGGCTGCCGGCGCCCGGTGAGCTGCCACCATTCACACCCGAGTACGAAGCGCGCTACCGCAAGGTGCAGACGTCGCGGGAAAGCGGGTCGGAGGACACCGAGCCGGTGACCCGGTGTCTCCCGCCTGGCATGCCGTATTTCACGCTCGCGCAATACGGGCTGGAGGTCGTACAGTCCCGCGATAAGATCGTCTTTTTCAGCGAGTGGATGGATGCCTATCGACGCGTGTACATGGACGGACGCAAACCGGCGGACGACCTCGATCCTTCGTACTTCGGCTATTCGACGGGGCACTGGGACGGCGACACGCTGGTCGTGGAAACTGTGAGCCTGCGCGACGATACGGTGCTGGACCGATACGGTTCGCCACACAGCGACGCGATGCGCATCACGGAGCGTATCCGCCTCAGCGCGCCAGACGTGCTCGAGGACGCCATCACGGTGTACGACGCGAAGGCGTTCACCAAGCCGTGGGAAATCGTCAGGCGGTATCGCCGCGCCGCTCGCGACAACGACGAGCTTCACGAGAACACCTGCACCGAGGGGTTGAACCGCCGTAAGTAGCGCGGCTCTTTCTCTCTCTTCTTTGTTCTGTCTCGGAGCCGAAGTGAGGCTCTTTGTGGCGAGAACACCAACTGCCGGCACGATCAGCCCGGAGTAACATCGCCCA
>DAIRVG010000152.1:0-14276 GCA_036802945.1 Vicinamibacterales bacterium
GTCAGCGTCCCGCGGACGCGCATCATGGGGTAGCTGCCGGCTTTCAGATGAAGATCGGACGCGCCACTTTCAACAGCGATTTTCAGAAGGTCATTAACGTGCATAGGATCCTGAGCCAAGCCACGGAGTCACGGAGACACGGAGTGTGTCCAAAGGCTTTCTCCGTGCCTTCGTGTCTCCGTGGCCCGTCTCAGTTTATCGACTCTTCGAGCTTCCAGATGTAGCGGCAGCTGGAGCATTGACGAATTGCAGCCACCCGTGGGTATCCGGCGCTTCACCCTTCACGATCTGGAAAAAACGCTGCTGTATAGCTTCGGTGACAGGCCCCCGCCGCCCCCGGCCCACCCTGATTCGGTCGACCGAGCGAATCGGCGTGACCTCGACAGCGGTCCCGACAAAGAACACCTCGTCCGCGATGTACAGCGTCTCGCGAGGCAATGTCTCCTCACGGACCTCAAAGCCGAGGTCGTGCGCGATGGTGATGACCGAGTCCCGCGTGATGCCCCACAGCACGGAATTGCCCACGGGCGGCGTGTAGATGACGCCTTCACGGACGATGAAGATATTCTGGCCGCTCCCCTCGCTCAGATTGCCGCCGGTGTCGAGCGCAATGCCTTCCGCGTACCCTTCCGCAAGCGCTTCCATCTTGATGAGCTGGGCGTTGGCGTAGTTCGCGACGCTCTTCGCCATGGCCGGTGTTGTATTCGGCGCGTTCCTCGCCCACGTCGAGATCTTGACGTCCAGCCCTTCCTCGATCGCTTCCTTGGTGAAGTAGGCGCCCCACTCCCACAGCATGATTGCGACATCGACCGGACACGGAAGCGGATTGACGCCGAGCGAGTCGTAGCCGCGATAGATCAGCGGACGGATGTAGCACGCGCGGAACTTGTTGACCTGGATCAGATCGAGGATGGCGTCGCTGATTGCCTGCTGCTCGTACGGCACGTCCATCCGGTATATGCGCGCGGAGTCGAACAACCGGCGGATGTGCGCGTCGAGCCGGAAGCAGGCGGGACCGCCTAGCGTGTCGTAGCACCGGGCGCCCTCGAAGACGCCGCTGCCGTAGTGGACGATGTGCGAGCCGATGTGGATCTTCGCGTCGTTCCACTCCACGAGCGACCCATTCATCCAGATCTTGCCGGTCCCGGGAAAAGCCATCTGCCTGCTCCTTCTTGCCCGCCATAGCGCGAAGCGCGAAGGCGGGTGTTCCTGAAGATCTTATACGGCCCGCCCTAATGGAGCGAATGTCACCGAGACAAGCCACGGAGGCACGGAGACACGGAGCATTACAACTCCCTATGAATCTCCGTGACTCATCGGCCGACGTAGAGGCGGACCTTTAGGTCCGCCTACTGCTGCGTTTCTCCGCAGAAGGGGCAGCGCGCCGTGCGGGCCTGGAGGGGCTTCCGGCAGTGCCAGCAGAACGTGGGGTGTTGCGGCGCGTCGCGCGCACGGAGGCGTGACTGGATTTCGGCGACGTTCGCGTCCCGCTGCGCACCCGTAGACCTGGGATGTCTTCGCACGGTCGTGCTGGCCGCCAAGTCCTCGAACAGGTTGGACGCGCGCTGGTACCGCTGGGTGGGGTCCGGGGCAAGCGCTTTCAACACGATGTCGTTGATCGACTTTGGAATCTTGCGGTTCTTCATGCGCGGCGGCGTGACGAGCTCGCCGCGCATGAGTCTCTCGATATCCGTTGGCGCCGGCGTCG
Organism: Vicinamibacterales bacterium; assembly: GCA_036802945.1. Lineage (GTDB taxonomy): Bacteria > Acidobacteriota > Vicinamibacteria > Vicinamibacterales > UBA2999 > Gp6-AA40. The sequence continues at coordinate 1,709 of DAIRVG010000152.1, forward strand.
CGTACGGCAGCTCTCCCGTGAGCATCTGATAGATCGTCACGCCGACCGAGTACACGTCGCTGGCGAACACCGCCTTGCCGTAGAACTGCTCTGGCGCCATGTACGGTGGACTGCCGATCACAGTCGTGCCGTGCGCCGCGATCTCGAGGAATCGCGACGTACCGAAGTCGGTCACTTTCAACCTCCCGGAGCGGGAGACGAGCATGTTGCCCGGGCGCAGGTCGCGATGCAGGACACCCTCGCCGTGTGCGTGATCGACCGCATTGCAGATTTGGCACGTGTAGTCGAGTACGAGAGTGAGATCCAGGGCGCCCTCGCGAAGAATGATCTGCTCCAGCGTTTCACCCCTGACGTACTCCATCACGATGAAGAAGACTTTTCTTTGCTTCTCCGCGGTGAGCACCGACACGATGTTCGGGTGATTCAGTGACGCGAGCAGTCGCCCCTCCTTGAGCATGTCTTTGAAATCGAGGTTCTGCTTGTGGGGAACCTTGAGGGCAACCTTTTTGCGAATCCAGGTGTTTTCAGCGAGGAAGACGCTGCCGAAGCCGCCGCTGCCGAGAGGAGAGAGGATCCGGTACTTGCCGACCGTTTGACCCTTCAGGAACATGTTGCGGTGCGAGGAGTATAGCAGCGGTGCGAGAGGTGCATAATCGCGGCATGAATGCGCGATTTCATGCGCCCGACGCACAGGCGCCAGGCGAGGTCGTGCCGCTGCCCGATGACGAGGCCGAGCATCTGACCCGCGTGCTCCGGTTGAAAGCCGGCGATGCCGTGCGCGTCTTCAACGGACGCGGCGACGAGTTCGACGCGGTCGTCGAGCAGGCCGGCAAGAATGGCGCGCTCGTGCGCGTGGGAGCCGCGCAGCGACCGGCGCCGGAGGCCCGCGTCGCGATCACGCTCGCGCAGGCGGCGCTCAAGGGCGACAAGATGGACGATATGGTGCGCGACGCGGTCATGCTGGGCGTCGCGGTTATTCAGCCGATCGTCACCGAGCGCGCCAAGGTCACGCGCGCGTCTCTGGCACGTAGCCAGAGGCGGGACCGCTGGCAGCGGATCGCAATCTCGTCGGCGAAACAGTGCGGGCGCGCGACTGTGACGCCAATCCTCGAGCCGCTCGACTTCGGAGAGCTCGTCGAGGCGCTGGCGAAGTTGGCGCTCCCGCAGCCGGCGTTGATGTTCGTTGAGCCTGACGCAGGCCAGGATGCGACAAGGCTGTCCGAATTGGACTTGTCGCCGCAGCGTGCCGCGACGGTGATCATCGGTCCCGAAGGCGGATGGACGGACAGCGAGATCGAACACGCGGCGTCCGTGGCCCGCCTCGTCACGCTCGGTGGTCGCACCCTTCGCGCCGACGCGATGCCCGTCGTGGCGCTCGCCGCTCTATTTACGATTTGGGGAGAGTTCTAGACAGACCCATTCGTCCTCCTGGCCGCGCCATTCGACGCACAGTCCGGAAAACGCGCGGAGCACGCCGCTCTCCTCGTTGTCCATCAATCCGCTGAGCACAAGCCGCCCCGAAGGCCCCGCGAGGGACGCCAGCCGCGCGGCGGCCGTGATCAGAAGACCCCCGGTCAGGTTCGCGACAACGACGTCGAAATGAGCCGGGATTCGGGATTCGGGATTCGGGATTCGCAGGTCGAGGAGTTCGATCGTCATTCGTGCGTCAGGGTTGAGCGTCAGGTTGTCGCGCGCTGCCGCGACAGCATCCGCATCGTCATCGATCGCCACGACCGTTGCCGCGCCAAGCCGGCTTGCCGCAATCGCGAGCACGCCGGATCCGGTTCCGATATCGACGACGCGCAGGCCGTGAAGATCGATGTGTTGCAGCGCTGCGAGGCAGAGACGAGTCGTCGCGTGGTGTCCGGTGCCGAATCCCATCGAGGGTCGGATGACGATCACGATTGGTTCGGCGCTCTGGATCTCGGATCCCGGATCCCGGATCCCCGATCCCCGATCCCCGATCCCCGAGACAGGCACATCCCACGGCGGTGCGACGATGATGCCGTCAACCTGGACGGCCTTGAGGTCGGCCTGCGAGCGCGCGGCCCAGTCCTCATCCGGCACGTCGATCGCGAGAATGGTGATGCCGCTGAACTGCTCGCGAAGGGCGTCGGCCGCGCGGTCCCTGTCGCCGGCGTCGTGGAAGAACACGCGTGATAGGTCAGGAAGAGTGTCGTCGATCGCGGCGATGCCGAAATCGAGGAGAAAGGCCTGGATGAAATCGCTGATCTGGGAATCGGTTTGATGGACCTCAAGCGCCGGCCATGCGCTCACCCCTCGACTCCGCTCGGGGTGCCCTGAGCCTCGTCGAAGGGCATCGTTAACCGAAGATGTCCTTCACCCGGTCGAAGAGGCCGCGATCCTCGTGATCGTTGCGCGATGTCGGCTCGAACTTCTCTTCGGGCAGCGACGCGGCGAGCTGCTCCAGCAGTTTCCGCTGTTCGCGCGTCACCTTCTTCGGTGTTACGAGCTTCACCGTGACGAGCAGGTCGCCGCGTGAGCGTCCGGAGACGACGTCGGGCATTCCTTTGCCGCGAAGGCGGAACGTCGCCCCGCTCGTCGTCCCTTCGGGAACCTTGAACGTCCCCTCACCGTCGAGGGTGGGAATTTTGATCTCGCCGCCGAGCGCCAGCGTCGGATAGTTCAACGGGATCTCGCAAAACAGGTCGTTGCCGTCGCGATGAAAGAACGGATGGTCCTGCACGTGCACCACGACGTACAAGTCACCGGCGGGCCCGGCGCCCGAGCCAGCCTCGCCTTCTCCCGTGAGCCGCAGCCGCTGACCGGTGGCGATTCCAGCGGGGATTTTCACGGTCAGTTTGCGCTGGTGCTGCACGCGTCCGCTGCCATGACACGTCTGGCACGGCGTGCCGATGATCGATCCGGTGCCGCGGCACTGACCGCACGTGCGCGCGACGGTGAAAAACCCCTGCTGGTAACGAAGCTGACCGCGTCCGTGGCACTGCGGGCAGGTCGTCGGCTTCGAGCCAGGTGCCGCGCCAGAGCCTGTGCAGGTTTCACATGTTTCGTTCCGCGGAATCTGGATCGACGTCTCGACGCCCCTGGCGGACTCGTTGAACGAGATCTCGAGGTCGTAGCGCAGATCCGAGCCGCGTTGCGGTCCGCCGCGCCGCCGGGCGCCGCCGAACATCTCGCCGATGCCGAAGATGTCGCCGAGGCCGCCGAGAATGTCCTCGAAGCCCGTGAAGACGGTGGGATCGAAGCCGCCGGTTGCGGCGCCGCCAAGCCCCGCATGGCCGAAGCGGTCGTACATGTGGCGCTTGTCGGTATCGGCGAGGATGGCATAGGCCTCGGCCGCTTCCTTGAAGCTCTCCTCGGCTGCCTTGTCGCCCGGATTGCGATCCGGGTGAAACTGCAGCGCGAGCTTCCGGTACGCGCTCTTGATTTCCTGCTCTGTGGCCGTGCGGGTGACGCCGAGCACTTCGTAGTAGTCGCGCTTGCTCACGTTTTCGCTACCTTCACCATGGCCGGGCGCAACAGGCGATCACCAAGCGTGTAGCCGCGCCGCAGCTCCTGAATCACTTCTCCTTCTCGGTGGTCCGGACTCGGTTCAGACATGACCGATTCGTGGAAGCGCGGATCGAAGTCCGCGCCGACGGTCTCGATCGGCTTGACGCCCCGTTTGCGCAGAAGCTCCAGCATCTGGCGGTGAATGAGCTCCACGCCTTTCCGGAACGAATCGGCGGCGCCCGTGGCCGGCGCCTGCAGCGCGCGCTCGAGATCGTCGAGGATCGGGAGCAGATCCGCCAGCGCGTCGGCGCTCATCGCGTCCAACTGATCGCGGCGATCGCGTTCCACGCGCTTGCGGTAGTTGTCGAACTCGGCGGCCGTGCGCAGGAAGCGATCCTGCAGTGCATCCTTCTCGCGGCGGAGCTCGTCGACGGGCGAGACGTCCTGTTCAGTCGTCGGCTCAGTGGCCGCGCCAGTCGTGTCCTGTTCGTTCGCGATGTCTTCTTGCATGTGCGTGATAATCGTTGATGATCAATTCGTGCGAAGCACGCGGGCGACCGCCTGCGTCACACCGTCGACGACGGTGATGGCCCGCGAGTAACGCATCCGTGTCGGTCCGATGATGCCGACGGTCCTGATCGTGCTCCCATCGGACGTCGTCGACGCAATGAGACTGAACGGACGCAGATCCGGGGCCGTATGCTCGCCGCCGATGACGACGGTGAGTCCGGGGCCGTCGATGTATTTCGTCAAGAGGCGCACCATCCGCTCTTTTTCTTCCATCATCTCGAGCAACGCGCGCAAGGTCGGCAGCGACACGCCTTCGGGCGCCGGCGTTTCGAGCAGCGACGCTGCCCCTTCGACGTGGAATCCCTGGTGCGTCGGCAGCTCCTCGAGCGTCGAGCGCGCAAGGCGCAACGCGCGCGCCATCAGCTGATCGTACAACGTCCGCTCCTGAGCGAGTCGCGCGAGCACCGCCTCGCGGACGTCGAGAAGCGGAACCCCGGCAAATTCGGTGTTGAGGTAGTTCGCCGCCTCCACCAGTTCTTCGGAGCGAACCTCCTCACCCGCATCGACCACTTTCTGCGTGACCTGGTTGCCGCGCGAAACGACGACGACGAGGACACGCGAGCCGCCGAGCGGCACGAACTCTATTCGCTGCAGCACGGCATCGTCGGTGCCTGCAATGGCGAAGCCGATGTGCCGGGACGCGCGCGACACCATGTGCGAGACGCCCGCGAGCAGGTCGTCGATCAACGGGGACCGCTCGGCGTGTTGCCGTAACTGGTTCTCGACGACAGCGGTTGGCCTCGTGGGCCTGCGGCTCTCGAGGAGCAAATCGACGAACACCCGGTAGCCGCGATCGGTCGGCACGCGACCGGCGGAGGTATGCGGCTGGTGCACGTAGCCTTCATCCTCGAGCCTGACGAGCACGTTGCGGACGGTCGCTGATGAGACAGCGACGCCGCTCTCCCGGGCGAGCGTCTGCGAAGGCACGGGCTCACCGGTCGCGATGTACTCGCGCACCAGCGCCGCCAACAGCCGCCGAGACCGTTCGGAGAGTTCGTGAGAAACCATTACCTGTCAGAAGCTTAGGGCTTTACAGATTATAGCGTGTCGAACCAAAGGTTCACGCAGGGGGGCTGGTTGTTCACTCTTCTCGGTTCTTCGTTCTCTGTTCGTGTTCAAGTTCCGTTCTAAGTTCGGAGTTCAGCTTCGGCGTTCGGCTATGCGGCCCCGCGTCGCAGCTTCTGCGTTGTCCCGGGCCCGCCCAACGAAGATCGCTCCTGAAATCGCGCGGCACTGCGTGTGCCCTGTTGCGAACGCATGCGCGGTGTCCGACGCTTCACCGATCTTCGGGCGTGGCAGGCGTGCGACGTCTACAAGAAGGCTGTGTATAAGCTGCTCGACAAAGGGGTGTTCGGGAAGGACTGGAAGCGTCTCGAACAGCTCGAGGATTCTGTTGCCGGGCCGCCCGGCCATGTCGCGGAGGGCTTTGGTCGCTTCAATCCTCCGGATTTTGCGCGGTTCACGGTCATTGCACGTTCATCGATCATGGAATCCCAGAGTCACCTAATCGATGCGGTCGACAAGAGGTACATCACCGAGCAAACAAGGCTGGAGCTGGATTCTCTCGCCGTGTCGGCGCTCGAGGAAGTCACCGGGCTCATGGAATATCTGCAGTCGCCGGAAGCGCTCCGCAATGCCCGCCGGGCACGCGAACGACGCATCGCGTCGCGCCCCGCGCGCCTCTCGCGCCGAACCCAGAACCGTGAACCCTCGAACCCCGAACAGACGAACCCAGAACAGGCGAACCCCGAACATCCGAACAAAGAACCCCGAACCGAACTTGAACACGAACAGAGAAACCAGAACCCAGAAGAGTGAACGCCTGTTCGTGAGTGAACGCCTGTTCGTGAGTGAGCGCCTGTTCGTTCAGCGTTCACCAGCGATGCAGCTCGCAGTACTCGGTCGGCTCAGTTCCCGAGAGGAATGATTCCGTAAGTGTCCGGGGGCAGCCGGGCAGTGCGAGCTTGCCGGTGTCGCGATCGATTTCGGAGAACGTGATTCCCTCGGGCGCCTCGAACGGGGCGTTCGTATGTCCGGCGGTCGCGTTCTTCATGAACTGCGTCCAAATTGGCAGCGCGGCCTGGCTGCCGCTCACCGACACCGGCTGGTTGTCGTCGAAGCCCACCCAAACGACGGTCAGAAGGTCGGGGGTGAACCCGACGAACCACGCATCGCGCAGGTCGTTGGTCGTACCGCTCTTGCCGGCGGCGTCGAACGTGAACCCTGCCGCCCGCGCGCCCGCGCCAGTGCCCTCGTTGATCACGCTGCGCATCATGTTGGTCACGAGATACGTGGTATCAGGGCGCGCGACCCTGCGCAGCACGCCCTCCTTGGGCTTGAGATGACGCGTGCCGGCGTCGATTCCATTGATGACTTTGAGGGGACGCACCATCCCTCCATTGGTGAACAGCGTGTAGGCCTGCGCGACTTCGAGCGGCGTCAGTTCGAAGACACCAAGCGTGATGGCGGGGAAGCCACGCGGCGGCGTGCCGACCCCCACGCGCTTCCATACCTCGGCCACCTTGTCGAAACCGATGGTCTCGCCCACGTGGATCGTTCCGAGGTTGCGCGACATGGCCAGCGCGCGTCGCCAGGTGATCTCACCGTCGTAGTCGTCGTAGTTCCTCGGCTCCCACGTCTGGTCATCGAAGGTAAACACCTCCGGTTCGTCGTTGGTCAGCGACGCAGGCGTCAGGTCATTGCGCCCTTCCGCCGCCGCGCGCTCGAATGCCGCGAGAAAGACGAACGGCTTGAACACCGATCCGGGCTGGCGACGGGCGATGATCGCGCGGTTGAACTGCGACTGGTTGTACGAGCGGCCTCCGACCATCGCGAGAATCTCGCCGGTCCGTGGATCGACGGCCAGGAGTGCCGCCTGCGCGCGCCCTTTGCGCTTCCGTCTGGCCAGCAGATCGTCGACACGCGTCAACCCGTCGCGCACCGCGTCGAGCGCGAGCCTCTGCAGGTTGATGTCGAGCGTCGTATGCACGTCGACCGAGTTCTCCTGCGCGGTGAGCCCGGGAAACTTCTCCGCGATTTCCTGACCAACCATGTCGACGAAGTAGGGCGCCTCGTTGTCGACGCCCCGAGCGGCGACCTGCAACGGCTCGCGGCTGGCCCGATCGGCGACGTCCGTGGAGATGTATTCCTCGTCTGCCATGGCGCGCAGGACGATGTTGCGGCGTTCGACAGCGTTCTTTGGATTGACGAACGGGGAGTGCAGGCCAGGGTTCTGAATCACGCCCGCGATCAGCGCGGCTTCGCCGACGGTCAGATTCGCGACGTCCTTGCCAAAGAACAGCCGCGATGCTTCCGCAACGCCGTGAATGGCGAATGACCCGCGCTGGCCGAGGTAGACGTCGGTCAGATAGAGCTCGAGGATCTCGTCCTTCGACGCGCGCCGCTCGAGCACGAGCGACATGAACGCCTCCTGCACCTTGCGGCGGTAGGAGCGCGTGCCGGTGGCCAGCTCACTGTTGAACTCATCGGTAAGGAAGAACATCCGCGCGAGCTGCTGGGTGATGGTGCTGCCACCGACCGGATACTTGTTGTCGCCGACCGCGTTGATGATGACGGAACGGATCACGCTGAAGGGGTTCACGCCAGGATGCGAGTAATAGCTCTGGTCCTCGATCGCGAGGACCGCCTGCTGCATCCGCTTCGGAATGGTCTCGAGCGACACGCGGCGCCGCTTCTCGCGCGCGCCGCTCGTCATCAGTGCGGTCAGGAGCGGCGGATCGAGCGTGACCGCATCCGTCCTGATCGCCTTCGAGGTGCCGTTCATGATGTCGAGCGCTCTGATGCCGCGCGGCGGGGGAGGGGGCGGACCGCCAGCCCGTCTCACCGTCGGCGGAGCAGGGAACGTGGCGCGAATAGTCTTGCCGCTGAAGTCGCCGGTCCGCGGAGTGATGAGCACGGCGTTGCGGATGATCGCGAACTCGCCCGGCGCTTGCGCTGTCGGGCGCTGGGCATAGCCGAGATCGTTCAACCGCGCGATCAGCTCCTGCTCGCTGAGGGTCTCGCCGCGGCGTACTTCGAGCGGCCGGGCATAGACGCGCGGGAGCGAGCGCTCACGCTCGCCCTGGAGCCGGGCGTCGATGATGCGCCCGAACGACACGTAGTAGTAGATGAGTGTCGCGCCGACGACGAGCGAGCCGATCGAGCAGGCGAGCAGCACATACCGCACGAGCTGCGGGTTGCGGGTCATCCATTTCTTCGCGCGCGTTCGTCGTGATGTTTTTGCCATTCGGCTCTGCAGGGGGTTTCAAGACCCGCCCCTACGTATCGGGATCCAACCCCTAGACCGTCAATACCCAATGGGTACCCAGGTCGGGCGACAGCTCCTCGGTGAGCCGGTCGACGAGCATGGGGCCGTATTTGTTGAGAAAATACACGAACCCAATCGCGCGTTCCTGCGGATCGCCGCCAGGAAACGCCTGCGCCTGGGCGTGCTGGAACTGTCGGCGCAAGGTGTCGTCTTTTCGCTTGGCGGCCTGGATGATCTTCCCGTGGAGTTTTTTCAGATCGTCCTGCATGCGGCCGAGCGCCGAGTGCGCGGCCCCTTCAAGGGTCGCATCAATCTGCGTGACGCTGGAGGCGAGCTGTTCCATGCGCTCCTGCAGCACACGCGCGACGTCCTCCAACGACGCCTCGACGCCTGGTGGCAGCTGCGCTTCGAGCAGTTGGTTCAACGCGGCCTCGTCCTGCGCCCGCAACTGCTCGAGGGGCACCTCGTGCCGCATGAGAAATCGCATGGCGTTTGCGTCGAGGAGTGTCGCGGTCGTGCGTTGCTGCATGAGCGGCATCGGCACCCCGAACGCGTCGTAAATGCCGCGGAGCTGGCCGAGATACGCCAGCTCGTTGGGGCCGGCAACGTAGCAGACGGTAGGAAAGAGCGTGTCCTGAACGATCGGCCGCAGCAGGACGTTGGGGCTGAACTCAGCGGGCGAGCGCTGAACGCGTGAGAGCAGCGCCTCCTTGGTTTCCACGCGTTCGCCGACCTCGAAGCGCTGTTGCTCTCCGTCGTGCAGGCGAATCGCCTCGCGCCCGCCATTGAGGTGGAACAGCGCGACTGTTCCCGGCTGCGGCGTGACCTGGGCGGTGTAACCACGGGCTTCCATCACCGCACCCACATCAGCGGCTAGCCGTGCGGTAGTGCCCGCGCGTTCGATCTCCTGCGCAAAGATGCTCGCAACCAGCGGCTTGGCGGCGGGATCCGCAGAGTTATAGACGACGAGGCCACGCGGACCGAGGAGCGACTCCATCCACTGCCCGAACGCGTCGGCCATCCCTGCGCCGGAGTGATACGCTGCGCGGAGCGTGTCGAACAATGACGGGCTGAACTCGGTTGTCGGCAGCAGCCTGCCGAGTTCCGCGAGCGCGCTGTCAATCGAGTCATCCAGGCACACGCGGGCAACCGGCTCTCCATGCGCGCCTGGCGGGTCGCCGACTGCCACAGTCCGATGCGCCAGCGCTGCGTCGAGCACCCCGCACGATTTCACTTCATCCCAGTCGTGATCCTCGGCGTCTATCCAGAAGACGGCGACAGCCGGCACCTTGTGCTGCTCCGTGACTTGTTCGGCGAGCTGGACGGCGGTGATCGCCTTCAGCAGCGTGAAGAGTGGACCGCCGAAGAGACCCGCCTGCTGGCCGGTGACGACAGCGACCGTGTTCGTGTCGCGCAGCCGAGCAGCCGCGGCGATCGCTTCAGGCGGCGCGCCGCGCCGGCGCTGTTGCGCCTGAAGAATGTCTGCAATGGCGGCGCGGTTACGCGGATGCTGCTGGCTGCGAACAATCGCCTCGCGCCAGACACGCTGGTCGCGCGGATCGCCCGCGAAGAAGTCGCCGACCTTCTCGTAATCGAACGCGTAGTCGGCAACCAACGGCCTGATCCACGGGAACCGGCGTATGTCGATGGGGATGCGTGAGGTCGTCGCCACGCCTGGCTGGGGGAACACCGGTCGGTACTGTCGCAGAGCGCCGCTTACACTGTCAAGGCGGCGCCATCGACGTGTTGCGCGTCGTCCCCACCATTCGCACTATTCGCACTCTTCGCACCTCTCGCTCCCCTCCAACCCTGTGTTATGTATAATCATGCAGCCCGCGACATAATCATACATACCCGCAGGCTCACCTCATCAAACATGAACGCAATTCTGGCGCTGGAAGACGGGACCTGGTATCGCGGCGTCGGTGCCGGCGCGTCCGGCGAGACGAGCGGCGAGGTGGTCTTCAACACAAGCATGACCGGATACCAGGAGGTCCTGACCGACCCCTCGTACGCCGGGCAGATCGTGGCGATGACGGCGCCGCTGATTGGCAATTACGGCGTCGCGCCCGGTGACGCCGAGTCACAGGCGCCGCGCGTCGCGGGGTTCATCATGCGCGAGGCCTCGCCGGTCGCCAGTAACTGGCGGTCGGATGAGTCGCTCCGCGATTACCTCGTCCGCTACAACATCGTCGCTATCGCCGACATCGATACGCGGGCGCTGACGCGTGTCCTGCGATCGGCAGGCGTTATGCGCGGTGTCGTGGCGACGGGCCATGTCGACCCTGAAAAGCTCGTCGAAAAGGCGCGAGCCATTCCGAAGATGGAAGGGTCGGACCTGGTGCGGGGTGTCACGTGCGAACAGCCGTTCGAGTGGCGCGATCGTGCAACGTCGGCGGGCGACGCGGATCACCTCGAGTTCGGCATTACACCCGAGCGCCGTCCGTCCAGGCGGTTGCGCGTGGCCGCGTATGACTTCGGGATCAAATGGAACATCCTGCGTCGGCTGGACGCGTACGGCTGCGACGTCCGGGTGTTCCCGGCGGATGCGCCCGCCAGCGATCTCCTCGCGATCGAGCCGGACGGCATCTTTTTGAGCAACGGCCCCGGCGATCCAGCGGCCTTGCCGTACGCCGTCGAAAATGTGCGCGAGCTCGTGAAGTCCGACGTCCCTACGTTCGGCATCTGTCTCGGCCACCAGATTCTCGGCCTTGCGGTCGGCGGCCAGACATTCAAACTGAAGTTCGGTCATCGTGGCGCCAATCACCCGGTGAAGGAGCTCAGCTCCGGAAAAGTGGAAATCACGTCGCAGAATCATGGCTTTGCCGTCGACCCGGGTTCGCTGCCGCCGGACGTCACGGTGACCCACTTGAATCTCTACGACGGCACAGTCGAAGGCTTCGCGCACACGAGCAAGCCCATCTTTTCGGTGCAGTACCATCCCGAAGCGTCACCGGGCCCGCACGACGCGGATTACCTGTTCCGCCAGTTCCTGGAATCGATGGAGAAAAGGTGACTGCCGAGACAAGCCACGGAGACACGGAGACACGGAGGTATTGTTTGGTTGTCTTCTCCGTGACTCCGTGCCTCCGTGGCCCGTTTCGGTGGAAGTTGCTGAATGCCCAAGCGTACTGACATCAAGCGCGTCCTCGTCATCGGCTCGGGGCCGATTGTCATCGGCCAGGCGTGCGAATTCGACTACTCCGGTACGCAGGCGTGCAAGGCGTTGCGCGCCGAAGGACTCGAGGTGATCCTGGTCAACAGCAATCCGGCGACGATCATGACGGACCCCGAGATGGCCGACCGCACCTACGTCGAGCCGCTGACGGTGGATATGGTCGAAGCGATCATCGAGAAGGAGCGCCCCGACGCGGTGCTGCCGACCGTCGGCGGTCAGACGGCGCTCAACCTGGCGGTAGCGCTCGCCGACCGCGGTGTGCTGGAAAAGTACAACGTCAAGCTGATTGGCGCGCAGATCGACGCCATCAAAGTGGCTGAAGATCGACTGCTGTTCCGCAACGCGATGGAGGAGATCGGCGTCGAGGTCCCGCAGAGCGGCGTCGCGAAATCACTCGATGACGCGCTGGCGTGCGTCGAGGAGACGGGCTTCCCGTCGATCATCCGCCCGTCGTTCACGATGGGGGGCGTCGGCGGTGGCATCGCCTACAACATCGAGGAGTTTCGCGAGGTCGCCGGCCGCGGCCTCGACCTCAGCCCCGTGCACGAGATCCTCGTCGAGGAATCCGTCATTGGCTGGAAGGAATTCGAGCTCGAGGTGATGCGCGACGTCGCGGACAATTTTGTCGTCGTCTGCTCGATCGAGAACATCGACCCGATGGGCGTGCACACCGGCGACAGCGTCACCGTGGCGCCCGCGCTCACGCTCACCGATAAGGAATACCAGCGGATGCGCGACATGGCGCGGCGGATCATCCGGCGCGTCGGTGTCGAGACCGGGGGGTCGAACATCCAGTTTGCGGTCAATCCCGACGACGGTCGCATCGTCGCCATCGAGATGAACCCGCGCGTCTCGCGATCGTCTGCGCTCGCGTCGAAGGCAACCGGCTTTCCGATCGCCAAGATCGCCGCAAAGCTCGCTCTGGGGTATCACCTGGACGAGATACCCAACGACATCACGCGGCTCACACCGGCGTCCTTCGAACCGACGATCGACTACATCGTCGTCAAGTTCCCTCGGTGGAACTTCGAGAAGTTCCCGCAGGCGGATCGCACGTTGACGACGCAGATGAAGTCGGT
>DAIRVG010000153.1:0-14058 GCA_036802945.1 Vicinamibacterales bacterium
ATCGTCGCTGCACAAAATGTGGACGTGGTTTCGGAAACCCTTATCCCGTAGGGGACCGAAGTCCGGTTTCATCTGGAAATACGCGGACATCCGGCCCCAAAGGGACGGGGATCAGCAGGCGCCGGGTCCTCATGACACGGGAACCTGGCTGAACGTCACGTCGCCGTTGGCGCGAATCACGCAGATCCAGGGCGCGCGTCGATCGATGGTGCCGCCGAGGACTTCGAACAGAAACTCGGCGTTGCTCGACGGCGGGAGCGCGAAGTCGGTCCGGATCTGCTGCATCGGTTGCCCGAAATGTCTGACCTTCCGCGACGCGTCAACCAGAATCCGGTACTGCGGCATCTGAAACATCGTCGCCGCATTGCGAAGACGGGTGGGAACGAAGGCCAGAGCAACGACGAGCGTGACGACGGCAGTGGCGCGCGCGAACCGCGCAGATGGCATCGCCGTCACCGCCAGCACGAACGTCAGTACAGTTGCCGGCATGAGCGACAGGTAATAGTAGGCGTCAAGATCTTCAAGGAACAGCGAGTAACCGGCGATGGCCGCCAGTTGAGGCAAGACCGTCACAGACAGGAGCGCTGGATCGTTCAGGTAACGCACCGAGACAATACCGCTGAAGATCAGCAGCAGCCATCCAAGTCCCGGCAGCGACCCTGGCATGAACTCGATCACCTGAACGGCGTGCACGAAGCCATTCAGACTTTTCAGCAACTCCGGCGGGCTTTCTCCAGACAGCACGCGGCTCAGGCTGTCAGTGACCGCACCCATGGCCGCGTCGCGGGGTTTCGTGAGCTGAAAGACGACGAGGGGCAGTTGAAGCAGCAGAACCGCAACCGCGATAACCGCCGCATTGCGTGCCGCGACGGTTCGATCGCCTCGAAGGAACGGGTCGATCAGCATCGCCGTGAACACGCCGAGCACGACGAAGATTGCGCCCGTATACGCGTGGACAGCGCTCCAGGCGATCGCGGCCGTGATGGCAGCACGAACGATCGATCCACGGTGCCAGTCGGCGAGCACGGCGGCGATCGCCAGCTTCGCAAGCGCCGCGCCCATCGGTGGATTCCACACGAGCGCCGCGAGACTCACATCGAAGGCGGCAGTTGCGACGATGACGATCGTTGCGAGCGCGATCCACGGCGAGCCGGTCCGCTTCCAGATCGCGACGAGCAAAAGCGCGTCGGCCAGCGACTGCAGCGCCGCCTGGCCAATTCCGCCGGCGTGCGGCAGATTGTCGAACCACGGACCGAAGAGCACGCGCAGCGTCCAGAGAATCCAGTAGAACGCCGGGCCGATGGTGTAGCCCCCGACGTGCGTGGGCGGGCCAACCAGAGGCAACTCAGAAAACGGCCGCAGCGCGATCGCCCAGTCGCGAATCTGATCGGCGAGCAGCCAGAAGTGCTGGCTGATGCCGTGTATCCGAATCGCCAGGGCGAGCGCGAACACCAGGAGCGCGATCGCCAGGCGGGGCCGATTGATCGCTCGGGACCATGCGAGTACCTGAGCATTCATGTTGGCGATCGCGTGGCATCTTACGATGAGCCTAAGTCCTCTTCAAAAACGAGAACGAACCCGCGGAGAACTCGCCGTTGGCAACGAACCATCCGGCGAGCTTTCCGAGGGGTGTGACGACTGGCTCATCGAGAAGGACGATAGGAAACATTAGGGCCATCTCGCAGTTAGCATACTGTCGATGCCGTTCGGAGATCCCGGTGCTGATTGGTTGCTCCTCGGACCTGCTGTGGAACTACGACATACTCATTACGATCTCGCGAAGGCGGCTGAACGGATTCGGTCTACCGATTATCCGTAAGCCGAGGAGTTCGCAACCGATTCCGTTCTGCAACCTCGGTCGGCACCGCAGATGCTCGAACGTGTGTAGTCGCGCCGAGGTGAAATAGCGAAGCGAGAGGATTATCCCCATGTTCACAAGGGTCGGACTGCCCCAGTTCCTCGTCATCGTGGTGATCCTCGTCATTGCGATTGTGTATTCGCAACGCCACCGATTGTGAAACACACAGCAGGCCGGAGGTTTAACAACGGCCCACCGCCACTCGCTGCTCGTCGTCGTTGATCCCGCGCCAGATCACGTCGGAGGAGTCGGGTCGGTGGCACTCTTGGAGAACAACCGACTGTTCCACTTGGTCGAAGACCCACCGCGGGTTTGGTGATGGATCTGAATCCCGCTGGAGGAGTGCCGCCACGCCCACCCAACGGCGACTCTCCCGCCGCGCAGAAGGTCATGCCCAATGGTGAAAGGGCCGTTGAAGCCCTTGTGATTTGAAAGAGAACAATGCTCGACCACATGATTCTGACTGTCAGCGATGTCGAACGTTCGTTGGCCTTCAATAAGGCGGCTTTGAAGCCGCTTCATATCAAGTTCGTCATGCCGTATACGGGCGAAGATGGTCATCCTGATCTGTGGGGATTTGGTGATGGCAAAAGAGCGTTCTTCTGGATAAAGCAAGGGAAGCCCGATCCGGCGGCTATTCATTGGGGGTTCGCGGCAGAAAATGAGAAGAAGGTCGACGAATTCTACAAAGCCGCAATGTCCGCCGGCGCCAGGGACAACATTTCGCCCCGCGCCCGACTGGAATACTATCCGGGATACTACGCCGCTGATGTGTTCGACCCAGACGGATATTCATTTGAGGTCGTCCACAAAAGCTAATTCCGCGTACGTCTAACGTGAGAAGCCTTAGGAGGCCTTGCGACTCGGCGACTGTCCGTCGAATTTCTCGCGCGCCGCTCTGATTGTCGACCAGTGCGTCTGCAGCCAGGTCACCAGCCCGCGGACCGGCTGCATGAACTGCTTGCCCAGTGGCGTGAGCGCGTACTCGACCCGAGGCGGCACCTCGGCATAGACGTGACGCGTGAGCAGGCCGTCGCGCTCGAGGCTTCGCAGCGTCGCCGTCAACATCCGCTGGGAGATGCCAGGAATACTTCGCTTCAACTCCGAAAACCTGGCTCGCGGCGTCGGCCTCTGCTCGAGCATGGCGATGACGAGCAGGGTCCACTTGTCGCCGACCCGGTCCAGCACTTCACGAAACTCGCAGTCGTGATGCGCCGTCAGCGTTGCGGGCGCAGAAGCTCGTCGCGCCATACGGTTCCCTCCAGGTAACTAGCGCAGAAAAAAGTGCCGTCTTGCGGCTCCGACCATGGTATTCCACGATACCTAGGTATACAAGAGTAACCGCTGAAGGAGCCACGCATGCTGATTCAACTTCTGGCGACATGGATTCCGGCGCTGCTGATTGGGCTGTCCGGTGTGCTGAAATTGACGAGCAATCCGAAGATCCTGGAGACGATGACGGCGCTC
The DNA here is from genome assembly GCA_036802945.1 of Vicinamibacterales bacterium. GTDB lineage: Bacteria > Acidobacteriota > Vicinamibacteria > Vicinamibacterales > UBA2999 > Gp6-AA40. The sequence goes on from DAIRVG010000153.1 coordinate 3,326, forward strand.
GGCGTCGGACGGCACGTCCGGCTGCTGGGCGTGATGGAGCTTGCGTTCGCGGCGTTGTTCGTCGTTCCCGCCACGATGAAGCTCGGGTTCGTGCTCGCGTCGTGCTATTTCGCCGGGGCGATCGCCACGGAGCTGTCGCATGACGCGCTGAAGGCTAATCCCTTCGTTCCGATCGTGCTGCTCTGGATCGGCGCCTTTGTCCGCGATCGATCGATCTTTTTCTGAGGACGCCCGGAATGCAGGTTGGGATTGACAGTTTCGCCGCCGCCTTCGATGAGAACAGCCGCGCCGTGAACCCGGCGGAGCGGCTGCGACAACTCGTGCAGCAGATCGAACACGCCGACGAGGTCGGGTTGGACGCGTTCGGGGTCGGCGAACATCATCGTCGTGAGTTTCTGGATTCCGCGCCGGCGGTCATCCTTGGCGCAGCGGCGGCACGGACCCAGCACATCCGGCTGACCAGCGCGGTCACCGTGCTGAGCGCCGAGGACCCGGTGCGTGCGTTTCAGAACTTCGCCACCCTGGATCTGTTGTCACGGGGCCGCGCCGAGATGATCGTCGGCCGCGGTTCGTCCATCGAAGCGTTCCCGCTCTTCGGCTTTCGTCTGGAAGACTACGATGCGCTCTTTGCCGAGAAGCTCGATCTGCTCCTGAACATTCGCGCGCACGAGCACGTGCATTGGGCCGGACAGTACCGTCCAGCTCTGACCGGCCAGGGCGTCTATCCGCGGCCAGTACAGAATCCGATGCCGATCTGGCTCGGCGTCGGCGGGACGCCGCAATCATTCGTCCGAGCGGGCCAACTCGGGCTGCCGTTGATGGTGGCCATCATCGGCGGCGAGCCGCGGCGATTCCGGCCCCTGATCGATCTGTATCGAAAGACCGGGATGCAGCACGGGTACTCGGCGGAGCAGCTCAAGGTGGGCGTCCACATGCTCGGGTACGTCGCAGACACCACGCAGGAGGCGGCTGACACCTTCTTTCCGGGATACGCCAAGGCGATGACGGATATCGGGAAGGAACGCGGGTGGCCTGCGATGACGCGTGCGAGTTTCGATGCGCAACGAGGCCGGGACGGGGCGCTGCTGATTGGCAGCCCGGACGAAGTGGTCGACAAGATTCTGCGGCACGCCGAGGCGTTGGGCGGCGTGTCCCGAGTCTCGTTTCAAATGAACGCGGCTTCGCTGCCCCAGGTGAAGATGATGCGTGCGATTGACGCGATTGGTGTGCGCGTGCTGCCTGCACTGCATCAGGCGGAGACGGACACAGTGAAGTAATCAGCCCACGCGATCTTGAACAGTGTCGAGTTCGGGGGGATCATCGTTGGACGGTTGGAGGCGAGATGTCTGACGACAACGTTACGATGAGCCGTGAGCAGAACTCTACGCCATCATGTCGAACATCGCCGTGATTCAGGCGAATGTCACGGGAATGCCACGAGTCAGTTCAAACTAACCCACTACCCGCTCGGCCGTCAGCATTCCACGCGAGAACGGCACATTTCAGGATCCCGCGACGCGGATGTTGCGGTTCACGCGGAACAGGTTGTCCGGGTCGTATCTCTTCTTGATCGCGACGAGGCGATTGAAGTTGGCTCCGTATGTTGCCCGGAGGCGGGTCTCATCTTCGTCCGCAGTCTGGAAGTTGATGTAGTTGCCGCCGGTCGAGAAGGGCCGCAACCGCTCCCACGCATTGCGGATCCAGTGCGGAAATGTGTCCGCACCGGGCTCGCCCGGCTCCCACATGGCGTTCGTGCCCATTGCGAAGCGGGCGTCCCGGTTGCCGACCGCCCCGTCATTGGCGTCGCGCTCGTTGAGCGCCCCACCCAGATGCAGGAAACCTAGCTCCGCTCCCGGGATGGAACACTCGCCGAACAGGTCACGCATGGTCGAGAGCAGATCGTCGGTCAGCTCCGCGACGTACTCGGTCTTCCAGTAGTAGTGATTGCCCTTGGGCTCTGTGTCATCCAGGTACGATTGCACCTGCGTGTAGGGCTGTGCCGCCAGCAGATCCACCACGGGATCGCCCAGCGCCCGGATCCGCCCGAGCGCCTCCGTTGACGCGTGCAGGTCGCCGCTGTAGCAGACGGCCATGGCGCAGATCTTCCTGCCGTGCCACTCTTCGGGTACGAAGGGTGCCGGCGGGGCGTGAAGGAAGATCAGCCACGCGGACAGTTCCCGTGGCGCTTCATTAGTGATCGTCCGGTAGGCCCGGAGGATCTCGTCGGCCCGTTCGAAGGGCCAGGCGATGAGGCCGCCGTAGACGGTCGGGCCGATCTCGTGCAGGCGGAACGTGAACCGGGTGACGACGCCGAAGTTGCCTCCACCACCGCGAAGCGCCCAGAACAGGTCGGGATTCTTGTCGCGGTTGGCGATGCGGATTTCTCCGTTGGCGGTGACGATTTCGACCTCCTCGAGGTTGTCGACCGTCCAGCCAAAGCGGCGGGTCAGGTAGCCGAGACCGCCGCCAAGCGTCAGGCCGGCGACGCCGACCTCGGAGACGAACCCGAGCACGGTCGCGAGCCCATGTTCCTGCGTCGCCCCGTCCACGTCCTTGAGCCGGCAGCCCGGTCCGACGTGCGCGAGTCTGGCATCCGGATCTACGGTGACGTTGCGCATGCGGGACATGTCGAGCGTCAGGCCGCGCGCGGCGATCGCCGTTCCGGCGATGTTGTGCCCGCCGCCCTTGATGCTCACTAACAGACGGTGTTCACGCGCGAACCGAACGGCCGCGGCGACGTCGTGCGCTGAGGTCGGCTGGAGGAGGAGCGCAGGGACTCTCGCAACCATTCCGTTCCAGATCAGAATGGCGTCGTCCCAGCCCGTGTCGCCCGCACGCATCAGGGGGCCCTTCACGTGCGAGCGGAGGTCGTCGAGTTGCTCGGGCGTCAGGCTGACCGTCCCGCCCTCGAGTCCGGCGATTTCGGTGGCGGTCGCGATCATACGGCGACCTCCTGCCTGACCGACGTTCCGAGCGCAGCGTGTAGCGCCTCTAGGAATGCTTCAGGCTGATCGCGTGGAGGGTCGTCGGCGCAGTTCTCAATTACATGCAGCGGCCATCCATAGCGGGCGCTCGCGGTCTCGGCGATCCGCAGCCGGATTGCGCGATCGTGCCGTCCCCAGATCAGGCTAGTAGGCACAGGGATTCGCGCGAGGTCGTCTGGCTGGATCCGCGGCAGGCCGATCAGGCGCATCAGGCGGCCGGCGGTCTTCGCGCTCGGGGAGCGGGCGAGGTCAAGGTTGTAGGCGACGAACGGCTCCCAACGCTCGCCCATCTGCTCGCGCAGGGCGGCGAGATCAAATGAGCACCGCCGCATGAAGCGGGTGTACGTGCGTTCGGTGGGTCGCGCCAGGAAGCCGACCATGGTGAGCGCGAACCTCAGCGAGGGGCGGAACGGAGCCAGGCCGAGTGAGTCTACGAGCACCAGTCGGGTGAGCCGGTCACCCTGATTGACGCCGAACCGAGCCGCGATGGCGCCTCCGAGCACATGGCCCACGAGCGCGGGCCGCGACGGGCAGGTGCGCTCGATTAACCCGCCGAGCCACGCGAGCATGCCATCGGCGTCCAGCCGCCCGTCAATGATGTTCGACATGCCATGGCCGGGCAGGTCGGGGGCGATCACGCGATGGGTCTTGACCAGATCCGGGATGACTCGCATCCACTTGCCCGCGAACTCGCCGGGGCCGTGCAGAAGGACGACCGGTGGCCCCGAACCGCCTTCCAGCACGGCGGTCGACACGCCGGCCAGCCGCAGGACGCGCTCGGTCACGGGAATCCCGGCAAGCAGCCGTTCACGATAGTTACTGTGTCCGCTCATCGCAGCCTCCTCGGTCACGTTTGTGATTGGCTCTCACGACCGAGAATAGGAGCCCGCGAGGCGACCGCGCATCGGCAGGACCACCCAATTCCACCAAAAAGGCGGAATGGGTATTTCCACGCAGAGGAATGTTCAGACGAGCTGGTGTTCGTACGCGTAGGCCGTGGCCGCGGCTCGCGACGACACATCGAGTTTGATGAAGATATTGCTCACGTGCCGCTCTACCGTCCTCTCGCTGATGAACAGCTCGGCGGCGATTGCGCGATTGGTCTTGCCGGATGCGACCAGGCGGAGCACCTGCACTTCGCGCGCGCTCAGACCACCCGGGGCTTTCGGTGGGGCCGTTCGAGCGAGCGCCTCCACTCGGGCGAGGTCGGGTCCCGCGCCGAGCTGCTGAAAGACCCAGCGCGCAGCGTCGATTTCCATTTCTGCGGCATCGATGTCTCCCAACGCACGGCAGGCAAGTCCAGTGAGGACACGCACTCGCGCGGCTTCGTACGGTACCTCGATCTCCTGCCAAGCCGTCCACGCCTGGCGAAACGCGGTAAGCGCGGCTCGCGCGTCACCCTCCGCCAGAAGGACGGCTCCGCGCGCTTGCGCGGCGACTGCGTGCAGGAGCGGCGCGTCGAGATCGCGGGCGATCTCCGCCAGTTCGTCCGCGGCAACGTGTGCAGCGTGGACGTCGCGTGCGGCAAGCATGATCTCGACGTGCGCGGGGAGGAGCCTGGAGCGTGTCGTACGGTTCTGCGCTCCGTCCACTGCATGGCGAATCGCCGCCGCCGCGGCATCGATCTGATTTTGAGCCAGCCGCAGCTGCGCGAGACCAGGCTGTGGGTTTCGTCCATGGCGGCTGGCTTGCCGGTAGGCCTCCTCAGCGTCGCCGAACTCGCCGCGCAGCCGGTGGAGCTCAGCCCGCTGATAGAAGGCTGCACCGGTTGCCGGCTGGTCAGGCCCTTGAAGGAACCGCTCGCACGCTCGCCGCGCTTCTTCTGCGGCGTCCGGCCACACACCGTGCAGCTGCAGGATCTCGGCGCGTCGCACGAGACACTGACCGCTGTACGGGACGAGATCCGGTTGAGACTCACACCAGTGCGTCAACGCGGTCGTCCACTCCTGCGCCCGGCGAAAATCGAAGACCTCCAGGCACCCCTCGATGACGCTGCAGTAGACGTCCCCGACGACGATCGGAGATAGTTCACCGGCCTCGACGGCGACCATCGCCTCATCGAGCAGGGTGACGCCGTTGCGAATCTCTCCCATGCGGATCAGGACCCGGCCGCGGCTATGGCGCGCGAGGGCAATCAAGTCCGGGTCGCCAAAACGGTCGCCGATTTCGGCGGCCTGGCAAAACGTGGCGTACGCGCGTGCGGCGTCGCCTTTGATGAGGCTTTCCAGCGCCACGGGCAGGAGTAGATAGCCCTGCTCCACGCAGTCGTGCTGTGGATCGTCGAGCAGCCGTTGTGCCCGGGCGATCCAGGCGCCACCGCGAGCTCGTTCGCCGTGGTTTAGGAGTCCGAACGCCAGCCAGAACGCGCACCGGGCGGCTCGTTCCACGTCGCCCCGGCTCAGGAACCCTTGATGCGCGCGCGTCCAGGCATCGGCGCTGTCGGTGTCCTTGCCGACCAGGTACGCGGCCATCGCGAGCCGCTCGAGATCGTCAGGCTCGAGAACGTTATCCCGGTCGGCCGCCGAGAGATGCGCATGAGCATCTAGCCATGCATTTCGCCTGAAGGCGTCCCGGCCTCGATCGAGTGTGTCGGCTGTCCCTTCCACGGTGAGCCTGATCTATTCACGAGCATATGGGGGTTGGCTGATGCGATCAAACTCGATCTGCCCGCTGTGAGACGCACGGTCTTAACCACGAAGGTCACGAAAAGCGCGAAGGTCACGAATTCCTTTTCAGGTTTTCGTGGCCTTCGAGATTTTCGTGTTCTTCGTGGTTGCTTCCGCGATGTACTTGCCATTCCGCGGATCAGGCCGGTTTTGCTCCGGACACGCCGCGCCTCACAGCCGGCGATCACGCGCGGGCAGGGTTCGCGTGACGAATTCACAACGAGAGCGCAACTGTCGTCGTGGTCGCTCGGTTCGGGATCAAGTAAAATGCCTCGACTTCCGCACCCTCTGTAGACGAGACCAGTAACGGGCAAGGCATCAGGAGATACGCATGCGACTGACAGCCGCAACCGTCGCAATCGTCGTCGTGCTGGCGATCCCCGTGATGATGGAGGCCCAACAAGGCCGGGGATCGACGTCCGGTAGCGCCCCGCAGACCTCCTCGCGGACTCCCGAACTGAAAACAGTCTTGCACAACGCGGCTGACGCGCTCGGGATGCTTCGCACCGAGCGGGAAGCCGATTTGATTGCGACCGTGCGGTACTGGGGCACCGGAACGATGATGATGGCCGGGCAGGTGTTCAAGGTTACCAACTATGCCGGCAGCGTCAATTTTCACGTGCCGGGAATGCGCATCGATATCACGCGCACCGCGCCCGATGGGATGTCGCAGCGTGCGGTGGAAGTTGTCAGCGACAAGTTCGCCTGGAACGAAACGCAGCCTGGGATAAACCCCACACCCGCCGCGGGAATCGCCAACGCTCGGCTCCTCCAGATATGGATGCTGCCGCAGGGCGTCGTCAAGGCTGCAACTGCCGCCGGAGCCGCGGCGAACGTTGCCGCCGCGGGGGGCGTCACCACGCTCACGTTTCCGATCGCATCCATCGGGGCCACCCTCAAGGCAACCATCGACGACAAAAACTTCATCCGTGAAGTCGAGGCGCGGATGGGGACGTCGGTCATCACGACGACCTACTCGGACTACGGCGACTGGAACGGCGCCGATTATCTCAGCGACGTGATGTTCCCCCGCCATATCGTCCAGAAGCGCGACGGCGCCACGGTGCTCGACCTGACGATCTCAAAGACGAACACGTATAACCCGTACGTCGTGATGCCGGTTCCAGAGAACGTCGAGAAGGCCGGCTCCACCGCTCAGGCTGCGTCTCGCTGAAGGGACGCGCGACGGTTTCTGAGAAAGGACTATCAGGAATGGCACCTCGGTTGATTCGCTACGGCGCCACGGTGCTCTCCGCGGCGGTTGGCGCGCTGATGATGACCTCGTCTATCGCGGCCCAAAACGGCGGCGGCCGCGCCGCGGGTCCGGCGCAGACGCAGAACGTGCCGACGCCGCGCACCCCGGACGGGCATCCCGATCTGAGCGGGGCCTGGGGCGGCGCGGGCGGGGGCGGCGCACGCGACGGCAGCCCGTTCGATGAGAAAGGCAACCTGCGACTGGCGGGCCGCTATCGCAAGGGCAACCCGGTGAACGGCGAGCGGGACAGCGGTATTTCGCAGCGTTTCGGTCCCAACTTCCCGCTCTACAAGCCCCAGTACTGGGACAAGGTCGACTTCATGGACGTCAACGGCAACGTGCAGGACTCGAATTTCCACTGCATGCCCGCCGGAGTCCCGCGCATGGGGCCGCCCGTTCGGATTCTGCAGACAGCCAGGGACGTCGTCTTTTTGTATCGCGAGAAGAACCAGTACCGCATCATCCCGATCGACGGACGGCCACACGATCCGGTGAACTCGATGGACCAGACCTACCTTGGGGACTCGGTGGGACACTGGGAAGGCGACACACTCGTGGTCGACGTCGTGGGCTTCAACAGCGAAACGTGGCTCGGCTGGCCGGGGTACTTTCACACCAACAAATTGCGCGTCATCGAACGGCTGACGCGTCAGGGGAATACGCTGCTGTACCAGGCGACCGCGGATGACCCGGATGTTCTGCTGAAGCCGTGGGCCATGAATCCCCGCACGCTGCAGTTGAACACCAACCCGACGACGCAGATTGAGGATCCGCCGTGCATAGAATCAGACAGCGCAAACCTGACTACGAAGGAACGGGGATAGGAGATTGACTATGAAACGTTTCTGCTCGTTGGTCGCGTTCGTCGCGGCGCTTTCCGTGGGTTCGCAGACGTTCGCTCATCACGCGACACAGGCCGAGTTCGATCAGACGAAAGTCACGACGATCAAGGGCGTGATGACAAGAGTCATGTGGGTGAACCCGCATGTGAACTGGCACATGGAGGTGAAGAACGCGGACGGGACCGTGACGGATTGGACGATCGTCGGGGCCGGACCAGGCCAGTTCCGGGCGATCGGCTTGAGCGGACGCGATTTCTTCCAGATCGGGGAAACCTACTCCGCCAGCATCGCGCTCGCACGCAACGGCTCTTCGCGCGGCCACATCATGTCGTTTCTCACCCCAGACGGGAAGACGCTCCAGATCTGGAGCGGCAACGGCGACGATCCACTCGGACGATAACGGTTCGTCGCAAGAGAAGTTCGGAGTGATCGCGACCCGATGATGCGGCTCATGTGGGCGCTGGAAGACAGCTCCTTCGCCCAGTGGGTCGCGGGGGCGCCCACCATTTGGGCCTATCCCAGCATTCTTACGTTTCACACCGTTGGGATGGGCCTGGTCGTCGGTGCGAGCGCGGTCATCGACCTCCGTCTGCTCGGTGTAGGTCCGGACGTTCCTATCGCAAGACTAACGGGTGTCTTCCGGCCGCTCTGGTTCGGCTTCTGGTTGAACGCCATCACGGGCGTGCTGCTGTTTGTCGCGCATGCCGCGGAGAAGGTTGTCCAGCAGGTCTTCTACGTCAAGCTCGGGCTGATTGCGCTCGCGCTGTTCACGGTCGTTCGCATCCGGCGCGAGGTCTTTGACGGCGGGAATGTGAACGATCGTCCAATCACCCCACGGGCGAAGGTCCTCGCGATCCTGTCACTGCTACTGTGGGCGGGAGCGATCACAGCCGGACGACTCATGGCGTATATCAATCTCAGTTGATCGGACTTGACCGCTGACGCGATGGACGTCTTGTATCACTGGCTCGAAGCAACCTCCGTGTCCCGCTGGGTCAATCGCGAAAGCCAGTGGCTGTGGCCGATGTTAGAGACGCTGCACTTCATCGGACTGTCCCTGGTCGTCGGCATTGCGGGGTTCTTCGATTGTCGTCTCATCGGCCTGCTGCGCGGGGTGCCGATCAACGCGGTGAAGAAGTTCATGCCCTGGGCGCTGTTCGGCTTCTCTATCAACCTGCTTACGGGCATCCTCTTCTTCGTATCCCAGCCGACTGTGTACGCCTCAAACGCGGCCTGGTGGCCCAAGGTGTTCTTCATTCTCGTCGCGGGCGCGAACGCGATGCTGTTCGAGACGACGATGGGGGAGCGGCTGGCGGCGATCGGGCCCGATGACGACACGCCGTGGTCGTTCAAGATCGTTGGCGCGGCTTCGTTGGTCTCCTGGTTTTTCGTGCTGTATTTCGGACGGATGCTCGCGTTCTTCGGCACGGAGATCACCGGGCTGTGATCCGAAGCGTGAGCTCGACCGTCGCGTTGACAAGCCGCAGTGAGACGCGGCATGTCCTCCGCAAAACCGGCTTGATCCGATCAACCGAGCTTCGCTGTCGAGCGACGAAGCTAGTGGGCCTTCGGCGCTGACTACGGTTTTGCTTCGGACATACCGCGTCTCACCGCGGCTCTGACGCTTCACTGCGGCCAAGGAAAACCGTGGTCAGGTCGAGGCCGAAGGCCGGGTCGAGTTGATCCTTGACACGGGCTGCTAGGTGCCGCGTCTCACCTTCTGTCCTGATAATCGCAGGACACTCGGCGGCAGAAGGCCCACTCAGCGTGGGGTCTCGCCCCCGTTCCAAAGGACCCTCATCTTTTAGCTAGGTATCTGGGTGTCGGAAGTCTTTACGATTGCTCCTAAGAACAGTGGTAGTGAAACTACTTAACTCCTTCGCTAGTAATATGTTAGCGTGCTTATCTAAGACGGCACACGGTGTGCACTCTGCGAATCTCACGAGTGTTTGTCTGAGCCGGCCGCGGCTGCGAACCGCTTCTTTCTGTCTGCCGTTCACCAATGCTTGGGGAAATGAGGAGGTTTCATGCGGATCGTCATTCACTCCCCAGCCATCCTCCTGGTCTCGGTTAGTCAGGGGCCCTCGATCATGCGGTTAGTGCGACGTCGTTGGCGGATGATGATGCTCGGCTTTCTCTTCCTCGCAACGCCTGCTGTCGCAACAGCAGACACCATCGACTTTGGTTCTTCCAGAGCGTTCTGGCCCTCTGGTAGCACATATTTCGAAGACGGATACGCGCTGTTCTTCGAGTCCAACTCTCCACCCGGAATTTTTTTTCAGGGCACAAGTAGTGATTGTAGTCCAACGTGTGCGGACAATGGCACCACCGACATGATGAGTTTCCCTTTTTTGGGCGCGCCACAGACCATGACGCTCACGCGTGTTGGCGGAGGGACCTTTTCGTTGCTATCGTTCGACGGCGCCGAGAGCTATTCTCAGGGTTCTATCGTTTGGGCCAGCGCCATTCAGGCAAATGGCTCAAGCTTCATCCTCGACCAAGTCAACGATGGCTCTGGTGGAGTGCCCGATTTTCAGACCTTTGCTGCTGGGTTGATCAACGTCAACTCCGTTGTGTTCAGTGGTGTGCCGAACCCGTCCGGAAATACGCACTTCAAAATCGATAACCTCGTGGTCGAGGCGACGGCGGTCCCCGACCAAGGACACACCTGGCTCCTCCTCCTGCTCGGCACCGGCGGCCTCGGGCTGCTGGCCGAGATGCGACGGCGGAAGCAAGAGAACGTACGCGCCGACGTCTCACGGTGACGGAGTTTTCAGTTTTCAAAGAGCGCGTAGATACGGTGACAGACCGGGCGCGGCCGACGGTTCGCTTTCGCGCCCAATAGGTTGACTAGCTGTTCTTAGGCGGCTTCGTCCCACAGCCTCGCCTCGCCTGTCGGTAAATGCTCGACCCGTCGCGTTGACAAGCCGTTGTGAGACGCGGCATGTCCTCCGCAAAACCGGCTTGATCCGATCAACCGAGCTTC
>DAIRVG010000154.1:0-13959 GCA_036802945.1 Vicinamibacterales bacterium
CGCGAAGGATTTTCGCAACTTGATCCTCGATCTTTTGCGGAGGATAGTTGGCGTAATGTTTATGCGGGTGAACTCGAAGTGCGCCCACCAAGTGGGCTCACCAGTGGCCGGATACAGAGGAGCGCGGAGCGCCTCCATCCAGCTGCATGCGATTCGAGTGTAGACCGTAAACTGACGCGATGCCGTTCGGCAGATGCACGCCATGCACGGTCCCAGACTCGGAAACGGCGGACGCATTACGAGCGCGCGGGGCGTTGTTATTCGTACCTGAGGGCTTCGATCGGATCCAAATTCGCGGCGCGACGCGCGGGGTACAGACCGAATACGAGGCCGACGGATACCGACACAAGGAACGCGAGCAGAATCGAGCTCGCCGTCACAATCGTGGACCAGCCCGCGAAGAGGCCGATCAGGCGTGACATCCCGACGCCGACAATCACACCGATCGTGCCGCCGACGAACGAGATCAGAATCGTCTCGATCAGGAACTGTCGCACGATGTCGGCCCGCCGTGCGCCGAGCGCGCGGCGGACGCCGATTTCGCGCGTCCGCTCGAGAATGCTGGCGAGCATGATGTTCATGATTCCGATGCCGCCGACCAGCAGCGAAATTGAGGCAAGCGCCACCATGACGACCTCGAAAATACGCTGCGTCCGACGCTGTTCCGCGAGAAGGGCGGCTGGCACGATCACGCTGAAATCCGGGGTGTTCCGGTGCGACGCATTCAGGACTCCGCGAATCATCTCGGCGCTGCTCACGCTGTCCGTTCGCGGTTCAAGCTGGAGATAGATGCCGTCGATCTCATCACGGAACCGGCTGTAGTTGTCTTCGAGGCGGAGGAGCGCCGTCCAGAGCGGAACGTAGATCAGGTTGTTCCGGTCCTCCTCCGGGATGCCGAGTGTTTCAGTCTGCACGCTGAGCTGCGAGCCTGCCACGCCGATCACCCGCAACCACTGGTCGTTCACTTTGACGTATCGGCCAACCGCTTCGTCAGGGCCGAACAACGTCGCTTTGGCGCCCTCTCCAAGGACTGCCACCGGCGTGGCGCGCTCGTTCTCACCGTCATCGAAGAAACGCCCCGCCGCGAGCCGTAGATTGCCAATCGGAATGTACGCCGGTGTGACGCCGTACACGGTCGGCATATCGCGCTGCGGCTTCGGCAGCATCTTCGATGGCAGAAAGCGCTTGCGCGCCGTCGCGGCGCTGACCCCTTCGAGCGTCCCGACGATGACGCGGTAGTCCTGGAAGGTGAGCCCGGGCGACGTGCTCCGTACCTTGCCGAACGCCTGAGGATCGGTCGTCTCGCGCGCCTCAACGATCACGTTGCGCACGCCCAGTTGTTCGATGAACGCCAGGACCTGCTGCTGCGCGCCAGCGCCGATCGACAGCATCGCGACGACGGCCGCCACGCCGAAGATCATGCCGAGCATCGTCAGCAGCGAGCGCAGCTTGTGGAGGCGGAGGTTGTCGAGCCCAAGCCGCAGATCCTGAAGCCCGGTGCCGAACTGCGAATTCCGGTTGAGACCCACTACCGGAATCACCCGCCTGCCCTTGGCTGCACTGGTCCGGCGCTTCCCGGACCCTTCGTTGCGTCCGCGAGCGGATTCCGCAGTGCGACTTCAGTCCCGACATCAAGATTGGTCACGACAACGTAGGTTTCAGTCCGATCTGCAACGTTCACCTCGCGGGGCTCGAAAGAGCGGCCCTGACGGACGAACACGACCGGCTTGCCATCCTGTTCGAAGACCGCCTGGCGCGGCAGGTACCGGGCCGCCTTGATCGGCGCGCCTGTGATGCGCACCTGCGCGGTGAGGCCAGGGTGCAGAACGGCGGGATTGTTGGACGCCACGTCGAAACTGACGTCGAACGTCCGCGTCGGATCGTTCCATGCCCATACATCGCGGCGGCTGGCGCCCGCTACCGCCTTGATTGTCGCCGGCATGCTCTTGCCTTGCATGGCGTGGATCGTCACATCGGCCGTTTGACCGGTATTCAGGTGCGCGCGATCGTATTCATTCACTTTGGCGATGAGCTCGAGGCCCGACTCCTGCAGCACCTCTGCGACCGGCCGCCCGGGATTGACCGTGTCGCCTGCACGGAATTCCGGTACGACAACGCCGGCCCACGCCGCATTGTTCATGTCGTTGTCCTTCACGGCGACCAGACCGTCGAACGGCGCGCGCAGCTTCATGTCGTCGATGTTGCGCTGGGCGTTGTCCATCTGAAGCCTGGCTTTATTGCGCTTCTCCTCGAGGACCGCCAGCGACGCGCGCTCACTGGCAATGCGCGACTCCACGTCGTCCTTGAGCTGCGCGAACCGGCCTTTCGCCTCTTCGAGCGACAGCAGCAGTTTCTTCTTGTCGATTTCGCTGCTCAGAATGGCGCCCTGCACGTCGAGCTCCGCGCGTCGGACGTCGAACCGCGCCGTGAGCAGCGTCACGTCGGCCTGCGAGCCTTGCACGACGGCGTCGGCGCGCATCTTCGCGATCTCCTGCTCCGCCTGAGCGAGCTCCGACTGTGCCGTCTCGAGCCGCTCCTGCTGCTCGCTCGGATCGAATTCGATAATGACCTCGCCGGCCTTGACGGGGGTTCCAGTGGCCGCGATGGAGAGGATCTGCATCGGACCGCCGACTGCAGGCGCGACGAGCGCCAGCGCCCCCAAAGGTCTGAGCTCGCCCGTCGCGTACACGACGACCGGCACGTCGCCCTGGACGACGCGCGCCGTCGGAATGAGACCATCCTCGGTCTGTACGCCGTGTATCGGGGCCGCGGCGAACGCGGCAATCACCAGCGCGATGCCCACCACGCCGGCGAGCGACCAACCGAGACGTTTCCGATTCGGTTTCGTCATGACAGACTCACTTCACAGGCGGAATCGGATCTTTCAGCGCGACGCGTTCGCCCGGCTGCACGCCCTCGCGCACCACAAGCTGTTCCTGGCCGCGTCGCGAGATCTGCACCAGCCGCTCGTCCCAGCCGCCGCGCGGCTGTCGAACGTAGGCCACTGAGCGGCCTTCTTTCTCGAAAATCGCGCTCGCGGGAATCAACACCGCGTCCGCGACGTGATCGACGGCGACACGGACGGTCGCATTCATCCCCGGCCGCAGCCGCGGATCCATCTGGTCGACCTGCACGATCATGTCGAAGTTGCGCTGTGGCGGCCAGCTGGAAAAGTCGACACGCGCGAGCGCGCTGATGTCGCCGATCTTCCCAGGCAGCTGCTTGTCGGGCACCGCGTCGGCGCGGACGACGACACCCTGGCCCGGCTGCATGCGGCCGCGTTCCGCCTCCTCGAGCCGGGCCGTCACCCGCAGTGTTGACAGATCCGGCACTTCGGCAATGACTTGACCCGGCCACGCGCGATCGCCCTGCTTGAAGTCGGGCGGTGGGCAGCACGAGCGCCAGTTCGGCATGATGGCCACAACACCGTCCACGGGCGACACAATCTCGAGACCGCCGAGTTGACGTTCCGCGCGCTCCATATCGAAGCGCGCCTTGTCCCGCTTCTGGGTCTTGCTACCCACCTCAGCCTTCTCGATGTCGTGCAGCGCGCTCAGCTTCCGCTCGGCCTCTCCCAGCTTGGCCTTCGCGTCGGCGAGCGCGAGCACTTTCTGATCGCGCTCCAGGCGCGAGAGAAATTCATGCGGGATGGTGTCGAGCTCCGCCCGTTGAACGAGGTACCGGGCCTTCGTCAGGTCCGTCTGCGCCTGCTGTTCCTGAATGCGGTGCTGCGCCTGCGTCTTGCCGATGTCCTCGTCGGCCTGTTTGAACTCGGAGCGCCGGTCGTTGAGCGCCCGCTGGACGGTCATCGGATCGAACCGGACGACGACGTCGCCTTTCTTGATGCTCATGCCGTTCTTGGCGAGTTCGAGGATCTGGAGGTCGCCACCACCTGTCGTGGGTACCGTCAGCGGAACCGAACGGACCGCCTTCACCTCGCCGCGCACCTGCAGGTAATCGATGAACTCGCCTTTCACAACGGTCGTGGTCGGCACATCGACCGTCGTCCTGCCGCTGAACACGCCGCTCACACCGGCAGTGGCGGCAACGATCGCGAGGCCGCTCAGCAAGACGATGATCGTGCGCTTGTTACTGCGCCACATGTCGCTGTACCACCATTCCCGGCTCCAGGCCGGACGCGACAATCACTTCGTAGTCGTTCATCGCGCCGAGCGTGACTGTGCGAGGCCGGACGCGGTCCCCGTCAAGCACCCTCACCGAGAAGGTGTCTTTCTCGCGCACGATGGCGTCGCGCGGGACGACGATGACGTTCTCCTTCCGATCGAGCTCGACGTCGACGGCCGCAGACAGATCGGGGAGTAGTTTCGGGTGGCTCCCCTCGATGCTGACAATCGCGACGAAGTTGCGCACCCGTGTCGTCAGCAGGCTCGTCGTGCCAACGGGTGCGACCTGCTCGACGCGACCCCGGAATTGAAGTTCAGGATAGGCATCGAGCGAGATCCGCGCCGGTTGACCGACGTGCAGGGCGTGTACGTCGGCCTGATTGACCTTCACGCGCACCAGCATTGAGGCCGGATCGACAACCTGCATGATCGGCATGCCCGGACGCGCTTCCTCTCCTTCCTGGATCTCCAGCTGCTGCCCCGCCCGCCACACCATCCGGAGAACGACCATGCCTGAGATCGGTGACGTGACGACCATCCGCGTGGCGTTGTCTTCGGACGATTGCATCGCGTGTTGCGCGCGATCGCGCTGGATCTCGAGGATTCGCAAGTCGGCCTGCTCGGCGCGGCGCTTCAGATCGAACGTCGCCTTGAGCTGTGTCTGCTTCGCCTCAGCCTCCTCCAGCCGCTGCTCGTTCTTTTCCTGATCGATGCGGCCCAGATAGGGATTTTTTCTCATCTCGATTTGGGCGTTCTGGACGGCGTTCGCCGCGACCGCAAGCTCGGTATCGTCCTTCGCGCGCGCCTGTTCCTGCTCCGCGCTCTTCTTCCGAATCTGTTCCTCCAGATCGAGATACTCGGATCGCTTGTCGATGGCGGCCTTCAGCTGATTCTGCCGGTCGAATTCCACCAGGAACTGACCCGGCACGACGTGCGTGCCGCTCGGCATCAGCTTCGTGACGATGAGCGTGTTGCTGCCCGGTCCCGTCGTGCCGACCAGCCGGGGCGCCGCAACGTTATGAAAATGGATCGATTCAACGAGGCCGGTCATTCGCAGGGTGTTCAGGAACGCGCCGCGCGCGACCGTCAACGAAGTCGTTCCCTGGCGCGCCTCATCACCGGGGCCGCCCGCACGGACGCCCCGCACGATGGCGAACGCGCCGAGCACGACCACCAGGATGAGCGCAAGCCGCAGATACGGCTTTTTCATCGCTTGTAAGACGCTTGACCCGGAATTTCGGATTGCCTGTCAAGCTCTGGTCATCCTACACCCGCGCCGCACTCGCAAAAAATTCGCATCGCTTGGTGTCGCACCAGCATGAAACGACGCGGAATCGACATCGGTTTCTGGACGAGAACGGAAGGTCACGGAGGAACTAGCTCGCAAATCGAGCAGTACTCGCTGAGCAGCTATCGGCAGGAGGTAATTACGCGAAAGTCCACCGATTCGCCAGTCGGAATTGCGTCGACGGTCGCATGAAAGCGAAATTCCGCCTTTGGAGCCATCGGACCTAACCGGTGCTGATCAGTGATGGTCTTCTGAGCACGAAAACCACGCCAGCTTCCGACGTCTGCGTCAACGTCCGGCAACGTGCCAATTTCCGTCGTGAAGGTGCAATTCAAATCGCGCGTGCATCGATTGCCGACTGAGTAGGTGGCATCGATACTACGGCCGTCGCGGCTTTTGCTGAGGATGGCATTTTCGCCATCGTTGTGAAGCACGCAGCTATCGGCGCTCGTCTCAGCGCGGCCACTCGCAGCTGCGCGCGCTGAGATCACGCTGGGAAGACAGTCTTCCAGGTTGTACAGACGAGGCCGCCATGGAAGATCCCGCGCATACGCAGGCGTGAGGTCTCGCATGGTGGCTTGGAGGATGCCGATGCTGTAGTCAGTAAACCCGTATCTGTTGATGAGAGACCGGACCCCGGAGCAATCGGCGTCCTGCTCCTGACTGATGTTGAACGGCTGACGAAAGTCGTGGCCGAGGGCGTGATGCCCACATTCATGGGCGTAAACAAACAGTTGTTGTTGGGAACTGATTCCGTCAATCGATCGCGGGTCGTATTCGATGACCCTTCGGCCCTCGCGATCGATCATGGCCTTGGCGATTGTGCCGTTCGTCACCTGGGCCGGGGGCACGGGACGTCCGCTACTGTCGCTGCAGGTAATGGTGAGCGGAACCGGTTGCGCTTCGCTCCGCGCTCCGAACACGCATATGAGTGCCAGGACCAGCCACGAACCATTGCGCATTAGAACCTCAACGTCCCAGGTACTCGCTATTCCGCCCGCAACGTCGCCGCGTCGCGCGGTTCATTTGAATCGTTAGCCGCGGCAAACCGGCGCAGTTTTTCCCAGCGACAGCTATCATCCCTTGCCGACTGCTCAGGACTTATCTGAAGACGGCTCTCTGGCTGCATATTTCCCCGCACGGTCAGTGGAAGACGCCCTGGAGGCGAAGTGCCGTGGTCACGAGCGCGACGAAGTAGAGCACACAGAAGCCGCCGACAACCACCGGCGCAAGCACTCGCCGCGCGTATCCAGTCCTCACGGCGGTGTGCGCTGGACGTTGCGGGTTTCGACCGAGCTGGGTGCGGCACCGCACTCGCACGCGTTCAGCCCGCCTTGGGTCCGGCGCCAGGCACTGCAAACGCTCCAGCCTCTCCAGGCTCGCATCGTGAATATCGTAAGACGTCATGTCGTAATCTCGTTTAGTGATGTGAGGCTTGGCACCTCAGCGTCAGACAGACGACGGGCGAACACAGCGCGCGCGCGACTCACGCGCTGGCGCATAGCCTCCGTTGTCACACCGCAGATCTCAGCAGCTTCCGAGTGTCGCAGTCCCTCGACCGCTACCAGCAGCAATGCTTCACGATACGCGAGGGGAAGCGAGGCGAGCGCCGTGGCTGCTCGCCGTTGGGCCTCACTGGCTTCCAAGGCTTCAAACGGCGACGGTCCTGGCCGGCCGTAGGGCCAGAGGCCGATCAGACCGGCGGCGTGCGAATCCTCCAGCAGCCGCGAACGGCAATAGCTCGCGTGCAGGCGACGGGCGACGGTGAACAGCCACGGGCCGAGGTGGGTGTCGGGACGAAGGCGCCGGGCATGCACGACAAGTCGTAGCCAAGTCTCTTCAAGCAGATCTTCGGCAACGTCCCGGCGGTTTGATAGCCGCGCAAGGAAGTTGTAAAGACGGCCATTGAAGGCTTCGTGCACGGCATCGAATGCCTCAGGATCGCCCTTCCGCAGGCGGCCGACAAGCTGG
Organism: Vicinamibacterales bacterium; assembly: GCA_036802945.1. Lineage (GTDB taxonomy): Bacteria > Acidobacteriota > Vicinamibacteria > Vicinamibacterales > UBA2999 > Gp6-AA40. The sequence goes on from DAIRVG010000154.1 coordinate 7,384, forward strand.
AGCTCGAACTGGCGATCCATCGAGGTACTAACGCGGAGCTCGAAGAAACGTGACAGCGTCACGTTTGCGCGCTGCCGAGCGTTATAACAGAGTCAGCGCCTTGAGGAGGTGTCGATGATTTCGGTACTGTCACAGGCCAGTATTGTGGCCCTCGCCAGTATGTTCATGGGCGTCGTGCCCTTGGCCATGGGCGTTGTCTACGTCATCTGGCCGAGCGAGCAACGCCTGGCCTTGATGCGTCCTTTGTCGCTGGCCACGATTTTCGCAGCACTCAGTGGCTCGACGCTTGGTCTGCTCAACGTCTTGCGAGGCATGGGTATGAGCCAGACACAGGCATTCTCACGAGTAGCCGCCATCGGCTTTGCCGAATCGCTCGTTCCCATCTTTTTCGGGTTCGGATGTCTGACGGTCGCCTGGCTTTGTGTGGCCGTCGGGCTCTGGCGACGTCCATGAGATCCCACCGCGCGATCACAAGTTGGAAGGGACGTAGACGGGGTGCGCCTCGCGCAAATCTTCGGCCTTTTTGCGGAGGATAGTTCGCGTAATGTTTGTGCGAGTGAACTCCAGATGCGCCCACCACTGGACCGGATCCAGAGCCACCCGGCGGTCGACAAGTCCTTGGCGACAGCTCGCGGGTAATCTCGCCCGCAAAGCGTCAGACCCGGCGCCACGTCCGTGCTAGCGACGGCCGCGGACGCGTGCCGATGTCAATGTCTCCGATGCCTTGACCCGCGTGATGACGTCACGACGGCCTCGGCGCCGCTGGTCTGCGAGACTGACCAGGGCTCGTGCTTGGTGAAGCAGGGATCGGAGTTCAGGACGAGCGAGGTCACTTGACGCCGTCACTCTGACGTGCCGCATGACCTTGCCCGCGCCGCGCAACATCCGCGTGGGGTCTTCGAGATCGATGCCGTCGGGGAACACGAGCGTCACGTGGTGCCGAAGGATGGCGATCTGACAGATACCGTCCGCCATGATGCGCTCCGTCGCACCATAGAGAAGCACGATCTTTGAACGCATCCGAAAGATGTATTCGTGGCACGGCGCGATCGCGTCGAGGACGACCTGCCTAAGACCGAGCGCCAGCGAGTGAATTGCTGGATCGTGCTTGGCGAGGAACTCGATCAGTTCCGCCGGCGCATTGTGAGGGCGGCTTCCAGCCATCCAATCCGTTAGTCTTTCTTTGGCCCCCTTCGATCCCATTCCAACCGTCCTCTGGACCATGAGCGGACGACGCCGTTGAGCATCCGGCTACTCTGCCCGCGGTCGCCTCAACCTGACAATGCCGCACATTCTCTCCTTTGGGCTGCAGCTCCCCAACGCTGGTGTGCCGGGCTCCATCGTTTCAGGGTGTCCGTGGGGCCGTGACCTCTTTCCAGGGATGAAACGCATTCTCGAGACCCTCGAGGGCCGGTGCGACCGCGGGATAGTGTCGTTTCAGGAGCGACAGCATCGTGGTCTGTTTGATGTAGTTCAATCCGAACTCGGAGTACAGCTCCTCGCGATAATCATCCGTGAAGAACCGATCGCTCTTGAGGCGGCGCGATGCCATGAGAATGAACACGCGTAACGCCGTTTCGCTGAAGCCAAGCCCTTCCGGCAGCGGCTCGGCATAGAGACCGGCCATCAAGTCAACCTTCTCCAGATTGTTGTCATAGACGCGGCGGAGCTGCTGCCGCCATTCTGGCTTATCGGTCAGCTCGTCGAAGGAGGCGACGGGCGCTTTGTGAATCAGCCGGCGAAACTGGTTGTAGCGAGGGACGCCACGCTCGCGATCACGCAGGATGTCGACGGCCGCCAGATCAAGGTGCTCGCCATCGTCTCGACGCAGGTTCTGGAGGTGTTGCGGATAGTTGTGGAGAGTGATCGCCCCTGGGTGCGAAATGCCGAAGGTGTAAAAGAGATCTGGCATCGACACACGATCGGCGATATCGCGCGTCATCCGTCCGGCGATGTCGGGGAGTTCGCGCGTTTCGAGAACCTCACCGGTCGTCAGCGAATGAAACGTAAACCGGTCTGGAATGAGCGGGTGCATCCGGTACACGGCGACGAACTCCTCGGTGAGCGAGTACGGAGCCGTGTGATGGTTGGCGTGGGAGCCGACGATACCGCCGAATACATCGCTGTCCTCGAGGAACGTGAAGATGTCAACCAGCTCATCGTCAGCGAGCCCATACCAGTTCGCATTCATCGCGACTCTGATCACCGGGTGCGGCACGATCGCCGGCGTCCATTCCAAGCTGTGTATCTTGGCCATGATGGCTGCGTTGATCAACTTGGCTTTGCCGTGCAGTTGATCATCCTCCCATGCTGGGTGTTCCTTCGCGAGCAAATCACAGATGTGATTGTGCTCGAGCGTGAACAGCGTGTGCAGCATCGCGAGCCCGATCCACCAGTTGTCCGTGAAGCCGGCGAAGTGGATGCCTGTTGTCGGATCGACGGGCAACAGGCCGGTCGCTTCCACCTTGAGCTTGCCTTCTTGCCCGGTGCGTAGTTTTGCCGCAACGTCCGGAGCGGAGCCATACACCTGCGACGCATCCCACCAGTGGCTGTTCGGGTTCGCATACGCCGGCGGACGCGTCGATCCGGGCGGAGCCTGATCAGGAACCGATCGCGGCACCTTCATCGTGCCGTCAATCCAGTCGTCTCCAGGGGCGAGCGGAATCTCGATGCCTTCGTCGAGGGGCGACCGCTTGTGTACGAACCAGTCATGCACCATGAACTGGACCCACGATGCGGCCATCAGGTTCAGGAAAGGGACGGGCTGAAATGTCTCCCGGGTCATCAGCTCGCGACTGACAACCCGAGGACTCGGCGTGAGCAGGTTCGCGGTATCGGGAAACACATGCTCGAGGGGAAAGTTGCGGCCAAAGCGTCTGCCGCAACTTCCCATCGCCGGGTAGTGGAGATCGTTATACGTGCCGTCGACCGTGCGCTCCTCCCGTAGTCGCGGATCGAGATCAGGCGGAATCTCTTCTCGTGTGAGGGGGGGCTCCTCCGTGTCGTGAAGATTCTTCTGACGCAGCTCGTTGCGGATCTCCATGAGACGAACGGACGCGAGCAGTTGAGGTAGCGCGTACCAGGGCCGCCGATGCAGCAAATCGCCGATCTTTCCGATGAGTCTTTCCGGCATGAGGCTCCTCGCTTTGGCTAGGAGGATCGTCGAGGCTGCGTAGTCTGGCACCGGATGTGGATCGAATCAAGACGTTACAGGGATTGTGTCAAAGCTCCTTAGAGAGATGTCCCTTGCATTTACTCGATGGAGCTGTCCCCTTGCCGACCGAATGTTCGACGTGTCCTTCAGCTGGCCTGACGGTCATGGACTTCGCAGCTTCCTCGATGCGATCGCGATTGGCTGCAGTTGTCTCAGCTAACGTGAGTGCGGCCTGAACTTTACTTGCCTTGACCTGGGCTTAATCCGATCTCATGGACATTTTCCGAAGAGCGGTTGCGATATCCAACACACACCGCAAGCGCGCCCACCACTTTGGAAACGTCGCGAGATTCCCTGAGCGTTCCAGAGACCTCGGGAGACGGACCCGGGGACGCGGAAAAGCACGATCGTCAATCAACACTAAGGATGGACGCCGAAAGTCCAGAATTTCAGATCGTCCTCGATCTTCTTGCGGAGGATAGTCGGCCCAATGTTTGTGCGGGTGAACTCGAAGTGCGCCCACCAGATGCGCCCACCACCGGACCGGATATCGAGGAGCGAGGACGAGTTGCCTTCGCCCTCAAGCGGCTATCGCCGCGGCCGGCTCAACCCCTCACCGGCTGGAATGGCCAGGCGCGGCAGAGGATCTCGCCGTGAAGGACGGCGTACCAGGCATCGGGGTGCGCGGCCCAGCGACGCCATCCCTTGGCGATCTCGCGCAACTCATTTTCTGTCGCGAGGCCTTCGGTGATGGCTTGGCGCGCGATCGCGGAATCGGTCATGCGATCGGCCCACAGCCCACTCCACCACGCGCGGTCGTCGGGCGTTGCGAAGCACCACACTGAGGCGCCCGGTAGCACGTCGTCGAAGCCCGCGGCGTGCGCCCACGCAAGGAGGAATCGGCCCGCGTCGGGCTCGCCCCTGTTGCGGCGTGCAATTTTGCGGTACAGCGCCAGCCACCGGTCGATCGCGGGCTCGTCGGGGTACCAGCGGAAGGCGCCGTAATCACCGTCGCGCGCCGCGACCAGCCCGCCCGGCTTGCACACTCGCTTCATCGCGCGCAGCGCGGCAACGGGATCGGGGAGATGCTGGAGCACTTGATGCGCGTGCACGATGTCAAACGTGTCGTCGTCCGTATGGAGGGCGTAGAGGTCGCCGACCGAGAACTCGACGTTCGGACCACCGCCGGCATCGCGGCGTGCCTCCTCGATCACATTGGCCGACGCATCGATGCCGAGGACATGTCCGGGCGCAACCCGCCGGCCGATGTCAGCCGTGATAGTGCCCGGCCCGCACCCGAGGTCGAGCACGCTGATGCCGGTTGTGAGGTGCGGGGCGAGGTAAGCGGCCGAGTTGTCGACGGTACGCCACTTGTGCGACCGCAATACGCTCTCGTGGTGACCGTGCGTGTAGGTCATTGGTTTCCCGCCGGTTGGCGATAGCCACTCGAAGATCAGGCGCTCGCCGTCGTGCATCGCGCCGCTGTCCACATTGCGCGGCGAGGCACCTGACAGGGGACGATCCGTCAAGGGGAGCGCAAGCGTCAGGGCGCTGAAAAATACCTTCATCGTCACCGCCTTTGAAGCTCCTTCGAGTTCACCGAGGCCACGACCTTCGTCTTGTAAAGAACGCGCGTGAGCATACTGCCCTTGCTCTCCTCGCGGCGCACATGTTATTTCCGCGCTATCTCGAAATCCACGATCGCATCCGAACCAGGATCGACCGAGGTGAAGAAGACATTGCCGTATGCCGGTGCGGCCAACAGGGTGATTCGCTCCCGTGGCAGACCGCAGACGCGATAGTGCCCCGCCGCGTCAGTTCTCGTCTCGGCCACGAGGCCGTCCATGACAGACGCTTCCCACCCGACCCAGACGTTGTTGACCGGCTGCCGGCCGTTTGAGGTGATTTCGAACACCGTGCCAGATACTATTCGCGAATTTGGTGACGTTGGACTCGTGGACGCGTTGAGCGCGACAAGATCCGTCGTAGAAGAGACGGTCACGTCCAACGTCGCGTCGCTCTCGACCGTCACGGTCGTCACGCACTGGTGCATGTACGGCGCGCTGAAGGCGTCCCCCCAGGTTTGTGCCGTGCTTACCCAGACGGGCCCCAGAGACGGGAGCCCGGAGATCGTGTACCGTCCGGCGCCGTCTGACGGCGTCATCCGCATCCCGCCAGGAGGCCAGCCGCGTACCTGCGCGAAGGTGAACGGCCACACCCAGACTTTCGCGCCCTGAACCGGGCGGCCCGAGAAGCGCTCGGTGATCACGCCTGAGAGCGTGAACGTAGGAGCGACTGGGGGGCTTGGGACATTGGGCACTGTCGGCGCCGTGGGCGGGGACCGCGGCTCCTCGCCGCATGCGCTCATCACGAGCAACAGACACAGCCCTGCTGCACGCCGCATGATGGCCAGTATGAGTCTCATTCCTCCCCTGCGCGGCGAAAAACTCGTCGGACTCGGCGCCTGTATCTGACTGACTTCAGACGATCGGAGACGGCGATTCAGGTGTGCGGAGAATAAATGTTTTCTGCGCACTACTCGAAGCTGGGGGATTCCTGCCCACCGATTTGCGAAGCCGCGAAGCGATTTGGTCCCCCGCTCAAAAGCCGCTCTCACTATCTGGTCGTGAACTCTATCTCGCTCGACACGAGCACGGGGACGGGGACCCCGTCTTTCGTTCCCGGCGTGAACCGGAATTCCTTCAGGGCCTTGACCGCCGATTCGTCCAGGCCGAACTTGCGGTCGAGCGAACGCCTGACCCGAACCTCGCCGACCGTTCCGTCTGGCTGCACGACGGCCTCTAACCTGACGAACCCCTGGACCTTTGCGCTCATGGCCTCGGCGGGATAGTTCGGACGGGCGGATTTGATCAGTTGCGGCGCCGTCACGCCACCACGAGAACGGAGCACGCCGACGGGTGACCACGGTGTTTCCGCTGTTGGTTGTACCGCTGGCACGGCTGGCTGCTGGGCGGCATTCGCCTGTGCGGTGACTGGAGCGTGCGCGACGAGAATCGCCAACACGATGGGAGCGAGCATAGGACCTCCGTACCGCGCGTACTGTCCCGCCTTCTGCGGATTAAGGGAGTGCTTCTCGTACGCACAGGAGCGCTGCAAGAAGTCTCGACATCGTCCGAGAGCCGCCTCTCATTCCTGGGCGGCCCGTGTGTGAACTACCGTGAACCGGAGTCCGCTAGACGTTCAAGCGTTTGTCGAAGACGATGTCGGCGTTGTGGTTTTGAGCCACGCGAGGTAAGCCTGACGTGCCTGGCGAGGCCGCAAGCACTGACGGCAGCGCACACCCGCAGGCACCCGCATCGATCGAATGGTCGAAGGCGAGCGCCGCGTGGTAGTGAATCGCGTCGGACTGTACTCGACAGACATACGCGCGCGCGACGCGGCTTCGCACGAGCGTGCGTCCG
>DAIRVG010000155.1:0-13959 GCA_036802945.1 Vicinamibacterales bacterium
TAAGTTCTTTGTTTTCAACAACCGGCAGTGGTGCGAATCCCACCCTCTCCGCCATTCCAAGTAATTCATCCCAAAGAACTTATATTGCTTAGCAAGTTCGGCTGTACCTGAAGTAGTACACCGGCGGCACGTGGGTGGGTTTTCCACCCGCTCCGCTGGAGTGATCACCGTATGCCTCATCGTCACGCAATGGTGCAGGCGTGGAACGGCGTGGCAGTGGACCCTGCAGGCAGTCGCTACTGCGAGATAGGACCCTGCTTTACAGCCGCGTGCTTTATCAGCGTGGCATCGATCGCCTTGGGCTTCGTGCGCGCATGACGGCGACAGAACGCGTCGATGTCCTCAAATGCCTTCAAGGCCGCGGCAGGCCATGACGCTGGCGCCGCTGACCCGCCGGGCCGTGGCAGTCCACTGGCGGAACAGAAACAGTGCGCTTGCCCGGGATAGCTCCTGATGTCCAGCTGTTTTCCTGCTGCACGTAGCTCTGGAATCAGTACGTCCGCATTGAACCTGTTGATCGGGAGCTCGCGGCGGTTCACATCCCCTTGAACGATGAGAATCGGACATTTAATCTTGGCAATTTTCGCTCGCAAGATTGTCTGGAATTCCGCCGTGTAGTAGCGCGCCCCGTTCTCCAGCATAAACATACCGTCCTCTGGCGTGTATCGCTCGCCTTTCTTGGGAAGGTTGGCGTTGAAGATGCCTGACATCACCACACTCGCCGGCTCTTCCGCGACAACCCCGCAGATGTTTGTCCGCGCGGCAACCTCCAAGGCCAGGTCGCCGCCTCCACTGCATCCGCACACCATCACGCTCCGGCGGTCGACGTATGGCAGGTTCCGCAAGTACTCGACGACGGCGAGCGAATCCTCCAGCGAGACGGTGGTTTGGGGATCGACGTCACGACTGCGGTACGTGGGCGCGACGAAGACATAGCCGGCCGCAAGAAATCGAGAAGGCGTGGCGAGATCGCGCGCCATCGACTCGAGCTGCGCCAGCGACCTCGTCGTAATGCCCCCGTGTATCCAAACAATCGCGGGAAATGGACCGCGGCCGGGCGGCTTGCGCAGCACGGCCTGGCCTCGATAACCGTCGGCCGCGGTCGGCGTAATGACCTCCAGGGGGCTTGACGCCTCGGACACCACCGGACGGGTGACTTCGGACTGGGCGTCCGCCAACCCCGCACGGACGAGGCCAGTGACTGTCGCAACGAGGAATGTGCGCCGGTCAATGACGGTCTCGGTCATATTTGGGTGCGCTCCTGCGCGCGCTATTCGACTCGCACGTATTTCGACGTTAACGGGTTCGCGAAGCGTCCGGCCTCGTTCTCCACCGTCGTCAGCGTCAAGGTATTGCCGTCGACAGCGACAATGAAACGGGTGAAGTTGCCCTCACGCTGCGCCATCGGCTCTTTGGCGACCAGCGTGTGGATAGTCAGCGTGTTGCCGGAAAGCTCGTAAGTGCCAGCATTGGCGGCGAACGGACCCCAGCGCGCTATCAACTCCTGGACGGTCGGTGTGTTCGGCCGTCGATAGCCTGTCGCAGGACGCGGCTGCGCCGCCGTGTCGGTGGTGCGGCTGTAGTGCCTGGCCGTAAAGATCACGAGCGCTGGCTGAAGCGTGGTGTGAGTCCCGCGAGGAAACGCATCGAAGGGATCCACGCGATCCGCACTCGCCGCAGCGGTGATCGTGATTTCGACCGGCCGCCAGACACCTTGAATCGATGGTGATTGAGCCGCAGTCGACCCCGCGAGAGCGGACAGAAGAACCACCGCCAGCATTGGTTTCGTCACGTGCTCCTCCAGACGAGATCCCTATTCCCTGGGCGGCGTCAGGTCGGGCTCCTGGTCGTTCCCATCGCGATTGTTCACGTCGCATTCCCGTTCGAAAAAGCCTGTGTCCGAACGCTCATATATTCGCGTATAGCGCCAAGGCGTCCTCAATGCGATTGGATCCTCAACGACTGTATCGATCTGAAAATGATTCGTATCGATGCGATGGAGACGTTCGGTCACCTGCATCTTGCCGGAACTCGGAACGACAAGGAATAGTCGCGCCTGTGGCGCGATTGCCGTCGTATGCACCACCAACGTGTCGCCTTCCCAATGCCCGACCGATTCGCCGATGTACGTCAGATCCGGATCGACGGAGTGACCTCGGCCATCGGTGTAAATGCGCCGAATCGTAGAACCCTGTTCGAGAAGGATCGTCACGCGCCCCGGAGTAAACAGAAATTCAGTCGCGAACGCCCACCGCATGACGTTCGGCATGCTTTGAGGTGCGCAGACCTGAACAGTCGACGGCGGCCTGGAGGGATTGTCCGGCCTGAAGGCCGCCAGTATCTCGGCCAGTATCGCGGCAGAGGCAGGCGTCAACTGCGGTGCACCGGGATTCTTGGGATCCCTCTGTCGAACGTTCTCGGCGGCAAACGCCTCCCATGGGATCACCCAGACACCAGACCAATCGGGAAGCTTGGCGATCGACGAGTAGGTGTCGCCCTGCTGACCAGGCCGCTTTTGTGCAGCGGCCGCATCGCCGAGGAGCAGCGCGCAAGTGGCGACGCAGACGCCGGCGACCTTCAGTAAGAATCTCGTCACGTTCGCTCTCCTTTCATTTCGCCTCGTTGCCGCCACCAGATGCTGCGGGAGGCCGGGGACCTACCCCATATTGCGGATCGGAACGCGGGGTCCGCAGTACCCGTCCATCCGCGAACGTCAGTGTGCGCAGCGCACCTCCGTTGCGACCGCTCTTGAGCGGCGCGTAGTCGATGGTCACCTTGTCGCCCGCGGTCAGGCTGCGCTTGCTCCAGCCGAAGAACCGCCCCAGTTCCGCAGGGGCATTGCTTTCGAATCCATACGTTGCGGTGCCGCCTTTGCCGTTTTCAACGTCGACCCAGACCCAGATGTGAGGATTCGTCCACTCGAGCGCATGCACCGTGCCCTGCACGGTCAGTCTCCGGGTTTGATCGAACATCGCGTACGAATGGTGCGCGAGGGCCGCTGTCGGGCACGCCAGCAGGGCGGCGGCGAGCGCGATTCGCCGAGTCATGGTCATGTGGCTGTTCCTCAAGGGCAAGACGTGCAAGAGAACACGGTCACAGGCAGATGCGCGAACCGGGGGGAAAAGGGGTCAGGTCAGGAAATGTCCAAGGAAACGGCGCGATTTGAATGGGTACAATGTGCGCATGACGGGGCCCGCGCCGGTCACGCAGCTGCTCCAGGCCTGGAGCGATGGCGACGAGGCCGCGCTCGCGGCGCTAGTGCCGCTCGTCGAAGCCGAGCTGCGACGGCTGGCGCGCGTCTACATGGCCCGCGAGCGCGAGGGCCACACCCTCCAGACCACTGCGCTCGTGAACGAAGCCTACCTGCGGCTGGTGCAGGCACAGGGCGTCCGCTGGCAGGGAAGGTCGCATTTCCTCGGCATCGCGGCCCGGCTGATGCGCCGTGTCCTGATCGATCACGCGCGGAGCCGGGCCTTCCGGAAACGAGGCGGGGGAGATGCGAAGGTCACCCTGAACGAGGCGATGCTCATCTCGCGCTCGCCTGACCTCGACGTGCTCGCGCTCGATCGCGCGCTCGACGCGCTTGCCGCTGTCGACGCGCGCAAGAGCCGCGTCGTCGAGATGCGGTTCTTTGGCGGGATGAGCGTTGACGAAACGGCCGAAGCGCTGCGTGTGTCGAGCGAAACGGTCAAGCGCGATTGGCAGTTCGCGAAGCTGTGGTTGTTGCGCGAGCTCGAAGGACACGAACGGTGAGCGGGACCTCGGAGCGCTGGCAACGCCTGGAGGAACTGTGTCAGGCGGCTCTGGAACGGTCGGCCGGCGAACGCGCGGCCTTTCTGCTCAGCGCATGCGGCAATAATGCGGACCTGCGGCGCGAGATTGAGACGCTGCTGGCGCACGAAGACGCCTCCTCGCAATTTCTCGAAACGCCCGTCGGCGGTGTGGCCGCGCATGTCATGGGAGAGCCGCCGTCATTCAGCGGGGCGCGTCTCGGCCCGTTCGAGGTGGGCCCTTTGCTCGGCGCGGGCGGCATGGGCGAGGTCTATCGCGCGTGCGACTCCAATCTGCATCGCGACGTCGCGCTCAAGATCCTTCCGGACCTCTTCGCGGTCGATCCGGATCGGCTCGCACGGTTCAAGCGCGAAGCGCAGGTCCTCGCGTCACTGAACCATCCGAACATCGCCGCAATCTACGGCTTCGAAGAATGGCATGCGCCAGTGCGCCCGGGCGGAACACCGGTCCATGCGCTTGTCCTCGAGCTGGTCGAAGGTCCAACGCTTGCCGATCGGATTGCCCGTGGCCCCCTTTCGCCTGCTGACGCCCTACCGATCGCACGGCAGATTGCGGAGGCGCTCGAAGCGGCTCACGAGCACGGGATCCTCCACCGTGACCTCAAGCCGGCCAACATCAAGCTGCGGCCGGACGGCACGGTGAAGGTGCTGGACTTCGGACTCGCCAAGGTATGGCAGCCGGACGACATCGTGGGCGCAGAGCCGACCGCGTCATCGACGATCACGAGCGCATCCCATATCCAGAAGGGCCTGATCCTCGGCACGCCCGCCTACGTGAGTCCCGAGCAGGCCAAGGGCCGAGAGGCGGACAGGCGAAGCGACGTGTGGGCGTTTGGAGCCGTGTTCTACGAGATGCTGTCGGGTCAGCGGGCGTTCAAAGGCGACGATACGACCGACACGCTCGCGGCGGTCCTGCGCCAAGACGTCGATTGGACGGCGCTTCCCGCGTCCACACCTGCGGCGGTACGACGCCTGATCGCGCGATGCCTCGACCGCGATGTCACGCGCCGGCTGCGCGACATCGGGGAAGCGCGGATCGTGCTCAGCCGTCCGGCGGGATCCGCGGGAGACGCCTTCAGCGACGAATCGGCTCTGGCGCGAGTGCGGACGGTGTGGCGACGCGCAGCGCCAGCCGTGCTCGCCGCGACACTCGTGGGGACTCTGGCCGCCGCTGCCGCCTGGTACGTCAAACCCTCACCGGCGCGCTCAGTGACCCGATTCCCGTTCGCGTTGGCGGACGGGCAGTCGATCACGCTGCCCGCCAACCGCCACATGATCGCCCTGTCGCCCGACGGGGAGCGGATGGTGTACGTGGCCAACGCGCGGCTGTACGTCCGGTCGATGTCGGAACTGGACGTCCACCCGATACAAGGCACCGAACGCGAACAGCCACCGACCGATCCGGTGTTTTCGCCGGACGGCCAATCGATCGCGTTCTATGCGCCGGCCGATCAGACGATCAAGAGAATCGCCGTCACGGGCGGTGTCGCGGTGACCATCTGTCACGCGGACATTCCATACGGCATCACCTGGGAGGAAGCCGGGATCCTCATTGGGCAAGGTAGGAAGGGCATCATGCGCGTGTCGCCGAACGGCGGCACGCCGGAAGTGCTCGTGCGGGTCAAGGAGAACGAAGAGGCGCACGGTCCGCACCTGCTGCCCGACGGCCAGCACATCCTGTTCACGCTCGCCAGCGGCATCGACTTCTCCCGATGGGACAACGCGCACGTCGTCGTACAATCGCTGGCGTCCGGAGAACGAAAGGCGCTCATCACCGGAACCGATGCCCGCTTCGCTACGAGCGGTCACCTTGTGTATGCGCTCGGTGCGACCCTGTTCGCCGTGCCGTTCGACGCCGGCCGTCTGGTCGTGACCGGCGCACCTGTGCCGATGATCGACGGTGTCCTGCGATCGGCGAACAGGGAAACGGGCGCCTCGCATTTTTCGCTCTCGCGCAACGGCTCACTCATCTATCTGCCGGGTGGCATCACGGGACCCGAGTGGGGTCAGCAGGAAATCATCCTGACGGATAGAAAGGGCAACGTCGAACCATTGAAGCTCCCGCCTGCTCAGTACCGCGGCGGGACACGCGCGTCGCCAGATGGGACACGTATCGCCTTCGGGATAGACGATGGCCATGACGCGATCGTCTATACGTATGACCTCGCTGGCGGAAGCCCGATGCGGCGATTGACTTTCGGAGGGAAGAATCGGTCTCCGATTTGGTCTGCCGACAGCAGGCGCGTGACGTTCCAGTCCGATCGCGAAGGCGATCTCGCTCTCTTCTGGCAGGCCGCCGACGGCACGGGCACGGCGGAACGGCTCACGACGCCCGGGCCTGGTGAGTCGCATGAACCGGAAGCGTGGTCTCCTGATGGCGAAACGCTGCTCTTCAGCAGAACCAGGGGGACTGACGTATCGCTGTGGACGCTGCCGCTGCAGACGAGGAAGGCGGAGCCGTTTGGCGAGGTCCATTCGGATTACCCCACCGGCGCGAGGTTTTCGCCCGATGGCCGATGGATCGCCTATGCGCGAACCGGACAAGGCGCGACGAGGTATGCAATCTACGTTCAGCCGTTCCCGGCCACTGGCGCAACGTATCAGCTCTTCGTCAAGGAATCGAACGACAGTCTCACCAACAGCCCGCACAAGGTCGCCTGGTCACTCGACGGGAAGGAACTGTTCTACGTCCCGCGGCTCGGCGGCTTCGAGGCCGTCACCGTCACGACGCGCCCGACCTTCGCCTTCGGGAACGCCGTCGCCGTGCCGAGACCGTTTCAGCCGGGTGCGCCCAACTCACGCACGCTCTACGACATCACGCCGGGCGGGAAGTTCGTAGGCCTCAAGACGATGCCGCAACTGGAGAACGGCAATTTCACGGCTCCCACGATCCAGGTCGTGCTCAACTGGTTCGAAGAATTGAACGGGCGGGTTCCTCACCCGTAGGAGACGATCGCGCGTCGAGCGAGGCGACTGAAGGCAGCCTGGGCGCCACGGTTCACCGTACCTGTTTTGTATGTACCTCATACTCAGGTTTTGAGCGTTTCTGGTGGTTTGAGCGATTGAGATCGGGCCTAAAGTGTTGATGGGAGAGGGACTCGCGGGAACGAATCCCACCCTCTCCGCCAACCTAAGTTACTGAAAGTAAATCTATTAATCGATCCAATTTTCTGACTGTACCTGACCCCTGGTTTTCGCCCCACCTTTCGTCTGGAAAACGCTCGAAATCAGGGGCATTTTGGCCACGTGGGATCTGTTCCCACCCGCGTGGCAATTGTGATCGATATCGGGCGGGCACCGTAGAAAGCGTTCTCTCTCAATCGACCTACGACAGCGTTATCTTCAGTCAGAGGTCACGAGTTGTCCCTCGTCGTACGTGTCAAGCGCTATGCTTGTGTTCCGCAATAATTGCGTGCGGCGACAGGCGGTCACCGTTCACGCTGCCAACGGTTCCAAGAAATACTCGTGATGCGAGACGCGTTCCCCCGAACGCAAGGCGGCGCCGACAATCAGGATCGGGAAACCGCCGGATTGCTCTGCCGCGAGGAACTACTTCTTCGGCCAAGTCCAGTAATAGACCGCCCGTCCATCGACATCGAGCGTCTGCTCGGGCTTCCAGTCGCCCATGTCGAACGAGTGCGAGACGATGCGTGTGCCGGGCTTGAGCTCCTTCTCGAATTTCGGGATGAGCTTCAGGTTCAAGCTGGGTAAGAGATAAAGCGTGACGACGGTCGCTTCGCTGATGTCGGTGGTGAAGAGATCCTGATTGAGAAATCGAACGCGATTGCCAGTGATGCCCGAGCTCGCCAGATTCGCGTTGGCTTCCGCGATTCGCTGCGGGTCGATGTCGATACCGATCGCGCGCGCGGCGCCGAAATCCTTGACGGCGGCAATGGGAATGCGGCCGTCGCCCGAGCCGAGGTCGTAGACGATATCGTTCTTGCCGACTTTGGCGGCCTTGAGCATCGCCGCAACGACCGCGGGTGGCGTGGGTACGAAAATCACGTCGGGCGTGCGAAGCGGAGCCTGGGTAGCGGGCTGCTGGCCGGCAGTCACGGCGCCGCTGGCGGCAAGGATCAACGCTACTAGACACGAAGACATCATGCGCATCATCGGGTAACTTCTCCGGTGAGCGTAACTATAACCCGTCACTGGGGTTCAGGACACAACGGCTGCAGTTGCGCGTGATGGAACAAGCGCCACAGGCGCGAAGGGGCCTGTCGTTCGCCAAAATAGAGTCCGGCTGACACCTTGAATGCGCCGCCTTTGAAAACCGTTGCGGCACGCCGCGATGTTCTCCAGCGAGACCGTGACGAAGACGATTGGCGGGAATCGATCGACGCGTCACGCGCGGCCGCGGGATCGAGGCGCACTGTAGCACGCCCGCGTTTGCACACGCCGCTTCACGTCGGCACGCGAACTATGCGACCCGCTCCGCTTTCACGTCAATCGTAGGCTGCGAATGGGATTGTTGATCTGACGCGGCCTGTTGACGTTTGCGAAGTGCGACAACGAGCGCCTGTCGTTCGCCAAAATAGAGTCCGGCTGAGACCTTGACCCGGATTTCCGATTTGGCTGTGGTACTTTTACTTATCCGATCAGTCGTCACTCCTTGACTTGCGCGGGTTCCGCATGAGGAACCCCGCCAGGCCAGGCTAGCGCTTCTTGTACTCTTGCTGCGGGGTTGATTGAACGCAGTCGAGAAGAAGCTTCATATATTGACAAACGGCCGTTAATCCGCGATATCGTTCCTGGTTCCTATGCTGACAAAAACCAACTATCTCCGTCAGTTCGCACTGTCCCTTCTCGTCTTTGCCATGACCGTCGCTGACGTGGCCGCACAGGCAGCGACGTTTGAACCGACGCCTGGTCAGGCGGGTAAAGACGTCGTCTGGGTGCCGACGCCGCCGGAGGTTGTCGAAAAGATGCTCGACATGGCCCGGGTAACGCCGCAGGACATCGTCATCGACCTTGGCTCCGGCGACGGCCGCAACGTGATCTCGGCGGCCAAGCGTGGCGCGCGTGCTATCGGTGTGGAATACAACCCCGAGATGGTCGCGCTCGCGCGTCAGAAGGCCCAGGAAGCGGGCGTCGCTGATCGCGCAACGTTCATCGAAGGCGATATGTACGAGGCCGACATCTCGAATGCGACGGTTCTGGCGCTCTTCCTGCTCCCAAGCAACCTCGACAAGCTGGCGCCCAAGTTCCTGGCGCTGAAGCCGGGCACGAGAATCGTGAACAACACATTCAAGATCACCAATTGGGAGGCCGACGCGTCTGAAACGATTGAAGGGACGTGCGGCAGTTGGTGTACCGCGCTCCTGAATGTCGTGCCTGCTCGGGTGGCTGGTACCTGGCGCTTGGGCTCGGAGGATTTGGTCCTGACGCAGGAATTTCAGATGGTCTCAGGGATGCTGGGCGCTAGATCGATCACAGGACGTTTGGTCGGCGAGCAGATCACATTAAAGACCGGCGACTCCGAATACAAGGGCAAGGTCACCGCCGATCGCATTGAAGGCACTGCTACCGTCGACGGCAAAACGCAAAGCTGGACGGCGACGCGCCAGAACTAGTCGACGGGCCTTTTTTGGTTCCAGCCTCAGCCCTAACCCGTCCGCAACCCGTCATCAACGACGGCCGGTCGGATCGATGTCAGCGCCATTCACCCGTACGTCCTAACGCGTCAGACCGTACATCACGTAATTGATCTCCTTGGGATTCCTGGTTCGAGGTTCCTCGTAGTTGACGACAAGCGGTTCCGATTGCGGATACTGCTGTACCTGTTTTGTACTTGATACTCAGGCTTTGAGCGTTTCTAGCGATTTGAGCGATTGAAAACTGACCTAAATTGTTGATGTGAGCAGGTTCGCCGGGAACGAATCCCACCCTCTCCGCCAACTTGAGCTTATTTAGAATCAACAACTTAGCTGGCCAAGTGGGTTCTTGGCGGGCAATGCGTCTTTGCTTCGCCACTCAGATCTGTCCCTAAGTTGTTGAGAATTGCGCTATCGACCGGCACGTGGGTGCTCCAGGCACCCTCTCGAACGAGGCGCTTGGCTCTCGCTTGGGGCCACCCTTCCTTCGTGAGGATGTCAATTGCAATCGATTCTGGCACGGCGTCGCTCGGAGTTCCCCAGCGTGAAGTCGGCATTCGATTCCACCACACACCTTTCGGATGCGGAGTCTAGTCCGAATCGAGGCAGTAGGAACGGCCGCGACACCAATCGATCGCTTCTCGAATCCATTCGCGATTAGGGTTCCTCAGCGTAGTCGGCCATGACGCATCTTCTTGGCGCGCTGGATGGTGTTACAGCTTCGTCGTGCCACCTTCACATGTGTGGCGCTACGCAGTAACCAGGTAATCGTCCCAACCCCTCTGCCGGAGCGCCTTTGCCTTGTCTGCGAACATCTGCTTAGCGCGCTCGACTCGATGCCAATCCCGATAGCGGATAGATGAGACCACGCGGCTATCCTCTTCCTCGGACACTTCCCATCCCAACTGATGGTCGTGGCTGATCGTGAACTTCTTGGTGTGCACCGACCTACGTAAGAAATGTGTGTACATGACAGATGCCGATCTTTACCTCTTGGGGCAGGTCAATTGGGCCGCCCAAGCTCTAAACGAGCGAAGGCTGATAAAGCAGCGGCTGAAACAAGTGATGGATGGTCCGGTCGATAACGGTGACATCGACATCGGCGCGCCGCAACGCTTCTGCCGCGAACAGTCCGCCGAATCCGCAGCCAACGATCACTACGTGATGCCGCCGGTCTGTTGCCGACGCGTTCATGTTATCGCCCTCCGGTTCCGACCTTATCGCTTCGTGTTGATAATCACGCCCGCGTACACGCGATGTACGTAACGCGTGTCCGGATCGAAGGTCCCAAACGCATCGTTCCTGGACTGCGTCACGGCAACTCGATAGTCGCCACGAAGACCCCAGCGGCTGTTCGCCGCATACCATTTGATGCCGCCGCCGACGTTGCCCGCCAGGGAGGTTTCGTCGCTCGTCACGTCGAGCTCCGGGCGTTCGAACATCGTCAGAGCGCCGATGCCCACGGTCGCGTATGGCACGAATGAATGGCCCGTCCAGGGCGATAACATGAAATTCGCGGCGTAGCTGAGAGCGTTCGGGGCCTTGACGTGGCTGTTCAGATCGCCGAACTGGAGATCGGACGTGGTCGCGATCATCGCGCCGATCTCGCCTTCGACGCCGACGAGGGGAGTAAGGTTGAACGTGACCGCCGAGCCGAACCCATAGTTGCCGAAGCTGGGTGAATCGCCTTTCGACGTGAAGTACGCCGCGCTGGCTGGCATGTACGTGACTTCCACGGCGCCGGGCCCGGGAGCCGATTCCTGCGCGAAGGCGCTTCCAACACCCAGTGTGATTCCCATGACGACCAGAGCTGCAATCCTGCGTGACATCACCTTCTCCTTGCGAGTTGCTGGCGGATAGCGCAACACCACGCTGCGCTCGCGACTGCGTAAACGGCAAAGGTGATGCCGCCGGTGTGCGAGCAACACAAGCAGCATCGATCCGCATGATTGAGCCATCGGCCACATCGTGGCCTCGCATCCATCTCGTAGTGCCAGACAGTGCCGTGCGTTTTCGGACGAACGGTGCGCTCGCCGCTATCCAGACCTAGTTGGGTCCTTTGTACGGATGCCTGCGTGTCATCGCACGCACCGCGCGAAAACACACAGCTGCGGATCATCGCTCGCAAGCAATCACACGTATTTCGACGTGTCTTGAATGGCCGCGCGTGGGCATCGCCATTGCCACCCCTCAGGCGTAAATGGTGCGGACCTCGCGAGGAGGTTCGAATAGCGCTCAAAGCTCCGGCCCTGACGTTCCCCTACGTACGCGTACCGAACAACCGGACCGACCTGCCGGTGCCGGCATTTCTGAGAGGTTGAACATGAAGATTCTGAAAGGCAAAGGCGCCGTCGTGACCGGCGCCGCATCCGGTATCGGCAAGGCCATCGCGACTGCATTCATCGATGCGGGCGCCAGCGTGCTGCTGTGCGATCTCAACGCGAAGGGGTTGGAGACCGTCGCGGGCGAGCTTGGCGATGGTGCCGTCGGCCGCGTCACCGACGTGTCGGACGAGACTCAGGTCGAAGGCGCCATGCGTGTGGCGCGCGAGGCCTTCGGGTCTCTGGACATCGTGGTCAACTGCGCGGGCTTTGGCGCGATCGCACCGCTGATCGAGCTGACCGGTGACAAGTGGCGATCCGTTCACGCGGTGACGCTCGGCGGCGTCTTCTACGGCGTGAAGCACGGTGCCCGGCAGATGCTCGAACAGGGACACCCCGGCGTCATCATCAACATCTCGTCGGTCAACGGCCGGCAGCCAGGCGAGGGGCAGGCGGCCTACTGTGCGGCAAAGGCCGGCGTCGACATGCTCACGCGCTGCAGCGCGCTGGAACTGGGCGGTCGCGGCATCCGTGTGGTCGGCATCGCCCCAGGCCTGGTTGAGACGCCGCTGACCCGCCATGAGTTGGAAAACCCCTCGATGCGCGAGCTCTTCCTCAGTGTGATCCCCATGCAGCGCGCGGTTGAAGCGGAAGAAATTGCAGCGGCTGCGGTGTTTCTCGCATCGGATCTCGCCACATCGATCAACGGCGAGACGATCGCCATCGACGGCGGCTCGTTGACGCGCGGCTATCCGGCGCTGCTGAGCGGTCTCCGGAAGGTGTCATGATCGTCGACGCGGGACGCTATACCAGCGGGCGAATCGCCGTCGCGAATCTGTCGGCGATGATCGATGGTCTCGAGCGTCGCCGCATCGCCGACGCGACGTTCGAACACCTGGTTGGGCTCGCGAAGCTTATGTTCCTTCGCGGCGACGTGCTCGGCCGCATCGTGGACCATGACGAGGCGGACTGCGCGGCTCATCATGCCCTCGCCGTGTCGCCCGACCCTGCCAGCGCACTTTATGTCCGCGGGTGGGTCGCGGAGCGTTTCCATCGGTTCCAGGACGCCTACGCGCTTCTCGATCGAGCCCTCGCTGCCGGGTTTTCACGGCAGGCGATCGATGCCGCACAGGCGTCGGTGCTGCAGGCGACCGGTCACTACACCGAGGCGCTGGTGTTGCGCGAGAGACTGGCGAAGGACGATCCCGGCATTCACACGCTTGGCTCGCTCGCGTCGCTGCTGGCGGAAATGGACAAATGGGAGGCAGCAGAAGAGTGCTATGCGGCTGCGCTCAATGCCGATACGGGCGTGTCACCGCTGCCGTGCGGCCAACTGCTGTTCGCGTGGGGCGTAAGCGCGATGCGCCGGGGCGAGCTGGCCCGCGCGGAGGTGATCTTCATCGAACTCGACACCATATTGCCCGAGCACGTGCCGGGTCGTGGGCATCGTGCTGAAGTGGCGCTTGCGCGCGGCCAGGTGAACGTCGCGATGGCTCACCTCATGCCGTTGCTCGAAACGTCCGACGACCCTGAATACCGCGCTATGTATGCGGAAGTCCTTGCCGCGCGCGGTGAGCACGAAGCGGCCATGAGCCAGGCGGCACGTGCAGCACTCGAGTACGAACTGTTGCTCGCGCGTCGGCCCGAAGCTTACGCAGACCACGCGGCGGACTTCTTCATGGGCATCGGAAACCGCCCGCGGCGTGCGGTCGATCTTGCCACGGCAAATTGGAAGCTCCGCGACACGCCGCGCTCCCGCAGGCTCCTGGCGAAGGCGCGCCGGAACGCCGAGCGCGTGTCGGTGGCGAACGGGCGCGTCGCATGACCGTGGCCTTGGCCGGATTGGTCGCCGGGTTCATTCACGTGTTTTCGGGCCCCGATCATCTCGCTGCGATCGCCCCGTTGGCCGTCGATGGAAGGATGAAGGCCTGGCGAACCGGGGTTCGATGGGGACTCGGCCACACCGCGGGAGTACTCGCCATCGGCGCGCTGGCGCTGGTGTTCCGGCATGCGCTGGTCATCGACAACCTCTGGTCATGGGGCGAGCGGTGTGTCGGGTTTGCGCTGGTCGGCATCGGCATCTGGGGCGTGCGCACGGCACTCGCCCGTCAAAAACATGGCGATCGTCACAATGATGCGCAGCCGCACAGCCACGGGTTCCGCGCAATCAAGGACGCGCTTCACCGAGGCTGCTTCTAAGGGTCCAGACTCAATTGATTAAAGCCAGAATGCCACGGCGGCAACGAGGCACAG
>DAIRVG010000156.1:0-6768 GCA_036802945.1 Vicinamibacterales bacterium
GTGGGGACCTCGAAGTCAGCCCCGACGAACCGCAAGCCATCGAGATTCGTCTTCAAGCTCGATGAGACATGCCCTGCAAATGCGACTGACTGCGAGGTAGACCGATCCTGCTTCAAGAAGGCCCTCTCGGCGCACAAATGATTGCACCGCGACGTCTCCTGCGAAGTTGCAGCGCAAAATCACACGCGCGCGAATCGTGAAACGAATTGTTTCGATGGGCAAGCTCTCTCCGGCGAAGGGAATTCTCCCGCGCCCGTGCGCGCCTGTTCTATGCCCTGCCGAGCTTTTTCAATATGAGGTCGACGAGTTCGGTAGGCGGGAGGCCTCTGAGAGAAACATAACCAACGGTATTCTTCATTCCGGGAACCTCCGTGTCATCGAATCGGGCAGGCAAGATGTACTCTTCGCTCGCTACTAGCGCCCGATCCTGAGCGTGCTGACGTTCATGCGTCGTCCACGGTTTACCGACGTAATGCTTCGAGACAAACATCACCACGTAACGTGACCGGTTCTTGTAGATTTCAGCGAGATGGTCGACAAGGTTCTTACCCCAAAGACCGGCCTTTTCAAACTTGTCGTAGAAGACACTAATGCCAGCGTCTCTGAGGCCCATGGCAACTGCTTCAGGCGACCTACTCGGATGCTGCGCGCAACTTGCCTCCCAACAATTGTGAGAGAGTGTCACCAGTGATCAGTTTCGCAATGACTCCGTCGTACCCGTTTTCGCCATTGGTCATGATTACCAAGCCGGTTTTTCGTTGAACCGATCCCGCGACAAGACACTGAAAGCCGGGATTATCTCCGCCGTGCGTGAAAAAGTCGCCGGTCGGACTGTGATGTATTTCCCATCCCAACGCCCACGAACTCTCGGCGTTACGGCGCACTTGCGGTCGCAACATCTCGCCGAGGCTCTCGTTCGTAAGTCGAAATGGATCGCTAGATTTAGGGTTGAGGATCTCAGCGATAAATCGTGCGTAATCCGTCGGAGTGGTACAAAGCCCGCCGACCATGCCGTATCGCGCAACCGAAGGGCCTGTTGGTCTTCGATTGGCCTGAGACGGAGTGCCCGTCTCATCATGGCCCTTCGCCATATGAGCGGCCATCGCATCGTTCCAGAAATACCCACTGCTCGTCATGCCGAACGGGGTAAGCACGTTTGTCGTCATGTAGTCGGCGATTGAAGGTTCGGTTGCGCATACCCTCATATCCGTTTCGAACGTCCCACAGTCCGCTGGATTCACTCGTCCGCCGATCAGGTGCGTGACAACCGACTGTAAGTAGCTATAGCCTTCGCCGGAATACGACCACTGTTCGCCTGGCGTGAAGTTGATCGCCAGAGGGTTTCCACGCGAGCGGATATTGGGAAAGCCCGTCGTATGCGACAACACGTGGCGTGCCGTGATCAGGTCAAGGCGCGGATCACCGGGAAGGAAACGATCCGATGTGTACTTCGTCAACGGCGTGTCGAGATCGATAACACCCTTCTCGCGGAGCTTCATCACCGCATATGCAAAGACGGGCTTGCTTGTCGAGGCGGCCTCAAAGACGGTGTCCACATCAACCGGCACTTTGGACTGAGCGTCTCTGACACCAAAACCACGTCGCCACAGGAGTTGGGCGTCTCTAAGGATCGCTATCGAAAGCCCCGGAACGGTGGCATCTCGCATCAACTGAGGAATCTGCTTGTCCAGTTCATCAAATAGCGCCTGCGTCTCGTCCAACGAGCGCGCGGCAGGTTGGCTCGCTCGCGAACACCCAGAAATGCCGAGCGAGAGTCCAAGAGCTACACGGCTGCCGCCAACTAGGAATTCTCGGCGTTTCATCAGACAAGCCTCCGCGATTGCAAATCAAATCACGGTTCTGCGGAAAATTGCGGTGAGTGTAACGTCAGGCTGTTTCAGCATGCGCGGAATTTGGGCGAGTATACGCCTTGCGCGCGCGCACGATTGGCGGAGCTATTTTCCTCTCAGCCCGTGAGTGAGGGCAGCGGCTTGTTCGCAAGATCAGCTGGGCGGAGCCATGATAATTCGCGTACAAGCGAATTCACATCAAGGCCGCTTATCGTTCCCGAACAGTCGTGATAAAACTCGACAACGGTGTGAAATTGAGTCCGTAGCCTAAGACGATTTCACGCCCGACAGCTGCGGTGAGGTCTTCGCTAGTTCTGTCATCAATTACGCGCACGCGGAACAATCCGCGCCCTTCCCCCTTCAGGATCGCATTGATGATGTAACCGCGCGTCCGCAATTCAAACGGGGTTCTTTGATCGACTATGATCACGCTGTTGTTCGAACCATCGAGCCAGACTGCGCCTCGAACTCGCACCGCTTGGTCGGTCTGACCATCAACGCGCAAGCGAAGGTTTCTGATCGTCTCGCTGGGCGAAGGAACAGGCGGCGGCTCGACGAGAGGCGGCGGCTCGACGAGTTGGGCTGCTGGTCGGGTAGCGAACAAAATCACTCCCACGCATACGCAGAGAACGAGCATCAAAGTCTTCAAGCGTTCCCCTCCCCCCTTGTCCTAATTGAGTGCCCAGGCTCGCGGCCCGCCGACGCCATCGAGCAGATCCCGTAGCTGGCCCAACTCTCGCGGGAACCCCTCGTACAAGTGGACGGACTTAAGCCGAGTCCCCACACGCAACGTCAGATCCCATTCGGGTCCGTCGGCACCACCTCGCAGCAGGAATCGAACTGACGCTCCCTCGCGTACAACTACTGGCTCGTTCGTGTAACTCGCCGATGCATCGAAGAACCTCGCCCGAACGAATTCGTTAAGGAGTGACACTACCTCATCAATGGGAATTGAGCGCCGCAGGTCAGGACCTCGTGGCTCACCGCCCAAGTCCTTGTACTCAACGAACCCTGTACCGCGGACGACAACGCGGTAGCTGATACAACGGCCGATGCAGCCGCCGTGGCCTGCGGACGTGAGGGTCATTTCAATATCTGAGAGGAGCGCCGTTGGCGGAGGAACCGGCGCGGATGAGATGTTGGTTTGTCCGGCGCTCACGTCCGATCCCGCGAAGCCTAGAGTTAGGATGAGAGAACAGAACCATCGAGAAGTAACGCATCCGTTCATTTGTGATGGCCTTTCGTGTGTAGCCTCCGTTTTCAATCGGAGTCACGTCCCTCAGCACGAGAACGAGAAAACGATGCACGCTTGGTTAGACACCGACGCGTGAATCTTGGCTGAATGCGCGTGATACGACGCTGTAGATTTGGCGAGAAATGTGCGATGCAGATCGCAAACGCGAATCGTGTAATTTGCACTCACATGTGCTGGAAAACGTGCGGAGCGCAATGATTTGCGCACAGTCTTGTGCGGGAATTCGCGCGACTCCCCTAGGTTTCGGGAACTCGCGAGAGCCGGGGGAGCAACGGACGAAGATGTCGCTGTGTTATCCCGGCTCTATTAGCTCAAGCGTTCTTGCGGACATCAACGCGATTTCAGATTAGCTGTAAGGGGTTTCGCGCTCACCCTTTTTGAAAAATCAGAGGCACATCCACGTCTGCGTAGCGTCTTTCCGTGTCGCGGAACCACAGTCTGACAACGGCGCGACCAAATGACTGGCGATCACCAGCGCGAAAACCCGACACGAAATTTCCTAGAGGGACTAGTGCACTAGAGTCAAATTCAATAGAAACAATGCTCGGCGCCTCTCCAGCTGAAAACGACGCCGCAGACGGCGTCACCGTCACGAGTCGGATGTCGTTCGGTAAATTTGAGACGAACTTCGATGCGTCGTAATCGAAGGTAAGTAACTGAGCCTCTCGGAGGGGGACAATCGTTCCGCGGCTGACCTTTACTTGCACATCATCTTCGTCAGCGTAGGCCGGTTGTACGGATCTCGAAGGTCAATTGTGAAGTCACCGGCCAAGAACGCCGCGTCACTCGCTCTTTGAGATGGAGGTGAAATCACGAAACGGACTTTACCAAGAAGCTCTTCCTTTGTGCTGTCGGGAAAAGAGGACCAGAGCGCAAACATCGCAGCCGCGGCCACAGACGAAGTTGCAAGTGCGATCTGGTAAGCGCGTCGCTTCGGCCATATCAATCGAAGAGCATCCCAAGCGGATCGCGGCGCTTCTTCTGAATCGGTAACTTGTGGTCGCGGTGGATTCGCAGCCGCGACGGCTCGTTGATGCTCGTGGCGGCCGCGAGAGGTGATCATGGCGTCGCCAAAATCGTACGGGGCGGTACTGAATACCTGCAGCCACTCGGCAAGGCCCGCATCGACGAGCACGCCCATAGCGTCGTTGATTCGGTCCGGCGGCAATCCGGTTTTGTTTGCGAGGTGAGCACCGGTCACGGAGGAATCGCGCGGCTCGGACGAGAGAGCGTCCAGTACCATAAAGGCGTCTTGATCGATTTGGGTTGTCATGGGAGCACTAAGTGTGTCGTGGCCATGGAACCGCCCGCCGCAGCGCCATGATCGCACAGCAGGGGAGTTTCAGCGGCTGTGCGCACGCGCGAGAGGGCAGTTTCGCCGCTCGCTAGCTCCTATCCCTTCTTGACGTTGACCGTCCGGCCGCCGCACGCATAGACTACCCGCGCTTTCCCAAGGGTCACCCCTCTTCCGTCACCAACAAGGAGTGTCCGATGCGCACCGTCGCAAGACAATCCCTGGTGTTCGCCCTGTCTTTCGGCCTCTGCTGGATGCTGTTCGCATGGTTGCCGACAAGCCCCGTTCAGGGACAAGTGCCAGCCACAAATGAATTTGCCGCCGTTCCCGGCGAGAAAGGCGGATGGGATCTCACCGGGCCGTACGAGGTGGTGCCCGACTGGCCGAAGCCATTGTCGAACCTGCCGGGACACGAGAACTGGACCTGGGGCGCTGCGCAGGGTGTCTTCGCGGAAAGCCCCGACCGCGTCTTCCTCGTGCAACGCGGAGAGCTGCCGAAGATGACAAGGCCGCCGGCGGTTGCGCTGCCGCAAGTCGGACCGAGCCTGTCATTTCCCGTCGGGCAGGTGCCGTTCCGCAACGCGTCGCAAGGTCTCGTCGCGAGCCCGCCCGGAGCGGGCGGCCCGGGAGCGGACCCGCAGGATCCTGCCCAGGGGTGGAAAGGCAGGATGGGGATCGATGCGCGCTGGGAGGATCTCATCGTTGCCGTCAACGAGAACGGCGACGTCATCGAACGGTGGACCCAGTGGGACGCGATGCTGAAGCGGCCGCATGCGATCTACATCAGTCCTTACGACGCGGAGAAGAACATCTGGGTCGTCGACGATCACAGCCACGCGCTGTTCAAGTTCACACACGACGGAAAGACGCTGCTCCAGACGATCGGCACGGTCGCCAAGGCCGGCGCCGACTCCACGCATTTCAACCGGCCGACCTTCATGGCGTTTCTACCCGACGGGACGATGTTCGTCGCGGACGGCTACAACGGTACACGCGTGGTGAAGCTTGATAAGACCGGAAAGTTCCTGCTCGCCTGGGGTGAGAAGGGGACACCGCCGGCCGAGAAGCGGCCCGGCTTCTTCAACGTGGTGCACGGGATCGCGGCCGATCCGGTCGCGCGACGCATCTACGTCAGCGATCGCGGCAACCGGCGGATGCAGGTGTTCGACGAGAACGGCAAGTTTCTCGACCAGTGGCCGTTTGCGCAGCCGTCATCGGTGAACTTCCTCTATGTCGGCGCGGATCGAAACGTCTGGGCGTTCGACGACACGACGTCGAAGATCGTGAAGTTCGACAAGGACGGCCATCCGCTCTACGCGTGGGGCGCTCTCGGCGACTATCCCGGCGCGTTGTTCAACATGCACGGCGCGAGCGTCGATCAGCAGGGCAACCTGTACGTCGCTGAAGTCGCGGGCGGTCGTTTTCAGAAGTTCCGTCCGCGTGCCGGCGCGAATCCTGCGTTCCTCGTGGACAAGCCCGCCTACGCCGCGTGGCGATAGTGGTAAATCCCAAAAACCAAATCCCAAATCCCAAATCCCAAGGAGACCGGTTGCGCGGGCAATCGGTCTCCAATTCCCAATCTCCAACTCCCAACTTCCAAGGAGACCACTTGCGCGGCATCACCTTGGGAATGGGGCGTTGGGAATTGGGAGCTGAGTTCCTTGGGAGTTGGGAATTGGTCCTTGGGAGTTGTTTTGGACCGTGTCAAACGCCACACAGCGTGGGCGGCGGGACACGCTCTGGGGTCTGACGAAATCCTCTAAAACGAATAGAAACAATTACTTAGCGCTTGGCTGATCGGTTGCTCCATACGTCCGGCAGAGGACGACATGAGAGCAAATCAAGCGATGGTCACGGCGGCGATGGTGGTTGTGGGAACTCTGACGGGCGGGCGCGCTATGGCAGCGGAGGCGCTGCCCACGACCGCAGCCACGGTCATGACGCGCCGAGTGGTCGTGAGCATTCCCGACCGCAAGCTGGCGGTGATCGAGAACAACGAGGTCGTCCAGGTGTTCGCCGTTGCCGTCGGCGCACCGGCGACGCCGAGCCCGGTTGGCACTTTCACCGTCGTCAATCGCGTCGCCAATCCCACTTACTACCACTCGGGCACGGTCGTGGCGCCCGGCCCCCGCAATCCGCTCGGGACGCGCTGGATCGGTCTGAGTCAGAAAGGCTACGGCATCCACGGCACCGACAACCAGGCTTCAGTCGGCTTCGCCAAGTCCCGCGGCTGCATCCGCCTGCGCACGGCCGACATCGAACGACTCTTCGCGCGCCTGCGCCCGGGCGACGTCGTCGAACTTCACGCCGAACGCACGCCCGAAATCGAACAGCTCTTCGCGTCCGTTGATTGAAGTCAGGCGGACCTG
>DAIRVG010000156.1:6868-13870 GCA_036802945.1 Vicinamibacterales bacterium
GTAATCGCGGAAATCCGCGAAAGGAGATTCCAATGTTGGCCCTCAAGTTCGTTCTGCTCGCCGGCTCTTTGACCGCACTCGTTGCCGCGCTATTCATCCTGCTCTTTGACGCCCACAAGGTGACGCATTCGTCGGAACCCGTCCAGGTCCGATGGCGGCGCGCCACTCGTCTCATGCTTCTCGCCGTGATCCTCCTACTACCGGGACTCAGCATCGTCGTGGTGCCGAGCG
The DNA here is from genome assembly GCA_036802945.1 of Vicinamibacterales bacterium. Classification (GTDB taxonomy): domain Bacteria; phylum Acidobacteriota; class Vicinamibacteria; order Vicinamibacterales; family UBA2999; genus Gp6-AA40. Next base: position 7,100 of record DAIRVG010000156.1, read on the forward strand.
GCATGGCTGGCGTGCGCGTGAGCCAGCTTTCGGGCACGCTTGGCGCCCCGCTCTATCCGGGAACGCACTTCGTCACGCCACTAGTGCAGCGCGTCGGGATGTTTAACGTGCGGGACCAGATCTACAGCACTAATGCGGCGGACACGAAGGATCGTCCAGCCGCGCTCAAGGTCTACAGCAGGGAAGGGCTGCCACTCGGCCTCGGCGTGTCAGTTCGATATCAGCTCGATCCGCGCCGGCTTCCGTACATGGAGAGCAGCCTGCCCAAGCCCGTTGAGACCGAGCTCCTGCCGACCGTCGTGGCCAACTCGTTTCGAGAGACGATCTCTGGATACATGGTGCGCGATGTGTTTTCGACCAAGCGAGAAGAAGTCCGCCGCGCGGTGGCCGACACGATCACGCGCAAGCTGGCGTCCGACGGCATTGTCGTGAAGGAGGTGATGCTGCGCGATATCAATCTGCCGCCGGAGTACGCGAAGGGCCTCGAGGGATTGCTCGTCAAGCAGCAGGAGAACGATCGGCTGTCGATCGAGGTCGAAATGAAACAGAAAATGGTGCGGGCCGCGGAGCTCGAAGCTGACGCCGACAAAATCAGGCACGTGAAACAGTCGGAAGGACGCGCCCAGGCGACGGTCATCGAGGCAAAGGCACAGGCCGATGCCATGCAGTACACCTTGCCGCTCAAGGAGAAGCAGATTCAGCAAAGCCGCCTCGAGGCAGAAGCGCGAAAGGAAGCGACGGTCAAAGGGGCAGAGGCGGCGGCGCTGGCAAAGGTGATTGACAGCAAGGCGGAGCTCGAAAAGCGCAACTTGATGTCGGAAGCCGATGCGCAGAGGGTGCGAGTGCTTGCGGTTGCCGACGCCGTTCGCATGAAGTCGGAAGCGGAGGTGCTCAAGGACAATCCGCTCCTGATCCAGAAGATCATCGCCGAGCGCCTGTCGGACAAGGTGCAGATCATGATGGTGCCGATGGACGGGAAGGGTTTCTTCGCCAACGATGTGTTGAAGACGGCAACCGGCGGAAGCGGCCTCTCGCTTTCCATGCCGAGCGGGCGCTGAAGTCGGAGTGCTAACATCGCGGCCGTGGGCTCCCACGGCCGCGAACTCGCTCTACGGCTCGTTATGTGGGCGGCTCTGCTTTTGACATCTGCTGCAACACCGATCGGTGCCCAGCGGACATCTCAATTCGACGATCTCATCCCCGACCTCGCATCGAAAATCGCCTCGGTCCTGCCGGCGGGCACGCAGGTCAATGTGACAGTCGTTGCTCCACAAGGCGCCAATGACGGCGGCCTCGCGCCAGCAAGTGTTGCCGCCCTCCTGACCGCCCGCGGTCTCCGCATCGTCGACGCGGGCGCAATGACGTTCATCAGCTTCAGTTGCTCAGAGAACCTTCGCGAGCGCGCGTGCCTGGCCGAAATTCGAGCGGACGACCGGCGGCAGATCGTGACAGTGACGCGGCCGCACGACGCGCGACTCCCGGCCGCTCGCGCCATGTCTATCGCGATCGAGTTGCGGCCGCTGTTTTCCCAGCGCACGCAGATCCTCGACGTGGCCACGATCGATGGACGCCTTCTCGTGCTCGATCCCAACGCGGTGACGCTTTATGAGCAAACCAACGGCAGCTGGCGTTCCCTGCAGTCACGGCCGATCTCAGGCTCGCAGGTGTGGCCGCGCGATCTCCGAGGGCGTTTCAGCGTAAGTGGTGAGCGCTTCGATGTCTTTCTTCCCGGAGTCTCGTGCATAGGTCGCGTGAATCCGCTCGACCTCACATGCAACACCCGCCGGCAACCCTGGCCCTTCGGCATCGAAAACACCGGTCTCGAGCCGACGCGAAATTACTTCAGCACGCCAGAGGGACTCGCATTTTACGGAGCAGCGCCATTTGCGGATGCGGACGCACGTTGGGTAGTGGCCGATCGTGGAGGCGCGTTGGAAATACTGGACGGCGCACGACGGGTGCTCGCGACGGTTGGCGCGGCCGACGATGTAGTGGCCCTGCGCGGCAGATGTGGACCGGAGACGTATCTGGTGACGGCTTCGCGGACGCTCAACGCCGAAGGTTCCGATGCCTTGCGCCTGTCCCAGGCTATCGGTCGTCGACTGATCGAGTCGGCGTCCCCGCTCATTCTGCCCGGTACACTGACGGCACTCTGGGCGATGCCGGACCCGACAACCGTGACCGTGGTCACACACAACATCAACGCCGGACGGTATGATGCGTATCAAGCCAGCATTTCCTGCGCTCGTTAGCGTCCTTCTGATCGGCGGCGCTGTCACGGTTACGCGGCCGCACTATGGCGGCACGTTGAGGATCGAGACGACTGGCACGATTCAGGCGCTCGAACTGGCGGCGGCGTCTGCCGCTCCGGAGGATGCGAACACGAGCCGGCTCGTGCTTCCGCTGGTGCACGAAACATTGGTCGCCGTCGATCCCGCCGGTGGACTGCGGCCGCTGCTGGCTATCTCGTGGGAAGGGGACGCGCGTGGCACGCGATGGCTTGCGAGGCTGCGCAGCGACGTCAAATTACATGACGGCTCCGTCCTCGCGACATCACAGGTCGTAAGCGCGTTGCGCGCAAGCCACCCGGAGTGGCAGGCCACCGCCGATGGCAGTGATGTCGTCATCGAGCCTGGCCGCGAGGAGCCCGATCTGCCTTGGGAGTTGGCCGACCAGCGGAACGCGATCGCGATTCGCCAGCCGAGTGGCATCGTTGTCGGGACGGGGCCGTTTCGAGTGGAGCGGATCGACGCGGGAGGGCTGGCGCTTCGCGCGCACGACGACTACTGGGGCGGCCGTCCATTCGTCGATGGGGTTCAGATCCGGATGGGCCGGTCACTTTCGGATCAACTCGCCGACCTGGAAGCTGGCCGCGCGGACATGGTATCCGTGCAGCCAGCGGATGTACGACGACTCGAGCAGCGCCAACTTCGAGTCGCCGCATCACGCCCGCTCGAGCTGTTTGCGCTCGTCTTCGAACCGCACCTCGCCACGCCGGCGAACAGCGCGCTGCGAAGGACGCTGGCGTCGGCGATCGATCGCGCCGCCATCGCTCGAGTCGTACTGCAAGGTCAGGCCGAGCCGGCGGACGCACTGCTCCCGCAGTGGCTGAGTGGTTACGCTCCATTCGTATTGGCCAGGCTCGGTCAGCCGTTGTCCCGATCGGTTGTCGCCCGACTGCCACCCGAGCGGCGTGCGCTGTCGTTACGCGTGGGCGCCTCCGACCCCACTGCGCAGTCGATGGCGCAGCGGATCGCAGTCAATGCGCGCGAAGCTGGTTTCGCGATCACCGTGCAGGCGCCGGCCGGTCTTGGCCCTCGCTTCGATCTGCGGATCGTGCGTCTGCCAGTCGAACCAAGCACTCCGGGGCGCGCAATAACGGCTCTCATGACTGACCTTGGTCCGAGGACGATGTTGATGATCGGCAGGGTGACGCCGCCGGGTCCGGGTTCGTCGCTCGAAGAGGTCGCTGGCGTCGAGCGTGCGCTGCTGGAGCGCGATGTGATTGTTCCGATCGTTCATGTCCCCGAGCTCTATGGCCTCGGCCGCCGGCTGGAATCGTGGAACGAACCGCCGGTGAGCCCGTCCGGCGCGTGGAGCCTCGCGGACGTCTGGCTCGGCCCCGACGGTTCCGGAACACCATGACCCTGCGCAACAGACTGTTCGCGCTCGTCAGCGCGGCCGTGACGGTTACGGTGGTGCTGGTGACGTGGACGGTGTCGTCGAGCGCGCGTCAATCGTTTGCGACGCTCGACGCACAGCGGACGGCGGCGCTCGTCGCGCAATTCCGTCGTGAGTTCGCGAACGAAGGCGAACAGGTTGCGGTGCGCGTGGAGCGAATTGCGCAAAGCGACGAGGTCTCGCGCGTCGCGGCCGACCTGCGCAGGTCTCGCGATTACGCCCCGTACGTGAACGAGGCGGCGTCGCTCGCCGCCGCCCAGGGGCTCGATTTCCTAAATATCGTGGCGGCTGACGGCACCATCGTGTCGTCAGCGGAATGGCCGGCACGATTCGGTTACAAGCATCCGTGGGCCGCGACACCATCGCGTGCCGCAGGGCCGACGGGCGGATTTCTTCAGGCGGTCGAACTGCCGCAGGAAACCGCGCTGGGTCTGGTCGCAACAAAAACGGTGACAGCCGGTGGAGAGAATCTGTACCTGGCGGGCGGACGGCGACTGGATAAAGAATTCCTGCAGTCGCTTGTGCTTTCGCCAGGAATGCGAGCGCTGCTCTACCGGAACTTGCAGCCGGAAGTCACGCGCCAGCAGCTGATCGGAAACGAAGGCAACGTCCCCGAGGCCGCCCCACTGGAACCCTTGATCGGACGTGTCATCCAGAGCCGGCGGGAGGCGAGCGAGACCATCGTTTGGCCCGAAGGGCCCGAGACGGTCGATGCCCTTCCACTCCAAGGCCCCGACGGCGCGGTGCTCGGCGTCCTGCTCGTCGGCAGCTCAGGACGCGAGCTGGCCGCACTCGTTGAGCGAATTAGATGGACCGGCGTGGCGTTCGGGGGACTGGGTATCGTGCTCGGATTTGTCTTGAGCTACGCGTTGGCCGCACGGGTCACGCGACCCGTCGAGCAGCTCGCCAATGCCGCAAGGGCGGTCGCCGATGGCGACTGGGACGTACACCTCGCTGATCTCCGCACGACCGGTGAAATCCAGGTGCTCTCAAATGCATTCGAGACGATGACGCGTCAGCTCGTCGATCACCGTGAACGCCTGGTGCAGGCGGAGCGCGTCGCGGCGTGGCGCGAGCTGGCGCGGCGTCTCGCGCACGAGCTGAAGAATCCATTGTTTCCGCTGAGGATTACGATCGACAACCTGCGGCGCGCCAGGTCGCTGCCGGCAGGCGAGTTCGATGAAGTGTTCGATGAGAGCATGACGACGCTCCACACCGGTCTCGCTAATCTCAACGCGGTGATCGGCCGGTTCAGTGACTTTGCGAGGATGCCTGCGCCCCATTTCGCGCAGGTGTCGCCAAATGAGATCGTGGAACAAAGTGTCGCCTTATTTCAGGCCCAGCTGACTGCGCCCGGACATCCGCGAATTACTGTCGTTGTCGATCTCGACCCCGCGATTGGCACTATTCGCGGCGATGAAGAACAGATCCGACGTGTCATTCAGAACCTGCTGCTCAATGCGATCGACGCCATGCCGGCAGGCGGTGCGCTTGCCATCATGACCCGCCGATCGAACGGTGTCGTCCGGATCGACGTGTCGGACTCAGGAGAAGGTCTTGGAGAAGAGGAGCGAAGTCGCCTGTTTACCCCGTACTACACGACCAAACAACATGGCACCGGGCTCGGCCTGGCGATCGTTCAGTCGGTCGTCGCCGACCACGCCGGGAAGATCTGGGTGGATAGCGCCCCCGGGCAGGGTGCGACGTTCCACATCGAGCTGCCTGTGGAAGGCCCGGCATGATCCGCCTGCTGGTCGTTGACGACGATCCGTCCACGCTCGCGTCGCTTTCGAGGGCCTTCCGGATGGCTGGCTACGAGGCAGTGGTCTGCGACAACGCCACGCGCGCCATCGCGCTTCTGAAAAGCGAGCGATTCGACCTCGTGTTCTCGGACGTGGTCATGCCCGGGAAGGACGGACTAGCAATGCTTGCCGACGTCCGCGAGGCTGGCATTTCAACGCCGATCATCATGGTCTCCGGCCAAGCGACCGTCGACATGGCCGTGCGGGCAACGCGCCTTGGCGCCGTCGACTTTCTCGAGAAGCCCATCTCGTCGGACAAGCTGCTGTTGACGGTCGAGAACGCGCTCCGGATGGTCCGTCTCGAAGAAGAAAACAAACAGCTTCGTCGCCGCGTCGGCCGCCACGATCTTGTGTGGGGCAGTGACGCCATGCGCCGCGTGATGGCACAGGTCGATCGCGTCGCATCAAGCGAATCACGCGTCTGCATTCTTGGCGAAACCGGTACCGGCAAAGAGCTTGTGGCGCGAGCGGTTCACGACCGAAGCCCTCGCCGCGAGCGACCCTTTGTGACGCTGAACTGCGCGGCGGTCCCTTCCGAGCTCATCGAATCGGAGCTGTTCGGCCACGAGAAGGGGTCGTTCACCGGAGCCGCGGCGCGGCATCTCGGAAAGTTCGAGCAAGCTCACAACGGCACGCTGTTTCTCGACGAAATCGGAGATATGCCGCCGGCAATGCAGTCCAAACTGCTACGGCTGCTGCAGGAGGGTGAGCTGGAGCGGATCGGCGGCGAACGGTCAATCGTCGTCAACACCCGCGTCATCGTCGCCACGCACCGCGACCTTGAAGTGCTCGTGCGAAAAGGGACGTTCCGCGAAGATCTGTATCACCGCATCTTTGTGTTTCCAATCGTGCTGCCCCCGCTTCGGGAGCGGGTCGAAGACATCCCGCTGCTGGCGGAGCACTTTGCCGCCATGGTCGCCGAACAGAATGGCTGGAAGCCGCGCGGCTTTACCCCCGAAGCCGTTGAGCAGCTTGTGCGATACGCCTGGCCTGGAAACGTCCGCGAGCTTCGCAATGTCATCGAGCGTCTGCTCCTCCTCACCGACGATGCCGTCGACGCGGCGACCACCCACCAGGTGCTCGCGGGCCGTCACACCGGCGGCGGTGGCGGCAGCGACGTCGGGACCCTCGCGGATCGCGTAAGCGCTTTCGAGCGGGAAGCTCTTCTCGGGGAACTCCAGGCCCACAGCTATAACGTGGCCGAGACCGCCCGCGCGCTGGGTCTCGAGCGGAGCCACTTCTACAAGAAATGCCAACAGCTCGGGATCGACGTTAAGGCCGAGCGATC
>DAIRVG010000157.1:0-13746 GCA_036802945.1 Vicinamibacterales bacterium
CAACCGTCTTTGTAATCTTTGGGCTACGCGTTGTTCACATTTTGCATTTTGCATTTTGAATTACGATCAGGCCCGCATGACAGCTGACAAACCAAAGGGCGGACTCGAGGACGTCGTCGCCACCTCGTCTGCGATTTGCTACCTCGATGGCGACCGCGGTGTGCTCGCCTATTGCGGCTACGACATCCATGACCTGGCAGACGCGGCGACGTTCGAGGAAGTCTGTTACCTGCTGTGGCATCGGCGCCTGCCGACGCGTGCCGAGCTCGGAGACCTCCAGTCCCAGCTTGCCGCGGCGCGGCCGCTGCCCGAGCCGATCATCCGGCTGATGCGCTCGTTGCCGCCTGTCGACGGGATGGACGCGCTCCGCACGATCACGTCCGCGCTCGGCCACTACGACTCGGAAGCGGACGATGCCTCGCCACAGGCGCAGTATCGGAAGGCCGTGCGGCTGACGGCGCAGACGGGGACGGTTGTCGCGACATGGGGACGGCTCAAGGCCGGCGGCGGAGCGATCGCACCCGACCCCGTGATGGGCCACGCCGCGAATTTCCTCTACATGCTCACCGGCGAACGGCCGAGCGCAGCCGCCATCCGGGCGTTCGACGTCGCGCTGATCCTGCATGCGGACCACGAGCTCAACGCGTCGACGTTCGCCGCGCGCGTCGCGGCCGCGACGCTCACCGATATGTATTCAGCCGTCGTGGCGGGAATCGCGGCGCTGAAGGGGCCGCTGCACGGCGGGGCGAACGCTGAAGTGATGAAGATGCTGCTGGACTTCGGCCAGAACGCGGCCGCCGAGCGGATTGATGACGCCATCCGCGCGAAGTTCGCGCGCAAGGAGAAGATCCCCGGCTTCGGCCACCGCGTCTATCACACCGAGGATCCCCGCGCGACGCATTTGCGGCAGATGTCGCTCGAGCTCGGCAAACGCGCCGGCAACACGGCGTGGTACGACATGTCGCAGCGCATCGAGACGCTCGTGAAGACCGAGAAGAAGCTGAATCCAAACGTCGACTTCTACTCCGCCTCCACGTATTACACGCTCGGAATTCCGATCGATCTGTACACGCCGATTTTCGCCGTCAGCCGCATGGCCGGCTGGACAGCGCACATCCTCGAGCAATACGCGAACAACCGGCTGATTCGCCCGCGAGCCGACTACACCGGACCCGACTATCCGCAGCGCTTCATCGCGCTTGACGCGCGCTGAAGCTCAACTTCCAACTCCCAACTCCCAAGGCGACTGAGGCCGGAAATTTTCTTGGGCGTTGGGCGTTGGGCGTTGGGCGTTAACGGCACGGTATAATTCGATGTTCGTACCTGAATGGATCCCGCCCACATCCGCAATTTCTCCATCATCGCCCATATCGATCATGGCAAGTCGACGCTGGCGGACCGTTTCCTCGAGCTGACCGGCGCGTTGCAGGCCCGGGAGATGGAGGCGCAGGTACTCGATGCCATGGATCTCGAGCGCGAACGCGGGATCACGATTAAGGCGCACCCGGTCCGTCTGAACTACACCGCGAAAAACGGCGAGCAGTACGTCCTCAACCTGATCGATACGCCGGGCCACGTGGATTTCGGCTACGAGGTGACGCGATCGCTCGCGGCATGCGAAGGCGCGCTGCTCCTGGTTGACGCGTCGCAGGGGGTCGAGGCGCAGACCCTGGCGAACGCCTACCTCGCGGTCGAGAACAATCTCGAGATCATTCCGGTCATCAACAAGATCGATCTGCCGAGCGCGCAGCCGGACGAGTGCAAGCGGCAGATCGAAGACATCATCGGCCTCGACAGCTCGGGCGCCATCCTCGCGAGCGCGAAGGAGGGCACCGGCACGCTGGATATCCTCGAGGCGATCATCGAGCGGTTCCATCCGCCCACGGGCAATCCCGACGCACCGCTCAAGGCGCTGATCTTCGACTCCTGGTTCGATCCCTACCGCGGCGTCGTCATCGTCGTCCGCGTGATCGACGGCATGCTCAGAACGAAGCAGAAGATCCGGCTGATGGCGGCCGAGCAGGACTACGAAGCAGACAGCCTCGGCGTCTTCTCGCCCAAGGCCATTCCGGTTGACGAGCTCGGCGTCGGGGAAGTCGGCTTCGTCGTGGCGAATATCAAGCGCGCCGCGGACGCAAGAATCGGCGATACGGTCACCGACGTCGCGAGGCCGACCACCGAGCCGTTCCCCGGGTTCAAGAAGCTGAAGCCGATGGTCTTTGCCGGGCTCTACCCCGTGGAGAGCCATCAGTATGCGGAGTTGAGAGAGGCGCTGGAGAAGCTGCGCCTCAACGACGCGTCGTTCTTCTATGAGCCCGAGACGTCCGCGGCGCTCGGCTTCGGCTTCCGCTGCGGTTTCCTCGGCCTGCTCCACATGGAGATCGTCCAGGAGCGCCTCGAGCGCGAATACAACATGGACCTGATCACCACCGCGCCAGGCGTGCTGTATCGCGTGACGACGACGGACGGGGTCACGCAGGAGATCGACAGCCCGTCGAAACTCCCGGATGTCGGGCGAATCACGAAGATCGAGGAGCCGGTGATCACGGCGATGATCCTCACGCCGTCCGAGTTCGTGGGTCCCATCCTTAAGCTCTGCCAGGACAAGCGCGGCGTGCAGAAGAAACTCGAGTATCTGAAGTCCGACCGCGTGCTCATCACCTACGAGCTGCCATTCAACGAGGTCGTCCTGGACTTCTATGATCGGCTCAAGACGATGTCGCGCGGCTATGCGTCGCTCGACTATCACGTGACCGACTTCTGGGAGTCGCCGCTCGTCAAACTGGACATCCTGGTGAACGCCGAGCCGGTCGATGCGCTGTCGATCATCGTCCACCGGGACGCCGCCTACGACCGCGGCCGCGCGCTTGCGTCGAAGATGCGCGAGCTCATCCCGCGCCAGATGTTCGAGATCGCCATCCAGGCGTCGATCGGCACCCGCGTTATCGCCCGTGAATCGGTCAAGGCGCTCCGCAAGAACGTCCTGGCCAAGTGCTACGGCGGCGACATCTCGCGCAAGCGCAAGCTGCTCGAGAAGCAGAAGGAAGGGAAGAAGCGGATGAAGCGCGTTGGGCGCGTCGAGATTCCGCAGGAGGCCTTCCTGGCTGTCCTCAAGATGGGGACGGAGTAGGATTGATAGAGATGGCAAGAGCAGCACGAGAGCAGGGAACGGAACCGGTGGTCGAGTACCGCAAATCGACGGTGCGCGAGTACTTCGAGTCGATTTGCGTCGCCGTGATCCTCGCGCTCTTCGTGCGCACGTTCGTCGTCCAGGCCTTCAAGATCCCAACCGGCTCGATGGAGAACAACCTGCTCATCGGCGACCACCTGCTCGTCAACAAGTTCGTCTTTGGTCCGACGCTCAGCCCCATCGAGCAGAAGCTGCTGCCTATCGATTCGATCAAGCGCGGTGACGTCATCGTCTTCAAGTTTCCAGAGGATCCCGAGCGTGACTTCATCAAGCGCACGATCGGCCTCCCGGGCGACACGATCGAGCTGCGGAACAAGAAGGTCTACATCAACGGCAAGGCGCTCGACGAGCCGTACGTGCATTACCTCTTTCCGCCGCCGGGTGATACGCCGCAAGAGGACTTCGATGTCCGCGTCCATTACGGGCCCGTCACGGTGCCACCCGACCACTACTTCATGATGGGCGACAACCGGGATAACTCGGAGGACAGCCGCTACTGGGGGTTCCTGCCTCGAGAGTACGTGAAGGGCAAGGCGGCGTTCGTCTACTGGTCGTTCGAGGACGGCGAGGAGGGCCAGCCGTCAGGCGGTTTCGCGCGTTTCTTCACGACAATCCGCTGGAATCGCCTGTTTCACCAGATTCATTAGGGGACCTGCCGCCCCGCCTGCCCCGCCCTACGGATCGGAGGCCGAACCGCCGACATTACAGGGTAGGGGTGGGTCTTTGCACCCCCCGAACAATTCATGAAGACATTCATTAAGATTTTGATTGCGATTGCGATTTTGAATGCCGCTGGCCGTGCCGGAATGGCGGCTGCCGGCTATTACCAGCTGAAAGACGCGTCTCAGGAGCTCGTCACCTTCGGGGCGCAGGTGTCGCCAGGCGACATCCAGAACCACATCCTTCAGAAAGCACAGGTCTTCAGCGTGCCGCTCGAGGTAGGAGACGTCGAGGTGACCCGGGATGGCCCCCGTACGACCGCCAAGGCGTCGTACACCCAGGGCGTAGAAGTGTTCCCGAATTACATCTATCCGATTACCTTCCGATTCTCCGTTGAGGCGCTGTCGATGGCAGGGCTCAACGGCGAAAAATAACTCGCTACCTCACTAGTCCGAGAAGTTCCCTTCCACGAGCCGCGTCAGCCCCGGCGTCGTTGCCAAGCTGACCCACCTCAGTCCGTATTCGGGCCACGTACTCTGTGTCGCTCAACGCAGCGAGGTTAATCTCGACGTTCATGCGGGCGCCGCGGAGCGCTGCGAAAAGCAGTTCAATCGCCACCCCGACGTCGCTCGCGGCGTTGCGATTGCCATTGGTGGCTACCGTGAGTGCACCGCGCAGCGCCTGTTGACAGGCGCGCATCGTGTCGAGCGGCACCTCGGTCGCCCGCAGTGTCGCCGTCTCGATCGCCTGTTGCCGGCGCGACCTCTCCACGTCGGAACCCTTGGGGAGCTTGAACGCAGTCATGACCTGGCCGTACGCCTCGCTGTCGCGGTCGACGAGGTCGAGCAGGGAATCACGAAGAGGGCGGATGCGTGCCGCTGCGGCCGCCAGGTCGGCCGTTTCTTCCGGTGCGCCGCTCTTCGTTTTCGGAATTCCCGCGACCATCAGCAGCAGGGATGCGCCAACCGCGCCCGCCAGCGCGGCCGCAGATCCGCCGCCGGGGACCGGATCCGTCGACGAGAACGCATCGACCAGATCGGCGAGCGCCATCTCGGAGTAACCCGGTTGGCCGCTGGTGGTTGGTGGTTCGTCACTCATCTCACTGGGCCAGCGACACAACTTTGCCGCGCTTGATGACCATCCGAATCGACGGCGCGCCGACACGAAGCACGTCCGCGAGGCCGCCCTTGATGATCACCGCGTCCATCAGCTTACCGGGCTCGAGGCTGCCCGCTTCGTGAGCGCGATCGATCGACCACGACGCATTCAGCGTCGCGGCAATCAAGGATTCCTCGAGAGTCATATCCATGGCGAAACAGGCGAGCGCCATGGCGAACGGCATCGACGGGGACAAGCCCGCGCCCGGATTCACATCACTCGCCAGGGCGACAGGGACGCCGCGATCGATGAGCAATCGCGCCGGGGCAAATCGGCCGAGCTTCAGGTAAAACGCCGCGATCGGAAGCAGCGTCGCGCAGACGCCCGCATCGGCAAGCGCGTCGGCGCCGCGTTCGTCCACGTGCAGGAGATGATCGGCGGAGCGTGCCCTGATCCGCGCGGCCACGCTGGCGCCGCCGCTTGGACCGAGCTCGTCTGCGTGCACGCGTGGCGCGAGGCCGGCCCGCAGACCTGCCTCGAGAATCTCCAGCGATTCCTCGGGTGTGAACACTCCCTCTTCGCAGAACACATCGCAGAATTCGGCGAGCGCCTGCTCGGCCACGCGCGGAATCATCTCGTCAATGACCAGCGAGACGTACTCACCCCGCCGCGTGCGGTATTCGATCGGGATTTCATGCGCCCCCATGAACGTCGGGACGATATCGATGGCGTGTTCTTCGTCGAGCGTGCGAATGGCGTGGAGCTGGCGGATCTCGGATTCCACCTCCAGGCCGTAACCGCTCTTGGCCTCGCAGAGCGTGGTGCCGGCAGCGAGCATCTCGTCGAGACGCCCGCGCGTTTCCGCCACCAACTGGTCCTCGGTCGCCGCGCGGGTGGCTTTGACGGTCTGCACGATCCCGCCGCCGTCGCCCGCGATCGCGGCGTACGACTCCCCGCCGAGCCGGCGCTGCAGCTCCGCGCGTCGATCGCCGGCGTACACGACATGGGTGTGGGGATCGACAAAGCCGGGGACCACGGTGCAGCCGCGCGCGTCGATGCGCGTGGCGCCCTTCTCGACATTCACACCGACCGGCAGCGCCATTGCGGCGCCGACGTACGTGATGCGGCCTTCATAGGCCGTGATGATGCCGTTGTGAAGGGAGGAAATCTCGCGCTGGGCAAGGCCTCGGCGGGGCGCCGGCCCCGCGCAGGTCGCGATTAGATCGGCGTGCTCGATCAGGAAGTCCGCGGGTTGCACGGACGGAGCTTAACGTAATTCAAAATGCAAAATGCAAAATGCAAACGTCAATAAATCGTCGTCGTGCTGGAGCAGCGTTGGCGTCATTCAGCGTTTGCATTTTGCATTTTGAATTTTGCATTGACGTCGTCCATCGTGACGCCGTGGACGACAATGCGCTTCAGCCGTGAACGTTGCCCGGACACAATCGAGACCGATCGCTTCGGGACGCCAAGCGCGTCCGAAATGACCTGAATCAGCTCTGCATTGGCGGCGCCTTCAACAGGAGGGGAATTGAGCCGGACGAGCAGTGCGCCATCGCGCGTCCCCGCGATGCCGGACTTGCTGGCCCTGGGAATCACACGAACACGCAGCTCGACACTCAATTCTGAGCTATGCGACGCCGATCTTCAGGAGGTGCGGCACCAGCCGCTCCGCGTGCTCGCGGCTGTCCTGCTCGCGGATGAAATCGAGGGTGTTGTGCAAGGCTGCGATCGTCGACTCGACGTTCAATTCCGCCTCGCGCCGCTTGAGGCGCAACCCGTCGATCTCGCGCTCGATGTCCTCGGTTCGCGCCTGGGTCTTCTGCAGGAGCAGGTCAGCGCGCCCCTCGGCTTCCCGCACGATGCGCGCGGCTTCCTGCACCGCGTTCTCGCGCATGTCGTCAGCCACCTTCTGCGCGGTTATAAGCGTGTTCTTGAGGCTGCTCTCGAGCTCACGGAACTGAACGATCGACCCTTCGAGCCGCGCGATCTCCTGCCGCAGCCGCTCATTCTCACGCAGCGCATGTTCGAAACCATCGGCCGCCTCCTGGAGGAACGCCGTGACGTCGACCTTGTCGAAGCCGCGCATGGTGGCGGCGAAGCGCGCCTGCCGCATGTCGAGCGGCGTGACGGTCATGTGGCGTTCGGGCGAGGGCAGTCGCCTCGCGTCGGCGGTCGGCGTCAGATCGTCAGATTTGAACATGTCGGCTCCCAAAAATCGCTGTTCCCACCCTCACCATCGTCGACCCTTCCTGGATCGCCACTTCGAAGTCGCCGCTCATGCCCATCGACAGCTCGCTGAGCATCGCAGGCGGAACACCGGAGGCCAGCCATCCATCCCGCAGGTCGCGCAGCTGTCTGAACCAGGGCCGCGCGTCCTCGGGCGAATCAGGCAACGGTGGCAGTGTCATCAACCCGGTTACCCTGGCAGCGCGGCATGCGGCCGCGGCGTCGAGCAATCGAGGCACCTCGTCTGGCGACGCGCCGAATTTCGTCGCTTCGCCGGCCAGGTCTACCTGCAGTAACAGTTCCGCCGTCCGCCCCGCCTCCGCTGCTGCTGCATCGATTCTCTTCAGCAGCTCGAGGCTGTCCACCGAGTGAATCGCAGCAAATACCGGCCCTGCCTTCCGGGCCTTGTTGAGCTGCAGATGGCCAAGGAGGTGCCATCTGATCTCTAGGTCGGTTGCAGACGCGATTTTCTGTAGGGCCTCCTGGACGCGATTCTCCCCAAAGTCGCGGTGCCCCGCGGCGTACGCCTCGCGAACTGCGTCAATCGGGAAGGTCTTGGAGACGGCGACGAGCCGAATCGAGGAAGGATTGCGGCCGGCGGACCGGGCCGCGGCGGCAATGCGCTCGCGAATCCCGGAAAGCCGGTCGGCGATATTGGACATCAAGGTCGCGGGGGCGTGAGACCGCCCCCGCGCGTCTGGGGCGCGCTGCTGCTGGCTTCGCTACGCCTATTTCGGCAGCATCTGCTGTAGAGCCGGCAGCGACGACTGCACCTGCGCAGCCTTCGGATCGCTTGGCGCCAGCTTCAGGAACGTCTGGAGCGCGGAGACGGCGTCCGGGATCTGCCCGAGGTTCAGCGCGGTCATACCGAGCTGGTAGAAGGCATTCGCGTTGTTCGGATCCGCCTTCGTCGCGGCGTCGAACTGCACCTTCGCCTCGGCATACTTGCCAGCGTTGAACAATACGACGCCCTGGTTGTAGATCGACTCGGCGTTGCCGCCGCCGGCGCCGCCTGTCGTTCCTGACAGCTCCGTCGCCTTTGCGTTCATCGCAAGCGCCTCGTCGAACCGCTTCTGCGCGTTGTAGACGTTCGCGAGACCGTTGTATGGATCGGGGTTGGTCGGCTTCAGCTCGACCGACTTCTTCAGCGCCGCTTCGGCCTCCGGCCACTGCTGCTTGTGCGTGTAGGCGATGCCGAGGTTGTAGTAGCAATCGCTGCAGGTCGGGAGCTTCACGATGACGTCGTTCAGCTTCTGAATCGCCTCATCATCCCGTCCTGCGCGAAGCGCTTCTATGGCGGCGCCAGCTGCCTCCTGCAGTTGCCGTTGCTCGGGGCTCAGGCCGGCCGCGGCCTGCGGCACGAGCGTGAGGTTCGCCTCGGCCGGCGTGCCCTGCGTCACGTTGACCTTCTGGGTCGCGACCAGTTTCTCCTTGGTCACCGTGATCGTGTAGGGGCCGGACTGCAGACCGACTTGCACGTACTCGCCCCGGTTGTTGGTCTTCGTCTCGGCGTTGCGCGCCGTACCCTGAATGACGACTTTGGCGTCGACCACGGGCTGGTTCTTCTCGTCTACGACCTTGCCCTTGACGATGCCCTGGGCGAACGCAGGGGCCGAAAATACCAGCGCAACCAAGAGCGCCAGGACACCCCGGTACAGATGGGTCCGCATGCTGATCCTCACTTTGTTGAAAAACGAAACGATCCGCGGGCGTTGCGGTCCAGTTAACCGGTGCCCTGTCTAGAGCTTAATACGAATTATACGAAGAACCGTTCAACCGCAGCCAGGTCCTGGGTTACGGGCGCCGGGGGAAGAGACTCTAAAAATCTACGCCCGTAGCCCATTGTGCGCAAGCGGGGGTCAAGAATGGCCAAAACTCCGCGATCTGTCCGGTGGCGGATGAGCCTCCCAAGACCCTGCTGGAGGGCGAGGATCGCGAGCGGCACCTGGTAATCGGCAAAGGCGTCGCCGCCGCGGGCGTTGATCGACTCGATGCGCGCCGCTGTTATCGGGTCGCCTGGGGAGGCGAACGGCAGCTTGTCGATGATGACGCAGCTGAGCGCCTCCCCCACCACATCAACGCCCTGCCAGAAACTCGACGTCGCCAGCAGCACGGCATTCGGCGTCGACCGGAACTGCTCGAGGAGGATCGATCGCGGCGCCGTGCCCTGCACGAGGATCGGAAACGGCAGCGACATCTCGACAAACTGCTGAACGGCGCGGAGCATCGCGTAACTCGTGAAGAGGACGAATGCGCGTCCGCGCGATCGCTTGAGAATCTCGATCACCTCACGCGCCGCCGCCGCGCTGAAGGTCGGCGCCTTTGGCGACGGGATCCGCCGCGGCAGGTACAACAGAGCCTGGCGCGCGTAATCGAACTCGGACGGAACGCGAATTTCGGCCGCATCGCGGATCCCCAGCCGGCTCTTCACGTACGCGAAGGATCCATCCACCGCGAGCGTGGCGGAGGTGAGCACGGTCGCGCGCATGCGATCGAACAGCGCTTCCCGGGCGATGCGTGAGACGTCGATCGGAGAGGCGCGAAGGAAAATCCCGCGGCCTCGAATCTCCAGGTAGTACACAAAGTCAGCGTCGGCGGCGCGGATCAGGAAGCGGAGGTCCCTGTGCAGATCGCCGGCGCGCCGCGCCAGCGTTGCGAGCGCCTCGTTGTTGTCGATCGCCGAGGCGTCGGCTCCTGATGCCTTGGGTTGTGACAATACGAGGGATGCTTCGAGGCCCTCGAGCGCGCCCGCGAGCATCGCTCCGTCCTCGAAATGCTCGACAAGCGCCTCTGACGTGTAGCGCACCTTTGTCTCTAAACCCCCGTGCATTCGGGCCATTGAGAGGCCGCTGAAGAACATCTGGGAGCGTTCCGTGACGCGGGTGATCGCCCGATACACCTCGTTGCGGGGCGGGCCTTCCAGGCCCGCCATGTTCCGTTCCGCATCACGCACCAGATCCTCGATGCGGTAATTGCTGACGGCGATTCCGAAGTACTGCGTGGCGACATCTTCGAGCTGATGCGCCTCGTCGACAACCAGCGTCGCGCAGGAGGGAATCACCTCGCCGTATGCGCTCTTCCGTACCGCCGCATCCGCGCACAACAGGTGGTGATTGACGATGACGACGTCGGATTCGGCGGCGCGCTGACGCACGAGCGTGACGAAACAATCGCCGTAGCGCGGGCACTCGCCGCCCAGGCAGGTCTCGGCATCCGCTGCGATGTCCTTCCACAGCGGCAGGTCTTCCGGGAGGTCGCGCAGCTCCGCCCGATCGCCCGTCGTGGTGCTTTTCGCCCATTGATCAATGACGGGCAGCATCAAGCGGTCCCCGCTCTCGATGAGTCGCCCGCCTGCCGAGGTGTTGCCCTCGACGCCATCGCGATACATCTCAAAGCGATGGAGGCACAGGTAGTTCGACCGGCCCTTCATGAGCGTCGCGGTGAACGGCACGTTCAACACCTCCCGCAGGGAAGGGAGATCTTTGAAGAAGATCTGTTCCTGGAGGTTCTTGGTGCCGGTGGAGACAAGGACGCGCTGGCGACTGAGGATGGCCGGGATCAGGTATGCCAGCGTTTTGCCGGTGCCGGTGCCGGCTTCGGCGACAAGCGTCCCGCCGTGCTCGATGCAGTCGGCCACGGCAGACGCCATCTGGCGCTGACCCTCGCGGACCTCGTAGCCATCGACGGCGCGGGCCAGCGCGCCGTCATCGGAAAAAGCGGCGGCAACTGCCTCGTTCAGCGTTGTAGTTCTGGATACAGCGGGAAGTTCCGGCACAGTCGCTCGACCTCGTCTTTCACCATGCCGAGCGCGCGATCGTCGTCGGGCGTCGACAGCACGCGTGCGATGAGATCGCCGACCTGATCCATCTCCGCCTCGCGCATGCCGCGCGTCGTGATCGCTGGCGTTCCGATGCGGATACCGCTGGCCACCATGGGAGGGTTCTGGTCGAACGGGATCGCGTTCTTGTTGACCGTGATTCCGGCCTTGCCGAGGGCGGCTTCCGCGACCTTTCCGGTGAGGCCCTTCGAGAAGACGTCCACCAGCATCAGGTGATTGTCGGTGCCACCGCTCACCAGGCGGAACCCATGGCCCGTGAGCGACGCCGCAAGGCGCGCCGCATTTGCCGCGACCTGGCGCTGATACCCCGCAAACGACGGCTCCAACGCCTCCTTGAAGCAGACGGCTTTGGCCGCAACGATGTGCATCAGCGGACCGCCCTGGACGCCGGGGAAGACCGCGCGATCGAGATCCTTCGCGTACTGCTCCCGGCACAGGACCAACCCGGCGCGCGGCCCGCGCAGCGTCTTGTGCGTCGTCGACGTCACGAAGTCGGCGTGAGGAACCGGGCTCGGATGGACGCCGCCGGCGACGAGCCCCGCGATGTGCGCCATGTCAACGACCATCGGCGCGCCAACCGCTTTCGCCACCGCGCTGATGCGCGGGAAGTCGATGATGCGCGGATAGGCGCTCGCGCCGACCATGATCATCTTCGGCTTGTGTTCGTGGGCGAGCTTCTCCAGTTCCTCGTAGTCGATCCGCTCGTCGTCACGGCGGACGCCATAGGGCACGATCGTGTAGAGCTTCCCGGAGAAGTTCAGCGGATGACCGTGCGTGAGGTGACCGCCGTGGGCGAGGTTCATGCCGAGCACCGTCTCGCCCGGTTTGAGCAGCGTGAAGTAGACCGCCATGTTCGCTTGCGCGCCCGAGTGCGGCTGGACGTTCACGTGGTCCGCGCCAAAGAGCTGCTTCGCACGCGAGATGGCCAGCGATTCGGCCACGTCGACGAACTCGCATCCGCCGTAATATCGCTTCCCCGGATAGCCCTCGGCGTACTTGTTCGTCATGACCGAGCCCGCGGCCTCGAGCACCGCGGCGCTGACGAAGTTTTCAGAAGCAATCAGCTCCAGGCCCTCTGCCTGACGGCGAACTTCGTTTTTGATCGCGTTCGCGATCTCCGCGTCGGTGTCGGCAAGCAAGCGTTGCATCGATGAAAGCGATGAAGCAGAGGCGGGCATAGCGAGTGATTGTACTATTCAATGCCCAAGGCTCAATGCTCAAAGCCCAATGCTCAAACCAAAACCACGAAGATTCGAAGGACACGAAGTATCGATTAAACCCAATGCCAACCACTCAACGTCGGGCTGTCGTAATCTCCGCGCGAGGTGAAGAGCGCGTCCGCTCCGGGCACCCGTGGATCTATCGCTCCGATGTCGTCGACGTGCACGCCGGCGGCGGCGACATCGTCGAGGTGATTGGTCCACGGCGTCGCAGAATCGGCAGCGCGCTGTTCAGCGATCAATCGCAGATTTCGCTCAGGGTACTGACCGTCGGCGAGAACGTGGCAGACGAGTCGTTGTTTCGGACGCGGATCGAGGCGGCGATTCGCGTGCGCGAATCGCTTGGACTGGATGCGAGCGCCTATCGCGTCGTGCACGGCGAAGCGGACCTGCTGCCGTCACTGATCGTCGATCGGTATGGTGACTACCTCGCCGTGCAGGCGCTGTCGCAGGGCACGGATCGCCTGTTGCCGGCACTCACCTCAATGCTTGTCGATCTGCTGAAGCCGGCCGGCATCCTGGCGCGGAACGATCCGAAAGTGCGGGCGCTCGAGGGGCTCGAGCAATCGATTGCGGTGCTGCATGGCGATGTGCCGGAATCGGTCATGGTGCGCGAAGGGCCGATCGAGTACGACGTCGATATGCGCAAGGGGCAGAAGACGGGGCTGTTTCTGGATCAGCGCGAGAACCGCGAGGCCGCCGAGCGTTATGCGCACGGGCGGCTGCTCGATTGTTTCAGTTACACCGGCGGATTCGCGCTGCGACTCGCGCGCAAATGTCCTGAGGCCGAAGCGCTCGACATCTCGGCTGACGCGGTGGAACGGGTTCGAGCGAACGCGATTCGCAACGGCGTGCCGCACCTGCAGGCACGCGAGGTCAATGTGTTCGACGAACTGCGCCGGCTCGAACGGTCAGGAGCGCGCTACGACACGATCGTGCTCGACCCACCGGCCTTCGCGAAGAACAAGGCGTCGATTCCGAACGCGATGGCCGGGTACAAGGAGATCAACCTCCGCGCGATGCGCCTGCTCAACCCCGGCGGGTACCTGATCACGTGCAGCTGCTCGTACAACGTGAACGAGGAGATGTTTGCCGAGGTGATTCACCAGGCGTCAATCGACAGCCACACGCCGGTCGCTATCGTGGAAAAGCGCATCCAGGGCCGCGATCACCCGGTGCTGGTCGGCGTTCCAGAGACGTACTACCTGAAGTGCTTCATCCTTCGCCGCGTCGAGTAGCTGGTGCGTGCCGCTGTCACGAGCCACAGAGACACAGAGGCACAGAGGCACAGAGGCACAGAGAAGACCCAATTAGCTTTGTGTCTCTGAGTCTCTATGGCCCGTATTAGGAAGCGAGGCAAGCCACCTGGGCCGCCGTTGTCGAGCCCGGGTGCCGGGTGTACGATGCATGCCGCTCGCGCGTTAATTCAGAACAGGAGGATCCCGTGAGGCGGCTCGCGATCGTCGTCGCTCTGCTCGTGTTCGTGTCCACAGGGCTTGCCCAGAGCGGTC
>DAIRVG010000158.1:0-8602 GCA_036802945.1 Vicinamibacterales bacterium
CCCTCCGGCGCTGAGAAAACTCCCGAAATCAGGGCGGTCCAGACAGAGTGCCCGCATACCGCGAGATCGGTCACGACGCATCGTCGGCTGGCCCAACCCGCATCGCAGTGTGTGTGAGCGTCTCGCGCCATGAAGCCGACACGGTTCGGACGGTGCCCTACGAAAAAGGTGCAGGCGGCGGAGGCAATGCACAAATGGCGACCAGCCTGGATGTCACGAACGAAATCGAATCATGGCGCCAGAAAGTGCAAAGTTAGCGGCGGTGTCGCCTGAGAAAATTCTCGAGATCGAACTCCGATCGTCCGATTGGCTAGAGTGAGAGGGGTGAGTGGTGGTACGAAAGTTCCTGCTTGCCAGGCGGCATTGCCCCAGGTGGGATTTTCCTCCGCCATCTGGACGAGGTATTTGACGTATTGCCGCACGTCGATCCAAAGCACCCACGCGCGCTTTCTGGCTCCTGGGGTTTTCCTGGCCCTTTCGGAATCACTCCTATTGAGTTCAGTGCCCAAAAGCTGTAAAAAGTGTCGACGCCATCACCCGGCGGTCCTCGAGCACGCCGAGGCGCAGCGTCAGCATCCTGGTCGTCGAGTCCCTGTTGTGTTGTCTCGAAGGCTTAGACGATGAGAAAACCGATTTTCATAACAATATTCGGTCTGTGGGGTCTCGCGGTCATTGTGTCGGCACAGGCTCCGAACGCATCCCCCATTTGGACTGTATCCCCCGTCGATCGTTCCAAGATTGACTACTCGCAAATGCCGCTCTGGGCATACGGTGTAGCCGAGAGACCGAATCCTGCCGACCCGCAGGCAGTGCAGGGCGCACCCGGTGCCCCGCCCGCCGCGCCGATCCCGCCGGCGGAGGCCGCGCGCAAACGGCGCGTCGAGGGTAGCTCGCTGACGTTCACCAGGCTGGAGATACGTGGGAACGTGGTGGATTGGTTCCCCGACGATCACCCCAATCCCATGCCTGGCATCATCAAGGCTGGCCCGGCGGCCCTCGGCAGCACCGGCAGGCCCTGTGCGACATGCCACCTCTCCGACGGAAGCGGTCGCCCGGAAAACTCATCGCCCGCCGGGCTGTCGGCGAAGTACATCCTTCGCCAGCTGAATGATTTCAGAAACGGCCTCCGGCACAGCGTGGAGCCTGGAAAAGGGAACTCGAACACGATGGTCATGCTCGCGAAAGCGATGACCGACGAGGAGATGAAGCAGGCGGCCGATTACTTCTCCGCAGTCACGTGGCGTCCGCACGTGACGGTTATCGAGACCGACCTGGCGCCGGCCACCCGCATCCAGGGTGAGCTGTTCATCCCCACGGCAAAGAAGCTGACCGAGCCGATCGGCAACCGCATCATCGAGGTGCCGACCGATGTCGAGGTGAATCAGGTCCTGAGAAATTCGCGTGGGACCTGGATCGCCTACGTGCCTGTTGGCGCGATCGCGCGAGGCAGGAACCTGGTCACGACCGGCGGCTCATCGATCGTGAACAATCAGATTGTCCTCGGGAGAGCCACGGCATGCACCACGTGCCACGGGCAGGACCTCAGGGGCATGGCGCCGGACATTCCGCCACTTGCCGGCAGGTCTCCAAGCTACCTCGCGCGCGAGATCTTCGACATCCAGCAGGGGATGCGTGCTGGCTCGTACCCGGTGCTGCCACTGATGAAGAAGGCCGTCGAGAAATTGACTGCGGAGGACATCATCGACATCACGGCGTACTTGGCGTCGCTACCTGTCGACAGCCCGGCCCCGGCGAATCTGACCCTCACTCAGCGCTAGCCCGCCGAGTCACCGACACGAGCCCGCCGGGCGCGGACCCGCGCCTGGTCGGGCTCGTGCCTTGTACGAGGGAGTCGGAAGCGACTTCTACTCCCGGCCGACGCTCCGTGTCAGCGCGCGCCACAAGCCGCGTCAGCCACCACACGGTTGCTCCAACCATCGCGAGCGGCAGGAGGGTGAGCATCGCGCTCATGGCTTGATAGGCCCATGTGTTGTTGCCGGTGCCAACAAGGGCGCACACGGGACAGGCCAGCGCTGAACCAGGCGCAGCGGTCAGCAGGCTTGCGGTGATGGAGACGATTCGCCTAGACGCCTTGAAGGCCGGAATTCCTTGCGATTGAGTCAAGTTTTTTCCGACGGCCTTCAAGACGTCTACGCCCCGCTGGAGGCGGGGCAAAACCAACACTGTGCCTAGCGAGGCGGAGCCAAACCACACATGCTCGAGGGTCTGAGGCGGAGCCTCGTTAGAAATAGACTCGCGCATAGATCACCGGCCAGATGAGAACAACGAAATACCAGAACGTCTGTGCACCAAGGAAGAATCCGTACGACAGTCGGCCGGCGCGCAGCCTCCACCAGGCTACTCCGAGGCCAGCGAGCGCCGCCACGGCGTGCAGCGCGTGGGTCCCGACAATGACGTAGAAGAACGCCCCGAGCGCGCTCGACCGCAGCGTCACGCCATGGCCGATCAGGCCCACCCATTCCCTCCCCTGGAGCATCACGAACAGCGCTCCCAAGGAGGTGGCCGCGAGCAGGGTCTGCACGGCGGCCGGGGAACGTGCCCGGTACTGGCGTCCGGCGACCCAGAGAAGCGCGGCGCTGGCGAAGAGCGCAACGGTGTTCACGGCCGTCGACGCCAGCGGCAGCACCTGGCCGGCGGGCAGGTTCCACGCATCCCTTGGAGCGCCCGCCTTCGAAATCGTGAACGCGCTGATCAGCCCGGCAAAGAACATGACCTCCGTGCCGACGAAGATCACCATGCCGAGGAGGCCGCTCGGGACCACCTCGCGCCGGGCGCCCGGGCGACCGACGCGCACGGTCTGCTCGACCGTGGTCAGTGGGATCACCGTCATGTCAGCGTTCGCCACCCGCCGTGGCGGGTTCCACGTACGTCTTCTGCCATCGCAGCCCCTCAGGCCTCAACACGTCCGGGGCCACTCCCCCGAAAAATACCAGCATGATCGCAAGCATGAAGCCGAGGATATAGGCCACCCACTTCTTCTCGATGTTCAGGTGCATGAAGTACCTGCACACCATGTACGCCTTTACGATGGCGATGCCAAAGGCCGTGATCAGGGTGAGGAGTCGGACACCGGCCATGGGCCCGAGGACGCTGACACCCAGCAGGGCGCAGAGAACACCCCAGATCGCGACGTAGCTCGTCTCGTCGTGGTGGGGTGCGTCGGTGTGTGCGCGCTCGGCCATGGCGGTCACTTGGCGATGTAGAGAAGAGGGAACAGGAAGATCCAGACGACGTCGACGAAATGCCAGTAGATACCCACGTTCTCGACGCGATGGAGCTCCTCGTTGCGCGCGGCCGTCAGCGACACGATGAACATGATGACCATGCCGGCAACGACGTGTGCGGCATGAAGGCCGGCCGCCGTGTAGTAGAAGGACCAGAACAGGCCCGAGGTAATGGTGAAGCCCTCCGTGATTTCATGAGTCCACTCGAAGGCCTTGACCATCAGAAACACGCCGCCGCCGAGAATCGTGCAGCGCAGCAGGCGGGCCGCCTTCAGGCCGTCTCCTCGCTCGGCGGCTTGGTGCGCCAGGACGGCAGACAGGCTCGAGGTCAGCAGCACCAGCGTGTTGAACGCGCCCGTCCACGTGTTGGTGTTCGCCGCCTGGTCGGCCCAGGCGCCATGGCGCAACCGCATCATGACGTAGGAGCCGAGGAGGCCGCCGAAGATCACGGTTTCCGACGCCAGCACCCACCACATGGCCAGCCGGCCGGTAGGCACATCCATCACGCTGCGCGTCGTTGCGATGGGCCGTGAAGTCACTGATCGCTCCTGTGGGTGCGACAACGCCTACCACCCGCCGCCGGCACTGGCCGCCGGGGCCGGCGAATCGTCGGGCACATGCTGCGGCCAGAAGTCTTCCTCCCGATCCTCGGTGCTGTACTCGTACGGACCACGGTAGACCTCCGGCAGTTCCGCGAAGTTGCCGTGGGGCGGCGGCGACGGGGCCGCCCACTCGAGCGTGTTCGCGCGCCACGGGTTCGCGCTGGCGATCGGGCCCCAGACCATGCTGCGGAAGAAGTTGAAGAAGAACACGGGCTGAAATGCCAGCAGGGAGAGCAGTCCCATGGTGGCGGTGGTCCTCATGTGCTGAAGGCCCGGCGTGGCCAGATCGGGGAAGCCCGAGTAGTCGAAGATGCGGCGGTGATCGCCTGCAGCCCCGGTGATGAACAGCGGAATGAAGATGACGTTGAACGCGATGATCGTGCCCCAGAAGTGAATCTTCCCGAGCCGCTCGTCCATCATCCGGCCGAACATCTTCGGGAACCAGAAGGTGATGCCGGCAAACGCACCGATGATGGCAATCGGAAAGAACGTGTAGTGGAAGTGGGCGAGCACGAAGTACGTGTCGTGCAGGTAGATATCCGACCCCGCCGCGCCGAGGAAGATGCCGGTGACGCCTCCGAGCAGAAACTCGGCCACAAACGACAGCGCCCAGAGCATCGGCGTCGCCAGCGTGATGGATCCGCCATACAGGGTGGCGATGTAGACGAAGACCATTTCGGCGATGGGGACCGAGATGATGAGCGTCGTGATGGTGAACAGACTTGCCATCCGGGGATCGATGCCGGCGACGAACTGGTGATGCGCCCACACGAAGAAACTGATCACACCCGTAGCGACGGCCGTGTACACGATGGTCCGGTAGCCAAACAGTTTCTTGCGCGAGAACACCGCGATGACCTCGGCGACGACGCCCATCGCCGGGAGCAACACGACGTAGACCTCCGGGTGGCCGAAGAACCAGAAGAGGTGCTGCCAGAGGATCGGGTCGCCGCCGGTCGCTGGGTCGTAGAATCCCGTGCCGAGCACCTGGTCGAACAGGAGCATGACCGCGCCGGCGATGAGTGGACCGACCGATGCCATGAAGAGGATGCTCGCGATCACGATCATCCAAATGACAATCGGCACGTCGAACATCCGCATGCCTGGTGCCCGCGAATTCATCGCGGTCGTCACGAAATTGATGCCGCCAAGCAAGAACGCCGTGAATTCGAGCGCGATGGCGACGACCCAGAACGTGGCGCCGTATCGCGTCAGGTTGTACGCGGCCTTGGCCGACAGCGGAGGGTAGGCCGTCCATGCGCCACCGAACGCGCCGCCCGGAACGAAAAACGACGCCACGAGCACGACCGCGCTGAGCAGGAAGATCTGATACGACAGGCGATTCACCTTCGGGAACACCATGTCGTCGCAGCCGAGCATGAGTGGGATCAGAAAATTCCCGAACGCGGCGAGGAGCACCGGCATGGCGACCCAGAAGATCATGATGGTGCCGTGCATCGTCACGAGAGAGTTGTACTGCCCGGCCGACACCCGCCCAAAGAGCGGCACCGACTGACCGGGAAAGGCCAGCTGCATCCGGAACACGTAGACGGCGAAGCCGCCGATGAGCGCCATGAGCATCCCGGTGAACAGGTACTGCATGGCGATGACCTTGTGGTCCGTCGACCACAGATACGTCTGGACAAAGCCCCTGTCGTGGTGGCTGGGCTGCGCCGCGAGCCCGCTCATCGGTCGCCCCCCTGCTGCCCCGCCGATACCTCAGGGGTGGCCGCCCGCGCGGCGAGCGACGCGTGCGCACCCGTGGCCGCCACGGCAGGCGTCACGGAGGCAAGCGGCCGCATCCGCGGCGCGTCCTCCATCCATGCTGCCTGTGCGGCCGCCGACCGAATCCGTACACGCGCCGCCATCAGCCCGTGTCCGATCCCACAGATCTCGGCGCACTGGATATCGAACTCCCCAGTGACCGTGGGCCGGAACCACCCCACGATCACACGCCCGGGCACCGCGTCCTGTTTGAGGCGAAATGCGGGCACGGAAAAGCTGTGCAGCGTGTCCTTCGAATGCAGCTCGTAGTGATAGAGGCGATTGACCTGCAGGTTCAGGTCATTCACGGTGCGAATGTCGTCGGCGGTGTCGAGCTGGCCGTCTGGTCCCGCGTGGACGAAGGTCCACGCCCACTGCTGCGCGACGATACGGACGCGCTCCTCGGCGGGCGGGAGATCGATCTTGACGTCGGACCACACCCGAAGCGCCGCCGCGACGATGATGATGTCGAAGACCAGGACAAGATAGTGCGGATAGTTCACCCACCTCGTCTCGCTCGCCTTCTCGCCGGTGATATATCGAGCCTTCACGCCGGGACGCGCGCGGAACCTGAAGATGAGCCAGACCAGGACGAACTCGGCGGCCAGGAAGAAGGCGCCGACAATGAGAGCGATCAGCAGGAAGAGGTCGTCGACGTCGGCTGCATAAGACGAGGCCTGCGTGACGTACCAGGAAATCATGAGCGCTCCCTCATGAAACCAGCAGGTAGGCCGCCAGAGCGAAGGCGATCGCGCTCGCGACCGTAATCAGGAACACTCGGCGCCCAATGAAGACGGGATCCGGCTGGGGGTCAGGGTGCGTCATCGGAGAGTATCTCGCTCACCTGGACAGGGCATGCACGTAGGCCGCGACCTGGTTGACGTCCTCGGCCGACAAAGGTGCCGCAACGGCCCGCATCACCGGCCCGAACGCGTCGCCGGGCATCGTGCCGCGCACGCCGTTCTTGAACTTCCGGATTTGGGCAGCCACGTACCAGTCGTCCATGCCGGCCAGCGGGGGGACGCTGCCATCCTCGAACCCCGTCCCGGTGACGCCGTGGCACGAAGCGCAGAGGAGGTACGCCCTCTGCCCCGCGGCAGCGTCGCCACCACCGATGGCCGCGGTGTGGGTGACGCGGGGCAGCGATGCGACGTGCCTCGCCACTGCCCTCGTCTCCGTCTCGGAGCGCAGCTGTCGAGACATCGCCTGCATCCGAAGGCCTTCGACATCGTCGGCGTGTTGACCTCGAACTCCCGTCTGGAACCGCTCGAGCTGGGCCGAGACGTACCAGGCGGGGAGGCCCGCGATCGCCGGCGCACCGAGGGCCGTTGAACCCTCGCCGGCGGCACCGTGGCAGGGAACGCACGCTTCGAACAACTCGGCTCCGGAGATCGAGGCGGCGACGGAACTGCGTGCGCAACCGGGCATCGTCAGGACGCCCGTGAGACTGCCAACGGTCGCAATCATCCGTACTAGTGGAATGCCCATCAGTTTGTCGCTTCACCGGATCAGCATGTGCCGCGCATGACACGCCGGTTCGATAACCAGGCACCGCGCGCTGTGTCGCGCGGGAGCTTAGCATAGCTCGGTGTTGGCGGCGCGCAAGGATCGCGACGTGGCGATCGACGTCCCCGTGCTTTACATCTCCAAACGGAGTCAAACGCCGAACACGTGCACCTTGTAGCTCTGAGAACCGGCATCGAGATGCACGGAGAGCGGAGCCGCTGCCCGTTCGCCGTCAGTCCTCGCGGGAGCGGAGCCGCCGGCGTGCGCTATTGAGGGTCTGCCTTGCAGTTCCCCCCGGAACACCGGTTGTTCTCCTCGCAGACATATTCCAGCAGCCCCAGCTTGTCCCAGTCCGGGCGAAGCGTCAGCTCGAAGTCCTGCGAGAACGGACGGGTGAAGATCTTTGGATCGTCGATGGTGATGCGGTACTGCAGCTTGTTGCCTTCGCGCCGCAGGTGTTCGGTGGTGTGAAGCGCGTCGCTGTGCCAGCGGCTCTTCGTGCGATCGGTGTAGTGATAGTCGTCCAGAATCCAGCGCTTGAAGTTGATCGTATCGATGACGAGCGTGTCCCCTTCCCATCGTCCGACGGAATCACCGTAGTACGTCGGCTCGATGCCCTCCCGATGCGGACGGCCGTCGAGGGGGATGATACGGGCGGCCCGCTGGAGCTCGGGAATGATCACGATGTACTTGGAGTTTTGCACGATCTGAATGGGGAGGATGTACAGCATCCCCGACGGAAACCCCGACGGCATGCATACCGCTCGCGGCTCGTCGTGACGCGCATCGCCCGTGCGCGGCTCATAGAGCAGACTTTCGGCGCCGGGTTTGACCGGGGCCATCTTGTCGGCATTGAAAATGAGGTTGCCTCGTGGTCCTTTCGCGTTGACCGTCGACGGCGCGGTATAGATACCCGAGAAGTCGGGTTTGCCGTCCGGTGTGCGGGGACCATCCTGGCTGTGTAACGCGGTGGTCGCTGCCAGCATCACGCCGGCGGCGAGACACGCCGAAACCATCCACTTGCTGTTCATCGTGCATCTTCCCCGGCCATCAACACGTTCCTGCCATCGGCGAATGTCACGCTCCGCCCCGACGCGTTGCTCGAGCCATCGCGCGCGCGCGAGCCCTGGACATTCACCACCGCCCCGATCTTCAGCGCGTCCTTGGTGACGCCTCGTCGGAGCAGCGCACCCGGAGGAGCCGTGGAGAATCCCCAAGTGGTGACCTTGCCCTGCTCATCCTTCACGTCGACGTAGAACCAGACGTGCGGATTCTGCCATTCCACTTTCGAGATCGTGCCCGTGACCTTCACCGGCTTTTCGGGATCGTATTCAGCCACCTCGGAATGATGTGCCAAGACCGATTGGCTCGTCGCGAGACCCCATACCAGGAAGGAGAGGATCAGAGCGTACCGTGTCATCACATACCTCGTCGCTTGAAACTGTAGGTAAAAGGTCCTCGCGTCGTCAATCTGAGGAGACAGCA
>DAIRVG010000158.1:8702-13654 GCA_036802945.1 Vicinamibacterales bacterium
GTGGACAGGTGGTATAAGGGGGGACCTCTCGTAGATAGATAAATCCCGGACAACTCGTTCTCGCCAGGAGGCCGCATGGAGGCGATCCCAAGAGGTGCATTGCTACGTGCCACCACTCGGCTCGCCTCCTTGCTGCTGATCGTGTGCGTCACGACCGCGTGCGGGGACATGAGCCCCGGCGCAGGAAGTGGCGGAAGCAACCCGTTGACGCCCACGCCCACCGCCGCTGACGCCGGTTTCTCCGCAGGTTCAGTGCACCTTCCTCGGATCATGAATCGAGCGCGACGTTCGACGTTTCGTTTCGGATCGTCGGGAGGCGTCACGAAAAAAGCGCTGGACGCAGACCAGGCCGCCGAGCTTGTGCAAGTAACGGCAGCGAACCTGGCGGACGCTGTCGTTCAAGCGCTGATGGACTGCCCGATCGGATCCAGTGGCCAGATTCTCTGCCCCATCGACACGGCAGACAGCTGTGATCTCGGCGGTCGAGTTGAAGTTCACGGGAACTGGAGCGGGAGCATTGACAGTGCTGGCGTCGGCCAGCTGCTTCTCGATAGTAGCGAGACCTTAACCGATTGCCAATTCGACAACGGCCTAGTGGTCAACGGCGATCCAGCTCTCACGCTGACGGCGACTGTAAACACAGATGGCAGTGGCACATTTCAATTCGGAGGTGGCATTACGTGGGTGGAACAGGACGGTAGTGCGGGAAGTTGTCAGGTGAGTGTCACCTCGATCATCGACGCAATCGGGGATGAGAACGACAGCGGTACTGTCTGCGGGATCGACGTCAACGCCCTTTAATTTGCGAACGCCTTAAAACACGAACGGACTCGAAGCTTCGCCGAGAAGTTTCTTCGCGATCGAAACGCGCGAATTCTGGTGCAGGAGGATTTCGGCGCCTTTCGCGCTGATCTCGAGAGTAGTCACGAGTACGGTTTCCACGCATCCCGAGACCGTCCCATCGCTGAACGCGGGACCCCCGGCTTGGAAGCTCGGTGATCACCAGCAGCTCTGTCCGACGCACAACCTACGTTGACTCGCTCCGCGCTCTCAACCACAATAGCCCGCCATCTTCAACGGAGGTTCGAATGCGTACGACGATCGCGTCGCTTCTCGTCTCGATTGGGGTCGTGGCATTCTTCTCGTCGCCTGTCTCGCTGCTGCAGGCCTCCCGACTCCCCCAGGACAGGAATCAACGAGGCGCTGGCGGCCAACCCCAAGGCGGCTTCGTCGAGCAACGGGGCGGCTTCGACATCAGCGGCCCTTACGAGGTCGATCCGAATTGGCCGAAAAAGACATGGCCGGCCCCCGGATACATCTGGGGCTCGCAGGGAGGCGTCT
This sequence comes from Vicinamibacterales bacterium, assembly GCA_036802945.1. Classification (GTDB taxonomy): domain Bacteria; phylum Acidobacteriota; class Vicinamibacteria; order Vicinamibacterales; family UBA2999; genus Gp6-AA40. Next base: position 10,044 of record DAIRVG010000158.1, read on the forward strand.
TTCCCGAGTCGGCTGACCGCGTCTTCCTCGTGAGTCGCGGCGAAATCGAGCTTCCCAAAGATCTGAAGCTAGGACCCAATTTCCCGGGCAACTGGGGGGCGTTGAATCGCGGAGGCGCAACGGGCGAAGTCCCGGTGTTCCGCAATACCATCCTCGTCGTCGATCGACAAGGAAACCTGATCGAATCGTGGAAGCAGTGGGACTCCCTGTTCGAAGGCGGCCGCGGACCACATCAGGTGTACGTCCAGCCGTACGACCCGGAGCGGCACGTCTGGATTGTGGATGACATGAATCATGTCATCCACAAGTTCACGAACGACGGCAAGACAAAAGTCTTTACCCTTGGTGAAATGGGGGTGTTCGGTCCCAACGACGATCTGCAGCATTTCAACCGGCCGACGATGATCGACTGGCTGCCAGACGGCACCTTCTTTGTGAGCGACGGGTACGCGAACAGCCGTGTGGTCAAGTTCAACAAGGATGGCAAGCCGCTACTGTGGTGGGGGTCAATGCAGCCGGGGAAAGGCGACGGCGAGTTCACGGTGCCGCACGGGATCGCCGTTGGCGACGACCGACGCGTGTACGTGTCCGACCGCTTCAATCGCAGGATTCAGGTTTTCGACGAGAACGGCGTCTTTCTCGACAAGTGGCCCAGTGGATACTGTCATTCACTGTCAATGAGTCGCGATCAGCATCTCTGGTGCTACGACGGCGACCATGAGCAATTCGTAAAGTTCGACCTGCGCGGACACATTGAAACCATCTTCGGCCGCTATGGCACGTATCCCGGCGCCACGTGGGGCGTGCATCAGATCTCGGCCGACTCGGAGGGGAACCTGTACGGCGCCGAAGTGTTTGGCGGACGGACGCAGAAGTTCGTGCCGAAGCCGAACGCGAACCCGCACGATCTGTTCTTTGGTCGGGAGCTTGCGCCGAAAACGCCGGTCACGCGCATCAGCACGGTCCATCTGGCATCGCCCAACGCCGTTGCGACCGCAAAGCCAAATTCAAACACGCCGATTCCCAACTTTGCCGGAACGTGGAATTTTGAGAAGTCGAAGAGTCAGATGGCGGCGAGCGGAGGAATGGGAAACGGCGTGGCGGAGCCACCTGTCGCGATGACGATCACGCAGAACGCCAATCAGATCTCGATCGCCATGAAGTACGAGTCTGACAGCGCGCAGGGGTCAGGCGGAAACGCCGCTCGCAACGGTCGCCCGACGAGCGCCGTCTTCACGCTGGACGGCACGATGAATCAGGTGCCCGATGCGGAGGATTCGAGGCCGGCGTACAACTACAAGCGGATCGCAAACTGGGACGGGGCGCGGCTGGTGCTCCGCACGATCCACGGCCTCAACAACGTGCGCGAAGTATGGGTACTCGAGGGCAACGTGCTGAAGTCGCAGCGAGCCGCCCAGACACCAGGCGGCGCCGATTCGGCAACGCGCGATCTCGTCTACAACAAGGGATCCTAGCTTGGCCACCAACCTTCGGTTATCGCAAGTGAACGGCCGAGTGGGCGGCGCAGAGGTCGCGGAAGACCGGGCTCTCGTCGTCGCACCGAAGGCCATGAGCCGAATGTGGGCAGAAGATGTCGACGTTGTATGTTCTGGCCACGTCGTCCCACAGCTGCTCGAACCGAATGGCGACTTCCGCCGGGCCTTCCTGAAGCAATGTCGCCGCGCCATCCCCGCAGATGGAGACACGAGCCGAGACCCGATTCGAACCTCTCGCCGCTTCCATGATGAGAGCGCTCGCCGCCTTCCAAAATCGTGCTTCGTCAATCCGACCGTCGACGAGGAGGCTCGACAACGCGGCTGGCACATCCCGCCACAGACATCTCCTCTCCTTAATGAGGCGCTCGATGTCGATGCCGCGCGCCTGCAGTCGCTGATAAATCGCATCACGTCGTGAACTGGTCACCACCATGACGAAACCGTTCCCGGCATTCAGCGCGGATTCGGCAAACGCCACGTAGTCATCGAGGAGCATTGATTCGTCCGCATAGAACCCGGCTTCGTGGAACCGGTTCTCCCGCGCGACCCGCCCATCGTTCGTCGTCTCGAAGGGACGGCCCGCCAATTTCGCACTGATGAAACGTTCGCCTTCGACAACGGCGTTCATCGCAGGCAGCAATTCACGTTCAGCGTCCGATTTGACGACGTAACCGCGCGCACCGGTGGCCACGGCGACGTCGGCGATGTCCAGGGACTGCTGCTCGGTCACGAACAGGATTCGTGAACTCGGATCGTGTGCGAGGATTCGCCGAGCGGCCTGGATACCGTCCAGGCTCGGCAGCCCGACATCCAGAAGAATCACATCCGGCTTCAGATCTCGAGCCTTCTCAACGGCTTCGATCCCATCGGCGACCACACCGACGACCTCCCATTGAGAAGCCCGTGCGAGCGCTGAGGAGATATAGCGACGCCACCAGTCGTGGTCTTCCACCACCAGGACACGATATTTCAACGGCAACCTCTTGGGGCGAACACTTGATGTCCCAGGAAAACCCGGAACGGCGCGTTAAGACCCTCGCGCGTCCCCAACAATCCAAGTGTCGAAAACATCTGGCGCACCTCTGACCTCGGAAGCCACGCGCGATGACTACCCGTCAGCGACCGTCCCGCGGATCCGTCTTCTCCGCCTGAAGAGGCACCGTGGCGATGATTGTCGTGCCTTGGTGGTTCGACAGGATTTCCAGCCCGCCGCCGTTCTGTCGAAGCCGCTCGCGCATACTGGGGATGCCCACTCCGACGAAGGCGAAGCCACCGGGTTGTTCCGGCGACGGCGCGCGGGGCATTCCACGGCCGTTGTCTCGAATCTGAAGAATGACTTGCGTGGCCTGACGTTCGAGGCGAACTTCGGCTGTGTCACTGCCTGAATGACGGACGACATTAAGAAGCGCCTCTTGAACGACGAGAAAGAGATCTCGTTCCAGCGCCGCGGGCAAGCGCTCCATTGCGGGTGGAGCTTCCAGAGTGACGCGCAGGCCGCTTCGTGTTTCGAGTCCGCCGACGAACCAACGCACGGCTGACACGAGGCCGACCTCGTCGAGCATCGGAGGATGGAGCAGATAGGAAAGCGTGCGGATCTCCCGTAGGCTCGCATCGCACAGAGCCTGGCAGTCTGCAAGAATCTGTGTGGCCGAAGGAAGTATCCCCTCCTGCTCCAGACGCGCCAGATTCACGCTTATCGCAGTGATGTTCTGTGCTGTCGTGTCATGCAGCTCACGCGCGATCCGGCGGCGTTCCTGGTCCTGTGCATTGAGCAATCGGGCTGGGAGCTTCCGCAATTCTTCCTCTGCGGTCCTCATCTCCGTGACGTCGATTGATGTGCCAACCAATTGTTGAGGGCGACCATCCGGAGTCCAGGCGAAGACCGTGACGTTCCGGTGCACCCAACGCCAACCTCCGCTCTTATGCCTCATGCGAAACAGGTGCGTGAACACCTCGCCGTCGGTGGCTCTGGCATACTCTTGGGCCAATGCCGGGAGTCTCGCCAGATCCTCCGGGTGAAGGGTCGTTTCGAGAAACGTGTCGCCCATCTTCAGAAAATCGTCCTCCGTGTAACCCAGCATCTCCCAGCCGCCCTGGTTCACGTACAGATTGCGT
>DAIRVG010000159.1:0-4118 GCA_036802945.1 Vicinamibacterales bacterium
CGTGGCCCTGCGACGCCCCGCGTCGCCCCGCGTTCCTGACGGACGGAGGTGTGCTACGAGAGGGGGTACGAGAGGGGGAAGGGGTAGGGGGTAGGGGGTAGGGGTTAGGGGTTAGGGGTAGGGGTAGGGGTTAGGGACTAAGGCCTAAAACAGCCCTTCCCCCTAACCCCTATCCCCTATCCCCTATCCCTTCCCCCTTCAGGTGCCAGAAGTTCTAGAACGTCACGCGGACAGCGATTTCAGCCTGCTGCCGGTTCTGCGCGGTCAGGAGCTGACCGAACGTAGGCGACAGCGCGTTGGTCTGGAAGCTGCTGCCGATGCCCCCGAGATTGTCGCGACCGAACAGATTGAAGATCTGGCCGATCGCCTCGATCCGGCGCCTGCCGCTCAGAGTGAAAGCCTTGCTTACCCGGGCGTCCACGCGGTTGTAGTCGTTCTTGCTGATCGTCGATGGATCAATCGGCCCGAACCCTCTCGAGGCACGCCACGCGTTCACCAGGCCGATATCCAGGTCCCGGTTGCCCTGGCCCTTGTGCGTTCCCGGGACGTAGTCGGTATTGGCTCCGTCGCCGTTCAGGTCCACGCCGGCCCTGGCGCTGAACGGCGCCGTGCTCCTCAGCGTCCACACCATGCCCAACGTCACGTCTCCCGGCAGCAGGTACGCGCCGCTGGCCACCATCGAGTGGCGGCGATCGGCGTTGCCGTAACCGGCATCGAACGCCTGGTTGTAGAAGTCGGTGATCGTGCCCGTCGACGTGGCGCCGAACGAGTTGTCTTCGACCTTCTGTAACGTATACGACACGGTGTACTGGTAGCGCTGGGAGAACCGCTTCTCGAGGCGCACGAGCAGCGCGCGGTACTTCTGCCAACCAATCGACTGGACCTGGTTGATCCGGCCCCACTCGGGAAGCGGCCGCACGGCCGGCGTGGCCGCGATGCCTGGGGACGACTGCCGAGGCGTGTTGATCTGCACGCTGGCGTTGAACGCGTTGGATTTCGTATTGACAACGTCGGCGTTGATCGCCAAGTCGGGGCCGAGCTGTCGCGAAACGCCGATGCTCACCGTGTCCGCCCACGGGTTCACCATATTGTCGTCGACGATGTTGATGTTGGGCGGCGCCGTTGAGGCAAACGAGGCCGGCGATCGTCCCTGATATGGATCGGGATAGGTCGGGTTCGCAATGTTGATAGCGGTCTGGCGAAGCGTCGTCTCCTCGGCTCCGGGCGTGCCGTTCATGATCGTGTTGAAGAGCCGGCCGTAGCCGGCGCGCACCACGGTCTTGCCGTTATTGCGGACGTCCCACGCAAAGCCGAGGCGCGGCGACACGTTGTTGCCGTCGCCGCGGTCCTGGAAATTTACGAACGGCAGGATGCGCGGATAGAACGACCCGTCGTTCTTGCGATCCTTGTTCCAGATCAATGTATCGAGCTCGTAGCGCAGGCCGAGATTCAGCGTGACCCCGCTCCCGACCTTCCACTCGTCCTGAACGTAGAGCTGGTAATAGTGATGCGGCTGTAACCTGATCAGGCCCGGGAACGATGCCGTGAACGTATTGATCGGCCCGCGCAGCGTCGCCAGTGTCGCGGCGCTCGTCGGGTCGAAGGGCTGATCGTTGACGAAGTTCCACGTGCCGCTGGGGTTGCCTTGCGCGTCCTCGTGCAGCGTCATGCTCTGGACGTCGACGCCGAACTTGATGTTGTGTGAGGACGCGGAGATCGAGAAGTCGTCCCGCCATTCCCGAATCTTCTGTCCAGTGATGAAGACGAGATCGTTGCCCCACGTGAAGCTCGGGAAGGCGTACGTCGGGGTGCCGCCGGCGAATCGCTCCGCCGCGAAGTCGAGGTTCTTGTAGTAATCAGCGCCGCTCGGGGCCTGGTACATGATCTGCTTGGCGTAATTGAAGCGGAACTCGTTCAGGAACCGCTGCCCGAGTACCCATGTGTGGCCCATGACGAGCGCATCGCGCGGAATCAACGTGTTGCCGTTATTGGCCGATCTGCCACCGCAGCCTTCACAGATCAATTCCGCCTTCTGCCACGCCCAGCGGACAAATCCACTCTGCTTGGCCGTCAACTGCGCGTCGCTCCGGACGAAGAACAACTTGTTCGGGAGACCGTTGTCGAAGACGCCTTCGAACTTCCCGTAGAACTGCGGTTGGCCGGTGTTGACCAGGTAGCTCATGTCTTCTTTGGTGACTTCAGCGGCAACGAAGAAGTGGACACGGTTCATCACCACCGGGCCGCCGAGTGCGGCGCCGAACTGATTGCGGTTGTACTGATCGGTGCCCTGGCCTGCCTTGACCGCGGCCGCCGTGAACTTGTCGACCTTGTTCATCGCCTTGTTGCGCAGGGACTCATGGCCTTCGCCGCTGAAGATATTCGTGCCGCTCTTTGTCACGATGTTGATCACGCCGCCGGCGCGTCCGCCATACTCGGCGGGCGGCTGGCTCGTGAACACCTTGAATTCCTGGATGGCGGTCTGCGGAAAGTCCTGCCGCGGCTCGCCGGCCTTGGTCGACATGTTCATGGTGCCGTCCGCCAGGCTGTTGCTCGTGAACTGGAGCGTGCCCGCGCCGACCTGCGCGTTGCTGCGCCGGGGCCGCGTGCCGTCCTGGCTCGTGCCCGGCAGGAGCAGCGCGAGGGTCACCGCGGCCCGGTTCGCCACCGGAAGCATCTCGATCTGCTGCTGCGTGATGACCGAGGAGACTTCGCTCTTGGTGACTTCGACCACGGGTGCCTGCCCGGTCACGACGAGCGATTCGGTCAGCGTGCTCAGGCTCATCGAAATGTCCTGCTGGATCTCGCGGTTGATGGAGATTGTCAGGTTCGTCACGGTGGCGGTCGTGAAGCCCACCAGCTCCGCTTTCAGCTCGTACCTGCCCAACGGCACCGCCCCGAAGCGGTACTGACCGCTGGCGCCGGTGACGTCCGTCTGGGTGAAGCCTGTATCGACGTTGCGAACCGTGATCGCTACGCCAGGGAGCACGCCGCCCTGGGCATCGGCCACCGTTCCGGTAATCACGCCGCGTTCGCCCTGGGCCGAAGCCGTGGCGGCCAGGCCCAACGCGAGCAGTAGCACGAGGAGTTGACAGATCCGCAGTCGTGAGACGAATACCTCACACAATCTCAACATAGCGTCCTCCTGAGCCTTCATATGACATGGCCGAAACAGGCCAACCTGGGACAGGTGTCGTCGAGAAGAAGCCGTTGTGGGGTCGAGCGTACGCCGGAGAGCCTGAACTGCGGCTGAACCTACTCCTTGGATCTTGTTTCGTCAAGCAAACTGCGGCTTGTTTGGCCTGCCCGTGTTTGACACTGCTGATGCGCCCGTCTACGCTAGCGGCGTTTCTCAACAGATCGCCTAAGCCACGTCCCCAAGGAGAATTACGGGTGACACACCGGTTCATCGGGCTCATGATTGCCGCGTCGATCGCGGCGCTCGTCTTCCTCACCGCGCCAGAGGTCCAGGCGGGCCAGGCTCCGGCCGCAACTCTCCCTGGGTATGCGCCGCCGAAAACCGCCGACGGCCAGCCGAACATCCAGGGCATCTGGCAAGTCGTCAACACCGCCGCATGGGATATTCAGGACCACGGCGCGGGGCTTGGTGTTCCCGCTGGCAAAGGTGTGGTTGAGGGCAACGAAATCCCGTACACGCCCGCGGCGCTGCTGAAGAAGCAGCAGAACTACGAGAACCGCAAGACGGCCGACCCCGAAACCAAGTGTTACCTGCCCGGCGTTCCTCGCATCACGTACATGCCGTACCCGTTTCAGATCGTGCAAAGCAGGGATCAGGTGACCTTTCTTTACGAGTACGTCCACACGATTCGCTACGCGTACATGAACAAAGAACATCCCAAGGGTCATATCGACTGGTGGATGGGCGATTCGCGTGGCCACTGGGAAGGCAACACCCTCGTCGTCGACGTCGTCGATTTCAACGAGGAGACCTGGTTCGATCGCGCGGGCAATTTCCACAGCGATGCGCTGCACCTGGTCGAGCGCTACACGCCGACCGGACCGGATCATATGAACTACGAGGTCACGATCGAGGATCCGAAGGTGTTCACGCGTCCCTGGAAGATGAGCATGCCGCTCTACCGCCGGCAGGAAAAGAACAT
>DAIRVG010000159.1:4218-13637 GCA_036802945.1 Vicinamibacterales bacterium
CCGTCGACTCCTAATCACCGAGGCGCGATGAGCGCCCTGACGGCTGCCGCGCGGCGGGTCTGCCCCTGTTGCTCGAACGCCTGAGCGAGGCCGTCGAGGGCCGGTGCGAGCGTCGGGTACAGAAAGAGCGCCTCCGAGAACCGCTCGGCGGCGGCCGGCGCGTTGGCCGACCGTAGCTCTGTCATACCGAGATTCACCAGTACGGCGGGATCTCGCGGCGAGATCTGCAGCGACGCCAGGAATGCCTTACGCGCCCGCTCCCGATCGTCTAGCGCCGCGTACGCGCTCCCGAGCAGGTTGAGCGTGCGCGCCTCGTCCGCATCGCCTCGCTTGGCCGCGGTGAGCCGCTCCGCGAGTTGTGCGGCCTGCGCGAAATCACCGCGCAAGTACGCCAGTCTCATCGCACACCGTATCGTCAGGGGACCATCAGGCGCCGCCTGGTTCAGCAGATTGCCCAGTTGCTCCAGCGCGGCGTCGTTGCCTCCATCGGCGAGGACTGAGATCAGCTGCTCGAGTGCACGGGTGTTGGACGGATCGAGACCAGCCGCATGTTGCGCGGCGAGCGCGGCATCGGCGTTCCGGCCGAGCGCGGCGAGGACGGCGGACAGTTCGGTGAACACCGCCACGGATTCACCGGCAGACGCGCGTGTTCGCAGATACATTTCAGCGTCGACGAGACGTCCCGCGGCGGCTGCCGCCCGCGCGAATCCGTCGAGTGTCTCGACATCGTCGGGAGCGACGGCAAGGGCCTGTGCAAAATCCTGATACGCAAGGTCGGGCGCATCGGCCGCCAGTTCCATCTGCGCGCGATGACGCCATTCGAGCGCGGTTGCCATCGCGCGGACGCGACGGACAGCCGGCGGCTGCTCCGCGCGTGTCGCGACTTCGCGAAGCCGATCGACATTGCCACGCTCGAACCGTCCGTAAATCGCCCGCGGCGCGGAAAACTCGAGGGAAAGCGCATCGTCCGATTGGATCGGCGCACGTCCCGAGTACTGCTCCAGGTCTCGACCGCGGGCGACAAACAGCGTAAGCACGCTGAACGGATCGTGAACACGGGTACCCGCCAGGTCCGCCGCAACACCCGGGCGCTGCCAGCTACGCATCACGCCTTCCTCGAGCGCGCGGATGGGCGTCGTTGCTCCAATCAGGAGCAGATCGCCTTCGCCCACGAGCCAGGCGCTGCCGTCTGGAAACGCCGAGAGAAAGGTGGCGACAATCGACCGGAGGTCCTCGTCGCTGATGTTGTAGGTGTGTGCCCACTGGCAGAGGATGCCGCCTGGCTCGAGTCGACTCCTCGCGGCAAGAAAGAACTCGTGCGTAAACAGCGTCGAGACCCCCGCCATCCACGGGTTCGACGGCTCGGAGATGATCACGTCGTATTTGTCGGCGGACAGCAGCAGGTGCGAACGGCCATCGCCGACGATGAGGCGCGTGCGGGGGTCGTGCAGCGCCTGACGGTTTTCCTTCGCGAACGCTTCGGATGCTGAGACCACCTCGGGCGAAATTTCCGAGACTGTGGCGTGGTCGATTGGGTGACTCAGCGCGGATCCCAGCGTGACACCGCTGCCAAGACCGATGATGTAGACGCTGCGTGGATCGTCGTGCAGGAGCATCGGCAGGTGAGCGAGCAGTTTCTGCGTGAGCATGTCGCCGCCGTTTGAGGCATCGACCTTGCCGTCGATCGCAAGTGACGTGACGCCAAGGAGTTGCTTGACAGATACGGTCCCGGCAGCGCCTTCGCGGTAGTACGAGAGGCGTCCCGCCTCGAGACCCGTCGCGACGTCGCCGGCGGCCAGCGACGGCGCGAACCGATACCCGCCGTTTGCCATCCGTTCGTGATTCCATTGAGGAATGAACACCGCCAGCGCCGTTGCAGCCGCTGCGGCAAGCGCGGCCGCGAGATGGGAGCCACGTGTCGCCGACGAACGCCACGCGACGATGAGTCCGACGGCAATCGCGGCGACCGACGCGATTTGTATGGATGCCTGCAGCCCAAGACCGGGAATCAGGACGAAGCTTCCTGCAAGCGCGCCAGCAATCGCACCTGCGGTGTTCGCCGCATAGATCGTGGCTGCATCGGCCGGCATCTCTTCACGCGCTGGGGCCGCAAGGGCGAGTGCCAGGGGAAACGTTGCGCCGAGCGCGATGGTCATCGGCAGTTGAAGGGCAATGGCGAGGCCGACCTGAAGCGCGAATACGGATGTGAAGCTGGCATCGGCCCGGCCGGCCGCGGCTGCAATCGTGAGAGGGAGGCTGTCAACGCGCAGACAGGCCACGAGCGCAATGACCGCGGTCGCCATCATCGCGACGCCAAGCCAGAGCCCGTGGTGTCGGATCCTTGGCACGACCGCCGCAACGATTGCCGAACCTATGGCCAGGCCGCCGATGAAGGCCACCAGCATCGCGCTGAACGCGTATGTTGTCGGACCGAGGATCATGGCGAGGATGCGAGTCCACGTGACTTCGTAGACCAGAGCGACGAAGCCTGAAGCTGCGAGAGCGGATGCGGCGAGGATGAGGTGCGAGGGGTGCGCGGGGTCGGCTGTGCGGCGCGGACCTTTGCTTGCCGCGCCGAAGCCACGAAGCGGCGAAGGCGGGAGGTCCGCGATGACAGAGCGCGATTCACGTTCCGAGGACCGTTCCGCGGACCCGAAGGGTCCGCGCCGCAGGAGCAGAGCGCCGATCGCTGCGATCGCATTGAGCGCGACCCCAACGAGCGTCGTGCCGAAGAGACCAAACAGAGGAAGCAGCACGAAACCGGTCAGCACCGCGCCTGCTGCTGCGCCAATCGTGTTGGTTGCGTACAACAGCCCGGCCGTCCGTACTTCGTATCCCGAACCGCGATCCCCGGATCCCGGATCCCGGATCCCGGATCCCGGCTCCGATACGCATGCCACGCCGATTGGATAGCTTGCGCCCATGGCGGCCGCGGGGATCGAGACCAGGAGAACAGACAGCCCTACGCGCGCGGCTTCGAACAGTCCTCCGCCGGCGCCGTTCGCGTACGTCCAGGCCAGGACCGGTTGAACAGCTGTCAGCCCTAGCGGCAGGAGAAGCGCGCACGCGGCAATGATGAGTTCGAGCGCCGCATACGTTCGCAAGGCCCGTTCGCCCGTCAGCGACGGCGCAACGCGGCCGGCCAGCCACGCGCCTGCCGCCAGCCCACCCATGAATGAGGCAAGCACGGTGCCCACCGCCCCTGCCGTATGTCCCATTGACAGCGTCAGCAAGCGGAGCCAGACGACCTCGTACAGCAGCGCCGCTGCGCCCGACAGCAAATACAGCAGGAGGAACACATGGATGCGGCGCACGTCCGCGCAGTGTAATGTACTGACGCTTGACATCGAGTTACGCCGTGGTATGGTCATCGGAATTTCATTGGTGATTGGCGACTAACGATTGGTGATTGGAGATTGGTGATTCAATCAGTAGTCACGAATTACCAATCACAAATCCAAAGAGGGGCGAGCGATGAGGAAGGTCATTGGTGTCCTGGTGATCGGGTTCGTGTGCGCGGTGCTTGGAAGCGCACTCCTGAACGCGGCCGGGCTTCCGCTCTGGGCGTACGGCTACTGGGATAAAGCCACTGTCGGCGACTACACACACAAGTGCACGGCCGTGCGCCCGTTCGATTGCGCCCGCGGCGGCACTCCCGCTGATGATGGCCGCAAGCGCACGCTGCCTGGCGGTACGGGCGAGTGGACGGTGACCGAGATTGCCAACGATTACGGCCCGGTCGACTGGTATCCCGGCGATCATCCGAAGATGCCCGATATCGTGGCCCGCGGACGGCAGAAGGATGGCATTCGCGCGTGCGGGCTCTGCCACTATCCGAATGGCCAGGGGAAACCGGAAAACGCGCCGGTTGCCGGGACATCGGTGAGCTACATCATGCAGCAGATGGCCGATTTCAAAAGCGGCGCGCGGCACAGTGCCGATCCGAACAAGGCCAATGCGTTCGAGATGAACGCAATGGCGGCGGCGCTGACGGACAAAGAAACCCGGGAGGCTGCCGACTATTTTGCATCGATCAAGTACAAGCCGTGGATCAAGGTCGTCGAAGTGACGCAGATCCCGAAAGTGGCGGCGGGCGTCAATGGCCTGTTCATGCCGGTGAGAGATGGCGGCATGGTGCCGCTCGGCAAGCGCCTAATCGAGACACCGGTGAATCCTGACGAGACGGGTAACCTCCGGAACCCTCGCTCCGGAATGACCGCGTATGTGCCTCCGGGCACACTCGCCAAAGGCGAGGTGCTCGCCACCAGGGGCGGTAACGGCAGAACGCTGGAGTGCACCCAGTGTCACGGTACCGACCTGCGCGGCCTGGGACCCGTCCCTGCGATCGCGGGGCGTCCGGCGAGCTACCTGGCGCGGCAGTTGTACGACATGCAGGTCGGCGCCAGGCACGGCGAGTGGGCCGCGCTGATGAAGCCGGTCGTCCAGAAACTCACGGAAGACGACATCCTCGCGCTCTCGGCGTACGTGGCCTCGCGCCAGCCGTAAATAGTCAGGGATTCGGGATTCGGGATTCGGGACTCGGGATTCGGATTCGGGACTCAATGATGCAGGCAACAGAGACACAGAGACACAGAGGTTGGTTTTCTCTGTGACTCTGTGTCTCTGTGGCTTGTCTCAGCAATGAATGTCGCCGACGTCGTCGTAGAGCTTCGTGCGGTTGCCGGCAGCTTCTCACGCGAGCTGCTGGCGGTCGATCCTCGCAACACCGCCCGTCGTCCGGATCCCCGGACGTGGTCGCCAAAGGAAGTCCTCGGCCACCTCATTGATTCGGCTGCGAACAATCATCAGCGTTTCGTGCGCGCGCAGGAGGCGGACGCGCTCAGCCTGCCGGGGTACGAGCAGAACCACTGGGTCCGCTCGCAGGGTTACAACGATGCGGATTGGCCGCATCTGGTCGCGCTATGGACGCACTTCAACCTGCACCTCGCGGATGTGATGGCCAGGATCCCGACCGACCGATACTCAATACCGTGCACGATTGGCGAGTCCGAGCCGGTGACCCTGGAATTCATGATTGTCGACTACCTGAGCCACCTGAAGCATCACATGGCGCAGATCCGCGAGCGCCTCTCGTAGAACCGGTCAATCCGCGCCTGGCGCGGTCTTCTACGCCGAGGAACCTCGTGATCTTCAGCCGATCTATATCGGTCGGCGTCTAATAGTCCGGACCAATGCGGGCTGCTTGCCGCTGGACCGCGGCGACCCTCGTATGGAGTGCGTTGGCGGCCGGGGCCTGCCTCGCTGAAGGGGCTGCCGCTCGCGACCAGGGTCTCGCAGCGCGCGACGCGCGCGAAGGTGAACAGACCACGAGCTCCAGCGAGCCTGCGGCCGAGGACAAGGTCGGCAAAGAGCTGCACGCACTCCGCATCGGGATAACCTCTCCGCCCATACGCATCGACGGTCGCATGGATGACGATGTGTGGAATCGCGCGGAGGCGATCTCCGACTTCGTCCAGGAAGATCCCGACAACATGGTGCCTGCGACAGAGCGGATGACGATCCGCGTCGCGTACGACGACCGCTACGTGTACGTCGCTGTCGAGATGTTTATGCGCGATTCATCGCTCATCAGGGACGGACTCGGCCGGCGCGGCAGCGCGCCGCCAAGCGACAAGATCCAGATCGGCTTCGACACCGCCCACGACCATACCAACGCGTATTGTTTCGAGGCAAACGCGTCCGGCATTCAGCACGACTACCTGATGGTCGACGACACCCGGACGAACAATGACTACGAGGCTGTCTGGGAGGTCGGCACCCTCCGGTCCCTCCAGGGCTGGAACGCGGAGTTCCGGATTCCGTTCTCGCAGATGCGCTTCCCGGCGTCGTCGGAGGTCCGCACGGTGTGGGGCTTCAACGTGCGTCGCGAGATTTTTTCGCGCGGCGAGTCCGACTGGTGGGTCGCCAAGCCGCGCGATGCGCAAGGCACTGTGTCCCGGTTCGGTCACCTCGTGTTCGACGATCGGCTGACGCCGCCGCGCCGTCTCGAGGTGACGCCGTACACACTCGGACAGTTCGAGACGAAAAGCGGCGTGGGGCCAGGTGGATCGGCCAACGGCGGCGTTGATGTGCGCGTCGGACTCGGCACCTCGGCGAATCTCTCCGCGACGGTGAACCCCGACTTCGGCCAGCTCGAAGCCGATCCGTCTGTGCTCAACCTCTCGGTCTTCGAGACGTTCTTTCCAGAGAAGCGTCCGTTCTTCCTCGAAGAAAGCCAGTCCATCGCGCTGTCGACGTACGGCCAGTTCCCCGACTTTTATTCGCGCCGCATCGGCCAGACGCCGGATCACTTCAAGCTCTCCGACAGCCAGACACTCGTCCGCAAGCCTGATCAGACGACCATCCTCGGGGCGGCAAAGCTGACCGGGCGTACGTCGCGCTGGACGTACGGCGGGCTCACGGCGCTGACGTCGCGCGAGTACGCGACCGTCGATGACAGTGACGCTGCAAATGGCGCGACGATCGTGCGACGGGTGCAGAAACTGATCGAGCCGCGGGCGCTCTACAGCGTAGGGCGCCTGCAGCGGAACGTGCTCGGTGACACTTCGAGCATCGGCATCATCGCAACCAGCGTCGCGCGCGAGAAGGATCTGGACGCCGCGACGGTCGGAGGCGATGTGACGATCCGGCGCGATGACAACCGCTTCTACTGGGGTACGCACTGGGTGGCGACGCACGCGCCGATCGACGGCGTCATGAAGAACGGGATGGGCGGTGTCATCAACGGCAGCTACACGAGGAAGTACGCCGGCATGTTCGTGCGAGCCGATCACTTCGGGCCGACCTTTCACAATACCGACCTTGGCTTTCTGTCGAGCCGTACGAACAAGAACGAGATAGGCATTGCCGCGAACCTGAGGCAACCCGATCCGCACGGCTTCATCCGGAGCTCGTTCTTTGAGTTCTACGGAGGCCGGCAGTGGAACAATGAAAGGCTCGTGTTCGGGAAGTGGGCAGGTGTGTTCACTAATTTCAATTTTTTGAACTATTGGAGGATCTTTTTCGGCGCTCAGCGCAATTTCCCCACCTTCGACGACCTCGACACGCGCGGAGGACCGCCGATCGTGCGGCAGCCGAACACATTTCTCAATGTCGGGATCTTCAGTGACTCCCGAAAGCAGTACGGTTATGGCGTCCGCGCCAACGGCCATCGCGATCCGGTCGGTGGCTTTGCGTTCTCCGTGGAGCCGGAGGCCCGTGTCCAGCTGTCGCCACGGCTGATCGCATCGATTGGCGTCGAGTACACCTCGGCGATCGACAGCGCGCAGTGGATCAAGAACACCGACACGGATGGTGACGGTGCCGATGACCACGTCTACGGGCGGCTGCGCCGCCACGTGATGAACATCACGGGGCGCGCGACGTACTCGTTCACGCGCGACATGACGCTCGAGGCGTACCTGCAGCCATTCGTCGCGGTGGGTGATTACACGAACATCGGCAGGCTCGCGCGGGCGAGGTCGTTTGATTTTGCGCCCGTGACGCTCGCCGACAACCCCGACTTCAACAAGAAGTCAGTGCGCGGCACCGTCGTCCTGCGATGGGAGTACATTCGCGGCAGCACGCTGTTCGCCGTGTGGAACATCGCGACCTCCGATGAGGCAGCCCGCCCGGGCGCCTTCTCGCCGCTGCATGATCTCCGCGGTGCCTTCGGCGCCCCCGGCACCAACGTCCTCGCCATCAAATTGAGCTATTGGTTTGCGCCCTGACCGTAAGACGGGCCACGGAGTCACGGAGCACGGAGTTGATTTCTGTTATCTCGGTGTCTCCTCATTCAACTGATCGAGTACTACGCCACCATTCAGGTGATACCTGTTGGTGCTAGTGGCGCGCGCGATGCTGATGCTTTCATGACCAAGAGACGAGGTGCGCATGGAAGCTCTGACTGCGGGCGCGAAAGCGCCGGATTTTTCACTGCACACGACACCGGACCAGATCGTGAATCTTCACGATTTCCGCGGCCGTCGCGTGATTCTCGCGTTCTACCCGGCGGACTGGAGCCCTGTGTGCGGGGATCAGCTGGGCGTGTACCAGGAAATCCTGCCCGAATTCCGGAAGCATCGCGCCGAACTGCTCGGCATCTCAGTGGATGGCGCGTGGTGCCACGTGGCGTATGCCACGCACCGGAGGTTCCACTTCCCGCTCTTGTCGGACTTCGAGCCGAAAGGCGCGGTGGCGAAGACGTACGGCGTGTACGCGCAGGAGCAGGGCACCAGCGGCCGAGCGCTGTTCGTGCTCGATGAAGAAGGGACGATTCGCTGGAGCTATGTCTCGCCGATCGGCGTCAATCCTGGCGCCGACGGCATCCTGATGGCGCTCGAGCAGATGGACGCGGTGCACGCGTCATGAACATTCCGGCGTCACGACTGGCCTTGCCCGTCGGCGAGCGCGATCACATCCGCGGACCCGCGAATGCGCCGATTACGCTGCTGGAATACGGCGACTTCGAATGTCCCTATTGCGGCGCGGCACACCCGATCGTACAGGCGGTGCGTCAGCGCATGGGTAACCGGATGCGCTTCATCTACCGCCACTTCCCGCTGACAAGCGCGCACCCGCACGCGGAGCGCGCGGCAGAGACGGCCGAAGCCGCGGGCGTGCAGCGCCGGTTCTGGGACATGCACGACATGCTCTTCGACAACCAGGAGGCGCTCGACGACGAGAGTCTGCTGGGCTACGCAGCGGACCTCGATCTGGATGTGCCGAGGGTTGCCCGGGATCTCGCGATGCACATCCACGCAGCGCGCGTGCGCGAGGACTTCATGAGCGGTGTTCGCAGCGGCGTCAACGGCACCCCGACATTTTTCTTCAACGGCCTTCGGTATGACGGCCCGCGCGACGTCGAGTCGATGATTACGGCCGCCGAGATGGTAGAAGAGGCCAGGCCGGCATAAGCCGCGTCGCCGTATCACGACGCGAAGTCGGGCTAGTTCTGCCGGGGGCGGAACCGCAACTTGTCGATCCTGTAGCGCCGGATCTTCGATTCCAGTGTTGACGCCGGCACGCCGAGCCGTGAGGCGGCGCCCATGCACCCCGCGACGCGACCACTCGCATCCGCGAGCGCCTGTTCGATCAGCTGTTGTTCGCTGTGATGGAGTGTCTGGGCGAGCCGCGAGCCCGCGGACATCGCTACCGGCCCGCGTGCCCTCGTTATGAGCGCTGCCGGGACGTGCAGCACCGGCTCGTCGCACAGGATCGCCGCGTGTTCGATCACGTTTTCGAGCTGTCGAATGTTGCCTGGCCAGTCGAACGCCTTGAGTCGGTCCATCGACTGGGATTCGACGCCGTCGAATCGCCGCCCGAGAACTTTCTGCAGCCGGCAGAGGAAGTACTCGGCCAGCACGGGGATATCCTCGCGGCGCTCGCGCAGCGGCGGCAGATGCAGCGGAAACACGCTG
>DAIRVG010000160.1:0-13305 GCA_036802945.1 Vicinamibacterales bacterium
TCGTCAATCGAGTTGTCGACGACCTCGTAGACGAGGTGATGCAGTCCGGGAGCGCCGGTCGACCCGATGTACATGGCGGGCCGCTTCCGCACCGCCTCGAGCCCCTCGAGAACCTTGATCTTGTCGGCGCCGTAGTCGTCGACGGAGGTTCCGTTCCCATTCGGGCCCGGGGATGCCGGAGTGTCGGGAGTGAGGAGCGCTTCGGTCTGGTCGGTCTGCTGGTCGGAATGTGACACGCGTGTCCTTCAGGTGCTCGTCAGATTCGCATCGGCATGATCACGTAGGTGTAGTCGTACCCCTGCGCGCCGACGGGCGTCATTACGGCCTGGCTGACTTCGTCCTTGAGGGAGAGGGAGACGACATCGGTTTCGACGACGTTCAGGAAATCCAGGACGTACTGAGCGTTGAACGAGATCGCAAGCGCGTTGCCCTGGTAGTCGACGGCCAGTTGCTCACGCGCCTCGCCGAACTCGGAACTACTCGACGTGACTTCAACCTTGCCCTTGTCGATCTCGAATTTCACCGCACGTGACCGCTCGTTCGAGAGCAGGGCCACGCGTTTCACGGCATTGGTCAGGCGCTCACGCTCGAATTCGATGTCTTTGTCGTTGCCCTTCGGGATGACGCGCTCATAAGCCGGAAACTGCCCGTCGATCATCCGCGAAATCAACATGCGGCCTCCCACCTCGAAGAACAGGTGATTTTCGCCGCGCTCGTAGGTGATGTCGCCGTCCGCCTCCGAGAGGAGCTTGCCGAGCTCGAGGAGCGTCTTCTTCGGCAGTATCACTTTCACTTCTTCGCCTGGCTTGATCGCCGGGTCGGCGCCTTCGCGTTTCACGGTGACGAGCGCGAGACGATGGCCGTCGGTCGCCACCAGGCTCATCGAATCGGTGCGCAGCACGAAGAGCGCGCCGTTCAGAAAATACCTCGTGTCCTCGCCAGTGATCGCAAACTGTGTTTTTGCGACCATCTCGCGCAGTGCCTCGCGCGGCAGGGAAGCCCGCGCCACCCCGGTCGCTTCAGGCAGCGTCGGAAAGTCTTCGCGCGGGAGTGTCTGCATGCGCGAATCGAACTTGTCGGCGGAGACCTTCACGCCGTTCTTGTCCTCTTCAATCCTCACGTCGGTTTCGGCGAACGCCTTGACGATCTCGTACAGCTTCTTCGCCGGCAGGGTCAGCGATCCGCCCTTTGCCACCGACGCCGCGCACTTGCTGCGAAGCGCGACTTCGAGATCGGTCGCGAGCATGCGGACCTCGTTGCCCTTGGCTTCGATCAGCACATTCGCGAGAATTGGAATCGTGTTTTTGCGTTCAACGATGCCCTGGAAAAGTTGCAGTTCTCGCAGAAGCTCGTTTTTTCTGACCACGAGTTCCATAGGCGTACGGTGACCTCGGAGCGGAGTGTCCGCCGTTAACGGAGCCTCAGTCAGGTTGTTCTTAACTCTGATCTAGAGGATCTGAAGGAGATAAAGAATTATACAGAAAAGAAGGTGCTGTGCAAAACAGGACGTGTGACGTTTAATCCTTGACTACCAATAATTTAGGGTGTGAACATTTCTGTGATTTTGGGATATGAAAAGTGCGCGGTTTCTGTGCGGATCCGCCCGTCTGAAATCATGCACAGGCGGCCGTTCAATCCGGCTGTGGACGCCCGCGCATCTACCGGAAAGACTGCAGAAAGTTGGTGATCAGGCTGTTGAAATCTCCGTCCCGCTTCCGAAGCTCTTCGACTTTCTTGATCGAATGGATGACCGTGGAATGGTGCTTTCCCCCAAAACTGCGCCCGATTTCCGGCAACGAGGCATGCGTCAGCGTTTTGCAGAGATACATGGCGATCTGACGCGGCATCGCGATCGATTTCGAGTTATTTCGCGACTTCAGCTCGAAGACTTTGAGCTGGTAGTAGTCGGAAATGTGTTTCTGAATCGACTCGATCGTGACCGCCTTTTCTTCCTGCTCGAGGACGTTTTTGAGCACCTCTTGCGTGAGCTCGAGCGAGATCTCACGCCCCGTTAACGACGCAAACGCGATCAACCGGATCAGCGATCCCTCCAGCTCGCGAATGTTCGACTTGATGCGCCCGGCGATATACATCGCAACGTCGTCCGGCAGCGGAACGGCTTCCGCTTCGGCTTTGCGCTTGAGAATCGCCACCTTCGTCTCGAGATCGGGCGACTGGATATCTGCAATCAATCCCCATTCAAACCGCGATCGAAGGCGCTCCTCGAGCGCCGGAATCTCATGCGGCGGACGATCGCTGCTCAGCACGATCTGTTTCTGCGCGTCGTAGAGCGCGTTGAACGTGTGAAAGAACTCGGTCTGCGTGCCTTCCTTCCCCGACACGAACTGGATGTCATCGACGAGCAGCACGTCCACGCTGCGGTACCGCTCGCGGAAATCGAGGATGCGATCGTAACGGACCGCGTTAATCATCTCGTTCATGAAACGCTCGGATGAGATGTACGTGAGCTTCAAACCTCCGTCGTGATGCAGGACGTATTGCCCGACCGCGTGCATCAGGTGCGTCTTGCCGAGACCCACCCCGCCATAAATGAAGAGCGGGTTGTACGAGCGTGACGGCGCTTCTGCGACGGCGCGACTGGCGGCATGTGCGAACTGGTTCGAGGGTCCGACGATGAACGTGTCGAAGGTGTAGCGCGGGTTCAGCCCTGCAGGGGGGCTGCTCTCGACGGCCGTTACTTCGACGCTCGCTGCCGGAACCGCTGGTGGATCCGGAGGTGGCGCCGGGGAAGGACCGGGTTCCGCAACGAATACCAGGGAGGTCTCCGCGCGGCGAACCTCACCCAATGCTTCCGCCAGCACGACGGAGTAATGCTTGGTCAGCCAGTCCTTGAAAAGTGTGTTGGGGACCCGCACGGTGATTGCGTTTCCCCCGTCGGCGACGAATGACGTGGGCTTGAACCAGGTGGAGAAGCTGTGGCGGTTAACTTTCGTTTCGATCCGGGCGAGGATCTGGTCCCAAATACTGGTATCCATTTCAAATATCACCCGAAAAACCGCTGAGAACGGGACTTTCGCCTTGTCGACCGCCCGGGAACCCGCGTTCCGCGCGACTGTGTCCCCGCGCGAGGCCACAGAATCGGCCTTCCCGGGGCTTCGCCGTGCTGAAAGTGGCGCAAATCAAGCTCGGCCGCGCTACAGTCCGGCTATGGCCCCACGTTTTCCACAGTGTTTTCCACAGTTGTGGAAATCTTGGGGAACAAACCGAAGCGTCTCCCTGCAAACCAAACCGGCAGGGATCAAATCGAATCCGGGACTGTAGCACAGGGCGTTGATGCGAGATCCCGCGTTGACACTCCGTTCCAGCGACGACTAGTATTGACAGTTCCGCCGGACTCCTCTGGCGCTCACATTTAGTGCCTCCGGATCTTTGATCCGGGCTGCGCTCAGGACATCATGAAGGGGAAGCGCACCTACCAGCCGAATACCCGTCGCCGCAAGAAGACGCATGGCTTCAGAATACGAATGGCGACGAAAAACGGCCGAATCGTGCTGAAGCGGCGCCGCGCGAAAGGTCGCAAGCGTCTGACCGTTGCTGACGAGTAGGGAGGCTTCTCGGGCGCCCGCATGGAAGATCAGGGTCTGGGGGCGCCGGAGCGGATTCGCCGCCGGCCGGAGTTCGAGCGGATTTACAGCGCCGGCGTCAAGATCCACGGCCGGCTCATGACGGTGTTCGTCATGCCCAACGGGACCGCGACGCCGCGATTTGGCGTGGCGGCGACCCGGAAACTTGGTTCAGCCGTCGAGCGCAACCGGGCGAAGCGTCGGGCCCGTGAGCTCTTCAGGCGACGAAAGAACATTGGCGGCCTCGACATCGTCATCGTGCCGCGTCGGGAAATGCTCGATGCACCGTTCGCTACACTCGAAGCCGATTACACCGCTCTCCTCGCCCGTCATCGTGAGCCCGCCCGACGCGACGCCCGTCGGCCTGGTGTCGGCGCTCGTTCTGGGACTGCTTCGAGTCTATAAGATCCTTATTTCGCCGCTGTTTGCCGGATCCTGCCGCTTTTATCCCTCGTGCGCCGACTACATGAGCGAAGCCATCCACGTCCACGGGGCCGTCAAAGGGATGTGGCTTGGCGCCCGACGCCTTGCGCGCTGCCATCCGCTCGGCACGCACGGCTTCGATCCCGTACCACGCCCGTGAAAAATTACTAAATGGAACGCAGGGTTTTCATCGCAATCATTCTGTCTTTCCTGGTGCTGTACGCGTACCAGGCGCTGTTTGTCCGTGCCACGCCACCGGCAACGGCAGCCAAACCAGCAGCGGCAACCACAGCCCAGACGCCCGTGCCGGCGCCCGCAGAGATCGCTCCCGCGCCGTCCAAGGATCAGGTGGCGGCGACGGTTCCTTCTGCGACACCGGAACCGCAGGCGCTCGTGTCTGAACCATCGGAGCGGGAGATCACGGTTGACACAGCGACCGTGCAGGCCGTTCTCACGAATCGGGGGGGCCGGCTCGTGCACTGGCGATTGAAGGAGTACCGCGATCTCCAGGGCCACCCGGTCGATCTGATTCCGAGCGGACTTCCACCGACCGAGCAGCTCCCGTTTGCGCTTCGCGTGGACGAGGAGCAGGCGGGGGAGAGGCTGAACCAAGCAATCTATCGTGTGAGCGGCGACTCAGGGGGGCACGTCGATGCGACGCGCACGCCTGCCACGGTGGTGTTCGAGTACCAGGAAGCGTCGGGCATTCACGTCCGCAAGGAATTCCGATTCGATCCGAGCAACTACATCGTTGCATTCTCCGCGAGCGCGACGAACGGCGATCGATCGATGAACCCAACGGTTGTCTTCGGGCCGGGACTCGGCGATGTTGCGGCGTCGAAAGGCGGCGGCGGCTTCTTCAGCGGGAGCAGCGTCCTCCCCCCGGAGGCGATTCTTCATCGCGCGGGCAAGGTCGAGAGAGTGGCGCTCGCGAAGATCAGTGAGCAACCGGTGCAGGAGGGACAGTTCCGGTTTGCTGGCGTTGAGGATTTGTATTTCATGGCCGCGGTCGTGAATCCGGGCCAGGCGCGGGTTGAGTACCGCCCCGTCGTCGTTGCCGGTCCAGCGAACACGCAGCGGCAGTTCATCTCGCAGGCCGTGCGTTTCCCGCAGCCGCCGATGAACGCGCGCTTCTTCGTTGGCCCCAAGCAATTCGATCTGCTCAAATCGATTGATCCCGAGCTCGTCCGCGCCGTCAACTTCGGAATGTTCGGGTGGCTTGCCGTTCCGCTTCTCGGCGCGCTGAAGTGGATTCACGGGTACGTCGGAAACTACGGCTGGTCGATCATTCTGCTCACGGTGCTCATCAACGTTCTGATCTTTCCGCTCCGTCATAAGAGCGTCGTATCGATGCGCCGCATGCAGGCGCTGCAGCCGCAGCTCAAGGCGATTCAGGACCGGTACGCCAACCTCAAGGTCACCGACCCCGCACGTCAGAAGATGAACACAGAGGTCATGAACCTGTATCGCGAGAAGGGCGTGAACCCGGCGAGCGGGTGTATCCCGATTCTCATGACGCTGCCTGTGCTGTTTGCCTTCTACGCGCTGCTCGGCCAGGCGATCGAGCTGCGCGGCGCGGAGTTCGGATGGTGGGTCAAGGATCTCTCGCTGCCGGATCCGTACTACGTGATTCCGATCCTCGTCGTGGTGACGATGGTGTGGCAGCAGAAGCTCACCCCCGCGGCGATGGATCCGACGCAGCAGAAGATGATGATGTTCATGCCGATCATGTTCGGCTTCATCTTCCTGACGACCGCCGCGGGCACGGTGCTCTACTGGTTCGTCAGCAACCTCTGGGCGATCGGCCAGCAGTACTTCACCAACTGGCTCATTGGCCCGCCGGTCGTGCCAACCGTCAGACCGGCCGCCGAAAAACGTCTCAAGAATGCGGGCGCCGGCCGTACCGCGGGCGCCGAGAAGCACTCATAGGCCTATGTCTTTGATGATGCAGATTGCCGGATTCGTCCAGAACGTCGTGAACGCCATGGGCGCGACACTTACCGTGAACGTCGAGGAGACGCCGGAAGGGACGCGCATCAACATCGAAGGCGAGGATGGCGGCGTGCTCGTGCGCCACGGCGGGGAAGGACTACAGGCGCTTCAGCATATCGTCGCGACGGCGTTCCGCAGGCAGCTCGGCGACGACAACCGCATCGTCATCGACTGCAACGGGTTCCGTAAGGAGAAGGACGCGGAGCTTCGGCAGATGGCCACGTACATGGCGGAGAAGGCGCGTACGAGCGGCATTCCGCAGGAAATGGGGCCCCTCAATCCGTACGAACGCCGCATCGTTCACCTGGCGATCGCGGAAGATCCAACGGCGAGCTCCGAGAGCATCGGCGACGCGTTCATGAAGACGGTCATCATCTCAGCAAAAAAATGATTGGTGGTGGTTGGTAGTAGGTGGTTGGTGGACAACCACCAACCGCCAACCATCAATCACTAACCGATGTTTGCCACCGACGACACGATCGTTGCGATAGCGACTCCCCCGGGTCGCGCCGCCCTCGGGGTCGTGAGGATCAGCGGCCCGCGCACGCTCGAGATTGCGGACGCGATGCTCGAGTGCCACGAACCCCTTCAGCCGCGGTACGCCACGTTCACGCGCGTACGCGGTGAGATGTCGAGGACTGGTGCGCTCGATGAAGTGGTCGCGACGCTCTTTGCCGCACCTCATTCCTACACCGGCGAACACGTTGTCGAAATCACGACGCATGGGAGTCCCGTGGTGGTGCAGGCGGTCCTGAAGAGCGCACTCGCCGCCGGCGCGCGACTCGCGGAGCCTGGCGAATTCACGCTGCGTGCGTTTCTGAACGGCAAGCGTGACCTCATTCAGTCGGAAGCCGTTGCCGATCTCATTGACGCCGCGACACCGCTCCAGGCGCGGATTGCGTTCGATCAACTCGAAGGGACGCTCACGGAGCGCATCACGGCCATCGACGCCGTGCTGTTCGACTTGATCGCGCGTCTCGAGGCGTCACTCGATTTTCCGGATGAGGGCTACCACTTCGTCGAAGCGTCGCGTGCGGCGCGGGACATCACGAAGGTCATCGAGGCAATTGACCGTCTCCTCGCCGATGCAACCACGGGACGAATGATTCGTGAAGGTGCGACGGTAGTGATCGCGGGACGAACTAACGTCGGTAAGTCAAGCGTATTCAACATGTTAACCGGAACTGAACGAGCAATCGTCACGGCGATTCCAGGGACGACGCGCGATCTGGTGACGGAAGTGGTCGACGTCGAAGGCATTGCCGTGTCGCTCGTCGACACGGCGGGCTGGCGCGATACGAGCGACATCGTCGAGCGCGAAGGCGTCAGGCGCGGCACGCGTGCGCGTCGAATCGCGGATCTGATTCTGCTGGTCCTGGACCAGGGGCAGGCGATTGCTCCGGAAGACGTGCGGCTTCTCGATCAGACCGCGGAATCGAAGCGGATCGTCGTGTTGAACAAGAGCGATCTCGTAGCGCGCATCGACGAGTCGGTGCTGTCCGGCGAGGTCGCTCGGGTGAGTGCGTTGACGGGTGACGGATTCGCCGAGTTGCGGCGGCTGATGGCTTGCGGGCTCACTGAGGGCGAACGGCTCCGTGACGCGGCGCTGATTTCAAACACCCGGCACATCGCGCTGCTCGAGGAGTGCCGCGCGTCGCTCGACGCTGCGCGCAACGCCGCGGATGCCGGGAACCTGCCGGAAGAATTTCTCCTGGTCGACTTGCAGGCCGCGAGGTTCCGGCTCGATGAGATCGTTGGCCGACGCACGAGCGAAGACGTGCTGCGCCATATCTTCGAGCGCTTCTGCATAGGGAAATGAAGAGCTGATGCGCTTCGATGTCATCGTAATCGGCGCGGGCCACGCGGGTGTCGAAGCGGCGCATGCTGCTGCGCGACTGGGCTGCAGCGTCGGCCTCTGCACCCTGTCGCAGGCCACGTCGGCGCACATGCCCTGCAATCCTGCGGTGGGGGGGACGGCGAAGGGGCATCTCGTGCGGGAGATCGACGCGCTCGGCGGGCTGATGGGACGCGCGATCGACGCGACAGGCATTCAGTTCAAGCTGCTGAATCGCAGCCGTGGGCCGGCTGTCTGGTCGCCCCGCGCGCAAGCGGACAAGAAGCGCTACGCGACGTGGGTCATCGACGCCTTGTCGAACGAACCACACATCACTTGGATTCTCGGCCAGGCTGGACGCATTCTGATTGAGAACGGTCGAACTGCCGGCATCGCCATGGAGGAGGGCGATGCGTACATGTGCGACGCGCTCGTCGTCACGACCGGCACATTTCTCAACGGCCTGATTCACGTCGGTCCCGAGCAGCGCCCGGCGGGGCGGCACGGGGAGCCTCCGTCGCATGAACTCTCGGAGTCGATCCGATCGTTCGGGTTCGAGATGGGCAGGCTCAAGACGGGAACGCCGCCGCGCCTGGATCGCAGGAGCATCGAGTTCGCGGCGCGAGTCTCTGAAGGCGTCTTCGCAGAGGAGCCCGGGGATGCCGTCCCGGTGCCGTTCTCGTTCGATACCACGGCAGGTCTGCGGAATCAGATCCAATGCTGGCTGATTCACACGAACGATCGCGTGCGCGATCTGGTGCGAAGCAACATCGCGCAGAGTCCGTTGTTCAATGGACAGATCCAGGGCATCGGTCCGCGCTACTGCCCGTCGCTCGAGGACAAGATCATGCGGTTCCCCGACAGGGAACGGCACCAGATTTATCTCGAGCCCGAGGGTCTGGACGTCGACGAGATTTACGTGAACGGGTTTTCGATGTCGCTGCCGCGTGAAGTGCAGGAGGATCTCGTGCACGCCCTTCCTGGTCTCGGGGACGCCGTGATGCTGCGTCCAGGCTATGCAGTCGAGTACGACTTCGTGCAGCCAACGGAGTTGAAATCGACGCTCGAAACGCACCGGGTTCAAGGATTGTTTTTGGCCGGGCAGATCAACGGCACATCCGGCTACGAAGAGGCCGCGGCCCAGGGGATCATGGCGGGAATCAACGCCGCGAAGGCCGTTCGCCAAGAGATGCCGATCGTGCTGGGACGAGACGAGGCGTATATCGGCATCCTTGTCGACGACCTCGTGACGCGCGGATGTCTCGAGCCATATCGAATGTTCACGTCGCGCGCCGAGCATCGCCTGTTGCTCCGAATCGATAACGCAGATCTCCGGCTCTCGCCGGTCGGCCACGCCGCGGGTCTCCTGAGCGACGATCGGTGGGACCGATTCGAAGCGCGTCGTGAGCGATACGTCTCTAACCTGTCACTGCTACACCGGACCCGCATTCGCGACGCCGGCGGCGATCGCGTTACGGTCTCGCAGTTGTTGAAACAGCCGTCGGTCCGTCTCGAGGCGCTGGTTGTCGACGGTCGCGTGCCTCTGGACGTCGACGAGCGCACGCGCGACGTCGATATCGCAAGCGTTGAAACGACCGTAAAGTACGACGGCTACCTGAAACAGGAAGCTGCGCGCGCCGAGCGGACGCGACGTGCCGAACGCCGTCGCATTCCCGAAGGCTTTCCGTTTTCGCGCGTTCCCGGTCTTTCCCGCGAAGTCGTTCAACGGCTTTCGCAGGTACGACCAGAAACGCTCGGCCAGGCCTCCCGGGTTCCAGGTGTCACACCCGCTGCCGTCGCGGTCCTCAGCGTCTTTCTTGGAAGGCTCCCGTCGGACTCTCTCGGAACGCCGTGACGACTCGTGAGTTCCAGGATCGGCTGCTTCGGCGCGCGAAACGCGCCCGGCTCACAATTCCTTCGGACACCGCGCTTCGCCTCGAGACCTACTTCCGCCTGCTGGAGACCTGGAACCGCAAGATCAACCTGACCGGTTTCAACCTCACCGAACCGACGCCAGACACGCTGGACCGGCTTCTGATCGAGCCACTCGTTGCGGCACGACACGTTCCCACCGGTGCCACGCGAATGCTCGACGTCGGAAGCGGCGGCGGATCACCAGCCATCCCAATGGCGCTTGCAGTCCCCTCGGTCCGGCTGTTGATGGTCGAGTCCAAGACTCGAAAGTCCGTGTTTCTGCGCGAAGCTGTCCGTGCTGTCGCGCTCGAAGGCGCTGAGGTCGCGGCCTCCCGCTATGAGGAATTGCTCGCCCGCCCGGAGCTGCACGAGGCACACGATCTTGTGACGATGAGAGCGGTTCGCGTCGAACCGCGACTGCTCTCGAACCTGCAGGCGTTCATCAAGCCGGGCGGTGTGTTGTTGCTGTTCAGAGGCACGACCGCCGCCGATCCCTCCGAAACGGTTCCCCCACCGCTCGCATGGTCCGCGACGTTTCCGCTCCTGGAATCCTTGCGAAGCCGGCTGGTTGTCTTGGAGAAACGTCACGTTGGACGGCAACGTTCCACGTGAAACAAAGCGGCAACTCGAATGCTGAATGGCGAACGCTGAAGTTTGAATTCAGCCGCGCCGAGACTCCCAGATATTCGTATTATGTTCGCCGTTTCACGTGAAACTAACCGTTGACACACGATTAGCTGCGTACTACATTGTGTAAGGACACTATAACTCTTCAATTGGGCACATGACAGAAAACGCTGGGCTGAACGGAACCGTCCGCGGCCGCATCGTGGCGGTCGCCAACCAGAAGGGCGGGGTCGGTAAGACGACCACGGCCATCAATGTCGCCACGTCGCTGGCCCTTGAAGGCCGCCCGGTTCTTCTGGTCGATGTTGACCCGCAGGGGAACCTCACCAGCGGCGTTGGCCTCAAGGGACAGCGTGCGCCTGGCGGGACCGCCTACGAGGCGCTGATGGACGTGGACGGAACCGTGTCTGACTCCTTCGTCCTCCCGACAGGGATCGAAAACCTCTATCTGATGCCCGCCGACCGGAATCTGACGGGGGCCGAGATCGAGATGGTTCCGATGCTCGAACGCGAGCGTCGTCTGCAACGCGTACTCGAGCCGCTTCGGTCTCGCTTCCAATACATCTTCATCGATTGCCCGCCGTCGCTCGGTCTGCTCACGCTGAATGCACTGGTTGCCGCAGACGCCGTGCTGATACCGCTGCACTGCGAGTACTTCGCCCTCGAAGGCCTTGCCGAGCTCGTCGGAACGATGAGGCGCGTCCGGGGGGGATTGAATCCCTCGCTCGACATCGAGGGGGTCCTCCTGACGATGTACGACGACCGGACGAATCTGGGACAGCTCGTGGCGCGCGACGTGCGCGAGTTCTTCAAAGAAAAAGTCTTCAACACCATCATTCCGCGCAACGTCAAACTGGGCGAGGCGCCAAGCCACGGGACGCCGGGGGTGCTGTACGACACGAAGTCGCGCGGCGCCGCGGCATACATGGCGCTTGCGAAAGAAATGCTGTCGCGTCACGCGGCCTGATTTCGGAGAGGGACGACATGCTCGAACGACGACCGGCACTTGGCAAAGGCCTCAGTGCGCTGATCCCCGACGTGCCGGAGCCTTCGCGGCAGGGCGCCATTGAAGTCGACATCGATCTCATCGCGCCTAACGAGAAGCAGCCGCGCGTGCAGATGGATGATGCGAAGCTCGACGAGCTGGCTCGCTCCATCAAGGAAAACGGCGTGATTCAGCCGATTCTCGTCCAGCGCGTGGGCGACCTCTATCGCATCATCGCGGGCGAGCGTCGGTGGCGTGCGGCCCAGCGCGCGGGACTTCTCAAGGTGCCGGTGGTTGTTCGCGACATGCCCGTCGATTCCGGTCAACAACTCCTGCAACTGGCGCTCATCGAGAACATTCAACGCGAGAACCTGAATCCCGTTGACGAAGCGGCTGCGTACCAGCGGCTCGTCGACGAATTCGGCCTGACCCACGATCAGATTGCGGCCGCGGTCGGCAAGGATCGAAGCTCCGTGGCGAACTACGTGCGTTTGCTGAAGCTGGCGGATGAAGTGCGCGCGGATCTCGCGTCGGGTGCGCTGGCCATGGGACATGCGCGCGCGCTGCTCGCGCTCTCGGATCCGGCGCTCCAGCGACAGGCCTCCCGGGAGGTTATCTCGCGCTCGCTCTCGGTGCGCGAGACCGAAACGCTCGTCAAACGGCTCGCGTCGCCACCGGCGCCGCGCGCACCCAAGGCCGAAGGGGCGAAAGACGTCCATACCCGCGCCGCTGAGGATCGCCTGCGGTTTGCGCTCGGAACGAAGGTCCGCATCCTGCGGGGCGCCCAGGGCGGCACCATCGAAATCAGCTTCGGATCCGAGGCCGAACTGAACCGTATTTACGAACAAATTACCGACGTGCGGTAAAGCGAGCCACAGAGACACAGAGTCACAGAGAAGACCTTTTGATTTAGCTCTGTGTCTCTGTGCCCCTATGGCCCGGGTCAGGGATTCCTCTTCCCATTCCCCCTGTCGGCCTGATATAAAAAGGAAGTTTGTGCCTTCCAGGTACAAGCTCGTTTGTACGTCCCCGGCCCGAATACGAGAACACGGTCAGAAACAGCCTGAAACGATGCGATCCCGAGCCTCCGCCGCCCGCTACGCGAGAGCCCTGTTCGATGTCGCGCTGAAGGAATCAGATCCGGTGCAGGCGGAGCGCGACCTGTCCGCATTCGCGAACCTGATGTCGTCGAACCCCGAGCTCCACAGCGCTCTGACCAACCCCGGAGTGCCCGTCGCCGGCAAGCGGGCTGTCACCGAGGCGCTGACGATACGACTCGAGGTCTCCTCCCCGGTACGGAAGCTCCTGGCGCTTCTCGCTGAGCGCGACCGCCTCTCGCTCGTTCCGGATCTGCTCGCGGTCTACCGCGAACGCCTGATGGATCATCAGCAGATCGTGCGAGCCGAAGTCACCACCGCGGCGCCGCTGTCAGCCGAGCGTGCCGCGCAGATTGAGCAGCGTCTCACCCAGGCCACCGGGCGCCGCGTTGATGTCACCACAAGCGTGGATCCGACGATCATCGGCGGCATCATCGCGCGGATCGGCAGCACCGTGTACGACGGCAGCGTGGCGACGCAGCTCTCGAAGATTCGTCAACGATTGACGCAGCAGAGGTAGGCCGGGTTCTTTGGGCCCGGCGTGTGAAGGATCGACATGGACATCAGAGCGGACGAAATCTCCAAGATCATTCGTGACCAGATTGGCAGCCACACCGTCAAGGTGGACGTCGCGGAGGTCGGCACGGTGATCTCCATCGGCGACGGCATCTCCCGCGTTCACGGAATCGAAAACGCCATGGCAGGCGAGATGCTCGAGTTCCCGCACGGCGTCTTCGGCATCGCCCTCAACCTCGAAGAGGAAAGCGTCGGCGCGGTGCTGCTGGGCGACTTCAAGGAGATCAAGGAAGGCGACACCGTCAAGCGCACCGGCCGCATCATCTCGGTGCC
>DAIRVG010000161.1:0-9033 GCA_036802945.1 Vicinamibacterales bacterium
CCGAAGGCGGCAGGTTTACAGCCTGCTGCGATTGACCGCTCTGCCACCTCCCCGATATCACTTTTTTGCTCAAAGACCGGGTACTCGCGGGCGCCGTGCCTCGGGTTGTCTCGGCCTTCGTTATCGTCTGTGTTTTGGAGTCCGTGCGTCCGGCGTTCGTGAAGACCCTCTTCGACTGATTCAGAGGAAGCGCCGGCGGGGCCCAATCGATGGAGCTGGCGGAGGGATTTGAACCCCCGACCTGCTGATTACAAATCAGCTGCTCTACCAGCCTGAGCTACGCCAGCCAGACAAAGAGCGGATTATAGCACTTAGCGTGCCAGCCTAACAAACCCGGCCAACCGGTCAAGATTTTTTCCTACGCTGGCGAATTGCCTCGAACAACACGATTCCGGCCGCAACCGACACGTTCAGGCTCCCGACGTGGCCGTGCATCGGAATCGACGCCAGATGGTCGCACCGTTCACGAACGAGACGCCTCAATCCGGGCCCTTCCGACCCCAAAACCACGGCGGTTGGGACGGTGAAATCGATGGCGTCATAGGCGGTCGGC
The DNA here is from genome assembly GCA_036802945.1 of Vicinamibacterales bacterium. GTDB lineage: Bacteria > Acidobacteriota > Vicinamibacteria > Vicinamibacterales > UBA2999 > Gp6-AA40. The sequence continues at coordinate 554 of DAIRVG010000161.1, forward strand.
GCCTCGCCCGCCAGTCCAATCGTCCAGACTCCAGCATCCTTCAGCTCCTCGACCGCGCGGGCGATGTTGACGACCTCCGCGACCTTCACGTGCGCAACGGCCCCGGCCGAGGCTTTGGCCGCCGCGCCATCGCGCGCGGCCGATCGGCGGCTTTGCACCACGACTCCATCGACGCCCGCCGCATCGGCGGTTCTGATAATCGCGCCGAGATTATGCGGATCCTCGATGCCGTCGAGGACGACGAGCAGCGGGGGACCGGAGGCGCCGCGCACGAGTTCGTCGACACTGTAGTTCGCGCCTGCCTCGATGTCCGCGACGACGCCCTGGTGAACGCCGCGCCGCGACTCGCGCTCGAGGGTGTCGACCGGCACGCGCCTCACGCGGACGCGGCGCTCCGCTGCGAGCGCGAGCAGCTGCCGGAGCCTCTCGTTGCCTCGCTCGCCGACACGAATCTCCTTCACGCGCCCCGCGCGCAGCGCTTCAAGGATCGGGTTGATCCCGTAAATGATCACGCCTTCGAGCCCGCACGTTCAAGCTCGTGCAGAAACGCGATGGAACGCTCGGCGGCACTCGCGATGCGGCTGATGCCGGTCCCGCCTTCGGCCGCCAGCGAGGCTCCACGCTCGATCAATGGCACCGCGAGATCGAGCTCGACCCCCTCGGGCTCGCCGGTCACCGCCAGGCGGATCGGATGAAACAGCGCCTTGCCCTTGGCGCCGGTGCGCTCGCGCACTCGCTGGGCCGCCGCGCGAAATGTGTCGCGATCGGCCAGGGGCCCGAATGAGGCGAGCTCCTCGGCAAGAGCGGCAATCACGCTGCGCGCAGCCTCGGCTTCGGCCCGCACAGCCGGATCTTCGAGGACGCGCGCCGCGGAATAGTCGAAGAGGAACCGCAGCCGCGCAGGAACCTGATCGAGGCGATCGACGGACGCCGCGGCCACCGCCACGGCACGAGCCAGGAACTCCAGCGCCGGCATCGTCGGCGTCGACACCCAACCGGCCTGCGTCAGGAACGGTAGCGCAAGGTGGACCAGGCGGTCCCCCGTCTCCGCCTTCAGATAGTGCCGATTCGCCCAGGCGAGCTTCTCCGGATCGAACACGCTCGCGCTCTTGCCGACGTCCTCGATGCGGAATCGTCGTGCCAGCTCGTCGAGCGGCAGCAACTCCTCGCCTTCACCCGGCGACCAGCCGAGGAGCGCGAGATAGTTGGCAAGCGCTTCCGGCAAGTAGCCGTGCTCCCTGAACTCGGAAACCGACGTCGCACCGTGACGCTTGGACAGCTTCGAATGATCGGGGCCCAGCACCATCGAGACGTGCCCGAACAGCGGGGGCGTCCAGCCGAACGCCTCATAGAGCAGCAGCTGTCGCGGCGTGTTCGAGATGTGATCCTCGCCCCGGATGACGTGGGTAATCTCCATCAACGCATCGTCCACGACCACGGCGAAGTTGTACGCGGGAACGCCGCCGGAACGCAGGAGCACGAAGTCGCCGATCACTTCGCTGCTGAACGAGACGCGCCCGCGGACGAGATCGGTGAACGCGATCTCGCGCTCGCCCTCCGGCACGCGGAAGCGGATCACCGCCGTTTCACCGCCCTCGACACGCCGCCGCGCCTCGTCACGCGGAATGTCGCGGCAGCGGCCCACGTATTTCGGCGGCTGGCCGGCGCGCAGCGCCTGGTACCGGTCCATCTCGAGCTGCTCTTCGGCACAGAAGCAGTAATAGGCCTTGCCGCCCGACATCAGCTCCACCGCATGCGCGCGGTAGATGTGCAGGCGCTCGGACTGTCGATACGGACCGCGCTCGCCGCCGGCGTCGGCACCCTCGTCCCAGTTGAGGCCAAGCCAGCGAAGATCCTCGATCGCGGTCCCCTCGGCCTCTCTCGTCGATCGCGCAAAATCGGTGTCCTCGATGCGGAGGATGAACGTGCCACCGGCGCCGCGCGCCATCAGCCAATTGAAGAGCGCGGTGCGAGCATTGCCGACGTGAAGTTGGCCTGTGGGACTGGGCGCGAATCTGAGACGCATGTAAATGGGGGCCTCTAAGAGTGACTCCCGACCCCTTGAAGGAGGGCCACGGCATGCACGGCGATCGACTCGCCGGCGCCCATCGAATCAACACCTTCGTTTGTCTTTCCTTTGACGCTCACCTGCTGCACGTCGATACCGAGTGCGCGCGCCACGCTGTGGCGAATCGCGTCGATGTGCGGCACCAGCCTGGGCTGCTGCGCGATCACGACGACGTCAAGGTTCACAATCGCGTAGCCGGCACGGCTGACGATCTGCGAGGCCTGCTGCAGCAGCACGATGCTGTTGGCGTCTTTCCACGCCGCGTCGGTGTCCGGAAAATGTCGGCCGATGTCGCCGGCGGAAGCAGCGCCAAGGATCGCATCGGTGATCGCGTGGCAGACGGCGTCGGCATCGGAGTGTCCCTGCAGGCCCTTGTCGAACGGGATGGTGATGCCTCCCAGAATCAGAGGGCGACCCGCCACCAGCCGATGAAGATCGTATCCGTTGCCGATCCGCATGACCGGAGCACTGCTGCGCGCACCGATGAGCCGCTCCGCCGTCTCGAGATCTTCTGGGGTCGTGATTTTGAGATTGCGGGGATCGCCGTCGACGAGGCGGACATGATGGCCTGCCTGCTCCGCGAGCATCGCTTCATCGGTCGCATCGGAGGCAGACGCGGCGAGGGCCAGCGCATCGCGCAGCACACCCACGCGAAATGCCTGCGGTGTCTGCGCCAGAAAAATCTCGTCACGCGGCAGCGTTCCGCGAATCATGCGCGATGCGTCGCCGACCTTGACCGTGTCGGTCGCCTGAAGCGCCGCAATCGCCGCCCCATGCGTGACCGCAGCGTCGACGGTGCGCTCGATCAACGACGGAGTGACCAACGGCCGCGCCGCATCGTGAATCACGATGACTTGCGCGCTGGGCGCCACCGCTCGAAACGCGTTCGCCACTGAATCCTGTCTGCGCGCGCCCCCTTCGACGACGATCACGTCGTCGAGATAGTCAGGAGGATTGGCGGCGAGCTCCGCGGGCAGCGCGACAATGACTTCGATGAACGGATAGCCACGCAGGAAGGCGTCGACCGTGCGCTTGAGGATCGGAACGCCGCCAAGCATCAGCAACTGTTTCGGCTGCGAGCCGGCGAAGCGCGCGCCACGGCCACCGGCGGCAATAATCGCTGAAACATGCATGCGCGCAGAACATTAGTGTATATGGCATCACAGCGCCCGTCCCACGTTCGACGGGCTGACGGCTATGACCCTCGATGCGAGGAAGTCCTTGCTGGTGCGTGTGAGACGGCGGCCGAATCCTCAGAGACGGGGCAGAGCCAGGCCTTCGGCAATCTTCCTCTTGATCTTCATGACATAACGGCGACTCTCTTCCGGCGAGTAGCCCGCGGCTCGAAATGCATCGTTCCACTGGCCATCGGAGAGCCGCGACATCAGCTCGCATGCCCACACGACGTCGCGCGGCGACAGGGTGTTCAGCAGCGCGCCGTGAATGCCGTGGTAGTGAAACCTCACGCGATCGCCCGTGACCTTTTCGATGAACCCCTGCGATTCGAATCCGTCGATATCGTTTCGGCTGCCCTGCTTGAAGGCCTCGATCCGGAAGGGACGGAGCAACGGGGAGAGGGAGGTGCGGCCAAGGGACGCGCCAAGATCCCGGACGACGTGCACACGTCGTCGGGCCCCCCCGGGCTCCTCGACCTGATAGACCCTGTTGTTGGATGTCTTCCAGTCCCAGTTGTTCAGAAGGACATTGGCCACGATCAATCCTTTGAACGGCTGCGTCGAGACGAACTCGTTCTCGTACCACGACCAGGTGCCGACAGGCTGGCGATCCGGCAGGTCCGGCCGGAAACGTCCGCCCCGTTGCGGCGCGGACTGCCCTCCTACCAGCGTCCAGTTCGCGAGGTAGTAGATTGGAGGCTGGTGATACCCGATTGCCCACAGCACGCGTGAGACCACGACTTCTGTCTGCGCTTCAGGACCGAGCTTGACGCTCCAGAGTCTCCCATCGGGGTCCCGTACGTCGTACCCGAGGCTGTACCCGCCGCTATCCTCGCTGACAAAGGTAAACGGCGTCGCCGCATCGGGAGCGAGTGCCTTGCCGCCTGGGCCGTGAAAAAGATCGCGCGACGCGAGATCAAGAGGCTCTTGCCAGAGTTGCGCGATATCGACGGTTGGGGAGTTCTCTGTGACTAACCGTGGTACCGCACGCACACACGAGACGGCCGTGAAGGCACTAATCGCGAGCACGGTTGCAAGCGTTGCGCAACGCAGCAGGCTCTTTGAGCACTTTCCTGGTGTCATACGCCGCTCAGCCCTGCAGAATTGCTGCCGACCGGGTGGCTCGGCAGCGGCTGAGGTTCTACGAGAGCTGACGTGACGCGACGCGCCCGCCCGTGAACTTCGTCATGCGCTCGGCGGTGACGTCGAGGATCCGTGCCAGCCGCTTCGCCTCGAGGTCGCGCGGCGCGAAGACCACCACCAGCGCACGTGTGGTCGCCGTCGTCACCATCGTCCGCGCGGAATCGGACGTCGGATTGCCAAACGGTCCTGCCGCGTCCGCGAGCGTGATTCTTCCCCCGACGTGCACAACGTCCTTGCGGATGCCTGGATAGGATTCGCCTTCGACGCCGATGCGCAACGTCACGTCGCCCTCGATATGCGCCGCGTCGTAGAGGCCGTACGGAAGCTGGAACTCGAACGAGCACCAGTTGCATACGTCGACCATCGAGTTGATGCGCGGCAGCGGGTCGCCCTTCCGTACGCGGCGCAACAGCGCTTCCGACGATGGTCGCGTCTTGGTCGGATCAAGCCCGACGCGCTTGTACATCGTCCTCACCGACGTGGTTTCTGCCGGAGGATTAATGCGAACAGCCGCTTCTGCGGCGGCAAGCGGCGCGTCCATCCCATGATCGCGATCGACGACGGTCGCGTCCTCGAGCCACAGCACCCCAGGACGAACGATTGACGCGAGATCGGACGCGATGGCGAAGTTCATGACGTACGCGGCGCAAACCCCTTGTCCCTCGACGATGCTCGGGACAATCGCCCTGACACGCCTTGCCCCACCTGTGACGCAATGTCCGATTCAGCATCGGGCGCAATCACATCACGCACGCGCGCGGCAAAAGCCCTCGCGGCACGCGGATCGCCCCCAGCCACGTCGCTCGTGTCGATCGGCTCGTGTACCACGAGCTTGACGCGTCCAGGATAGGTCGCGAGGCGTCCCTTCAACATGACACGGCGGCTGCCGACAACCGACAGCGGTACAACCGGCAGACCGGCCTCGAGCGCGAGGTAGAAGCTGCCTCCCTTGAACTGCGCGACCCGTCCGTCGCGGCTGCGCGTTCCCTCAGGAAAGACGATGAGCGAGAGACCGTCCTTCATCAGGCGGGATGCGCGGCCGAAGATCGCGGAGCGATCGGGATGGCGGCGATCGACGAGCATGTGACCCGTGCGGCGCAGATGCCAGCCGAGAAACGGGAAGCGCCCGAGCGATTCCTTCGCAATGATGCGAATCTGGTACGGCAGGGCCCAGAACAGGATCGGAATGTCGTAAATGCTCTGGTGATTCGACACGAAGACATACGCCCGGTCAGGCTCGAGGCGCTCGAGCCCCACGATATCCACGTGCACGCCGGTTGTCGCCAGGATCAGGCGCGACCACATGCGGGCGCACCAGTGCGCGAATCGCCCGCTCCTCTCGAACAGGCTCGACCCGATCGAGAACGTGCCGAGCACGATCGTGTAGACCGTGATGGCGGGGATCAGGAAAAAGACCGTGCGCCACCAGTGGAATGGCGGAACTCTGTAATTCAAAATTCAAAATGCAAAATGCAAACACAGTCTACACGCGAGTGTCGGCATGCGTAGTGTTTGCATTTTGAATTTCGCATCTTGCATTACAGCCGTCGTCATTTTCCAGCGGCCGCTGCCGACGGTGGCATCTGCTGCGGACGCACGCGGCGCACCGCGTCGCTCTCGGGCGCGGGGCTCCCCACCGGCGACGCCTGCGCCGCCGTCGCCGAATCGATGAAGCGCCCGAAGATCATCTTGCCCGCCGTCGTCTGCAGCACGCTCGTGACGACGACATCGATCGTCTTGCCGATCATCTTTCGCGCGTTGTCCACCACAACCATCGTGCCGTCGTCGAGATACGCGACGCCCTGGTTGTATTCCTTGCCTTCCTTCAGGATGAACACCTTCATAACCTCGCCCGGAAGGACGACCGGCTTCAGCGAGTTCGCCAGCTCGTTGATGTTCAACACGTCAACTCCGCGGAGCTGCGCGACCTTGTTCAAATTGAAGTCGTTGGTGACGATCTTTCCCTCGAGCGTGCGGGCAAGATCGATCAGCTTCAGGTCGACTTCCTTGATCTCGGGGAAGTCGACGTCCGAAATCATCACGTCGACACCCGCCATCTTCTGGATCTTCTGGAGGATGTCGAGGCCCCGGCGGCCGCGGTTGCGCTTCATCGAGTCCGATGAGTCCGCGACGAACTGCAGCTCCTTCAGCACGAATTGCGGGATGACGAGCGTGCCGTCCATGAAGCCGGTTTCACAGATGTCCGCAATCCGCCCGTCGATGATGACGCTGGTGTCGAGGATCCGGTAGCGGCGCCGCGGGCCCGTGTTACGGAAGAGGCTGACGATGCGCTCGGGTTCCAGCCACTCGGAGTTCCTCGCCCCCATGACGAGACCCAGGTACGGCAGGCCGAGCAGGATGAGACTGTGCAGGAAGACGACCTGACGGTCGGTCACATCCGCCCAATACAAGGCGGCGCCGATCGTCTTCGCGGCGCCCAGGCCGATCGCGCCGCCAATCATGCTGCCGAGCATGTGCGTCATCGCGATGTCCTTGAGCCGGATTTCGAGAGCGATGACCAGGATGCCGAGCACCATCCCGAACGTGAGGTTGGGAATCGGCTCGTCGCCGCCTAGCGGCTGCAGCTGATACGCGGAGTAGCCGACCGCCGCGATGAACAACAGACGCGCGATAAGAAACCAGGCCATGAAATCCCCCAGAGGCGATGACCGGATGACGAACGGGTATGAATGGGTGAACGTTAGAGCCCCCGGGGCGGAAAATCAAGCAATCAGCTCGTCGAGCGCCTCCCCCACCGTTCGGACCCCCACCAGCTCGCAGTCGCCGTCGAGACCGGGATCGGAGCGGTCGACGTTGGCGGCGGGGAGGACTACACGTGTAAAGCCCATCTGGACCGCCTCGCGTATCCGCAGCGGCGCCTGTGGAATCCCCCTGATTTCACCGCTCAATCCCACTTCCCCGAAGACCGCCGTCGATGGCGACAAGCCGCGATTGCGGACGCTGGACGCGACGGCCGCGACGACGCTCAGGTCCGCCGCCGGTTCCTCGATGCTCATCCCGCCCGCGATATTCACGTAGACATCGTCGCCGGCCAGGCTGAGGCCTGCACGTTTTTCGAGGACGGCGAGGAGCAGCGACAGCCGATTCTGATCGATCCCGATTGCCATGCGCCGGGCGTTGCCGTAGGTGCTGGTGCTGACGAGCGCCTGCACCTCCACGAGGATCGGCCTCGACCCTTCGACGCAGCACAGCACCGCGGACCCCGGCGTGCCCGACGCACGTTCCGACAGAAAGAGACGCGACGGATTTGCCACCGGACGAAGACCGGTGCCGGTCATCTCGAACACGCCAAGCTCGCTCACGGCGCCGAAGCGGTTCTTGATCGCGCGGATGACACGATGCGAATGATGGCGCTCGCCTTCAAAGTACAGCACCGTGTCGACGACGTGCTCGAGCGCCTTGGGGCCGGCGAGGTTGCCGTCCTTCGTGACATGACCGACGAGCACCGTCGGAATGTTCTGTCCCTTCGCGGCGAACAGAAACTGCGTGGCTGCCTCGCGCACCTGACCGATGCTGCCTGGCGCCGACTGGAACTTGATCGAGAAGACGGTCTGGATTGAGTCGATGATGACGAGTGACGGCTTCAGCCGCGCGATCTCTTCGAGGATGCGCTCGATGCACGTCTCGGATAGCAGGTACAGCGGCGCGGCGCCAACGCCAAGGCGATCGCCGCGGCTCTTGATCTGGTGCTCGGATTCTTCGCCGGATGCATAGAGCACCGGGCCGACCTCGCGCGCGAAGTGCGCGGCCGCCTGCAGCAGCAGCGTCGATTTGCCGATGCCCGGCTCGCCTCCCAGCAGCACGAGTGATCCGGGCACGATGCCGCCGCCGAGCACGCGATCGAACTCGCCGATGCCCGACGACAGCCTGACGGCGTGTGTGGTGTCAACTTCTGCGTACAGCTTCGCGGTGCCGGATGCACCGGCCTGCGCGTACCGGTGCCCTGCGGCAGCCGCGCCGACTGCGTCCGGAGCAACGGGACGCTCTTCGACAAACGAGTTCCAGGCGCCGCAGTCGTTGCAGCGCCCCATCCATTTCGGCGCTTGCGCGCCGCATTCCTGGCAAACGAACAC
>DAIRVG010000161.1:9133-13255 GCA_036802945.1 Vicinamibacterales bacterium
TCCGATGCGGCAGACGATCTCGTACGGGATCGTTCCGATCGCGGCCGCCATCTCCCGTGCATCAATCTGCTGCCACGACTCATTCCCCTGCCGGCCGATGATGACCACTTCATCTCCGGGCGAGACGTCGTCAAGGCCCGTGACATCGACCGTCATCATGTCCATGGAGACCGCGCCAACGATCGGCACGCGGCGGCCGCGGATCAGCACGTGGCAGCGCCCGGAGACGCGCAGGTCGATGCCGTCAGCGTAACCGGCGGGAATGACAGCCGTGGTCACCGGCTTCTCCGCGTGGAACCTGAGACCGTAGCCGACGCCCTCGCCGGGGCGCAGTCCTTTGACGGCGACAACGCGGCTCGTGAGCGACATCACCGGGGTCAATGGAATCGTCGTCGCCATCGGCGGCGGCACGATGCCGTACAGCAGCAGGCCCGGACGGACCATGTCGTACCACACACGGGAGTCGCGCAGGGTCGCCGCGCTGTTGGCCGCATGAACAACGGGGCGGTCCCGACTCCCTAGCTCATCAATCGTCTTCAGCGCCGTCTCGAAGTGCTCACGCTGCTCGTTGAAGAACGTCCGCTCCGGATCGTCCGCGGTCGCAAAGTGCGTGAAGATCGCCTCGAGTCGAAGGTTCGGACTCCCAAGCAGCTCCGGCAGCGAGCGTCGCAGATTGTCATGGCGGAAGCCAAGACGGTTCATGCCTGTATCGATCTTCAGGTGATATCCGAGCGTCTTCGAATGCTTTGCGGCAGCCGCCTGGACCGCACGCGCGGCGGCGGGAGATGAAATCGTTGGCGTCAGCGAAAACTCGAATAGACCGTCGAGATCGCTGACGCTCAGCGCGCCGAAGACGAGGATGGGCGCCCGGACGCCGGCGCGGCGGAGCACAATCCCTTCTTCGATATCCGCGCACGCCAGCAGACCGGCGCCCGCGGCTTCGAGCGCCAGCGCAACCCGCTCCGCCCCATGGCCGTACGCATTGGCTTTGACGACGGCAATAACCTGCGTTACCGGGCGGCGCGGATTCTCTTGGCCCGCCGAAGCCGCGGAGCGGCGAAGGTGGCTGGGGTCCGCGGTTCCAGCAGCAAGAAAATTCTGAATGGCTTTGAAGTTTGCCTGGAGAGCAGCCAGATCGACGTGCGCGACGGTGCTTCTGATCATCAGGGGATAGGGGTTAGGGGTTAGGGGTTAGGGGTTAGTAGTGATTGGAACACATGAACCGCTAATCCCTAATCCCTAACCCCTAGTCCCTGAATCACGAACGCCCGGCCCCCGGAGCGAGGTTCGCAAAGCGCGTCTGCTCGCGCAGGAATGCGAGCTTCACGACGCCCGTCGGGCCGTTGCGCTGCTTGGCAAGGATTAGTTCCGCGATCCCGGCGTCGGGGTTGTTCGGATCGCGGTTGTACGCGTCGTCACGATAAATGAGCACGACGACGTCCGCGTCCTGTTCGAGCGCGCCCGATTCACGGAGGTCGGAGAGCTGCGGCCGATGATCGGCGCGCGCCTCGGGCGCGCGGGAGAGCTGCGAGAGCACCACGATCGGGACGTTCAGCTCCTTTGCCAGCCCCTTCAGCGATCGCGAGATCGACGCGAGCTCCAGCGTGCGGTTCTCGTATCGCCCGCGGGCGCTCATCAACTGGATGTAGTCGAGCACGATCAGGTTGAGGCCGTGCTCCGCCTGCAGCCTCCGCGACTTGGCGCGCATTTCGAGCACGCCGATGTTCGCCGTGTCGTCGATGAACAGCCGCATCGCGCTGAGCGTCTCAATCGCGTGCGAGATGCGGCCATAATCCTTCTGCCCGATCGCGCCGCTCATCAGCCGGTGGCTGTCGATCTGCGCCTCGGACGTCAGCAGCCTGATGAACAGCGCCTCCTTCGACATTTCCAGGCTGAAGAAGCCGACGGTCAGGTCCGGCTGCACCGCGACGTGCTGCGCGATGTTGAGCACGAGGCTCGTCTTTCCCATGGACGGCCGGGCGGCGATGATGACCAGGTCGCCCGCCTGCAGCCCGCGGGTCATCTCGTCGAGATCGATGAAGCCGGTTGGCACCCCCGTCACCAGGCGCTTGTGCTCGAACAGCAGCTCGACCTTCGGAAAGTTCTCCTTCACGAGATCGCGCATCGGCACGAAGCCCGCTTTCAGCCGGTCGTCGGCCACGGCGAAGATCGAACTCTCGGCCTCGTCCAGAATCAGCTCGGGTTCCTGCTCCGCCTCGTACGCGCTCGCCAGGATCTTGTTGGCCGCGTAGATCAGGTTCCGAAGCGTCGCCTTCTCCTTGACGATCCGCGCGTAGTACTCGATGTTGGTCGCGCGCGGTACGCCGTCGACGAGCGAGGCGATGTAGGCGGGTCCGCCGACGTGGTCCAGATCGCCGCCGCGCGACAGCTCCTCCTTCAGCGTAACGAAGTCAATCGCCTCGTTCCGCTCGCTGAGCGTGACCATCCGATCGAAGATGCGCCTGTGCGCGTCGCGGTAGAAGTCGCGGCCGTCGATGACCTGCGCCGCCGTGTTGAACGCGTCGTTGTGCACGAGGATCGCGCCGAGGACGGAGCGCTCGGCTTCGAGATTGTGCGGAAGCGTACGTTCGGCGGTTGCGATCGTTTCGGCCATGAAAATGTGAACAGGAAGGAAGCGGAGTGTACCAGAAAATCCCAAATCCCAACTCCCAAATCCCAACTCCTAACAGCCAAGCGTCTGGCATCCGCCCAAGCTTTCGGCGCGAAGATGTAGGAAAATCATCGGCCACGATGCAGGACTTGACACATGGCTCGCTCTCTCGCCACCTTCTCAAGACGTCGAGTTTCATGCTCGTCGGCATGGTCTTCCAGACGCTGTACGTGCTGATCGACCTGTACTGGGTCGGACGTCTCGGTACCGACGCCGTTGCCGCCGTCGCTCTGAGCGGCAATCTGATGTTCGTCGTCCTGGCCGCGACCCAGATGCTCGGCGTCGGCACGACGACGCTCGTCTCGCACGCCGTGGGCCGCAAGGACCACGAGACGGCGCGACTGGTCTTCAATCAGTCACTGGTTCTCTCCGCGTTCATCGGGCTGCTGTTCCTCGCCGTCGCGCTGATGCTCCGCACGACCTACGCGGACAGCCTCAGCGCGAATGCCGGGACCGATACGCTCGCAAGGGACTACCTGCTCTGGTTCATTCCGGCACTGGCGCTGCAGTTCGGCCTGGTGGCGATGGGCGCTGCGCTGCGCGGCACGGGGAATTTCAAGCCGGGCATGGTGGTTCAAAGCGCCACGATTCTCATCAATATCGTCCTGGCGCCAGTGCTGATCTTCGGCTGGGGCACAGGTGTGGCGCTCGGGGTCGGCGGGGCGGCGATTGCGACACTCATCGCCGTGGCGATCGGCACCGCCTGGATGACGTTGTACTTCCTGCCCGCGGATGCCTACCTGAAGTTCTCGCCGGTTCAGGCGAATCCGCGCTTCCGCTTATGGGGAAACCTCCTGAAAATCGGCCTCCCAGCGGGAGCGGAGTTCGCGTTGTTAACCGTCTACCTGATCATCGTCTACATCGTGAGCCGCCCCTTTGGGGCAAGCGCGCAAGCGGGCTTCGGCATCGGCATACGCGTCGTCCAGGCGTGCTTCATGCCCGTCGTGGCGCTCGGCTTCGCGGTAGCGCCCGTGGCCGGACAGAATTTCGGCGCGCGCCACGCCGATCGCGTACGTCAGACGTTCTACGTGGCTGCCGGCATGGCCTCGGCGGCAATGGCCCTTGTGTTTCTGGCGTCGCAGCTCTTCGCGGCCTCGGTCGTGGATGTCTTCACGGACGAGGCGGCCGTCGTCGCTGTCGGCGAGGAATACCTCCGCGTCGTGTCGTGGAGCTTTGTCGCCTCGGGGATCATCTTCGTAGCGTCAAGCATGTTCCAGGCAATGGGCAATACGCTGCCTTCCCTCGCCAGCTCGTTCGCGCGAATCCTGTTGGTGTCGATCCCGGTCATCCTGTTGTCGCGAATACCGGGATTCGCATTGCGGTGGGTATGGCTGATCTCGGCGGCGACGATCGTGGTGCAACTCGGAGTGAGCCTGCTGCTGCTCCGCCGCGAGTTCCACCGGCGGCTCGTGTTCAACGAGACCGCTACGCCCGACCCAGCGCCCGCCTGA
>DAIRVG010000162.1:0-13241 GCA_036802945.1 Vicinamibacterales bacterium
GGCTGACGTATCATGGCCTGACCTCCGGCGACGATATTTTTGAGGCCCTGCCATGATTACCTGTCCTCATCTTCGCGCTGCCGTCCTCGCGATCGGCTGCGTCGGCTTCGTTTTTTCGGCCACCGTTCACACGCAACAACCACGCTCGCTGTACGACCGTTACACCGAGCCGATTCAGATTTTCAAGACTGGTCTCGGCACCTTTACCAAAGCGACGTCCTCGACCATCAAGGAGGCGCAGGCGTTCTTCGACCAGGGCTTTCAGATGATGTACTCCTTCGCCAAGCCGGAGGCCGTGCGGTCGTTCCGCGAAGCGTGGAAACGCGATCCCAACTGCGCGATCTGCTACTGGGGCGAAGCGTGGGCATGGGGGGCGTACCTCAATGCGCCGATGAACGCCGAGGAAGCACCGCACGCGTATGCCGCGGCACAGAAAGCGCTGTCGCTGAAGAGCCGCGCCACGGCCAAGGAGGCCGCGCTCATCGACGCGATGGCGGTGCGCTACGTCGAGAAGTTCGACGCAGCCAGGCGGATCGAGCAGGATCGTGCCTATACCGACGCCATGCAGAAGGTGTCGGCACGGTATCCCGATGATCTCGAGATCGCCACGCTGTATGCCGATGCCCTCTTTCTACTCGAACCGCGCCGCGGCACGCGCGACGTGAACGATCCGAACGTCCAGCGGCTGCATCAGGTACTCGAGAGCATCCTCGCGCGAGACGTTCACCATCCAGGTGCCTGTCATCTCTACGTACACGCCACCGAGTCCACCACCGTGCCGGGCCGCGCTGAAGCCTGCGCCGAGTTCCTGGGTCGGTCGATTCCTGGCGCCAGCCATATCAACCACATGCCGTCCCATACCTGGAACGAAGTGGGTCGTTGGGGCGACTCGGTGCGCGCGAACCTCGACGCCTGGCATTCGGATCAGAAGGCGGCCGTGGGCCAGGGCTTCGCGATCTATCCCGAGCACAATCTCCACATGCTGCTGTATGCCGCGTCGTACGACGGTCAGGGTGCGATCGCGATGCGCGCCGGCAAGGACTACACGAAGCTGACCGGCGAGTCGTTTTACGAGGTGCTGACGCTAATTCGCTTCGGCCGCTTCGATGAGGCGCTCCAGGTGACGAACCGGCCGAAGCCCGATATCCAGGGCGGGCTGTGGGACTTCGCGCAGGGCTACGCGCATCTGAAGCAGGGCAACGTCGACTTCGCCAACCTCTATCTGGCGCGCGTCAAGAAAGCCGCTGAGACGTCTACCGCCGCATTCCGTGTCCACACGGCGAAGAACATCCTCAGTATCGCAGCCGGTATCCTGGAAGGAGAGACGCAGCGGACCGCGGGCGATCTCAGCGGAGCCATTGCGTCGTTCCAGCGTGCGGCCGATCTCCAGGAGGCCCTTGTCTACGACGAGCCGGAGCCGCTGCCGTTTTCGGCCTTTCACTGGCTCGGCGCCGCTCTTCTGGAAAGCGGCCGCTTCGACGAGGCAGAGAAGGCCTATCGCGCCGAGCTGAAGGATCACCCGCACAACGGCTGGTCGCTGATCGGCCTGCAGCAGGCCCTCGAAGGCAAGGGCGCCGAGACGCGCGACGTCGCTGTCGATTTCGCCACGAGCTGGTCGCGCTCGGACACATGGATCCGATCGTCGCGCTTCTGATCGATCGCTTGCGCGGTTAGCCAGGGGGTCGAGCACTCGCCTTGTGGGGCACATCCAGGTGCCCCTAGCCCCGCGACTTCATTTCGCTCCCGCGATGTTCGTGATGACGTCCCAGTTGAAGCGGACGAAGCGGTGGAGCTCGCTTTCGAGGATCCGTTCCTGATCGCTGTGCGCGCCGAAGCCCTTCGGGGGATCTTCAAAGTCGGTGGCCGATCCGATGCCATAGCACTGCACGCCTTTTGCGCGCAGCTGCGCCATATCCGTCGCACCGGTGCCCATCGTCGGCAGGGTGATCGTGTTGTAGACGCGCGTCGCGGCGGCTTCGAGCGCCTTGAAGACATCGTTGTCGAGCCGCGGCTCCGGCGACGCCGGCCGGGTGAACTCGGCAATGAAGCGGACTTCCACGGCCGGGTCGTTCACCACCCGTTTGACCTGTTCGAGGAACCTGGCTGGATCCTCGTCCGGGAGCGCGCGGACGTCGAGGGTCGCCTTCGCTTCCGACGGAATCACGTTCGAGCGGTAGCCGCCGGTGAAGATATTCGGCGATACCGAGGTGCGCAGCATCGACGAGTGACGCGGCTCGTTCTCGAGCAGCCAGTCGTCGGCGGCCTTGCTGAGACGTGGATCGCCGGACAGCACGTCGCGGTAGTACTTCGCGACCTCGGGAGGCGACACCGACGCCAGCTTGCGGAAATAGCTTGCGCTGGTCTCATTGAAACGAATCTCCGGCCGCCAGTCGCCGAGTCGTGCGACCGCGCCGGCCAGGTGGACGATGGCGTTGGACTTGAGCGGCACGGATCCATGACCCGAGATGCCTCGCGCCACCAGCTCGATCCCGCGCGGGATCTTTTCCAGCGTTTGGACGGTCGCGTACTTCACTTCTCCGCCGATGCGCACGACGCCGCCGCCCTCGGCGAGGCAGTATTCCGCGTCGATGTCGGCGAAGCGGTTCGTTGCCATGTAGCCGATGCCGATGCCCGAGGTGCCCTCTTCACCGGCCTCGGACAGGAAAATTACGTCGCGATCGAGCGGCACGTTCTGCCGTTTCAGCAGCAGCATCGTCATCAATGCTGCGGTGAGGTTGTCCTTGTCGTCCACTGTGCCGCGGGCGTAGACGTAGCCGCCATCGCGAGTGGCGCTGAACGGCGGGAACTTCCATTTCGCCTCGTCCACCGTGACCACGTCGCTGTGGCCCATGACGAGCAGCGGTTTCTTCTTCCCGTTCCCCTTCAGTCGCGCCACCATGTTCGACCGCTTCGGATCCGACCCGACGATCTGCGCGGGGATGCCCTCGTTCTCGAGGACGCGCTTGAGGTACTCGGCGAGCACCGTTTCGTTGCCAGGAGGATTGCGGGTGTCGATGCGCAGCAGCGCCTGGTAGTGCTGCATCGTTTCGTCCTGCAGCTTCGCCCAATCAGGCTGCGCCGGCGCTTGCGCGAGTACGGCCACCGAGGTCATCGACGCAAGAAGAACCGTCAGTCGACAGGTCATCGTGGCTCCTTCAAGTGCGAGCCATCATATTCGTTTCGAGCACCTCCAGACTCACGATCGCCTTCCCGATGCCAAGGTCGCTTATGTGCCGGCGCGCGTATATCTGAACTCCAGAACCGCGCCAGGATTAACGAGATCCCGCGTCAGCGAACCGGATAAACCTACAGTGCGACCCTCGGTATCCGTCACGACATAGAACCGCAGTCCATCGGGAGCCGCGACGATATCGCGATATCGGTTGCGGGTCTTGAAGTACGCCACCGGAGCGCCCACGGGATTTCGTTGATCGCCTGTGAGCGGCATGCGGAACACGACGCCGCTGATCATGGTTGTCAGCAGCAGCGAATCGTGCCAGCCGGGGATCGCGCGCGATGTGTAGACCTTGAGTCCCGCTGGTGCCGCGGTGGCGTTGCCCAACGCACGCAGGTCATAGCCGTTCGGCACCGTGAAGAACGTCTTCACAGGCGGCTTGAAATTCGCCAGGTGCACTTCGGACTCCCTCTGCCTTGGCACGGACGGCGGCGGATTGAACACACCGAACGTCAGCGACTTGCAGGGCTGCGGTGATGAAGCCGACCAGTTCGCGTAGACGTACGACTGGTCATCCTGATAGCCGGCGATGAGCGGCCATCCGTAATTCCCACCCGCAACCACGAGATTGACCTCGTCGTCGATGCTCTCGCCATGCTCGGAGTCGAACAAGCGGTTACCGGCAAACACGAGCCCCTGCGGATTCCGGTGTCCGTACGAATAGATGTGGCTGCGCACGCCGTTCAGCATCGGGTTGTCGCGCGGGATCGATCCATCAACGTTCATACGAAGAATCTTTCCCTGATACGTGCTCCAGTCCGCCGCTTGTACCTCTGCCAGCGTCGGGAGATCCTGTGCGCGGTTCGGATCGCAGTAGTTTGCGAGGAAGTTGCTTCCGTGATCCCCGCGGCTGAGATACAGCTTCCCGTCGGGCCCGAACACCACCCGTCCGGCGCCGTGGTCAGTGCCATGTGGCAGGCCGGTGAGAATGTCGACAGGACTCGACAGGCGTTGCATCAGCGGTTCATACGTATAGCGGCGGATCTTCATTCGTAGGCTCACGCCGCTTCCAGGATCGCCGTCATAGGTGTACGCGACGTAGACGTAGTCCGTCCCCTTTCCCTTGAGCAGATCCGGGTGCAGGGCCATTCCCAGGAGGCCATCCTGTGCGAGGGTCTGATACACCTCGTCGATCGTGACCGCTACCGTGTGCGATCCGTCGGTCGGATTGACGCGGGTGATTCGTTTGCCAACCCGCTCGGTGATCCACAGGAATCCATCAGGACCCCAGGTGACTTCCCACGGTCCCGCGAGGTCGGTCGACACGACTCGCGAGACGAACGACTCTGGCCCCTGGGCGGTGACCACCCGTGGGTTTTGGCCGGGAACGTTCCTTTGCGCGCGAGGCGTAAGGGCCGCCACACCAAGCAGCGCGACGACAAGTGGCCATCCGCCGCACAATTTTCTATATCTCAATGCAATCCTGGCCTTTCCACTTGCGTTGGAGCATGGTGGGCGAATCATCGCACGGTGGCCCACGTCCGTCGAGGCGATTGCTGAGGCCGTCCCGCTCTTCGCGTTGCTCTCCCCGAGCCGCCGGTGTAGAGTCTGTTTGGCCGCGGAGCCGCTGGGATAGATCTTGATAAATCGATGGACTGTCCTGAGGAGGGGTTCGATGAATAAGCTTCTTGTCGCGTTAGCGGGTCTCGTCGTTGTGGTGGCTGGGGCACCGGTGCGCGCCCACCATTCGTTCGCGGCTCAGTTCGACGACAAAGCGCCGGTCACGCTGAAAGGCACCTTGTCGAAGATGGAGTGGCTGAACCCGCACACGTGGATCCACATCGACGTGAAGGACGCCGACGGCAAGGTCGTCACGTGGGCGATTGAAGGTGCGACGCCGAATAGTCTGCTGCGGCGCGGCGTCCGGCAGGCAGATTTCCCCCTTGGAATAGAGCTCACCGTTCGCGGGTATCGCGCGAAGAACGGCACACCCGTGGCCAGTGGTGAAAAACTGACCTTCACCGACGGACGGGACTTTTACCTGGGCGCGTCCGATGCACCCACTGCCCCCAAATAGGAGGGCGTTAGCGTTTCACCGCGGCCTGGCGCGCCAGGGTTTTCCGTAGTATTCAATCATTCCGAGCTCGCGCATGCGGGGGAGATCGCGTTCTCCTTCCCAGCACGACTCCTCATAGATCTCGAACCCCGGGTCGGTTATCCGCACCTGGGCCCATACCATCGTGAACGGCCTCGTATACGCCGTCGGGTCTTCGATGGTCACCTGGTAGTGAATCGTGTCGGGAGCAATCATCGTCAACCGCTCGACGATGTGCGCGGCGTCGGTATAGAAATTTCCGGAGTCGTCAATCCAGGTGTACCCGTTGAGATTGGTGACGTCGATCACGAGGGTATTCCCATCCCACCGTCCACGCGACTGCCCATTCCAAAACTTCATGTTTGATGGGACACGCGGACGCCCGTCCATCGGGATGATACGACTCACGTGGTGATCCTCGAAGTTCCATACGACGAGGGTGTCGCCAGCCGGCTGCAATATTTGACTCGGGTCCTGAAGCGCAAGTCGGGGCACTCCCCCCGTTCCACATGCGGTGCGTGGGTCGATGTACTTCTGGAAGTTCACCCCTCGTCTACCGATCGCCGCTGCCCACGGTTGGTAAGGAATCTTTCTGTCCGCGGGGTCCACGACCATGGCCGCCCCGACCTCCCACGGCATGACCGAAAGCTTCGTGAGGGGGTCGTCTGCGGAGACGCCTTCCGCTGAGAATGCCGGGGCCAGCCGGCTGCGCCAATACCCCTGCAGGTTGGGTTTGCCGCTCGGTGTGCGCGGCGGATTAAAGGTCTTTGCCTTTTCCAGCGCGCATTTGTGAAACGCCAGGGGCTCCGCCGGACAGCCTCCTATAGAAGTCGGTGCCCCCGGAGCCTGACCAGCCGTCAGTGGCGCGACCACGGTGACAGCCAGAGCCACCGCCGAAGCAAAATATCCGTGTCTCACCTGGCCCTCCTCAGCGCGTTATGCAGTCTCACGGTTGGGTGAGAGATACACCTTTCCGGACGGATTGACAAGACTCGCCCCAGAAGCGTATTCGAGCGCGATGCGTGTCGGCCATCGACTATTAACCTTCAATACCAAGCAGCGTCTCCCCACCAGCCTTGACAAACGCCGCGCGGGCCGCGCGGTGGCGATGTCCGGCTTTCTGCAGAATGGCGTTGAAGTCCCGCCGATCGCGCAACCGATCGAGCCACGGGTGACGCGTGAACGTTTCGTGCGAATAAAACCCTCCGTCCACTGAGTCCGCGAGGATTTCCACCGCCCGATCGAGATCTCCTGCGTGAGCGAGCTTGATGCCCTGGTAGAAGAGACCCTCGGGGTCCCGAAAGCCTGACGCGATCAGTTCGTCGACGGCCACCCGCAGAAGCCCACGTTCGGGTTCGAACGCATGCAGTACCGTGCGTCGAAACCCCACGTTCGCGTACCCCTCCACGTCGGCCTGACATGCAGTAGCCGCATCCGGATGCCCTGCACATGCCAGGGCGAGGCCCCCGCCACATCCCGGGCCCCGCGTTCGTTGGGCCTCGGCTGCGGCGCGCAGGTAATCGCCGAGCATGAAGAACGTATGCTGCACGCTTGTGTGGACGTTTGGATCCAGGCGCTTTGCGCGCTCGTACGCGGCGAGGGACTGCCGCAGCAGGCCACAGTACCGACAGGCGGGCACCAGAGCCGCAAAGAGATCCGGATCGCTGCTGCGCGACGAGGCGCGACCGACCAGCCGTACCATCGCTTCCTGCGCCCGACCAAGTTCGGCTACCTCGAGCTGCGCGTAATAGTGGTCCGCAATGGACAGATCTGGATTGAGTTCGAGCGCACGGTTCAAGGCGGCCTCACTGCGGGCATAGTCCTCTGATGTGCCCCGGTACTTGCCGATGACATGGTGCATGCGGCCAAGCCGTGCCCACGCCGGCGCGTAGTGCGGGTCAGCCTGCAGGCACTGCAAGTACAGGTCGCGCGCGACCTCCCACGATCCGGAGTCATGGCTCAACGGGTTCGCGCGCAAATAAAACTCGTACGCTTTGGCGCTCGACGGAACGTCATGGTCAAGCGCACGATGCTCCCGGCCCGACAGCGGCAGCGCCAGCGATTCAACGATCTGCCGCGCGAGCGTATCCTGAAGCTGAAAGATGTCTCCAAGCGCGACCTGTGCCGTGTGGGACCACAGGACGGTCCCGGCAGGCGCTTCAAGGAGCTGTGCGCTGACGCGGAGTGCCTCGCCCGCGCGAAGCAGCGTGCCGCTCAACACCAGGTCCACGTTCGCCTCGGTTGCGATGATCCTCAGATCCGGCGCGTCCGACGCGAACCGGGCGGCAACAAGCGTGGAGCGCACGACGAGCGACTCGAGCGGGGAGAGCGAGTTCGTCACGGCATCGGCCAGGCTGAACGCGAGGAATTCGATCTCGGTGTCTGGTCTCAGCAACCGGAAGGGGAGCACCATGAGGCGTGTGACTCGCCGCGCCCGACGACAGTCTTCGCTACCGTTCGCGACGAGCACCGTCCGCAGCTCCTCGGCCATGGCGGCGGCATTGGCGTATCGTTGCGCCGACGATTTGGCGAGCGCGCGGTGAATGACGCGATCGGCCGCCGCGATCGCCGGCGAGCCGGTGAGGATAGGCACGTCGCCGTGGAGGACCTTTTCCATTTCGGCGTGGGGACTGTCGGCCTCAAATGCGGCAGCACCCGAGAGCATCTCGTACAGGATCGCCCCTGTGGCGAAGAGGTCGGCGCTGGCCTCCACGACGTTCCCACGCACCTGCTCCGGCGCCATGTACTTCGGGCTCCCCAGGATCGCTCCTGATCTGGTAAGCGGCTGCTGCGTCAGACGTCCGTCCCCCGGCTGGCCCAGCGAGACGCCGAAGTCGAGCACTTTCGCGCCGTGAGGCGTCAGAAAGATGTTCGACGGCTTAAGGTCTCGGTGCGTGATCCCGCGCCGATGCAGCGCGTCGAGCGCCGCGAGCACTTCAAGGCCAATCTGGATGGTCTCGTTGAGTGGCACGGTACCGCGAGCGAGCCGCGCCGCGAGCGGTTCACCCTCCAACCGCTCCATGGCGATGAACAGCTGGCCGTCGGACTCGCCGATTTCGTGCAGCTGACAGATGTGCGGATGATTGACACCGGCCGCAAGGCGAGCCTCGCGCCAGAAACGCGCGCGCGCCGTGGGATCCGCCGCGTTCTCGTGTCGGATGACTTTCAAGGCGATCGGCCGTTCCAGCTGCTCATCGAACGCGGCGTAGACGACGCCCATGCCGCCTTCACCCAGCGTGGCGGTAATACGGTAGCGGCCAATAAACTCCGGGACGTGTCGCACACTTTTCGTCCCGATCTCGTCGAACAGAATGACCGGCCTCTCCAGAAAGGTCCTGGCGCGTTCATGAGACGCGATTAACTGTTCGACCTCCTGGCGCAACGCCGGATTATTGTGGCAGGCCGCGGCAAGGTACGCCGGCCGACTGTCTGCCGGCAGCGCGCGAGCGCCCTCGAACACTTCCTTCAGGCGCAGCCAGTCTTCATCAGGACCAGGAAGCGTTGGATCCGGCGCCTTCATGTCTGCACCGACAATCGCTGATACAGCCACGCCTTTGCCATGGCCCATTCGCGTTCGACCGTGGCCGTTGATACCCCGATTGCTTCTGCGGCTTCATCAATGCTGAGCCCTGCAAAAAATCGCAGCTCGACGACGTGGCCCTGCCGTACATCCCGTAAGGACAGCGCCTCGAGCGCCTCGTCGAGCGCGAGCACATCGACGATGGACGTCTCAGCGACTGGCGTGACGTCGTCCAGACTCATCATCGTGACGCCCGCGCCGCGCTTGTCGGCGCGCTTCCGGCGAGCGTAATCGACGAGGATCTGGCGCATCAGCCGGGACGCAACCGCGAAGAAATGCGTCCGGTCGTTGAGCGTCAGGCGGTCAACGTCCATGAGTCGCAGGTAGACCTCGTGCACGAGAGCCGTCGCCTGCAGGGTGTGTCCAGGATGTTCCTGCCGGAAATGCGCGCGCGCCACCCGGCGTAGCTCGCCGTGCACCAATGGAATGAGGTGGTCGAGCGCCGCGGCGTCTCCCTGACGCCACGACCGCAGCAGTGCGGTGACTTCTTGCACGCGCGGGTCGGTCATCGATCGGCGACGACGCGGGCCTTTTGTCGTTGCTTGCGGGCCCACGCGCGTCGACTCAGTCTACGCCTCCTTCGACGGTTCGCTGAGGAAAAGCGCCGGTTGAGGGGAAACGGCGCCCTTTTGCGCTTCTCAGAGTGGGAGTCAATCCAACACAAAGGTCGTCGTCGACCTCCGAACAAAGGAACCTTATGAGAACGATTCGCCTTTACAGCCGCGTCGCCTGCTTCGTTGGTGCCGTGGCGCTGCTCGTCCAGATCTCGCCCGTGCTCGCAGCGGACGACAACCACAGCAATCGGCCCGTCGAAATCTCTTTCACGAAGTGGGGAGCCCCACCTCCAGCGGTTCCCCCGACCCCGTTTTTTGGTCTCTTCGATGGCTTCGCCGGTGACGGTCTCCCGGGCTCGTTCGGCGCAGAGGTTCTTTGGCGACAAGTGAGCGTGAACGGGCACGTCACTGGACTCGAGGCCATGTACGAGGTCGTGGACGGGGACCGTTCGTTCACGGCGCTCATCCGGGGCGGGACGAATGCGGCGGGCGCCGGCCTGCTGGACGGCGTCATCCTGGCTGGGTGGCGCACCGGCGCGCGGGTGCACGTCGAGTTTCAGAGGCATCTCGCGAGCGAAGGGGGCTGCGTGGGGGCACCACTCGGCAAGACGTGTTTCGAGGGAATCATCCAGGTCGGGCACGCCCCAAGGGACTGAACTTACGGCAGGCGCGACCGCCACTCTGCTCGTCCCGTTGCTGGGTTGCGCGCGTAGCAACCCAGCACGTCAACGCACGCGCGTCTTCAACCCCTCGAACCACTACTTCGACGACGACCATGCAGGCCAGCGTCGCGTCCTGTGTTGACACGGCACGATTCACTTGACGTTGACCGGGCTCCGGCGTAGAACACCACTATGACGAGCCTCACCAATCGCAGCATCCGCGGCCGCTTCACGTTGCTTGCCGTGGTCGCCCTTTTTGCATTGCCTTGCGTGCTGTCCTCCAGGCTGGCCGCCCAGGCGGCAGGCGTTGGGACCGCGCAACGCACGGCTGCCGCCGATCCGGATCGTTGGGAACCAACGATCAAGAAGTTCGAGGAGGCCGACAAGGCCGCGCCTCCCCCGCAGAACTCCATCGTCTTCGTCGGCGCTTCGAGCATCGTCCGATGGAATCTGCCCGGCTCGTTTCCGGAGTTGGGGCCGCGGGCTATCAACCGCGGATTCGGCGGTTCACTCGCGGCTGACTCGACGCGGTATGCCGAGCGCATCGTGATTCCGTACAAACCTCGGATTGTGGTGTTTTACGCGGGCGACAACGACGTCGAGGCCAATCACACGCCCGAGCAGATCGCGGGCGACTTCACGGCCTTCGAACGGAAGGTCCACGCGGCGCTGCCGGCGACGCAGATCATCTTCATCTCAATCAAGCCGAGCATCCGCCGGTGGCCGTGGATCGAGCAGATCAAGGGCGCGAACGCGCTCGTCCGGCAGTACTGCGCTACCCACGCGAACCTGACATTCGTGGACATCGTGCCGCAGATGATTGGCGCCGACGGGAAACCGAGGAAAGAGTTACTCGTCGAGGACGGCCTGCACATGACGCCCGCCGGCTACACGATCTGGAACGACGCGCTCAGACCACACCTGCGACTCAGTCAGTCGAGCCAGTAGGGGTGCAAGTACCGGGACTATCATTCGCGAAAGGAACACACGTCATGACTCGACTGCTGGTCATCTGCGCCACCGCGTTTGCCCTGGTCACAGTTGCCGTCGCCCAGGCGCCGACCGCCCAGCGTCCTGATCCTCGCAGCCTCCGCCTGCGTGGCGACCGGTTCAAGCCACTCACCTATGACGAGATGACGCCAGCGCAGAAGACGATGATCGAGCATTTGCTGGCGGGCCCGCGTGCGGGCGCGAACGGTCCTTTCAATGTCCTGCTGCGCAGTCCGGAAATCGGCGATCTCGGGCAGCAATTCGGCGCGTCGACGCGCTTCAAGTCCTCGCTGCCCCAGCGGCTGTACGAGCTGGCCATCCTCGTCACGGCTCGCCACTGGACCTCGCAATACGAATGGCAGGCGCATCATCGCTCGGCGCTTCAGGCGGGCCTGAGCCCGGCGATCGCGGACGCCATCGCGCAAGGCAAGCGTCCCGCCGTCATGCAGAAGGACGAAGAAGCCGTATACAACTTCTCCTCTGAGTTGCTGAACACCAAACAGGTCAGCGATGCGACGTTCGGCGCCGTGAAGAATGCGCTTGGCGAGCGAGGCGTCGTGGATCTGGTCGCCGTGATGGGATGGTACGGCACGGTGTCGATGCTGCTGAACGTGGACCGCTACCCGGTCGCGGAAGGTACTCAGCCGGAGCTCAAGCCCCTCAACTAGACGGATCTAACGCTGACGCGGCCGGGTCGCTGATTACGGTCGCGTCCAATTTCTTCGACCTCCATCTCCGCAAATTACGCGGCCGTCCGAGCCGCTGCGGGCTTTCCGTACCAATGACGCGTTATCCAGCAAGACGTGGGACGCGGAATTGAACAACGGCGGGGCCTCGCCCTGATCCGTATCCGTGATGTCTACAAAGGAGTTCAATGATGTTGGCTCGTAGAGTAGTCGCGTTTGGATTGGCCTTGGGGTTCTCACTTCACTGCGTCGTTCCGGCATCGGCTGCGGAGCGACGGCTTCCTGACGGAACCAGGATCGCTGTGAGGGTCATGGAGCAGCTCTCGTCTGCTTCCGTGAAGGATGGCAATCCGGTGAATTTCGCAGTTGTCGAAGACGTTGTCGTCGATGGGGAAGTCGTCATCAAGCAGGGGACGCCGGTTCGAGGCGTCATCGTAGAAGCGGCAGCGAAACGGCGCATGGGCCGTGCTGGAAGATTGTCGTATACGGTCAATGAAACGAAAGCCGTGGACAAGAGCGTCGTCCGCCTTCGTGCTGTTCAGGAGAAGAAGGGCGACAGCAACGTGACCTCGACAGCGGTCACAACGACTGCCGTCGCCGTGTTCGTCCCGGTCGCGGCGCCGTTCTTTCTGCTCAGACAGGGCAAAGACATCGTGGTGGCGGAAGGCACTCGGGTTGATACCTTTGTGGACGGAGAGCACGTGATCGCGACAGAGGCGGCGGGGCCGGTCGCGGCGGCTCCTGCCGCGATGCGTGCGGCGAAGCTGACCAACTCAGACGTCCTGGCGCTGCATCAGGCAGGTTTCGGCGAGGAGGTCATTCTCGCGAAGATTGCCGCTTCCTCAGCCGCGTTTACGGTGGACGCCACCGATTTGGTGGCGCTGAAGAAGGCCGGACTTTCCGAGCGAGTGATCGCGACGATGGTTGCGGCCAGATAGGGGCAGGCGAGGAGGAGCCGGGCGGCCGCGATGTCGCGCCTTCGCGGCCGTCAGGAGCCATGACACGGACAGCAGGTCGCTGAGGGCGTCGCGATCGACGCGCGAGAGACGCACCAGCACGAGGGGATAGGCCCGATAGTAGTCGGTCAGGTAGTAGGTCTCGGGCGCATCCTCGACCAGCAATTCGCGATCTTCAAAGGCGGCCCTGACCACGAGCGTGTCTGGTTCCGCCGAGCGATGAGTGGCCAGGCCTGCCATGAAGCAGCCGCCCAGCTTCAGTACCGGCGATCCGTCGTACCTCGTGGCTGCCTCGACGTCTGGCAGCGCGAGCCCAACCGTCCTGACGATCTCGAACACGTCCCTCGGCTTTTGCATTGTCAGCCTTCGCCTCTAGGATCTTAGATTCGCATGATCATGCGCGCCATTCTTCTGCGGCGAAAGCGGTTTCTAGTTAGCACAAGCTTGCAGCACGTAGTAAACGACGCTGTGCCGCTGTGAGCCGCGGCATGTCCTCCGCAAAACCGGCTTGATCCGAAGCAACCGAGCTTCGCCGGCGAGCGA
>DAIRVG010000163.1:0-13212 GCA_036802945.1 Vicinamibacterales bacterium
CGCGTATCGATTGTCCGCCGCCATCGAATCGAAAATGATCGACGTGGTCATCACGTGCGTGGACTACCAGCACAGCGTCAGTGCTCAGCGTCCCGATCATCTCGACGTACCCGATACAGGACGTGCCTCCGTAGCGGATGGCCCTCTGCGATATTCGGGTGATCAAAATCATCACTCGGATTTCGCCGCATTCCGAGCTTCTCCATCACCCGACGCGAACGCGTGTTCCCAACTGCGGTGAGCGCGACGATTTCGCGCAACCCGATTGATTCGAACCCGAAGTCGAGAGCTGCTCGCGCACCTTCAGTCGCGTAGCCGTGTTCCCATTGTTCAAAAGCCAACCGCCAGCCGATCTCAACGCACGGCGTAAAATGCGCTTCGAATTCGGGAACACCGAGCCCGATGAATCCGATAAATCGGTGTCGGTCGAGCAATTCGACGGCCCACATTCCGAACCCGTGCAGCGCGAAGTGATCGTGGATATATTCGATCGATCGGGCGCTCTCCTCGACCGTCAGCAGCTTCGGAAAGAATTCGCGAACGCGCGGATCGGCATTCAATGCGGCATACGGCTCAAGGTCTTCGGTGCGCCACAGACGCAGTCTGAGCCGGGAAGTGAGTAGCTCCATGGGGCGCTCACCGGGCGCGCGTGACCACGCAAGCGCTAACAACGCGCCGACAGATCACCTCTTGTGCTGTTGCATCAATCGGTGTCAGTTCTGGTGTCAGTTCGTTTTGCGATTCGCTGCGTTTTCCTGCAGCCTCCTGCAAACGGCTTTCGCTAAGGTCCAGGAAACACAGCATCTTGCGGGTTGCTGCATTTCGGTGCAGCAACCCTTGGGCGCCTTAGAAGGCCGGTGCTCTACCCAACTGAACTTCTTGCGAACAACGGATATTCGCGAGGATGTTCGGTCGTTTGACGTTAAGGAATCCGATAATAGGCAGCGGGCGGCGAACGATTTCGCACCGGCCGGGTCCGTTCGGACCCGGCCGCGATCGATCTACCGTGAGCTCGTCGTCGCCGGTCCATCTCCTGGATCGAGGACGCCGATACGGCCGTTGAGGAATTCCGTGAACCAGATCCGTCCGCGCGGATCCATTCCGATGCCCAGCCGCGGATTGACGTTGCGGCTCGGGAACGGGTACTCGACGAACTTCTCGGTACGCGGATCGAACCTGGTGAGGTTGTTGCCGTTGAGATCCCCGAACCAGAGGACGCCGCGCTGCTTGTCTTCGACGAAGCTGTACGGCGCCGCTCTCGGCGTCGGCGGTTGATACATCTTGATCTCGCCGGTCTTCGGATCGATCTTCCCGATCTTGTGGCTGCCGAACGCGGCAAACCACACGGTGTCATGCGAGTCGACGAAGACGCCGCGAATGTGCGGTGTGTCGGGCGGGAAGTATTCCTTGACCTCGCCGGTCTTCGGGTTGACGCGCACGATCATCCCCATCGAGTAGGTCACACCCCAGCCGGTGCCGGTCGAATCGACCTTTGCGTCGTAGAGGCCGGCGCGCACCTTCGGCGCCGGATCGCCCTCCGCCGTGTCACGCAGCGCCTTCGAGCCTTCGGGATACGCCGCCGGCAGTGGGTACTTGTAGCTGCGGAACTGCTGCGTCTTCGGGTTGTAGACGTAGAACCCCTCGTCGGTCTCCCCGAGGGAGGAGAACCAGAGATTGCCTTCACGGTCTTCCTGGCAGTTGTGCGTGCCCGGCCGCTTCGCGTCCCACGCGATCTCGACGAGCTGATCAGTCTTTGGATCGATCATCGCCACCTTCGCCGTACCAGCGGCGTTGAGCGCCATCCAGATGCGTCCATCCCTGGTGACGCACGGGGTATGCGGCACCGCGTTGGGTGTCGGAACCGGGTACGTCTTGAACTGCTCGCTGGCGATGTCAAAGCGAAGGACTGCATTGGTCGGGCTATCCCATCCCGAAACCCAGACGCGGCCTGCCGGATCCACGGTCAGGCTGTGCGGCATGCTGCGCGGATTCGGCAGCGTGTATTCATAGAACGTGGCGCGCGCCACCTCGGGCGCCATCTTCGGACGCTGCACCTGCTCGGGCTTCGGCGGCTCGGCGCTGGGTCCGAAGTACTTGGCATCCGGCCCGAACAATCGTTCGAGCGCGGTCGTCAGCTCCTTCCATTCGTTATCGCTCATGTTGAACGGACCACGGCCGATCCGCACCTGCATCTGCTTCTCGACGTAGTTCCGCCACTGCCCTGCCGCAAATCCACGGTGGCGAAGCATCACGTCGAGCGCGTGGCAGTTTATACAGGTCGACTTGAGCAGCTTCCCCGCGTGATCGTCCGGCACGAGCTGATCGACCTCAGCCCCAGTTAACTGCATGACGTTGAAGGCCGGCGTCAGCGAGAAGTTCACGGCGGTATCCGATGGTGCGACGACTTTCAGCTGGCGTTCCACCCGGAACCCGAGCGAGTCGGCGACGACGTCGTAGGTGCCGGGCGCGACCGTCAGCTCGTACCGGCCGTCGGGTCCCGTGTACCGCGACACACTCTTGCTGCCGGCGGTCGCCTTCACGAGCATGCCGGGAATCGGCTTTCCGGCGGTGTCACTGACCGTGCCCCGGATGACGGCATCGACGGCGCCCGGCCGGGCAGGCCCCACGAGCGCCACCATCGATAACGACAGCACCAAGATCTTGACGGTTCGCATCTTCTCTCCTCGGGCCGGTGTCACGCCCGGCCGCTGCAACCTCCTGCCAGTACCGGATGACAGTCAGAATAATTGAGGTCACTTCCCGGAATCGATGCCCGCAGGCGGCGGTATGGTATCAAATCTCATCGTCACGACGCCGCCGCGCATGCGCGTTCACACGGATCCACCGGCAGCTTCGCATCGGTAACTGTCTTCAGCGATAATCGCCCCGCGTTCGTCTGGCAGATCACGCGGAGGTTCATATGAAGCGACCCGCATTGTTGGCGGCAGTCTTTCTGATGTCCATGGCCGGCGCGAGCGAGGCCGCCTCCACCTGGTACGTGAAGGCGGATGCCGCGGCCGGCGGCAATGGAAGTCGGACCCGCCCATTCGCCACGCTCGAGCAGGTCGAGGCCGCGTCACAACCCGGAGACACCATCCGCGTGCTGCCGTCGATGCGTCCGCTCGACGGCGGAATCCAGCTGAAGAACAACCAGCGCCTGACGGGGCTCGGCGATCCCGTGACGAGAGCGACCGCGAGTGGCGCGCGGCCGACGATCACCAACACAAGCGCGACGCGTTATAACGGCGATGCTGTTCGGCTCGCCAACAACAACCTCGTCGAGAACGTTCATATCGACGGCGCGTCGCGTTCCGGGATCTTCGGGGTGAACGCTGCACGACCGGAGATTCGCGGCATCCTGATCACGAACAACATGATCCAGGGGAACGACCTGCGACGGCTGGAGCGGCCCTGGCCCGATGGGTTCGTCCTCTACGAGGGGCAGGGGAATCACTTCGCGGGCATCACGCTGCTGGCGTGCGGCGCCGGCGGATCGAGCTATTGCGCGATGCATGCGCCCGAACGAGCGGCTGCGGCGAACATTGGCCAGGCTGTCATCGCGGACAACGTGATTCGCGACAGCAATCTCGAAGGCATCATGCTGCTGACAGACAGCGGCGCCATCGCCAACTTCACGATCACCGACACCGTCGTCAAGGACCTGTCACAGAACCTGCCGAGGCCGGAATCGCTCACGCCTCAAGTGGGCATCGTCCGATCGCGCGCGTTCACGCTCATTGCGCTGAACGAGTCCCAGGTGACCCTCACCATGAACCGGTTCCACGCCGAGAACGTGTCGCCTCCAGGCAACTATGCAGCCGACGGCGCCGTGTTCCTCACAGGAGGGAACGCTCCCGTCGTCAATGCTCGCGTGTCGCAGTTGACGGTCCTCAATCCGAAGATGGTCGGCGAAGTGAACAACGGCGACTCGATCGAGATCCAGCACCGAGGGACGACGAACGGCGTCCTGAACATCGACATGACGCGCCTCGATCTGCGCGATCCGGCGAGCGCGAACATCAAGATTCTCGAGGCGCAGAATCCGACCAACGGCGTCTACAAGCTGTCGATTTCCGATTCGGTGCTCACCAACGCCAATCCCGCCGGCAGCCTCGACGGGCAGATCCGGCTGAGCGGCGCGAGCAACGGAACGAAGGCGTTCACGCTGGCGGTGAGAAATACGAAGTTCTCCGGGTTGGGCGGCGGGATTGGCATCCTGAATGCGAACAATCTCGAAACGCTCAACGTGCTCGTGGAGAACTCCTCGCTGTCGGACTTCACCGCCCCGGCCGGCGCGACGCCGATTGCGGCGGTCACGGTGACACAGCCGGCCGACAAGAGGATCGGAACGGCCGTTATCGATCTCGGCGGCGGGCCACTCGGCAGCCGCGGCCGCAATCGCTTCGTGAAGAATGCCGGACGCGACGTGTCGGTGTCGAACGCCAACACCGGGACCGCTGCGATCCGAGTGGATGCCGCGGGAAATTACTGGGGCGGCGGACCGGCCGACGTGTCGATCAGCGGCAACGTCATGCTCACGCCGCCGACGCATCTGACATCCGATCCCGTGCGCTGAGGGTCTGGAGTTAGGGGGGAGCGCCGACGGCTGTTCCGACGGACGTCGCGGCGTGGGATCGGGTCACCGCCGTTCCGTAACCGGGCGACAGGCCCTTCATAGTTCTTATCGTCCTCGAACCATGTGACAATCGTCACGTTTCGGCAAGAGGTGCTGCGATGAGAAAAGACTGCCTGCTCGGCGTGGTGGCGATCCTGGCGACGGCGTGTTTACCCGGGAGCGCCGCAGCGCAGGTCACCTTCAACAAGGACGTCCTGCCGATCGTGCAGCAGCACTGTCAGATGTGTCATCGGCCCGGCGAGGTAGCGCCTTTTTCGCTCCTCACCTTCAACGATGCGCGGCCGTGGGCCAGGGCGATCAAGACCGCCGTCCTCACGCAGCAGATGCCGCCGTGGCAGGTTGAGCCGCAGTACGACCACAAGTTCTCGAATGCCGCGCGGCTCTCGCAAGCCGAGCGCGACATCCTGGCCGCATGGGCCGATGGCGGCGCGGTGGAGGGCGATCCGAAAGACAAGCCGGCGCCGGCCACCTTCACCGATGGTTGGAATCTCAAGCCCGACATGATCGTGGAGATGCCCACCGAGTTCGCGGTGCAGGCTCGCGGCACCATCGAATACCAGTACATGCTCGTGAAGGCGAACTTTCCGGAAGATGTCTGGGTGAAGGCCGCGGAGATGCGGCCGGGCAACTCGAAGGTCGTCCATCACGGCGAGGTGTGGGTGCTGCCGCCCGGATCGAAGTGGATGGCCAACGCGGTGCCGGGCGTGGCGTATCCGGCGACCCAGATGCCGAAGGTGGGCCAGGACGACATCGACATCCTCGGCAAGTTCAATCCGGGCGTCGGCGCGCAGGGCTTCGAGTTCGGCGACTCCGCCAAGTTCGTCCCGAAGGGATCGGATCTCGTCTTCGAGGTCCACTACACGGCGGTCGGCACGCCGCAGACCGATCGGACGAAAGTCGGGATCGTCTTCGCGGCGGGACCGCACACCACGCGCTACTTCACGTCATATGGGCCGACGGCGCGCAACCTCGTGATTCCCGCCGCTGACAACAACGCCGAAGTCGTCTCCGAATCAACCGCGATGACCGACATGAAGCTGGTGTATGCGCAGCCGCACATGCACCTGCGCGGCAAGGACTACGAGCTGCGCGCGGTCTTCCCGAACGGCGAGTCGCAGACGCTCTTCCGCTCGAAGTGGGACTTCAACTGGCAGCTCGGCTACGTCTTCACCGAGCCGATCGATCTGCCGAAGGGCACGCGCCTCATCGGCATCTCGCATTTCGACAATTCGGCGGCCAACAAGTTCAATCCGGATCCGACCAAGGAGATCCGCTGGGGGCTGCAGAACTGGGATGAGATGAGCAACTGCTTCATCGGCCTCGTGTTCGATGCGAAGACCGATCCGAAGAAGATCTTCAGGGCGAGCGGTCCAAGCCTGCTGCCGACGCTCGGTCCAGGACCGACGCGGGCGACGTTGACAGACACGTCGACGAAGTAAACGGAGTTACGGTTCGATCGGACAGGGTCTTTCTCAGGGCCGCAATGGTCTGAGCCGTTCAATCAACCTCGCCGTGCGTTGACAGCGTGCGTTGGGGGAGCGCTGGTACTATTCCGACGGACGTCGCGGCGTGGGATCGGATAACCGCCGTTCCGTCAACCGGGCGATAGGCCCTTTCGTTAGTCCTTATCGTCCCGGGGAAGCGCTTCGACATCTGGTGGCGCAAGTCGCCGCGAGCCAGGTCGTGCTCGGCACCGATCATCCGATCCCCTGAGAGGAGCATCCGGTCGACACGTGATGGCGACGACAACGGTCTCTCTGCCGCAGCGCGCCGCCATCCTCGGCGGCAACGCGGCAAGGCTGCTCAACATCAATTAGCTGGTCCAGCGGTTACGTAACTACGGCGCGACGCACGCGAAGTTGGCAGCATCGTCAATGCTGCCGGTCCCTTTGTATTTCGCCACCTGAGGATACGGGCACAGCGGACGCGTGCGATCGATCTTGCCGTCCTTCACGTGAGACGCGATCATCGTGTCCGGCGGCTTCCTGTGTTCGACCCACTGTTCCAGCGCGCCGACCTTGTCGAATACGTTCGGGCCTTCCCCGCCGCCACAGTGTCCCATGCCGGGCTCGAGAAATAACCGGACGCTGCTGGACGCTTTCGCGGGACCGCCCATCACCTCGACGACGCTTCTGTAGTACTTGATGGTATTGAGCGTCGGAACGTTCGGGTCGCTCCAGCCGTGATACAGCAGGAGCTTCCCGCCATGCGAGAAGAACGCTTTCATGTCCGGATCCGTCGCGTTCATGATGAGGTTCTCAGGTCGATTACCTCGCTCGACATCGCTGTCGAAGTTGAAGGTCTTCCAGTCCCAATTCGGATCCTTGAAC
This sequence comes from Vicinamibacterales bacterium, assembly GCA_036802945.1. GTDB lineage: Bacteria > Acidobacteriota > Vicinamibacteria > Vicinamibacterales > UBA2999 > Gp6-AA40. Next base: position 6,967 of record DAIRVG010000163.1, read on the forward strand.
ACGACGTACTTGTATTGGTCATAGATGTTCGCCGATGGCTCGGGGCCAAGCGCCTGGACGCCCCATCCGAGTTCCGTTCCAGGAACGAACGACGAGAACAACTCTTTCCCGGTGCGCGGATTCCTCGCAGGTGAATAGATCTGCTTTGCCGCTTTGACCTGCGGCGCAGTGAGACAAGAGGGTCCATCCTCGGCCTTGCACAGCAGCACGCCTGGATCGAAGCTGCATCTGGTTGGGTCGTCGATGAGGCCGTCTTTCAGACCGTCCCGCGCATCGCACGCGGCGAGCGCCGCCTGGTGAATGACTGGGTATTTGCTCGGCGAAATGTAGCTTGCAGGATCCTTCAGCACGGCATCGGCGATCCACAGGGAGATCGCGGTCCGGTTCGCGGGAGCGCCGGCGATGATGCCATCGTAATCGTCGGGGAACATCTGCGCTTCCTTGAGCCCCTGCCGCCCGCCCGTCGAGCAGCCGTTCCAATACGAGAGCCGCGGCGCAGTGCCGTAGAAGTTCTGGATCACCTGCTTTGCCTTGACGGTCATCTCGTGCTCGGAACGCCACGAGAAGTCGATCAGCTTCTCGGGATGCTCGAGCGCGAAGGCCCCTCCGCCGCCGGCGTGACCCGTATCCGTGGACGCGGTTGCGTAGCCTGCGCGCACCGCTTCAGCCATCGCGGCGTAGCTGATGACACCCGCCCATCCGCCGTTGCCGACAGCCTGGAATTTGCCATTCCATCCGCTCGCGGGCAGCCAGACTTCGACCTTGATATCCGAATCGGTCGAGGGCTTTAGCGTAGCGGACACGCGACAGAACATGGGAAGACTCTTGAACGCGTTCGTATTGCCGCCGTTGCCGGCCGCATTCTCCGGCGGTACGAACCCGCCTGCCGGAACGATACGGGCGGAAGTGACTGTAGCGTCTTTCAGCGCGAGCGCGGCCAGTTGATCGCATGGAGCGGCAAACGCCGGCACCGAGGAGAGAGACGCCAGCAGGCCGAGTCCTCCGATGATCCGAATCCTCATCGCTGCCTCCAGTGCGCGAAGTATAAACACAAAGGGCAGCCGAACGACGCTGACGTCGTTCTGGTAGACTCTCCCCCGCTCCACGGCCTGCCTCAGGAGAATCCCATGCAGCTGCGTCTTGGCGTCGCCACTGCGTTGATCGTCACTGCGTTGATCGTCGCCGCCGTCGAAAGCGGATCAGCCCAGTGGATCCACTACCCTGACCCGAGTATCCCCCGAACGGCTGACGGTCAGCCCAATCTGAAGGCGCCGGCGCCACGTCTCTCCGACGGTCGGATCGACCTGTCGGGACTCTGGCAGCCCGATCCGAAGGCCACCGTGGGCGCGCCGCCTGTCGGTCAGACGCTTGGCGAGGATCCGGTCATCCGGTTGAGGACGGCGGATGGTTCTCCCTTCCCGCTGCTGCCGGCCGCTGAAGCCGAGTACAAGAAACGCATGCAGGCGGGCGAACAGGGGCCGGCGAGCCGCTGCCTGCCGCATACCATCGTTGACTATTACCTCGTACCCGCTCCAATCAAGTTCGTGCACACCCCCGGCCTGACCATCATGCTGTTCGAGGAATACGATCACTTCCGTCAGGTGTTCACGGACGGCCGTCCCTTTCCTCCTGACATGCAGCCGGCCTGGTTCGGCTACTCGATTGGCAGATGGGAGGGGGACGCGTTCGTGATAGAGACCGCCGGGCTCAACACGCAAGGGTGGCTCGATGTGACACCCCTCCCACACAGCGAGTCGCTGCGCACGACGGAGCGGTTTCGACGGCCGACCTTCGGCACTCTTCAGGTGCAGGTGACCATCGACGATCCCGCGACGTTCTCGCGAACGTGGACCACGCAGACGATCTCGTTTCGCCTGCTGCCCGACACCGATTTCTTCGAGCACATCTGCGACAACGAGAAAGACTCCCAGGTCATCTCACCCAGGTAGCTCCGAGACGATAGGAACTATGAAAGGCTCCGCGGTCCCCCAAGAACCGCGCCTAAAATGAAACGCTCGCGGAGGGCGATATGAACAAGCGACATTCACACGCGCTGGACCGCCGAGGATTTCTCAAGCTGGGCGTCGGAGCGGGAGCGGCGATCAGCCTGAACCTTCGCAGAGCCTTCGCACAGGACCGACCCGCATGGGAGGCGCGTCCGGCGAACCCCGCGTCCGTTCGGCCTATTTCGATAGACATGCACACGCACTGGGCTCCCGAACGTTACACACGAGCTCAGGTCGAAATGGGACGGCCTGCGCCGGCCAATCCCTATCCTTTGGATTTCGACCTCGATAAACGCGTCACGTGGATGAACGAGCACGGCGTTCAGATGCACGTCCTGACGCTGTCCGGTGGAATGCCATGGCAGTGGGCGACTCCGGAACAAGGTGTCCGCCTCGCACAGATTGTCAACGACGCTGCTGTTGAAGCGCATGCGGCCTATCCGGACCGCTTTGTCGCCGGCATCGCGATGCCCGTTCGAGACCCGGGGATGGCATTGAAGGAATTGAACCGCGTCGCGGGCAAGCCGGGCATGCGGGCCGTTGCATTGCCGAATTCCATCGAGCAGCGCGATTACCTGTTCGAGCCTGCCTTTGAACCAATCCTCGCGCGATGCCAGGAATTGGGTTACCCGCTCCTGTTCCATCCGCTCGATGGCGAAGCGAACTTCTACAGCAAACGCCTTGTCGGTCCACCCAGCGTCACCAACTGGCTTGGCTTTACGTTTGAACACGCCACCACAGCGCTCAAGTTCATCACCACTGGGACTCTCGACAAGTTCCCGCGACTCGAGATTGTGTTGCCACATGGCGGAGGCGCGTTTCCGTTCATCTTCGCGCGGGTCGAGCACGGCTTTTATCACATGGGGTCGGTTCAGTTGAAAGCGGAGCGTCCATTCAAGGAGTATCTGCGGCGATTCCATTACGACTATCTCAACTACGATCCCGACGCGTTGCGCTTTCTGATTGGCGAGGTCGGGTCGGACCGCATCGTGATCGGCACGGATCTCTTCGCCGCAAGGGATATCGAATATCCGAACTCTTTCGTGGAACAGTTGAAACTACCGGCCGGCGATCTCGATCGCATCTTGAGAGGGAACGCGAAGCGGCTTCTGCATCTGTAAGGGGGTTCGCGATGCGACGTGCAATTGTGGCCGGCGTGCTCATCTTTTGCTGGACGACGCTATCCTTCGGCCAAACCAATCCGCTTTATATCCAGTTCCGGCCAAGCGCAGTAAAAGGCGCTCTCTATAAGCCTGATTCCGGACCCGCTCCACACGTGGCGATTCTTGTCATCCATCGGACGTCGAACTTCCTGTCTCATCCCGCCACGACCGAGCTATCCAGGCGAGGCTTCATGGTTCTCGGGATGAACCCGCGCTCGGACAACAACGAATCCGCCGTGGACTTCGAGGCAAACGCGCTCGACATCAAATCCGGAATTGAGTTCTTACGTAAGCAGCCGGGCATCACAAAAGTGTTGCTCTTCGGGCATAGCGGCGGCGGGCCCGCGACGAGCTTTTATGAGGCAGTCGTAGAGAACGGGGTTTCGTATTGCCGAGGTCCAAACAAAACGATGGAATGCGGCAATGACTTAGCCGGCCTCCCGAAAGCCGATGGCATCATCTTGATGGATGCGCATCCCGGGGTCTCCGTCAACGGATTGCGCAGCCTGAATCCTGCCGTTCTGAACGATTCCGATCCGCGTCAGATCGATGCCTCTCTTGATCCGTTCAGCCCTCGGAATGGTTACGTGCCGAATGGGCCGTCACACTATTCGGATGACTTCAAGAAAAGATACTTCAAGGCACAGGCCGACCGGATGAACCGGCTGATTGATGCGGCCAAGACCAAAATGCAGAAGATGAAAGGGCGTACTGACACCTATCCGGATGACGACGTGTTTTTGGTCGTGCGCGGAGAAGGAGCAAGGCTGATGGAATTGGATATCAGCATTCACCACAGCACCGTCAAACCCCGGAAGCTGCTGAAGAACGACGGAACGATCGTGACGCAGATTGCCGAAAGCGTCCGCAGGCCGGCCACAGGCCTCGACGCTCGGAATGCCTCCTTCAACGACGGCACGCGACTGTTGACAGTGCGAACATTCTTGAGCGCTAACGCAATCCGCGCCGAAGACTCCATGGACCGCATCGACTGGTGTTCCAGCAACAATTCGACCGACTGCGCGCTGCGCAGCATCTCCGTGCCCGTTCTGATAACGGCCATGGGCGGCCATTACTTCATCCGTGACAGCGAAGTCCACTACGAGATGGCGGCAAGCAAGGACAAGGACTTTATTGTGATCGACGGCGCTACGCACGGCGGCACACCCTGCACCGCATGCGAAACCGCACCGGGCGCATATTCGAACACGACGAAAAACTTGTTTGATTACGTGTCGAAGTGGATCAACGCGCGCTATTAGATCAGCGGCAACGTCACGTTCGATCGCTATCTTCTGTATGCGGTCGTCACTCAGTCACGGCGCCCCGTGGCCGTGGGCGCTATGCCAGCCGTCGCGTCACTTCGGCGCATCGTAGCGCTTGTTGCCCACGCTCTGCGGATGCGGATCGCCGCGATGACACGTGTAGCAGGTGACGGCCTGCGTGCCGTTCGGGAATACGCCCGTGTCTGGGAAGTTTCTATTGATCTGCCGCACGAGCAGGATCATATTCCGCGCGATGTCCTTCCGCGGGTTCGCTTCGGATTCGAACGGTCTGCCGGCGCCGTGGCAGTACGAGCAGTCGACATTGAGCGAATTCCGGAACTCGTGCATCACGCCGCCGCCGTGCACCTGAGTGTCCGGAGGCAGCACCTTCAGATTCACGCCAGGCGTGATGCGGGGAGGCGGGCCTCCCAGCGATTCAGCGCGGTTGTAGAACTCCTGGGGCGCTTCTGTCTCCGGCTTGACGCTTCCGCGATGGCACGTCGTGCAGTCGACCTCGTGGTAACCCGTCGGGAACACACCGGTGCTGCTCGGAAAGCTCCCGTCAATCTGCCGCACCATGCCGATCATCCTGCGGGCGATGTCCTTCTTCGGATTCGTGTCGCTCGCAAGGTCGCCCTGGACGTGGCAGTAGGTGCACTCCACTCCGAGCGCCTGATTGAACATCTGCATCGCGAACTGGATGTCCGAATCGGGTGCAAGGACTTTCAGGTTCTTGGGCGTGACCGCCGGCGCGCCGCCAGCGCGTCCTGCGGGTTGCTGCGCAACGACCTGGACTGAAAACAACAACACGAGAATCACGAATCGCATAAGTAAGATCCTCTCTGCCAACGCGCCGTTTCTTCGCGCAGATGATTATTCGTGCCGGGCAATTACACGCAATGATACGGCGTCTGCGGTCCGTCCGACACGCCAGCGCGAGGTTCGCGACGTGGGATCGGATGATAGGCGTGGGGAATGAATTCATCCAGGTTGCAGCGGGGCTTCTCAATTCACAACATGGACGGGGGTGCCAGCTCTGAAGGCCAGGACGTTGTCGATGGCCATCGCGAGCCCTCCCTCCGTTGCTTCGCGCGTGATTCCTGCAGCATGAGGCGTGAGCACCACATTTGGCAGCAGGCGGAGCGGCGAATCTGAAGGTAGCGGCTCGGTCTCGAACACATCGAGCCCGGCTCCTGCAATGCGCTGACTTCGCAGCGCCTCGACAAGATCTCTCTCCACGACGATGCGACCGCGCGCCGTGTTGATGAAGATGGCGCCTGGCTGCATCATCGCGAAATGTTCGGCCCGAATCATCCCGAGCGTTTCCGGCGACTGCCGCACATGCACGCTGACGACGTCCGCACGGCGGAACAGATCCTCGAGCGTCACCCACGCATAGTCGCCGCGCTGATTGAACGACCAGGCAATGACGTTCATGCCGATGCCGGCGCCGAGCCGGGCGACCTCGCGACCGATGGCGCCGGTGCCGATTACGCCCAGCGTCCTGCCCTGAAGTTGCTGCACCATCGCGCGCGGCCATTCCCCGCCCCTGACGGCCCGATCGATGTTCACGGTCTGCCTGGCCACGGCGAAGATGAGCGATACGGCGTGTTCCGCGACGGCGACAGCCGACACCGCGGGCGTGTTGGTCACCGTGATACCGCGGGCCTTCGCTGCTCCGAGATCAACATGATCGATCCCGGTGCCCCAGATCGAGATCAGCCGGAGCATTGGACATTCGGCCAGTACCTCCGCCGTAAACCGCGTCGACGCCCGGATATTGATCACGGCTTCGGCGTCTGCGATTCGCGC
>DAIRVG010000164.1:0-13192 GCA_036802945.1 Vicinamibacterales bacterium
GACTCGGCATAGAAGTAGTCGATGCCCAGCAGGTTGTAGCAGTACTTGAGCTTGCCGTCCTTCGCGTACAGGCTCCAGCCGCCGATGTTCCCACCCTGGGCGACGATCACTCCCTCGGCACCCGACGCAGGCACTTCGATCGCGGCGGTCACAGAGTGAGACTTGTTCTTGATGTTCACGACAGAGTTCTCCGACAAGCGGCCCATGCCGCCAAAGAGAATCTGCGTCTTGCCCTTGATCAGGACGGGGCGGCCCGCGGTGTCCGCATTCATCCGTTCTCCGAGACGATCATCGAGCGGCAACACGTTGTAGCGCGTCGCCTCGATCAGCCACAGCCGCTGCAGGTAGTGCAGCTTGTCCGGCATCTGCTTCGCCAGGTTGTTCGCCTGACTCCAGTCCTTGTTCGTGTCGTAGAGCTCCCACACGTCATCGTCGAACGGCGGCGTTTTCTCGCCGATGAGGAGCCAGGGCGTCTTGTGGCGCGTCACCGCTGTCCAGCCCTTGTGGTAGATGCCTCTGTTGCCGAACATCTCGAAGTACTGCGTCTCGCGGCGCTCGGCCGCCTTGGCGTCGTTGAAGGAATACAACATGCTGACGCCTTCGATGGGCTTCTGCTGGACCCCGTCCACCGAGAGCGGCTCGGGGAGTCCCGCAGCCTCCAGGATCGTCGGAGCGAGGTCGATCACGTGGTGGAATTGTGTACGGTGCTCGCCCTTCCCTGTGATCCCCTTCGGCCAGTGCACGATCGTGCCATTGCGCGTCCCGCCCCAGTGCGACGCGACCTGCTTGGTCCACTGATACGGCGTGTTCATGGCGTGCGCCCAGCCGACCGCGTAGTGGGGGTAGGATTCCGGCCCGCCCAGCTTATCGATCCGCGCCGCCAGGAATTCCGGCGTCTCGAGGGCGGACGCGCCGTTGAAGTTGATCATCTCGTTGAAGGTGCCGTTCAGCGTGCCCTCGGCCGACGCCCCGTTATCGCCGACGATGTAGTAGACGAGCGTATCGTCGAAGATTTTAAGCTCCCGCAGCGTGTCCAGCAGTCGGCCCGCATGGTGGTCGACGAACTCCATGTACCCCGCATAGACCTCCGCCTCACGGCGAAGCACCGGTTTGAGAGCCTCCGGCATCGCGTCCCACGCCGGGATCTCCTTGTGGCGTGCGGTCAACTGGCAATCGGGCGGAATGACCCCCAGCTTCTTCTGTCGTGCGAAGGTCTCTTCGCGCAGCTTGTCCCAGCCCTGGTCGAATTTGCCCTTGTACTTGTCCGCCCATTCCTTCGCGACGTGATGCGGGGCGTGGGTGGCTCCTGGGGCAAAGTAGACGAAGAACGGCTTGTCGGGCGTGAGCGCCTTCTGCTGTCCGATCCAGCCGATCGCCTTGTCGGTCATGTCCTCCACCAGGTGATAGCCCTCTTCGGGCGTCTTCTTGACTTCGATCGGCGTGGTCCCCTCGTACAGCGACGGGTACCACTGGTGGGCCTCGCCGCCGATGAAGCCGTAGAAGTACTCGAAACCGCCGCCGGCGCTGGGCCAGGCATTGAACGGGCCCGCCGGACTGGTTTCCCACACGGGCACCTCGTGGCATTTGCCGAAGTGCGCCGTGGCGTAGCCGTTCAGCTTCAGGGTCTTCGCGAGAGGGGCGCAGGTGTTTGGGAGGACTGAGTTGTAGCCCGGCGAGCCGCTCGCCATCTCCGTGATGCAACCCATGCCGACCGTGTGGTGGTTGCGTCCGGTCAAGAGCGCCTGGCGAGTCGGCGAACAGAGGGCCGTCGTGTGAAAGCGGAGGTACTTGAGCCCTCCGGCCGCCAGCCGTTCCGCATTCGGCGTCTGACAGGGGCCACCGAACGCGCTCGACGACCCAAAGCCAGCGTCGTCAATGAGGATGATCAAAACGTTAGGTGCGCCCTTCGGCGGTCGCAATTGCTCGATCGGTGGAAACTTCGTCTCCGGGTCCTTCGCGTCATACGTGACCAGACCCGTGCGCGGTCGGTCGGCGATGGGGAGATCTGTGCGGTGAAGATCGTCTCGCGCTGTCATGTGTGTTTATCCCTTTCTCGGTCGAGCCTGGTGGGCTGACGATGGTGAGTACTGCGATCAGGGCCCTGTAAACGGAATGGTGAGAGTTGCGTGCAGCGCCATCGCCTCGTCTGCGTTCCGCCCTCGGCGAAGGAGGTCGACTTGGCTAACAGATGGAAATGGGCGCTCGCTTGCGGCGGCATCGGCAGCGTAGGCACTGGTGCGCGCCGGTCGCAACGGACGGGCCGTCGCCGCGTCGGGAGTCGACCGTGAAATTGCACGCAAATCGGAAGGAATCATCGGCTCGTGGTCGGCGGGCCGAGCGCAGCCGATCGACGCTCACAAGATGTTGTAAGCGCCCCGACGATACACGGTGAGATTCGGTCGGCCAGCAGGATCCTCCTGACCGCGCGGGACTGCGTGCATCGAGAACAGCGGTGTGACCAAAAGCGGCCCGCTCGAAACGCCGCGGTCCGTCATCGTTGCGAAGCGACACCGCGAATCGTTGTGGACGGATGGCAGCGACTCCAAGGTCATTCGACCGATTCAGGATCGTGTTCGGCGCGAGTTCTATGGGCACCAAGTCCGTGTGACTTTGGTAGAATGCGAGCCCTCGCGGTGCAACAGCATGGAGCGCCGAGATTTTTCCACTCAATTCGGCGCTACGTCGCACCCGGTAGTGCTCGCGGTGCTTGTCTGCGCGGCGTACTACGCAGCCGCTGTGGTTGGGCTGGCCCTTCGGTTCCCTCCCGCCACAACATCGGTGTTGTGGCCACCCAACGCCCTTCTCACAGCGATGCTGCTGTTCACCCCGACGAGACGCTGGTGGCTTGTGTTGCTGGCGGCGTTGCCCGCACATCTGGTCCTGGAGCTGCGCAACTGGTCGACGGTCGTCGTCGCCGGATTGTTCGCGACAAATTGCAGCGAAGCGCTGCTGGCGGCAGGTGGAGTGCGCCTGTTGTCCCGGGAACCGTTCAGGCTCGGTACCGTTCGTCAGATGGCGATCTTCATCGGCGTCGCGGCACTGTTCGCGCCTTTGGTCTCGTCATTTCCAGACGCCGCGGTTGTTTCGTCGTTTCACAGCGAGCGGTATTGGGACGTCTGGAACAGACGAGTCGTCTCAAACGTGCTGAGCGAGCTGGCCGTCGTCCCGACTGTCGCGGGGGCTATCGGCGTTGCAGCAGGGTCCCTCTGGCGATGGCGGGGACGGCGTTGGATGGAAGCGAGCGTCTTGTTCGCCGGGTTGGTTGCGACCGCGCTCCTCGTATCGAGGCAACCAGCCTTCATGCCCGGGAATCCACGCTGGCCGCTCGTCGTCTTCCTGCCGATCCTGTTATGGGCTGCGTTGCGATTCGGTCCGGAGGGCGTGGCGTTGTCGCTGCTGGCCACGGCCGTGCTCACCTTGGGCGCCGCTACGCATGGAGTCGGCCCCTTCAATCAGCAGTCGGCCGATGAAGGCGTTCGGACTCTGCAGATTTTCCTGATCGTGGTGGCAATTTCCCTCATGTGTGCCAGCGCCCTAGACAACGAACGGCGCCGCGCGGAGCGCGCGCTTTCAGAGCGATTGCAATTCGAAGAAGTGCTGTCTCGAATGTCCGCCGCATTCGTCGGTCTGCCGTGCGATGAGATGCCGCGGGCATTCGCGTTCTGGCTCGAGCGTCTCGCAGGCTTCTTTGGCTGGAGAGACGTTCTGTTGGCGCTCTACGATGAATCGCAGCAGGTTGCACTGGCCCACTGGAGCACATTCCACGCCGATCCGCATACAAGGCTCTCTCTCCGAACGGAATTCCCTTGGGCCGTAGAGCGCGTGAAAACGGAGGGGGCCATCGCGCTCCATGTCTCCGAAGATATGCCTGCAGGGGCTGAACAGGATCGCGAAGCTCTTGCGCGACATGGGTTGGCGAGCGCGGTCTTCGTGCCGCTCAAAAGCGGCGGTCACGTGGGCGGGCTGATCGTCATTATGACTCCAACCCACCGCACTGAGTGGGCAGAGCCACTGCTCGGCAAGCTTCGGATCGCGGCGGACGTGCTCGCCAACGCCCTGGCGCGCATGCGCGCCGAGGCCGCTTTACGCGAGAGCCGCGACGAGCTTTCACACCTGACACGGGTATCGGCAATGGGTGAATTGGCGGCATCGCTCGCGCACGAGCTCAACCAGCCGCTCACCGGCATTCTCAGCAACGCCCAGGCGGCTCGTCACATCCTCGACGCGAATGAACGCCGCCGCAGGGTCGACCTGCAGGAGATCATTCGGGATGTAGTCGAGGACGCGAAGCGTGCCCGTGACGTAGTCGGGCGAATGCGGGATCTGCTTCGAAAGAGTGCGACCGAGCGCGCGCCCGTTGATCTGAATGAGCTCGTGACGGTCGTCGCGAAGATCGTGACCAGCGACTCACTTATTCGCCAGGTCTCTCTCGAACTCGATCTCTCACCGCACGCTCCGCGCGTCGAGGGCGACCGCGTCCAGTTGCAGCAGGTCGTCCTGAATCTCACCCTCAATGCGCTGGAAGCGGCGTCTATTTCCGATCACCATCCTCGCACCGTGCTGGTGAAGACTGAAGCGAACGACCGCTATCCGATTCACCTCTTCGTACGCGACACCGGTCCTGGACTGATCGCAGGCTCCGAGCAGCAGGTATTCGAACCCTTCTACACAACGAAGAAGTCCGGAATGGGTATGGGCCTCGCGATCGCGCGGTCGATTGTCGAAGCCCATGGCGGAAGCATCTGGGCAGCCACTGGCAGGGATCGTGGTGCGGAGTTCCACCTGACCCTGCCCGCGATTGACAGGACTGTGACACAACCATGGACGTCCTAAGCGTTTGTGTGATTGACGACGACCTCGCCGTTCGACGAGGAATCACCCGCCTGCTCGAGATATCTGGATACCGAGTGGAGGCGTATGCGTCCCCTCTCGCATTCCTGCAGGACGCCACTCTCAGCAACTTCGACTGCCTCCTGATGGATGTCCGCATGCCCGGATTCACCGGGTTTGACCTCTACGACCGGTTGACGAGCGCCGGTTGCAGCGTTCCAGTCATTTTCATCACCGGCCACGCCGATGCCAACATGGCCGGCCATGCGGTACGGTCCGAGTCGGTCAAGGTGCTGGTAAAACCGTTCGACGAGCAAGCGTTGTTCGACGCTATCCGCCAGGCCGTCGAAACAGCTCGCCGGGCCGGACATTCCACTGGACCGAACACAGGGATGGCTGCGCGGGGATAAAGACCGAGACAGGAATGTCGGTCAGCGCCCGTTCAGTCGATCCGCGACCCGCACCAACGCCACAAGGGAATCGACCTTCATCTTCTGCATCACGCGCGCGCGATGGACCTTGATCGTCTTCTCGGACGTGCCAAGCGTCGCCCCGATCTCTTTGTTCATCAGCCCGGTGACGACCAACGCCATCACTTCTCGCTCACGTGCGGTCAGCGTGTCGTAGCGCGCCACGAGTTGCGTCAGATCGCGTTTCTGCTGCCGCCGCTCTGAATCGACGTCGAGCGCCCCCTGGACCGCGTCTAGGAGTTCCTGATCGTTGAAGGGCTTGGTGATCACCGCGCTCGCGCCAACCCTCATCGCGCGCACAGCCTGTGTGACATCCAGGTGTGCGCTCAGGATGATGACCGGCATCTCGAACTCCCCCTGGAGCGTCCTCTGGAGCTCGAGACCGCTCATCCCGGGCATGCGAACGTCTGCAATCAGGCAACTCGGAACGTCAGATGGCAGCCGTGACAGGAACTCGTCCGCACGTACGAACGTTTCGGACGGCAGGCCCACGGAATCGAGCAGGCGCTGCACGGCGATGCCGACGGCAGGGTCATCATCGACGATGAACACGAGGCCGGCGGCCTCACCAGGCGGCATGGGGACGAGACTCACCAGTGACACATTAGGTCACAGCTGCAACGCCACGGGGTCAATTTGCACGAATTCGTATCGAAACGACAGTTTTGAAGATGCACTGTGCTCCTATCCCATCCGGGCTGGCGAGGCAGCGCCAGAGAGAAATCGGGCCGCGGACACCGCCGTCGGGACCGTCAACCAGAAGGTGGAACCCCCACCGTCGTTCCGCGTCGCCCACAATTTCCCTCCGTGCGCCTCCGCGATCGAACGGCTGATCGTCAGCCCGATCCCCATCCCGTGCTCTTTCGTCGTGAAGTACGGGTTGAACACCGTTTCAACGTCGGGAACGGCGATCCCTCGGCCTGTGTCGCTGACTGAGATCAAGATATGAGAGCCCTGCTCGAGCCGCGCGGCAATCGTGATTCGACGGTGTCGCGGATCGACATGCATCAGGGCATCGTACGCATTCAACACCAGATTAAAGAGCACCTGCTGGACCTGCACATCAGCGCCAAGCGCAGGTGGCAGGCCAGGCTCCAGCACCGTTCGGACTTCGATACCGGCTCGTTGCATGCGCGAACGAACGGAGCCCAGGACAGCGTCGATGGACTGCCCGATGACAAGAGACTCCCTCACGAGCGGCTCACGTCCCTTGAACAGAGCGCGAGTCCGATCGACGACATCGGTCGCCCGAACGGCCTCTCCTACGACGTCGCGTAGCGCATCCTGAATGCGAGCCAGGTTCCGGGAGGGATCGCTCAGGTACCGGATGCAGGCCTGCGCGTTCGTGAGAATCGCGCTCAAGGGCTGCTTGACCTCGTGCGCGACCCACGCCGCAAGCTCGCCGAGCGCAGCGACGCGTTCGATGCGTGCGCGGTCTTCCAACGCGCCCGTCAGTTCGTCGTCAGCCAGCTTCTGCGCAGACACGTCACGGACAATGCTGAGGATCTTGTCAGATCCGCATCGCACCAGTCGTGCCTCGAAGTGCCGAACCTCGCCGTTGATGGGAAGCCCATACTCAACGAGGACCGGTTCGTCGGACGCCTGCGCAAACGCCTCCTCGAACCGGCTCGCCAGGTCTGGCGGAAGGATCTCCCGCATATTCCTGCCGAGAAACCTCGAGGGGGGAACAAACAAGTCGTTCGGATCTCGGGCGTGATAGTCGAGATAAACGCCGTCGCAGCTCAGCAGGAACATCATGTCGGGCAAAGCCCGAAGCATCGCGTTCTTCTGCAAGAGCGCCTCATGTCGCCTTCTGCGCAGCACCAGGAGCGACGCGATCAGGCACGCATTCAGCGTGACAACGAGAATGGTGACGACAACGTACGTATTCACGTGAGGTCGTCCATGGTGCGCCCCAGAGGTTCGACTGATATACCTTCCCGTCAGTACGCTGTCAACTACAAAGAGGTCATCCTTTTCACAGATGTTCTGGCAGGCGCGACGCGTGGCTTTCGTCATGACATCCACGACGCCCCGGCTGCCGCTCTCACGTCAGTGACGACAGCTCGTGATCATCGACGTGATGTCGTCATCCCACCATGTGTCGGACCTGATCGGTACCTTCGCAGCGCGGGCCGAAGAGCGTTTTCCAGTAACCGCAGACGGGACTCTCACGTCGATCAGAAAAGGCGTGCACAGGCACATTTCGTGCTGTTAATTCCGCATGTCGGGCCACACGCGCATTCTCGTCGCGGACGACGATCTGCAGCTTCTTAATACCGTTGCCGAGGCTCTTCGACGTCTCGGTGCCGATGTGGTGCAAGCGGAGAGTGGCGCCGAGCTCATCGAACAACTGGCGAGCGAAGGACCCTTTGATCTCGTGGTCACGGACATTTCAATGCCGTGGATGAGCGGTATGCAGGCCATGCGCTCGGTGCGAACGGTCGGACTCGGAATGCCGGTCATCGTCATGACGGCACTCGGCGATGAGCGAGTCTCCGCGCAGGTACAAGCGCTCGGTCGAAATGCCGCTCTGTTGCGAAAACCATTCGAGCTCAACGAGCTCGAGTCGGTGGCAGCGATGCTTTTGTCTTCCAAGCAGCCGAGCGTGGATCGGCCAAGCTAATCGAGGGGCGAATGCGAGGTCCCGTGACCCGCCGTTGGCTATGACTTCCGAAAAGCGGTACTCGCGACTGATGCTTGGGTTTTTCCCATTGGGCATCACTGCTGTCGTACAGTGGGCGCTCGGACCGCTTATCTACCCTCACGTGTGGTTTCTCTTCTATCCGTCGCTCCTTATCAGTTCCTGGACGATGGATCGGCGCTCTGGTCTCATCGCGACCGCCCTTTCCACTGGCCTCATCTGGTGGCTATTCGTTCCGCCGGAGCATGCCTTCGTGAAAGATCCGCAGGAGCTCTTCGCAGCCGGCGTGTTCTTCAGCACCGGCACAGTCATCATTGTTTTCAACGACCGTCTGAGGAAAACAACCGAGCGTCTGCTGAAGGTCATCGAGGAACGGCGCGTTTTCGCAGCGCTCATCGACAACTCCCCTGACTTCATCGGCATCACGGACCGAGATGGACAGTCGGGATACGTCACCCCGTCAGGCCGTCGCATGGTCGGCTTGGCCGCCGACCATCCCGCGGAGAACACGACCATTCCGGATTGTTACCCGGCCGGGGCAACGATGATCGTTCAGGTTGTCTCGACGCTCAAGGAGCTGGAGCATCTCCGCGAAGAGTGGGCCTCCGTCGTCGCCCATGATCTCCAGCAGCCGATCAGCGTCATCGTGCTGAGGAGCGACCTGCTTCTCCATGAGGGCCTCACCGAGACGCAGACGGAGGATGTCCGGGAAGTGCGTAGCGCAGCCAAGCGCCTCAGTCGAATGGTGAATGATCTCATGGATGCTTCGCTACTCGAGACGAGCCGCATGCGAATCACCCTCGACCGGCTGGACCTCGGGCAGCTTGTGCGCGCGGTCGTCGAGCGGGATCCTGACGCTGCGGCGCGCACTGATGTTCGAACACCCATTGATAGCCGGCTGTTCGTCAAAGGCGATGAGCAACGGCTGGAACAGGTCGTGACAAACCTCCTCTCGAATGCGTTGAAGTACGGTGCACCCGAAACGCAGATCGGACTCGACGTCAGAGATGCCGGTGGGTATGCCGAGGTTTTGGTCACGAATCGCGGGCCCGGAATTCCCGGTGACGAGCTTCCCTTCCTCTTCGAGCGGTATTTCCGTTCACGCGCGGCCAGAACGAGCGGTACGAAGGGTTCGGGGCTGGGGCTCTACATTGCGAAAGGACTGGTCGAAGCACATGGGGGTCGAATCTGGGCCGAAAGCACTCCGGCTGAAACGACCACATTCCATTTCACCGTCCCGCTCGACGGACCGCCGATGCCGACGCCCGTCTTGTCGTCGTCACCAGACGAGGGGGCTTTACAGCCGGAATTTGAGGGAATCCAGCCGTGACCGCTGGACATCGTGCCCATCCTGTGGAACCCGCAGTACCGGTGTTCCCTCCTGCACTTGTCGGGGTGCTGCGCGACCGGTTTGCCTCGAAGGGCGGATGCCTCGCCGAGGCGACGGACGACGTCATCGCTCAGCTCCTCACAACGGTCTTCTTCGCGGGGCTCGAGACGTACGAGGGCGAGCGCAATCCGATCGGAGTGGCGTTCCTTGGAAGGAGCCGGGTCGATTTCGCTTTATCGGAAGGAGCAGAGTCTGCAGGCGCGCTTCTTTACCAATGGAAGATCCTGCAGTTCGAATCGCCTCGGCCCTTTGCGATCGGCGAGCTTGTGAAGCTCGCGGTCGCCGGCGTCGACCGTCGGATCTATTCAGCGGTCCGCATGCTCGAGGATGGAACCCTGGTCATCTCAGGACTGGCTCGGGAAGGCCTGAACACCAACTCAGGCCCGTTCGTCAAGATCGTTGCGTCCAGGCCCGGTTGCCTATCCATCCGTAGCGGCCGAGATCTTCTGCTCGGGTACGAGCGCGGAGCGATCTTCACAGACGGAGAGGATGTCGTGCTCTCCATCGGCCCGGTTCGGCGCGCGCTCGAGGCGACTGCAGGTGCCGCCGGCCTGGACGGCGACATCTTTTCCGACTACCTCGATGCCGTCCGTTCTCTCGTGCACGAGATGGCGGCGCATGGCCGGGGAGGCATCCTGATCATCAGTCCCGACGAGCACCCGAAAGTCGCGGAGTCGGCGACGTACAGAATGATGCTCGACTCGTCGGTGGCCTCTCTCCTGCGGATGGTCCAGCGCATCAATCGGAAGAAAGGCGCCGATTTGCCGCCGCCGCCACGTCCGCGCAAGCTGGGAAGCAGTCAATCATCCGAGACCGCTGCCAGAGGAACGGAGAGTCTCGCCTTCGGTGATCTTTTCCGCAACGCATTGCAGACGGAAGTTGAACGAGTCATCGAAGAGCTCAGTGCGCTGACGGGAATCGATGGCGCGATTCTACTCAGCCGGGACCTGGCGCTGGTGGCATTCGGTGTGATCTTGCCGGTTGGCCCCCCGACCACAGTCGCAGAAGCGATGGATACCGAGGGTTCGCGTTCTCGAATCATCGATCTCAGCAGTCGTGGCACTCGTCATCGCGCAAGCGTGACGTATGCTGCGCAACATCCCGGGAGCGTGGTGTTCGTGGCGTCAGAAGACGGACAGATCTCGTGCCTATTTCGCCGTTCGTCGCGGCATCAGGTTCTGCTTTGGCGCGTGGGACCAGCCGGCGTCCATATCTGATGATCGGAGCAGTTCTATCAGTGGCGGTCTATGTCGGAGTGCGTCTGTGAGCGCCGATGGGAGGCGCTCCACGACGTGTCGCTGCGCAGGAGCTTTCCGTGTCGGATCGAGTCAGTATCAACCGGCGGTTGGACGTTTGGAATTTTCGATCGAGAAACCTGGCCGAGCTACCGTTTTCTGAGGCACCCCGTCACGCGAGTCTGGCGTCGTTCTTGCGCTTCATGCAGTGAGATTCGACGAACATGAATCCCTGCATCTCCATCTTCGCGTTTCCATTTCTCACGTCGCCCTTCCAACCGCATGCGACAACAGACCACACGGCGGCGTGCCGAATACGCATAGCAGCATCCGACTGTCGCTCGTACATTGCGACGACCTATTGGAGAGCGTGAAATGACATTCGCCGCAATGCGCAAAAGTCAGCGTGGCCGTCGGATCCTCGAGGAGCGCCGCACGGCGCTGCTCGCCGACCTCCGCCAGGACATCCACGACGCCTTCGCTGGCGTTGACGCCGTTGAAACGGGCGAGACGATGGACGACCTGGATGTGAGCGTCGTGACGGAATTGAGCAGCGTCCGCTTCAACCTGATGCAGATGAAAGGTGACGCGCTGGTGCGTATCGACGAAGCACTGGCCCGGATCGACGAGGGGCGTTACGGACTCTGCGAATCATGTGGCGCCGAGATCTCCGAGGCCCGCCTGTGCGCGATGCCGTTTGCCCTTCGATGCACGCGATGTGAAGAACAAAAGGAACATGCCGAAGAGGCGCAGCGGCACCAGGCGAAACTGATGCACCGGCTCAGGTGGGAGGGTTGAGGGCGCTGCCGACAGCTGCCGATAGCCGGCTGACGTGTCCGCTACTTCGCGGCCCCGGTAGCCGGGGCGCAAGTCACCGGGCCTGCAACCGCCAGCCTCGCTGACTGGGTAATCCAGTTGAGCCGCTGCAGAACCTGATCGTCCAATGTCGAGCGAGCCGCCGCCGCGGTGAGGGCGTCAGCGTCGGCAATGGCCCGGCGGACCGCCTCGTCCAACGCGTCGGGCGTGGTCGTTCTCCATGCCGGCGAGAGCCGCCCGGGCGGATAGACACCCGGCAACACACTGCGAACCACACTTGCGTATTCGTCATCGATCCGCTCGTGCTCCGCCTGGTTCTGCGCCACCCACTCCGTGCCGGTTCGCGATCGAAGCGCCGCGATCTTCCGGTCGCGGAGCGCCGCCGCCTGTTTCAGGGTCTCAGCCACACGTATCTTCCCGAGATCCTCGGCGGTCAGGACCGGCTCCTGGACCGTGTAGCCCGACGATGCCCCGTCGGGTGAACCGAGCACGAACAAGGTGTAACACACAGCCGTCCGCCTGTCGCGAACCGTGTAGACAGTCAGGCCTTGGACTGCCGCGATCGTGTCACCGCCAATCAGCTCAAATCGCCCTTGCGCCGCGGCGCCGGACGACGCCCCGATCACCCCGATCACGCAGGCACATAACGCCGTGAAGCCGGCCGCCTTCAGTCTCGAGACATGGGTGGGCATGGGTCCTCTTCTAACGTCCTTCGTCCGGCCGCGCGAGCACCGCTATTCCCGTCGCGCGTGGCGGTGCTTCCTTCCGTGCGCGCGCGGTGCGAGTTCTCCCGCGAAAATAACGTCCCGCGCGACATGTCGCTATGCAGATTCGGCACACGGCGTTCAGTCGCAGCTCATGGCGATGGGACGTCGCCAGCACCTAACGCTTCGCGTATGAATTCAAGAGCGTCTATTGGTGCCTACAGCGATTTCGATGGCTCGAGCGCCAACTCACAGGCGACGTAGTACTTGTAAGTGTTGCGGACGTACATCACCGACTCTTGCCCGATCGCCTGAACCTCTTCGTTTCAATGTGTCTTCACGACACTTGAGCGGACTGAGAGCATTGGTTGCACCGTTCGCGCGCTACCCGACAACCGTGTTGCAGAGGTACTCGCGGCTGCGACATTTCCAGATCAGGTCGCGATTGCGGACTACGTGCTCCAGCAGAACAAGAACCTGACCGGTGACGCTCTAGTGAAAGCGGCGGGCGCCACCTCCACCAACATGACGACCATCCTCCGATTGCGAGGATCATTCGAGGGATTTCGTTCGAACCAAACGCGTGACCAGCCCGCGCAGAATCAGGTACGGCACGATCGCCAGAACGAACGCAACGATAAGCGCTTCCCCCGGATACACGAAGCGCGACACGTAAAGCTGGTACACGACATCGAGCGCCATGGCGAGAATGAACACCCTGCCGACGCTCTTCCAGCCGTTCTCGATCATGGCCTCGCGTGGGGCACTACCCGAGGCAAGCGCCCAGAAATACGGTGGGCGGCCGGCTCTGGCATCCGCCAACCCCGCGCGAATGGCGAAAAACGCTGCCATGGCCGGCTGAAGTACGAGCCTGAATTTCATTGGCCCGCTGACCCTGGCCACCATGTCGCTCGTGAACCGAATCCACATGTCGTCCATAACGTTTCCTTCCCTTGTGATGAGCCCAACGACGACGGAATCAGCGCGAACCGCCCACCCTTTTCAGCGGGGGCGTTTCCGCGCGCGCCCCAGGCCCGGCACTGGGCGTGGCGAACACAATCTGTGGCCAATGGTCCCGGACGGCAAACACGCGGAAGGCGAAC
>DAIRVG010000165.1:0-5036 GCA_036802945.1 Vicinamibacterales bacterium
TTCTCTTGCTAACCGGGTGGACGCTCCACGGTTACGCGAACGGCCAGCGAGTCACCATCATCGGCAGGCTATTGGCGACCGAGGCAGAGGCCGACGCGGGGAAATACCACCTCACCGACGACGGTAATACTCCGATCTGCGCGGATCCCGAGTCATATCTCAACATGTATTTGCGCGGCACGGTGGGGCACGAGATTACCGTGACCTTCGAGCCGAACTCGTCGAATTCGACTCGTTAATTCTCAGGATTCTTCGCGCAGCCCGCTTTCGGCTCGCGGCGTTCGGCACGAATCACACCTCTCGGCCACCCCCAATAAACGACTAACCATGAATGATTTCCGACTCGGGGGCGAGTCGTTGTTGATTTTGTATTTTAGTTTGATCTAAATTACAAACCGAATGGACAGCGCCCTCCTCGCCGCCATCGGATCGCCCCGTCGCCGCGAGATTCTGCGCCTCTTGTGGAGTCAAGAGCTGACGGCGGGCGCCATCCATCAAGCGATGCGCGACGTGACTTTTGGCGCGGTGTCGCTCCAGCTGAAGATCCTCTCCGACGCCGGCCTCGTGGAATCGCGTCCGGAAGCCCAGTATCGCGTCTACCGTGTTCGCCACGAGGCACTCGGACCGGTCGCGGCCATGCTGGAGGCGATGTGGACCGATGCACTCTGGCACCTGAAGCTGAAGGCGGAGCTCAAGGAAACGCGTCGCGGTCCGCGACCACGCCGGCGTCCATCTAAGTCCAGGAAAGGAATCCGATGATCACGCACGCCCATCGTCTCGATCGCACGGTGGTGATTCACGCGCGGCGTTCCACAGTGTTCGAGTTCTTCACCAATTCGCAGGACTGGGCGGCGTGGTGGGGTACCGGCTCGATCATCGACCCTCGCCCCGGCGGCCAGGTGCTGATCCGTCACCCGAACGGCGTCGAAGTCTCTGGAGAAGTGATCGAGGTCGATGTGCCCGAGCGCATCGTATTCACGTATGGCTACGCGAGCGGCACGCCGATCCCAAGCGGCGGATCACGGGTGACGATTCGCCTAGCCGGCCATCCTGCCGGTACGTTGCTGCAGCTGACGCACGAGTTCGGGGACGCCGAGGTTCGAGACCAACATGTGCAAGGGTGGCGGTTTCAGCTTTCGCTGTTCGCGAACGCGATCGCCAACAAAGTCAATGCGAACGCAGCAGAGACGGTGGATCGCTGGTTCGCGGCTTGGAGCGATCCACAGATGCCAACGCGAGATCTCGTCCTGAATGCGATTGCCACGGCCGACATCCGCTTCCACGATCGATTCAGCTGCATCGCCGGTGATGCCGATCTGAAGGCGCACCTCGCCGCCGTTCACCGCTTCATGCCGGGGATGCATTTGGAGCGACGCGGCGAGGTACGCCACTGCCAGTGGCATATCCTCGCCGATTGGGTAGCGCTCGCCGGCGATGGTGAGGAGCGTGGCCGCGGCACCAACCTCTTCGTTCTTGACGCCGACGGGCGCATCGCCACAGTCACGGGGTTCTGGGCGCGATGAAGCGCCTGACGACGACATGCGCAGTTGCGTTCGCATGGATGGCTTGCGCGGCCTTCGCGCAGTCGGCATCTGGTACGACGCCGTCAGGACTCTTCTATGAAGTCAGTGGAACCGGAGAGCCAGTCGTCTTCATCCACGCTTTCAGCGTCGATCGCCGCATGTGGCAGCCGCAGATCGCTGTGTTCGAAAAGCATTTCAGAGTCGTTCGCTATGACCTCAGGGGACATGGTCGTTCGGCTTCGCCGACGAGCCCGTACGCGGGATACGAAGATCTTCGCGAGGTTCTGGATGCGCTGAAGATCGACCGCGCCACGCTTGTCGGGCTCTCAGCCGGATCAGAGATCGTATTGAACTTCGCATTGGCCTACCCGAACCGTGTCCTGCGCTTAGTGCTCACGTCATCGGGTCTGGGCGGCTATGCATCCGGACTCTTTCCTTGGGCTGTCCCTCCGTTCCAAGCGGCCGCGGGAGGAGACCCCGAACGCGCCGCCAATTTATGGGCAGATACGCCGATCATGGCGTTGCGTCGAAATGTCGCCGAACGCGACAGGCTGCGCACGCTCGTCACCGACAATTGGCGGCTCTGGACGTACCGAAGGCTCGAACAGCCGCTCGCGCCCCCCGCAGTAAAGCGTCTTGCAGAAATCACGGTACCGACCCTCGTCGTTACGGGTGACGAGGATCTCCCGCACATCTGGGATATCGCCGCGGTGATTACCCGGGGAGTGGCCGGCAGCCGTCAGATGGTGATTTCGGGAGCCGGGCACTTCGTGAACCTCGATGACGAGGCTCGATTCAACGAGGCACTCTCAACCTTCCTCGCCAAGTGACGTGTCAGTGTGTGCCAGGACTCTGGGGCGTTATGCTAGCCCGGAGTCGAACGGGGCGTGCTGAGCGCGCCCGCTCGGTTCTGCAGCCATCGGCCATGGCCTTCAATGCACAAGGCTCAATGCGGAATGCTCAATGCGGAATGCTCAATGCTCTAACGTTGGGCCTTGAGCATTGGGCATAGTTTGGTAAAAAAAGGGGCTCAATGATGCGTCACCTTCTGCTTCCCACCGTCGCACTGTTGCTGTCGCTCGGCGCGGCGCTTCCGTCCACGCAGGACCGCGCCGGCGGCGACATGGTCGCCCGAATCAGGACGGAGGGGCTGCAGCGCTCCCGGGCGCTGGCGCTGTATCGGACGCTCACCGACGAAATCGGTGCACGGTTGACCGCATCCCCCGCCCACATCCAGGCGGCGCGGTGGGCGCGCGATCGGTTCACCGAATGGGGCCTCGCAGACGCACATCTCGAACCCTACGAGTTCGGCCGGGGATGGTCGCTCGAGCGGATCTCGGTGGAGATGACGACTCCGCGCTACTTTCCCCTCATCGCCTACGCCGATGCGTGGTCGCCATCAACCGCGGGCCTCGTCAGCGGACGAGTCGTGTACGTCGGCGACAAGACAGCCCCTGAAATCCAGGCGATCGCCGGACAGCTTCGCGGCGCCATCGTGCTGACGCATCTTCCGCAGGCGCAATTCGTCGACGCCGACCGGCCCCAGCCCGGCCTCGACGATCGCCCGGTGGCCACCGGCAATCCGGCGCTTCCGCAGGCGCGGAGTACGACCCCGGTAAGCGAGCTCATGCCGCTGCTGAAGCGGGCGGGCGCTGCTGTGGCGCTGAAGCCGAGCGCGTACCGCGACGGCACGGTGGGCGTCACCGGCAATCGCGGCACGCCGTCCGACGCGCTGCCGTCGATTGTCGTGGCCGGCGAGCAGTACAACATGATTGCGCGCCTGGCCGCCGGCGGACAGCCTGTCTCGCTCAGGGTCGAGCTCCGGACGCGCTATCTGGAGGACGATCGCAACAGCTACAACGTCATCGCCGAAATCCCCGGACGCGACCCCGGACTGCGCGACGAGGTCGTGTTGATCGGGGGGCACCTCGACTCGTGGCACACCGCCAATGGCGCCACAGACAACGCCGATGGCGCGGTGGCGGTGATGGAGGCGATGCGTATCCTTGGCGCGCTTGGCGCCCAGCCGCGGCGCACCATCCGGGCGGCTCTGTGGAGCGGCGAGGAGCAGGGCCTGCTCGGCGCGTCCGCCTACATTGCGCAGCACTTCAACAGTCAGGCGGCACGCGATCGGCTCGCCGTGTACCTGAACGACGATCCGGGAAGCGGCCGGACGCTGGGCTTCTACATGGAAGGGAATCGCGCGGCGAAGGCGATCTTCGATGCCTGGCTCGAGCCGCTGCGGGACCTCGGCGCCACGCGCAACATCATCGAGGGCATCGGCAGCACCGACCACGTCCCCTTCAACGGCGCCGGGTTGCCCGGCTTCAACGTGATCAAGGACTTCGATGCGTATGACGAGCGCACCCGCCACACCAATGCCGACTATCCCGAGCGCATGAGCGAAGACGAGCTGAAGCAGTCCGCCATTGTCATGGCGACCTTTGCATGGCAGGCGGCCGTGCGCGACGAGAAGATCCCGCGGATGCCGACCAGATAGCCCCGGGGGCACTGGGCCGCCCTGCGTCCTGCCGGGCGACGCAAAACGGTGTTAGGCTCTGCGGATGCTCCGAGCATTCATGCTTTCGATCCTCCTGCCGGCCGCGCTGCTCGCGCAGGCGCCGGCGCCGAAGACGGCTGCCCCGGCTCCCAGGCCTGCTCCAGCGCCTCAAAGGGCGCCTGCGGCGCCTCCAGCAGCGCCCAGAGCGACGACGGCCGCGCAGGCCCCCGCTCCCGCCGCGGCCGCGCCGATGACAGACGAGGAGAAAACGATCTACGCGCTGGGTCTCGCCGTGCAGCGCTCGCTTCGACAATTCGATTTCACCGCCAGCGAACTCGAGATCGTCAAGCGTGCTCTCAGCGACGCCTTAGCCGGCAAGCCCGCCGTGGATCTGACGGAGTGGGGACCGCGGATCGATCCGCTCGCCAAGGAACGCGCCGCCCGTGTGGCCGCGCGTGAGAAAACGGCGGCTGCTGAGTACGTCGCGAAAGCAGCGGCAGAGACGGGTGCGGTCAAGTCGGTTTCCGGGCTGGTCTACCGGGAGGTCGCGGCCGGTACGGGCGAGTCGCCAAAGGCAAGCGACACGGTAAAGGTTCACTACCGCGGCACGCTCACCGACGGAACGGAATTCGACAGTTCCTATGCGCGGAACGAGCCTGCCGAGTTCCTGCTTCAGGGTGTCATCCCGTGCTGGACGGAGGGGGTCCAGAAGATGAAAGTCGGCGGAAAGGCTCGCCTGGTGTGTCCGTCCGATCTCGCATACGGCGACAATGGGAATCAGGCAATCCCGGGAGGCGCGGCGTTAGTCTTCGACGTCGAACTGCTCGAGATCGTCGCCGCTCCGGCACCACGGCCCGCGAACTGAGACCAGAAGCCGTCTACACCGCTTTTCACTTCCAGGTAGCCACGGAGTCACGGAGTCACGGAGAATTCGTTTGAAAATAATCTCCGTACCTCTGTGTCTCCGTGGCGCGTCGAATTCAGGCCAGAGCTTTTCCGTAGAGCGCGAGCAA
>DAIRVG010000165.1:5136-7658 GCA_036802945.1 Vicinamibacterales bacterium
GTGTCTCCGTGGCGCGTCGAATTCAGGCCAGAGCTTTTCCGTAGAGCGCGAGCAAACGGCTCCATGCCTTCTCGGCCTGCGGCTCGTTGTAGACGCCTGAATCCGGCGGGCACCAGCCGTGCGCGGCGCCCGTGTACACTTCGATTTCCGCGGGCTGGTTCGACTTGGCGAACGTCTCCTTCAGCACATTCTTCTCATTGGGCGACCGCATGTCGTCATTCGCGGCGATCGCGATGAGGAGCTGCGCCTTGGTCTTCGCGGCCTGAAGATGCGGGCTGTTCGGCATATCGGTCACGAGTCCGCCGCCATGGAATGAGGCAACGGCGCCGACACGATCGGGCACCGCAGCCGCGGTGCGAAAGGCGATCGGGCCGCCCATGCAATAACCCTGCGTGCCCACTTTCCGGTTCCTGGCTACCGATGGTTGCCGGTCCAGCCACCCGATGAACGCCTTCGCATCCGTCATCTGCGTCGTCTCGTTCAGAGCCTGCGCGAGCGGCATCAGCTGCGGGATTGGGGTGGCGGAGCCCTTTTCAGCGGTGGGGGCCTTCTTGACGCGGTAGAAGGGATTCACGACGAGCACCGAATAACCCGTTTCAGCGAGCCGTTTGCCCATCTGGCGGAACGCGGGCCGCAGCCCGAAGATGTCCGGCCACACGAGAACGGCTGGAGCCGTGCCGGTCGCCGGGTGCACCCAATAGCAGTCCGCGGTGCCGTCCGGTGTCATCACGGTCACCTCTGACTCGGTCACCGCGACCGCGTTCGCGACCTGCGGGAGCATCATGACCATGCCCGCTCCCAGGAGGACGCCGAACTGCCGCCGTGTCACCAGTCCGCCCGCCTCGAACTCCTGTCGATCGTCTTCAAAATGATCTTGATCGCACATATTTGCTCCTTGTCGACAATTGATCGCGCGACAGACTCATGCGCGCACGGTGAATAATCTATACCGATTCAGGTCTATGAGAATTGGATCATCAGGCGGCGCAACTCATCGCGGACGGACGCGAGATCCGCAAGGACCTTCTCCGCCTCATCCACGGTGCGCTGCAGGTCCTCGCGTCGCGGCACGCCGCCGCGCTGGACTTCGGCCGCCAGATCGCGGGTGGTGACGGCGCACGCCTCACAGATCTCGACGGTCTGCGCGTGCGCGTGAATGATTTTCAGAAACTCGTTGCGCTCGTCGCGAGTCACGCCAAGATCTTAGGCCGACCTGAAGGTCGGCCTCTACGATCGGACGTAGAGGCGGATCTGAAGGTCGGCCTCTACAATCGGACGTAGAGGCGGACCTTCAGGTCCGCCTAGGTTCGATGTAAATCCGCCTGCCAGCTCGTGACGCCCCGCTTGATCTGATCGGCGCTCAGGTTTTCAGCCATCGTGCGGTCGCAAAGCGCCGGCAGCTCCGCGTCCGACGCAAATCGCAGCGCAACAATCTGCGGCGTCGACAGCTTGGAGAAATCCCGGTCGCGGCCGAGACGCGCCAGCCGGCCGTGCATCTCGAGCCGGATGATGCGGTCCTGCAGCTTCGTGGTGTACAGGCGGCTGATCAGCACGAGCGTCAACACGCCAAACGAGAGCGACAGGAGACCGAATGCGACCCAGGATGGCTGAAGGAAGGCAAACCGCCCAAGCATGATGATGGCGATGAATGTGAACAGCCCCGCCACGGCTGTGAGCGTCGGCCGGTGTGCATGACTCGCGTAACTCTGCTCTGCCATTGTGTTATGTCCTCTCAGGCCAACCTAGGGGTCAGCCTCTACGACCGTCAGGAATCCCCGTCGAGCAGATCGCCGATGCCGCCGAGGAGCGACCCTTCCTCGCGACGACTTCCACCAATGCCTGGAATCGCCTTGTAGATCCGGCCGGCCAACCGGCTGAGAGGAAGCGACTGGAGCCAGACGCGGCCCGGCCCGGTCAGCGTCGCAAAGAAGAGCCCTTCGCCGCCAAAGAGCGCCGTCTTGATACCCCCAACGAGCTGGATGTCGTATGTCACAGACGGCTGCAGCGCGACGATGCAACCGGTGTCCACGCGGAGCGTCTGCCCCGCCTCCAGCTCGAGCGGATGCACGGTGCCGCCGGCATGCACGAAGCAGAGGCCGTCGCCCTCGAGCCGCTGCATGATGAATCCTTCGCCGCCGAACAGACCGACGCCGATCCGGCGCTGGAACGCGATGCCGATCGACACGCCGCGCGCGGCGCACAGGAACGAATCCTTCTGGCAGATCAGCGTGCCGCCCAGCTGCTTCAGATCCATCGCCAGGATCTTGCCGGGATAGGGCGCCGCAAACGCGACCTGCTGCTTTCCCTTTCCCTGGTTGGTGAAGACAGTCATGAAGAGACTCTCGCCGGTGAGCAGCCGCTTGCCCGCCCCAAGGAGCGCCCCCATCACGCTGGATCGCGGCGTCGTCCCGTCGCCAAATATCGTCTCCATCTGGATCGTCGCGGTCATGTACATCATCGAACCAGCTTCGGCGACCGCGCTCTCGCCGGGATCCAGCTCGACCTCGACGAACTGCATGTCG
>DAIRVG010000165.1:7758-10158 GCA_036802945.1 Vicinamibacterales bacterium
TCATATCGCGTTTGACACCCGTTGCGCAGGCACGACTGGTTTGTCGGGTTCAGGCGTGAAGTCCTCGCCGGGGTTGATGAATCGATCGGTTTCGAACTTGTACTGCTTGTCGTACAGCTGACGATAGCGGCCGTTGAGCGTGAGCAGCTCCGCATGCGTACCGCTCTCGACGATCTCTCCCGCCTCGAGCACGAGAATCTGATCCGCGCTCCGGATGGTCGACAGTCGGTGCGCGATCACGAACGTCGTCCTCCCGGACCGAAGCCGGCGCAGGCCGTCCTGGATCATCTGCTCGCTCTCGCTGTCGAGGCTCGACGTCGCCTCGTCCAGGATCAGGACGCGCGGGTCGGCCAGAATCGCGCGCGCGATCGACACGCGCTGCCGCTGCCCGCCCGACAGCTTGATACCCCGCTCGCCGACGACCGTGTCGTACCCCTCCGGGAACTGGCTGATGAACTCGTCGCAGTGCGCGATGCGGCATGCCTCCTTGATCTCCGCGAGCGTGGCGGCCGGATTCGCGTACCCGACGTTCTCCGCAATCGTCCCGTCGAACAGGAAATTCTCCTGCAGCACCGAGGCGAGCTGCCCTCGGTAGTCGAGCAGCCGCAACTCCGAGAGGTCGGTGCCGTCGACCAGCACACGGCCCTGCGTCGGGCGGTTGAACGCCATGACGATGCTGATGAGCGTGCTCTTGCCAGATCCGCTTGACCCGACGAGCGCTGTGGTCGTGCCGGGCGCCGCCTGAAATGACACGCCGCGAAGCACCGGATGTCCCGGGTTGTACTCGAACCAGACCTTGTCGAACACCACGTCGCCCGCGAGCCGCCCGACCGCCTTCCGCTGGCGATCTTCGTCCAGCTCGGTCGTCATGTTGAGGATTTCGCGAATGCGATCGAGGCCGGCAAACGCCTCGGTGATCTGCGTGCCGATCGACGCAATCGAGACAAGCGGCGCGGCCACGAGCCCGATGAAGAAGATGTACATGATCAAATCGCCGAGCGTCATCTGACCCGCGATGATCGCGCGTCCCCCAAGCCCGATCATCAGGACGCCGATGATGCCGATGATCACCGTGCTCCCCGCCGTTGTCGCCGACACGCCGGTCATGGACTGCGCGACGTTGCGAAAGAGGCGATGCGCCCCCTTGGTGAAGACGATCTCCTCGCGCTTCTCGGCAGTGTAGGACTTCACAACGCGGATGCCGCCGAGCGCTTCGGTCAGGCGGCCGGTGACCTCCGCGTTGATCTTGCCGCGCTCTCGGAATAAAGGCCGGAGGGTCTTGAAGGCGTACGCCATGCCTCCGCCGAACAAGCCGAGCACGATAAGGGTGATGACCGTGAGCTTCCAGTTCAGCCAGAAGAGCACGCCAAGACCGAAAGCGGCGGTGACCAGGCCGCCCACGAGCTGTACGAGACCGGTGCCGACGAGATTTCGAATGCCTTCCGCGTCGCTCATGATGCGGGAGATGAGCACACCGGTCTGCGTGGAATCGAAGTACCGGACCGGCAGCCGCATGACGTGCGCCTGTACACGTTTGCGCATGTCGGTGATCGCGCGCTGCGCCGCCACGCCGAGTGTCTGCGAGAGGGCAAATGAGGTAATCGCCTGAACGATCGTCGCGGCGCCGGCGGCCAGCGCGATCGGCATCAGCAGTTCCGTCCGGCCGTTGCCGACAACGTCGTCAATGAGCCATTTGGAGGAGGCCGGCAGCACCAGGCCCGCCACCCGGCTCACGAGCATCAGGATGAGGCCAATCAGAAGGCGGCGCCGGTGGGCCCAGAGGAGCTCGCGCGCCTCGCGCCACGCCTCGGAGGCCGACACTTTCTTTTTCTTGCCCGCCTCGGAGCCGGGAATGCCGGCAAGGCTGCGCCCCGTGCGTTCACCTGTGCGTTGTCTGAAACCTAGATTCGTGGCCATGCCATAATCAGAAACTTGTGACTGACACCAAAGATACGAAAGAACCCGAAGAGGTTGGTCCGCGTGAGCGGCGCCCCCCATCCAGCCGGGGCGTGCGCACCAGCGATACTACGACGCGCGGAATACGCATCGAGGTCCAGAGCACGTACATGCCCGAGCGCAGCGCCCCAAGCGACGCGCAGTACCTGTTCGAGTACCACGTGCGCATCTCGAACGTCGGCAGCGAGACGGCCCAGCTGATCTCGCGCGAGTGGATCATCACCAACGCCGACGGTGAGGTCGAGCGCGTCAAAGGCCCGGGCGTCGTCGGCGAGAAGCCGGTGCTGACTCCTGGCACCTCGTTCGAGTATCGAAGCTTCTGCCCCCTCAAGACGTCGGTCGGATCGATGCAGGGCAGCTATCAGATGGTAACCGCGAACGGCGACCAGTTCGACGCGATGATCTCTCCATTCACCCTCGCTGTCCCGAACGCGTTGAATTAGA
>DAIRVG010000165.1:10258-13107 GCA_036802945.1 Vicinamibacterales bacterium
CAATCTCAATCGAGACTCGCCTTCTCCGAGTCTCCCATCTGCACGTTCGCCGTCGGAAAGTATTCCTTCCACCGCCGCGTGACCGTGTGCGCGGTCGCCTCGTCGCATGACAGCTCCTTTGGAAACGCCGGCTTCAACCGCGCGTCGATGACGATTGGCGCACTGTAGGCGAGGTGATTGCGCACCACGCGCCGGTCGGCGGCGTGAATGTCCGCCGCCGGCTCGAAGCGTGTGAACGTGGTCCAGAGGAAATTCATCGAGCTCGCGGCGGCGCGCGCGGGCTCCTCTGTAATGACGACGAGCGGCCAGTCGCGGAAGACCCCATCCTTCGCAAGCCGCGATGCTGCATCGGGCTCCACGGTCCGTGAGGCTGTGCCGACGATCAGACAGCCGGGACAGAAGACCCGCACGTCGGTGACACCCTGCGGCGCGGCCGCAGTGAACTGCCTTGGCAGCTCGCGCACGGGATCGCCCAGTCCGAGCCACACCCCCTTCGACCCCTGGTTCACCGTCGGACCCGTGTAATCGAGCGTGTCCATCGAAACGTTCGAGAACACGTAAAGATCGGTCTCGGGGTGGGTCCTGGCCAGCAGATGTTCGAGCGTCGCCTTGAAGTTTCGCAGATCGACCTGGCGATCGGTCAGCAGAAGGAACTTTGTGAGTGACAGCTGCCCTTCGCCGAGGATCCGGAACGCGCTGGCCATCGCCTCGCGTCCGTACCGCTGTTTGACCACCGCGGCGGCAAGCGAATGATAGCCGGTCTCACCGTACGACCAGAGGCGCTCCACGGCCGGCATGACGAGCGGAAACAGAGGCGAGAGCAGCTCCTGCAGCAGGTCGCCGATGTAAAAATCCTCTTGCCGCGGCTTGCCGACGACGGTGGCCGGGTAGATCGCATCGGTGCGGTGCGCAACGCGGTTGACCTGGAAGATCGGATAGTCGTGCTGCAGCGAGTAGTAACCGTAGTGATCGCCAAAGGGTCCTTCGGGATGCCGCATTCCCGGCGGCACCTCGCCGATGAGCGCGAATTCCGCGTTCGCGATGAGGGGATGCGGTCCGTGACCATGGACCTGCGGTAGACGCTCGCCCGCAATAAGCGACGCCAGCATCAGCTCCGGCACGTTCTCGGGCAGCGGCGCAATCGCGGACAGGGTCAGCGCAGGGGGTCCGCCGAGAAATACCGTGGCCGGAAGCGATTCACCCCGCGCGTCCGCAACCGCGTAGTGGTATCCACCGCCCTTGCCGATCTGCCAGTGCATGCCGGCCGTTCGCGCGTCGTACACCTGCATTCGATACATGCCGAGGTTGGATCCGCCGCGATCGGGATGCGTCGTGTAGACAAGTGGCAGCGTCATGAACGGGCCGCCATCCTCCGGCCAGCAGGTAATCGCGGGAAGACGATCCAGGTGCACGTCGGACGTGATGTGTTCCGCGACTGGCCCGGTCGTTACGCGCTTCGTGCCGACCTTCAGCAGCTCGAGACCAACGTCACGCGCGCCCCACAGCTTGGCGGGTGTGGGGGGAAGCAGCGTCTCCGCCAGCTCGACGAGTCGGCGAATCAGGCGGAGTGGCCGCTCGCCAAACGCCAGCTCCGCGCGACGCGCGGTGCCGAACAGGTTCGTGACGAGACGGAAGCTGGATCCGGTGACGTTGGTGAAGAGCAGCGCCGGACCGCCCGCCGCGATGACGCGTCGATGGATTTCGGCAACTTCGAGATGACGATCGACCGGCGCGTCCACCGTGACGATGTCGCGGTCACGATTGAGCCGATCAATAAATGAACGGAGGTCCGGAAAGGACATGCAACGGGATCCGGGATCCGGGATCCGGGATCCGGGTTCGAGTCCCGAATCCCGAATCCCGAGTCCCGACTAGCTGGCCGCCGCGGCCTGCATCGGCTCGTCGGCACTGCCGCCGTAGATGGCCGGCACCTTCGATCCCATCGGGCGCAGGTACGCCGCGAGCTGTCCACGATGATGGATGCTGTGATTGTTGGCGAGGCCGAGGAACGAGACGGCCGGCAGCTTCATCATGCCGAAGAAGTCGACCTCGCGCGACAGCTTGTCAGGTGACAGCGCGCGCAGCTGTTTGAGCTTGTCGGGCACTGTCTTCTGGTAAAAGGCGACGATCTCGTCTGCGCTCGTGAACTGCGACTCCGCCTTTTCACCCGCAACGGGGTCGAACTCGAACTTGCCGTCGATGATCGACTGGAGAAACCAGTTGTCGGCGACCGCCATATGCGCTGCCAACTCCCGTGCACTTCTCGACTTCGCGTCCGGCTTGTAGTTGCCATCGCCCGTCTTCACCGCCGCCAGCACTTTGCACGTGGTCGGCACCTCGCTTTCCATCAGACCGGCGAATTGCTCGACGAGAATTTTTGCCTGTTCAGCGTTCATATGCCCCTCCTTTGACGTTCCCGCTTCTTCGTTCTCGCTGCTCGGTTCGTGTTCATCTTCGGTTCCAGGTTCTATGTTCCTCGTTCCACGTTGGCGCCCCCGAACAGCGAACGCCGAACCACGAACATCGAACAAAGAACCGAACATGAACACGAACTGAGAAGAGAGAACTGAGAAGTGTGAACGATACCTTACCGAGTCAGTTTCCGGTACTTGATCCGATGCGGCGTGTCGGCCTCCGCGCCGAGGCGGCGATGCCGGTCCGCTTCGTAGTCCTGATAATTTCCTTCGAACCACACGACCCGGCTGTCGCCCTCGAACGCGAGCATGTGCGTGGCGATGCGATCGAGAAACCAGCGATCGTGGCTGATGACCACCGCGCAGCCGGCGTAGTTGACCAGCGCCTCTTCGAGCGCGCGCAGGGTGTCGACGTCGAGGTCGTTGGTCGGCTCG
>DAIRVG010000166.1:0-5012 GCA_036802945.1 Vicinamibacterales bacterium
CGAAGTACGCCAGCTCGCCTTTCATCGGCGCGGAGAAGTCGAAGGTGTACGGTCCGGAGAGCAACACCGCGCCCGCTGGCCGCGCGGTTCCAGGGGGCAGCAGCTCGGGCCTGAAGACATAGGAGGCCGTGTGCAGTGCGCCGGTGGAAATCCCGCACACGAAGATCTGGTTCGGATCACCTCCAAACTCGGTCGCGTGGTCGCGCAGCCACGTCACCACCGCGCCAACATCGCGCGCGCCATCGGGCCATTTGGAGTCGGGTGCCAGCCGATACCCGGCGTTGACCCCCACGAACCCGATGCTCGCGAAATAGTCCGCAAAGGTAGTCGTGTTGTCCCGACTGCCGCCGATTAATCCTCCACCGTGAAACACCGCGACGATCGGCACGGGCCGTTGAGCCCTGCGCAGCGTCGCCGTATGGATGTCTATCCGTTGGCGCTCGTGCGCACCGTACGCGATGTCCTTCGTCACCTTGATCTCGGCGGCGTCGTACACGCGTGGCTGTGATGCGTAGACCTTGTATGTCTCTGGGATGGTGAGCTTGGCGAGCTGTGTCGCGACGTCGAGGGGCATGCCGTTCCGTGAAATCTCCGCGGAGCTGAGGCCGCGCTCGCCGGGCACCGACCATCTGAACGATTGACTGGCTTCTCGCGCATCGCCGCATCGATCCAGGGCGACATCGCGCCGGCGGTAGACAGGAGAGATCATTGCTGGCGTTCCCGCGGGCTGGCCCTTCTCGCCTGCGAGCGAAACGCACAAGTCTGGCCGCGATGCGGGATTCAGACGGCCCCAGGCCATCGACCATAGCTGCGTGGGCACCGACGCGCAGGCTCGTACCAGCAGCCGCGCGCCAGGCTCGAGGCTGGCCGCCGCCAGGCAGCGGTCGTACATCGTCGCGCGGATGGCTCCGCCGGCAGTCCGCTCGAAGCGTTGATCGTCGAGCGGCGCTCCGTACTTGCACGTGTGCGCCTGCAGCGCATCGTCGAGCCTCAGCGTCTGGCCCTCGCCCGCAATGTCGAGGCAGTACCCCCGCGCCTCGTCCAATGCGTGGATAGTGCGCAGGAGGCCGCCATCGGCGTAGCTTGTTGCGGGACTCGATACCCCAAGCAGCAGAGCGATCAATGTCGCGGCGCTGATCTTCCCAAGCGTCGCAATACCGGCTGGCGTCGAAACGGGGGAACCAGACATAGGCCTCCTCCAGACGTGGGATTGTTGCGCGTGAGCGTTGTGTCGGTGTTCCTATCGTGCCTTCACCATCGCGGCAGACGTGTCACTTATCGACTCAGACGATGGCTCTTGAAGAACTGCCACATGACGCCGGTCGTGTCGACTTCCTTCTTCGTCCAAGTGTGACCCAGGCCATCGATGCGAATCATGCGGACTTCGGTGCCATCGGCGCATCCTTGATAGCGCATGGTGGAAAGCGGACCCGGAGGATCATCGAGGATCACGTCGCCCTTACACGAGTTGTGGCGAGCCCAGCTTGCGAGAGCTTCGGGGACGCTCTCCAGCCACTCCGCGCCTCGGCCCTCCGCGTGGCCATCGTAAGGATTCTGTGGGTCGGCCAACCCGCGAAAGGTCAGCACCGGAACTGGACGGCCGCTGCACGGGGCGGGAAACCGAAGCGCGGAGACCGGCGCGATGGCCGCGATGCGCGAGCCGAGCTGGCACCCAAGCAGCGACGTCATCCGTCCACCACCTGAGAACCCTGTGACGTAGACTCGCGTCTCGTCGGTGCACACACGCGCGGCGACATGCGTGATCACATCGCCGACGTAGGCGACGTCGTCGGCCCGGCCGTCCTGAACAGGAACATTCCAACGGCCGCCTTCTGCGTCCAGCGTCGCGACGATGAACCGTTCGCTGGCGCTCAGTGTCTCGAACCCGCTGTTTCTGGCCTCGCCTGCTGACGTTCCACCGCTGCCGTGCAGATCAAGAACCAGGGGCAGGCGGAAATGCCCGTCGTATCCAGGCGGGACGAACAATCTGTAAGCGCGCTGCCGCTGGCCCGACATGAGCTGCTGCGATGACACGCCTGACGCCTGAGGCAAATCGCAGGTCGCGGAAGCCGCGGTGCGACTCTGTCCATGCGCGGCCGTAGCGCTGAGCACGACGAAGAGCGTGGTGACGATGTGCGGTAAGCGCATTTCCGTTTCTCTCCTTCGCCGGCGCCGCTGGCGCTCGGCCACCTATTCCGCTGCGAAACAGTAGAACAACCCGACGCCGCCCCAGCTGACGAGATCCTTCTGGCTGCAGCTGGTCGTGGCGTGCGAGGAGTTCCACGACTGGTTCCCATTGCCGACGCGATCGGAATGGCCGACTTGCGCGGAGCCAGCGCCGTTGCTCGTCCAGTTGTTGCAGGTGTGGTCCGCCGCGTCGGTGAACGCGCGTCCATCCGGTTGCGAGCCGGTCAGGATATCGTGGCGGGTCGGCAACGGGTCACCAATTCCATTTATCAGTTCGCCCTTTTCGGTGACGGCGAATTCCTTCGTCAGGTTGCTGCCACGTCGTGCCTCATCCAGGGTGTCTCCGTGTATCTCAGACTGGATGATCGGTCGCTGGAGCCGTCGGTTCAGATAGTCCGGGATCCGTTCTTTCGCGTTGAACCAGGGACCGGTGCCGATACGGTCTCGTGCATTGATGGCCGGCTGACCGGGCCGCGCCTGCGTGCTGAGGTACGCGCGCCAGGTCTTGCCGGTCACGCCGGCGCGGGTTGCAAGCATCTGGCAATGCGCATCCGCACCCGCCAACCCGCCCAGGTTGCCTCCGTCTCCGATAGGCTCACTGGTCACGAAGAACGTCATCAGGCTCGAGGGAATGCGGTCCGAGGTCGGCATCGGCACGCTTCCTCGGCCTTGGGCGACGGTCGTGACCGGCACGACAATAAAGCCGATCAACATCCACAGGAAGATCTTCTTCATGGTCTTCTCAATTGGTCGCGAAGCAATAGAACATCCCGACACCATGGGTCCTGTTGAGCGCGGTCTGACTGCACCCAGTCGTGCCATGCGATGAATTCCACGAGCCGTTGCCGCCGCCATTGCGATCCGGAAATCCGATTTGCGCATTCGGCCTGCCTGGGCCACCTTCCAGCACTTGCGGCCCTCCGGCAGCGGGGTCACTGTTGCTCGTCCAGTTGTTGCACGTATAGTCGACGCCTGGCGGGAACGCCCGGCCATCGAGCTGTGAACCGGTCAGCATCTCGTGCCGGTTGGTATAGGGCGTCGTCTTGGTGTACTCCCAATCGCTGTCTCGGGGAACCTGGTAGTCGTTGAGCCCTGGCACGATCTGGCCCTTTTCCGTGAGCCCCGTGCGCTTGGTCAGGTTGTTGCCCATCCGCGCGAGCTCGATCGTGTCTCCATGCAAGTGGGCGAGATCGCGCGCGATCATCACGCCATCGAAGTTGTACCAAGGCCCGGTTCCGATCCGATCGCGGGCATTGATGGCCGGCTGTCCAGGACGGGCCTGCGTGCTCAGATAGGCGCGCCATGTCCGATTGCCCGCACCGACAGCGGTGGCAAGTTTCTGACAATGCGCATCTGCGCCGACCAAGCCGCCGAGATTGCCGCCCTCGCCGATCGGCTCGCTGGTGACGAAGAAGGTCATCGGCGTGCCGCCCGGCATACCGTACTGCGCGATCGCTGCGGAGGGCGCCAAGGCCGACAAAGCCAGGATTGCGGTGAGGACCAAGACTGTTTTCATGCGCAACTCCATGTGATTTGCTGCCCGCCAATCTTAGCGTGAGCACGGTCACAGGCAGGACACGTTCGTACTCACGCCTTTTGGGCACGCGGCGCTAACATCTCCGCGTGCTCCGGTTCATTTCCGTCCTCGCGTCAGTCGCGGTGCTGAGCGCCGCGCAGTCGGTCCGCCAGGTGCCGGCCTATCAGGTCGACCCGATGTGGCCGAAGCCGCTCCCCAACAACTGGCTCGTCGGCGCCATCGCGGGCATCGCGGTCGACGCACGCAATCATGTCTGGATCGTCCATCGTCCAGGCACGCTGCAGCCGAACGAGACGCGCTCGTTCTGGCGCGCGGCGCCGCCGGTCCTCGAATGGGACGAAGCCGGAAACCTTGTCTCCGCCTGGGGCGGCCCCGGCGACGGCTACGAGTGGCCGGACCTCGAGCACGGCATCTACATCGATCACGAGGACAACGTGTGGCTCGGCGGCGGCGGCGAGAAAGACGCGCAGATCCTGAAGTTCACGCGCGAGGGCCGCTTTCTCATGCAGATCGGCCGCAAGGGTCAGAACACCGGCAGCAACGACACGCGTAACCTCGGCGGAGCCGCGAACATGACGTTGGATCGCGGCAGCGGCGAGCTCTACGTCGCCGACGGCTACGTGAACCACCGCGTGATCGTGTTCGACGCCGCGACGGGCGCCTACAAGCGCCATTGGGGCGCGTACGGCAAAACGCCGGACGACTCCTATTTCACGCGCGCCGGCGAACGCCTTCCGAGCCCCTTCAGCGGCGCGGTGCAGTTCGAGAACCGTCCCAGCCAGTACGAACCCGACGGACCGCCGCCGCCGCAGTTCCGAATCGTGCATGCAGTGCGGATCGCCAACGACGGCCTCGTCTACGTCTGCGATCGGACGAACGATCGCATCCAGGTGTTCCGCAAGGACGGCACGTTCGTGAAAGAGCAGTTCATCGCGCGAAGCACCCTCGGTAGCGGTTCGGTCTGGGACGTCTCGTTCTCAACCGACACCGCGCAGACGTACTTGATCGTCATCGACGGTACCAACCAGCAGGTCTACATCGTCGACCGTCAGACGCTCGAAGTGGTCAGCGGGTTCGGCCACGCGGGCCGTTGGGCGGGCCAGTTCTACGGCGCACACAACCTCGCCGCGGATTCGTCGGGCAACCTCTTCATCGGCGAAACCTACGAAGGTAAGCGGGTGCAGAAGTTCGTGCATCGCGGAGCAGGACCCGCTCAAGCGCCGCTCATTCGCTAGGTCAATTCGCGATCTAGCACGGCCACGCGGTGGGTGCGTCGCGACCCGCCCCC
>DAIRVG010000166.1:5112-13038 GCA_036802945.1 Vicinamibacterales bacterium
CACGGTAGCGCGTACCCGCACAGAAGCTGTAATATCGCCGGCGCCGGTACCCTGTTAGCGCGCCTGGCGCGCCTCACCACAAGGAGTCCCCATGCGAACTATGACAGCCCTGGTCTGCGGTCTTGCGCTGGCGGTCGCGATCTCCGGCTGCAGCCGGAAGAGCGGCGCCGCTGCCGCAGCCGATGCAATGGGCGCGACCAACTTGAACTCCATCCAGTTTTCGGGCAGCGGAACCAACTACGCCTTTGGGCAGGCGTACACCCCCGCCGGGCCGTGGCCGCGCTTCGAGGTCAAGAGCTACACGGCAGTCGTCGACTATCAGACGCCCGCGATGAAGGTGGACATGCTGCGCGCTCAGGGCGAGCATCCGCCGCGAGGGGGCGGCGCCCAGCCGTTCGCGACCGACCAGCGAACCATCCAGGTCGTGAGCGGGAAAAACGCGTGGAGCGAAGGAGGCGCACAGCCGGCGCCGAATCCCGGGGCGGTGAGCGATCGTCTGCGCCAGATCTGGCTGACGCCGCACGGCATCGTGAAGGCCGCCATCGCAAGCGGCGCGCCCGCAGACGGCAACGTCTTTACCTTCAAGGCCGAGGACCGCGACGTCAAGGTGACGCTCAATCAGGAGAACCTCGTCGATCACGTCGAATACCTGACGACGAATTCGGTGGTGGGCGACGTGCCGGTGGTGGTCACGTATTCGGACTATGCGCAGTTCGGAGGCATCCAGTTCCCGCGGCACATCGTGGAGAAGCAGGACGGCTTCGACACGCTCGACATCACGGTCACCGACGTACAACCGAACACCGCCGTCTCGCTGCCCGTGCCGGCAAACGTGGCCTCCGCACCGCCGCCTGCCGCGCCGATGGCGACGGTTGAGAAGGTCGGCGAGGGCCTCTGGTCGCTGAACGGCGCCGGCACACGCAGCCTCGCCGTCGAGTTCGCCGATCACATCGTAATGCTCGAAGGACCCACGAGCGACGCGCGATCGAAGGCGGTGAACGAGCTTATCCGCCAGACCGTACCGAACAAGCCAATCCGGTACGTCGTGAACACGCATGCCCACTACGATCACGCGGGCGGACTGCGACAGTACGTCGCCGAAGGCATCACGGTGATCACGCACGAAAGCAACAAGGGGTTCTACGAGCAGGCGTGGGCGAGGCCACGGACCCTCGAAGACACCGCGCCGACATCGAACCGGCCGACGATCGAAACCGTGGCCGACAAGAGGGTGCTGAGCGACCGGACGCGAACCGTCGAGCTGTATTTCATGGCGAACCACGGACATCACACAGGGCAGCTGATGGCGTACCTCCCGAAGGAGCGGATCCTGATGTACGGCGACGGCTACAACCCGCCCGCCGGTGCCGAGATTCGCACTCCCGAGCGGGGGCCCGAGTTCGCCGCGCAGCTCGTTGAGAAAGTCCAGGAGTTGAAGTTGAATCCGGACCGGATCGCGCCGGTGCACGGCCGCGTCGTGCCGTACCGGAATCTGCTGATGGCCTTCAACCTCGAGGGGTCGCCGAGAGGCACCCGGTAACCCAGCCTATGCGCAGCAACATGTCGTGCGTGCTTGCCGCAACCGTTGCGGCCTTCCTCGTCTCGACGTCCGCGCTCGCCCATCATGGAGCGGCATCGATCTATGACCTGAGCAAGGAAACGACGATCAAGGCGACGGTCACCGAATACGTGTGGACCAACCCGCACGTCGAGATCGGGATCTCGCCGAACGGCGGCACGACGACCGAACTGCTGCTCGAGCTCGGCTCTCCGCCGAACATCAGGAACAGGGGGTGGACGAGTCGAACGGTCAAGCCTGGAGATGTCGTGACGGTCACGTTCCATCCGGGCTTGCGCGGCGCCAAGATCGGCGTGGTCATGAAGCTGATCACGGCCGACGGCAAGGAGCTGCGGGCATGATTCGCCGCCTCGTCACGTTCTCAATGGCCGCCGCGCTATTCGCGGCGGCCGCTTGTTCCAAGCCAGCGGCAGCACCCGCGGCGCCGGCGCATCCGAATCTCTCCGGCTCGTGGGTGCGCCCCCTCGGCGACCGTGAAGTAGGGGGACTGCCGCCGGTGAATGAGATTCCATTCACGCCGTGGGCCGCCACGAAGCTGAAGGCCGAGCGGCCTGCAGCGGGCGAGAACCAGGACTTCGCCAACACGACCGACCCGTCGCTGAAGTACGCCGACCCGAACGGCTACCCGCGCATCTCGATGCATCCAATGCGCTTCAAGCTGATTCAAACCGACGATTACCTGTACCAGCTGTGGGAGTACAACCAGAACTGGCGACAGATTGCGCTGAACAAACCGCAAGAGCCCGACCCGGCGCTCACGTGGTACGGCAATGCCGTCGGCACCTGGGACGGCGACACGCTGGTGGTGGATTCGATCGGCTACAAGGATTCGACGTGGCTCGACTCGAGAGGTGTGCCGCACACACAGGATCTCCACATCGTCGAGCGCATCCACCGCGCAGGTGAGAACCTGGTTTTTGACCTCACGTTCGAGGATCCGGGAGCGTTTACGAAACCCTGGTCGGCGAGTCTGATATTCAGGCCGGCGCCCGACGGAACGATGACCGAAACGATCTACACGATCTCCGACGAGCTTCGGTTCCGGGAGCGTTTTCTACAGCAGAAACCCGCGATTCCCATTCGGCGGTGAAGTCTCGCGGCTGATTCGCGGACCCAAAGAGTCCGCGCCGCTCATTGGAGGACCGAAATGAGAAAGACGCTTGTCACACTGTTCGCGGTGGCCGTCGGTCTTCTCCTCGTTTCGGGTCCGTTACTGGCCCACCACGCCAACGCCGTGTTCGACGTCGGAAAGAGAGTCACGGTCAAAGGAACGGTCACGGAGTGGTTCTGGGCCAACCCCCACTGCCTCCTGCGGTTCGACGTCAAAGATGACAACGGCCAGGTGGTTCACTGGGTTGCCGAAACCCAGGCGCCCCCAAACATGATCCCCTTCGGCTGGAGCAAACAGTCCTTCATGGCGGGGGATGAAGTGACGATCACGCTCGAACCCGTCAAGAATGGCTCGCCACTCGGGCGTATCCTTCAAGCCAGGCTTCCGGACGGCAAGACCCTCGTCGCGGGCGCGGCGCCCGTGGCCGCTGGAGCGGCAGGCGGGCCGGAAACCGGACGATAGTCCCAATCACTGAGAGGGACGAGCCATGGCAAAGCGTGTTGTTGTTACAGCGATTGCGGCGATTGCGCTCGTGACATTGCTGTCCCCTGTGACACGCGGTCAACAGGGGTTCCGGCGCGCGCCTGGAGCCGTGTACGACGTGGATTTCGAGGGCAAGAAGTCAGGCGCCGCTCCGCGCCGCAGCTTGTCCGGCACCTGGGAATTCGCCAAAGGCGGGGCCGAGGGGATTCAGGCGGATGGGGCGAAGGCGATGCCGTCCGATGGCAAGCCGGAACACGAGCTGCCGTTCACTGGCGAAGGGCGGAAGGCCTTCATGGCCAACAAGCCCACCTTTGGGATCACGCAGGTGCCCTCGGCACTCACCAACGATCCGATGCCCGGCTGCGATCCGCAGGGGTTTCCACGCATCGTGCTTCACAATTCCCACACGGAGCAGATCATCCAGACCCCCACCCAGGTGGTGATCCTGTATCAGTTCAACAAGAAATGGCGCGTCATCTGGACGGACGGCCGGGCGCTGCCCAGGGATCCCGAACAACCGGCGTGGGCCATCAAAGACGCCCCGCCACCTGAATCACGCTTTTGGGGATACTCGGTCGGCCGGTGGGTGGATGACTATACGTTCGTCGCGGAATCGAATGGATTCGACGATCGAACCTGGCTCGACAATGCGGGCCGTCCTCACAGCGACGCGATGCGCGTGGTGGAGACGTACCACCGTGTGGACGCCGATCACCTGGAGAAGACGATCACGATCGACGACCCGAAGTATTACACCCGGCCGTGGGTCGCTCTCGACAAGCTTCCTTACAGGCTGCAATCAGCCAGCCTGGAGATTCCCGAGCAGGAATGCGTACCCTCGGAGACAGCGAAATACGACAGGCTGTTTGCCAACCCCGCTGCCGGCGTAAAACCCTGACGCCCGACTCGCTCTGGCCTCACTTCTCGTCGTAGAACCCTGGGCTGTGCTCATGGCGCCCCTTGACGCCCTTTGCCGTCAGATACCGGCCCGCCTCGAGCATCCCCTCGATCGTGGTGCCATTTCCCTCGAAGCACGCTTCTTCATACAACTCGTACTTCGCGTCCTTGATACGCCTGATCGGAAACGCGATCGTCCACGGCCTCGTGAACGCCTTGGGATCGTCCAGCGTGGCCTCGTAGTTGATCGTGTTTGCATCCACGACGGTCCACCGCTCGACGACATGCAGCGCGTCGGTGTGAATCGTCCCGTGCGCATCGAACCACGTCTGGTCGTTGAAATTCGTCACGTCCACCACCAGCGTATTGCCCTCCCAGTGGCCGCGTGAATCGCCGTTGAACAGCTTGATCGACGCCGGCGCATGCGGGCGTCCGTCGAGCGGGATCGCGCGGAAGGCATGGTTCCACGAGTAGAGGATCGTCACCATCCCCGCGGACTGCTCGATCTCGAAATCGAAGCGGTAGTTCATGCGCGGTACACCCATTGGCGCACAGCGATCTTCCGGCTCGATATCCGTGATCTTCATCGGCGTGAAGATCGCCTCGAGGAGCTCTCTCTGTTTCGCGCGTGCCCATGGCTGGTACGGAATTTTCGGGCCCGGCGCAGGATTGACAATCAGGACGCGCCTGTTCTTGAGGCCCTCAGCGACCTGGGCCGGGGTCCTGCCGCGACCAATGGAGTTCTCCGGCTCCGCACCCTCCTCGAGGCTGTGCGACGCGTCGGGCGCATCGGGCGAAAAGTAGCCGTGGATGTCCGGCTGGCCATCAGATGTTCGCGGCGGGTTGAACGGCGTCTTCGTTTGACCCGCGGCAGAACCCGGCGCCAGGGCCAAAGCCGCCACCACCGCTGCCACCGTGACTGCTGAAGCAAGAGTCCGCTCGCTCATCTGAAGTCTCCCTCGGGTTGGATTCTACCCGAGGAGGCACTTGACGGTTAGTGGGACGCTGGAGCCATACTGCGCGTCAACTTGACGTGTACTGGTCGCGACGCTGGCTCAGGGTGTCCGGGACGCTCGGAAGCGTCAAGACCAATGGGAGGATCGATGACACGCCTTCTCGCCGTGGCCACGTTGATGGCACTCGTTGCCGGTATTGAGCCGCAGGCACTGGCACAGAGCGCCTCCGCCGGTACGACGCTGAATGCACGTCAGCGTTGTCTCGCGCTGAATGGCGTCAGGATTCCAGCAACGTCGATTGGGCTGCCGTCGAACGGCGCGACGGTCGTGTCGGCGTCGTTTGTCGTCGCCGCCGACGCGGGCAACACGAATGGCGAATTCTGTAAGGTTCTCGGTTCAATCCATTCAGTTGACCCGACCGCACCTGTCATCAAGTTTGAGGTGAACCTGCCGTCGCGCTGGAACAACCGGGTTCTCCAGATGGGTGGTGGGGGCTTTGACGGGACGCTGGTGACCGGCCTCGGAGGCGCGTCGCAACAGATACCCACGGCGCCGACCCCGCTTGTCATCGGCTACGTCACCGTCGGGAGCGACTCGGGCCACGAAACGGCCGGCGGATTCGACGGCCGGTTCGCGCTAAACGCGGAAGCGTTTGCAAATTTCGGGCGGCTTCAGATCAAGAAGACGCATGACGTGGCGCTCGCCCTCATTCAAAAGCGATACGGCACCTCGCCCAGGCACTCGTATTTCATTGGCGGCTCGCAAGGTGGTCACGAGGCGTTGATCGCCGCATTGTTCTACCCCGCTGACTACGATGGGATCGTCGCGCACTATCCGGCCTACGACCTGACGTTGATGCATCTTGCAGCGCAATACCGCGCGCGGGCGCTGTTCCGCAGCCCGGACGGGTGGATCAATCCCGACAAGATGAAAACCATCACGGCTGCCGTGTACGGCGCATGTGATGGCCTGGACAGCGCGAGCGACGGGATCATCAGCAACGTGTCTGGATGCAACCGCGTCCTGACGATGGACACCCTTCGCGCGCGGTTGCGATGCGCCGATGGTCGCGACACCGGAAATGCCTGTTTGTCCGACGCGCAACTCGCAACGGTCGAAATATTCGACACGCCATTCTCGTTGGGATTCCCGACGTCTGCCGGATTGAGTGTCTTTCCAAAACTGGCGATTCTCGACGGCGCCACGTTCCTGAACGCCCTTGGACGAACGGCCACGCCTTCGAAATGGCCAACCAATCAGGACGCGACCCAATATCAGGAGGCGGCCGGAACGATTCGATATGTCATCACGCGTGATCTCACCGTGGATCCGCTCGCGGTCGATCCCGGCAAGTGGGCGACGCGGATCGCTGAAGTGTCCGAGATCTGGGATGCGAACAGCGTGGATGTGTCGCAATTCGTGAGCAAAGGCGGAAAGATGATTCTCACGGTCGGTTCGATCGACCACACCATCAGCCCCTACAACACCGTCAACTATTACGAACGGCTTGTCGCGAGATTCGGACAAGCGGCCGCGGATACCTTCCTGCGCTTCTATCGCATTCCTGGTTTCGCGCACGGCAACGGTCTCTTCAACGCAAAGTTCGATTCCCTGAGCGCACTCGACGCGTGGGTGGATGGCGGGCACGCTCCGGGCACCCTGGAGGCCGTTGATGTCAATCCCGAGAACAACCTGCGGCGTCGGCCAATGTGCGTCTACCCGGCATGGCCGCGATACAACAGCGGCGGCGATCTGAATGCCGCCTCGAGTTTTTCGTGTGTGACTGGAGACGTGTCCAGCCAAAGCAATTAGACGCGCCACGTGAGGAGTCGACATATGCGTCAGTCCGCTGTTCTCGTTACGACCGTTGCTGCAGCTCTGGTGGGCGGTTTCATCCTCAGTGGAACAATGAAGCCGATCCAAGGGCAGACGGCCAACGTCGGCTTCGGTGCCGTCGCCGGATACAAAGGCGGCCTTGACGTGATGACGGGGCCCTACGAGGTCGTGCCGAACTGGCCGAAGCCGCTCTCGA
Organism: Vicinamibacterales bacterium; assembly: GCA_036802945.1. Classification (GTDB taxonomy): domain Bacteria; phylum Acidobacteriota; class Vicinamibacteria; order Vicinamibacterales; family UBA2999; genus Gp6-AA40. Next base: position 12,171 of record DAIRVG010000166.1, read on the forward strand.
ATTTGCCGGGCCACGAGAACTGGACGTGGGGTGCGGTGCAGGGGGTCTTTGCGGAAAGTCCTGACCGCGTCTTCATGCTGGAGCGCGGTGAGCTGCCCAAGTTGGACCGCCCGACCCCGAAGGCGTTCCCCGAGATGGGGCCAAGCCTCTCGTTCCCGGTCGGACAGGCGCCGTTCCGAAACGCATCGCAGGGCATGGTCGCGAGCCCGCCTGGTGCCGGCGGCCCCGGCGCGGATCCGGAGGATCCCGCGCAGGCATGGAAAGGGCGCATGGGCATCGACGCGCGATGGGAGCACACGGTGGTCGTCTTCAACCAGGCTGGCGACATCGTCGAGCAGTGGACACAGTGGGACAAGATGCTCAGGCGTCCTCACTCGGTCTACGTCAACCCGTACGACGCCGAGAAACACGTGTGGATCGTGGACGACCATAGCCACGCACTGTTCAAGTTCACGCACGACGGCAAGACGCTCGTGCAGACCATCGGCACGCCGAACAAAGCGGGCGCGGACGCCACGCACTTCAACCGGCCGACGTTCCTCACGTGGTTGCCCGACAGCACGATGTTCGTCGCCGACGGCTACAACGGGACTCGAGTGGCCAAGTTCGACAAGGACGGCAAGTTTCTGCTCGCATGGGGCAAGCGCGGCAACGGACCCGGCGACTTCAACGTCGTCCACGGCATCACGTCCGACCCGGTCACCCGCCGGGTCTACGTGAGCGACCGCGGCAACAAGCGGATGCAGGTGTTCGACGAAAACGGCAAGTTCCTCGATCAGTGGCCGTTCTCACCCGCTTCCAACACGCAGTTCCTGATCATCCCTGCCGATCGTTCGGGGATCTGGGCGTTCGAAGACACCACGGCGAA
>DAIRVG010000167.1:0-12974 GCA_036802945.1 Vicinamibacterales bacterium
TTACGCTGGCAACACGGCGATCTTCGAGTTCCGCATCGAACGCGTGACGAACGTCCGAATGGATGAGAGAAACCGCTGGGTCGCTCCGTTACTCGGCAAGCTTGGGATGACGGGAATCCGCGATCGCCAGAATCGCTAACGTCCACACGAGGTTGCGGTTGGACATGACGAACTCCTGAAAAATGTTAGGCAACCGGGGGTACCACAATCCTCTCGGATGGGTTTCTGTGGCGCCGTGGTGTCTGCCTCACCGGCGATCGCCTTGAGCCACTCGGGCTCTCGACTGACGCATCAGCTCGAAAAACAGCGACAAGCCGGACGACAACCGACTGACACCATAGCGCACTCGTCCGGGAAGGCGCGTCGTCCTGATCACCCGTCCTGTACGTCCGTCGATCGTCACGATCGTGACGTCCAGCACGCGGCCGGCTGCGTCGCCGCACGACGCAGCGGAGGGCTTACGAAGAGTCCGAGGATGCCAACATCAGCAGCTGCCTCGCTGACGGAATGAATGTGGACCTGTCCTGCTCGCGCGAGGCGGCTTGCGCGGTGACCATCCGCACAGGATGTGAGCCGCACGGACGGCCCACTCTCATACACACTGACTCTGTTCCCGTCTCGCGTCCGGAGTCCCATCGATGTGGATCGTTCGAAGGGCCTGGTGCTGCGTGGGCGCCGCTAGAGGGTCGCAACGTGAACGGCGGGCTACAAGTTCGATTCTAAGGTCACGTGCTCGTTGCGAGAAGGCGCGGCGTACGCTAGCCGCGCGGTCATGATTTAAGCGTTCGGCTCGCCAAGCGGCACAACCTGAATTGCGGCGTCGCGCACCTCTTCCAGAAACCTGTTAAGCGTCGAGCCCTTCAGCAGAATCTCCCATCGACTCCGCGCACTCTGTCCGAAAATCACGTGCGTAATGCCTTCGCGCTGGGCGAAGGCGATGAGGCCATCCGCAGGTCGATCTGCCCGTACACGCACGATCGTCGCACCCAATTCTTCTGCGAGGGTGATGTTGCGTTGAAGCGCTTCTCGATACTCAGGCTTGATGTGGCCCGGTGCTTCGCGCGGTGTTTCCACGTACACCGCGTACCAGCGCGCGCCGAACCGCGATGCGATTCGAGCCCCTGCACGAATCACACGAGGGGCGTCGGCGCTAGAGCTCATGCACACCATCACGCGCTCAGGAATCAGGGCCGGTTCCAGCCCTTCGCGCTGCCGGCGGGAGGCCGCCTTCTCGCCCACTTCATCGGCGACGGCGCGAAGGGCTAGCTCACGGAGCGTGGAAAGGTTGGTCTCCCGAAAGAAATTCGTGAGCGCCTGTTCCACCTTCTCGGGCCGATACACCTTGCCCTGCCGCAAACGCGTGCGGAGTTCTTCGACCGTCACATCCACGTTGACGACTTCGTCTGCTCGATCGAGGAACGTATCCGGTACGGTCTCGCGCACGCGTACGCCGGTGACGCGACCGACCGCATCGTTGAGCGTCTCGAGATGCTGAATATTCACGGCCGTCATTACGTCGATACCTGCGTCGAGAATCTCCAGCACGTCTTGATAGCGCTTTTCGTGACGGCTGCCGGCGGCATTCGTGTGCGCAAGCTCGTCGACCATGCAGAGCTGAGGTTTTCGCGCAAGGATCGCGTCGAGATCCATTTCTTCCAGAATCACACCGCGATACTCGATCTTTCGCCGAGAAACGATTTCCAAGTCGCCAAGCAGTGACTCCGTCTCCGCGCGCCCGTGCGTCTCGACAAGTCCAATCACGACGTCAACGCCGTCCCGGCGCATGGCGTGTGCATCCTGAATCATCGAGTAGGTCTTTCCCACGCCTGGAGCGGCGCCGATGTAGATGCGCAGGCGGGCGCGATTCTGTGTGTGCAGTTTGGCGAGCATCTGCTCACCGGTAGGTCGGTCTCTCTCTGGCACCGCCTCATCGTAATCGCGCGGCTCATTCTTTATGACTTCTTTACGAACTCTTGATCACTTTCCTACGAAACCAGGCCCTAGACTGGACGTGTGATGAGCACTCATTGTGGCGACACAACCGCGGGAGCCGGTGGCGATGGCCACAAGGTCATCGCCTCGGGCGGATTCGGATTCTCTTACTAGAGGTGTCCTGTGCTTGATGTCGTGTTCGTCGGAGTCTCGGTTCTCTTCTTCGTCGTGAGCATCGGTTACGTGGCTGCATGTAATCGACTGATGAAGTGAGGTGACACGTGGGCTTGGATTACGCGATCGGTCTCCTCGTGAGCATCGGCATGCTCGGCTACCTGATTCTCGCGATGTTGAGACCGGAGAAGTTCTGACATGACTGTCAACGGTTGGCTCCAGATTTTGTTCTTCCTGCTTGCCATTTTCCTCGTGACGCCGGTCATCGGGGGCTATATGGCTCGAGTGTTCACACGTCAACGTACCTGGCTGGACCCGGTCCTCCGACCGTTCGAGCGGCTGGTCTACCGCCTCACCGGCGTTGACGAGACGCGCGAGATGCGTTGGACCGAGTACGCCGTGGCGCTGCTCCTTTTCAGTTTCGTCTCGATGATGGTGCTGTACGCGATGCAGCGGCTGCAGTCGGTCCTGCCGTGGAATCCACAGGGCTTCGCCGGGGTTGGGCCTGCGCTCGCCTTCAATACCGCCGTCTCGTTCACCACCAACACCAACTGGCAGGCGTACGGCGGCGAAACGACCATGAGCTATTTCACGCAGATGGCCGGCCTCGCCTATCACAACTTCGTGTCGGCGGCGGTTGGTCTCGCGGTCGCCATCGCCTTCATCCGCGGCATCGCCCAGAAGGAGAAGGACACGATCGGCAACTTCTGGGTCGACATGGTGCGCGCCCTACTTTGGGTGCTGCTCCCAATCGCGATCGTCGGCGCGCTGTTCCTGGTCTCGCAAGGCGTGGTGCAGAACCTCAAGCCGTACGACGCGGTGCAAACAGTCGAGGGCGCGACGCAGACGATCGCCCAGGGACCGGTGGCTTCGCAGGAGATCATCAAACAGTTTGGCACCAACGGCGGCGGCTTCTTCAACGCAAACAGTGCGCATCCATTCGAGAACCCGACGCCGCTCGCAAACTTCCTGGCGATGTTCGGTATCTTCGCGATCTCGTCGGGCCTCACCTACACGCTCGGCTCGATGACCGGTTCGCGGCGGCACGGCTGGGCGGTGTGGGCTGCAATGGCGTTCCTCTTCCTCGTTGGCGTCACCGTCGCGTACTGGGCGGAAGCCCGCGGGAATCCTATGCTGACCGCGGCGGGGGCCGACCAGACGACGACGGCCATGTCGCCGGGGGGCAACATGGAAGGCAAAGAGGTCCGGTTCGGGATCGCGAACACGGCGCTCTTCGCCACCGTGACCACGGACGCGAGCTGCGGCGCGATCAATGGGTGGCACGACTCGTTCACGCCGCTCGGGGGACTCGTGCCACTGGCAAACATCCAGTTGAGCGAGGTCGTCTTCGGCGGGGTTGGGGCCGGCATGTACGGCGTGCTGGTCTACATCATCCTCGCCGTCTTCATCGCTGGCCTCATGGTCGGCCGCACACCCGAGTACCTGGGCAAGAAGATTCAGGCGTTCGAAGTGCAGATGGCGATGCTGACGGTGCTCATCTTCTCGTTGATGATTCTGGCGTTCACGGGGATCTCGAGCGTGTCGCCGGAGTTCGGCACATCGAGCATCTTCAATCCCGGTCCTCACGGGCTCTCTGAGGTCTTGTACGCCTACTCGTCGGCGACCGCCAACAATGGGTCGGCGTTCGGCGGCATCAGCGTCAATACGAACTGGTACAACACCACACTCGGCCTGGCCATGCTCTTCGGGCGGTTCTTCATGATCATCCCGCCGCTCGCCATTGCCGGAAGCCTGAGCCGCAAGAAGCACATTCCCGCGTCGCCCGGCACGTTCCCCGTCACCACGCCGCTCTTCACGGCGCTGCTCGTGGGCGTGATCGTCATCGTCGGCGCGCTGACCTTCTTTCCCGCGCTCAGCCTCGGCCCAATCGTGGAGCACTTCATGATGAACGCGGGGCAGGTGTTCTGATGGCCACACACGCAAAATCGCTCTGGGATCCGCAGATCATCCGCCGCGCACTCGGGGATTCCTTTCGAAAGCTCCATCCACGCACGATGGCGCGGAACCCGGTGATGTTCGTCGTCGAGATCGGCAGCGTGCTCACTACGCTTCGCTTCATGTATGACGCCGCGACAGGCGGGGACAACCTCGGCTTCGAGTTCCAGATCACGTTCTGGCTCTGGCTCACGGTGCTTTTCGCCAACTTCGCCGAGGCGATGGCCGAAGGCCGCGGCAAGGCGCAGGCCGATACCCTGAGGCGCGCGAAGACCGAGACGGTCGCCAAACGCGAGCGACCGGACGGGACATACGAAGTCGTGCCGGCGCCGTCGCTCCGCAAAGGCGACATCGTCCGTGTGGTGGCCGGCGAGGTGATCCCTGCCGACGGCGACATCATCGAGGGTGTCGCATCAGTCGATGAAAGCGCTATTACCGGGGAGTCGGCGCCAGTCATTCGCGAATCGGGCGGCGACCGCTCTGCGGTCACCGGCGGTACGAAGGTGCTGTCCGACTGGATTCGTGTGCAGGTGACGGTGAATCCTGGCGAGACGTTCCTCGACCGGATGATCGCGCTCGTCGAGGGCGCCGCACGGCAGAAGACGCCAAATGAGATCGCGCTCAACATCCTGCTGGCCGGGCTGACGATCGTCTTCCTGATCGCTGTCGTCACACTCCAGCCGTTCGCGATTTATTCGGGTGCCCCGCAGTCCGTGTTCGTGCTGGTTTCGCTGCTGGTCTGTCTCATCCCGACGACGATCGGCGGCCTCCTGTCAGCGATCGGCATCGCCGGCATGGATCGGCTGGTGCAGCACAACGTGCTGGCAATGTCGGGACGCGCTGTCGAAGCCGCCGGAGACGTCCATACGTTGTTGCTCGACAAGACGGGCACGATCACGCTCGGGAATCGTCAGGCGACCGAATTCATTCCGCTTCCTGGCATCAGCGAGGCGGCGCTCGCCGACGCGGCGCAACTTGCGTCACTGCCGGACGAGACGCCGGAGGGTCGATCGATCGTCGTCCTGGCAAAAGAGAAGTACGGCCTTCGCGGGCGAGAGCTGTCGCCGCAGCAAGCCTCATTCGTGCCGTTCACAGCGCAGACGCGGATGTCGGGAGTTGACCTTCGCGTCCAACGGCCTGCGATGGTGACGGCTGGTGCGGCTCTGGCGAGCGGGGACGCCGACTTCCGGGAGATCCGGAAGGGCGCCGCGGACTCTATCGAAAAGTGGGTGGTCTCCAAGGGCGGAACCGTGCCCGAGCAGCTCGCCGCCATCGTGCAGCGCATTGCCCGCGCCGGCGGCACGCCGCTCGTCGTGGCCGAAGGCCGCCACGTGCTCGGCGTCATTCACCTGAAGGACGTCGTCAAAGGCGGCATCCGTGAGCGCTTCGCGCATCTGCGCGCGATGGGGATCAAGACGGTGATGATTACAGGCGACAACCCGCTCACTGCCGCCGCCATCGCGTCCGAAGCGGGAGTGGACGATTTCCTGGCCCAAGCGACGCCCGAGGACAAGATGGTCCTCATTAAACGCGAGCAGGCTGACGGCAAGCTCGTGGCGATGACCGGCGACGGTACCAACGACGCCCCGGCGCTCGCGCAAGCCGACGTCGGCGTCGCGATGAACACCGGCACCCAGGCAGCGAAGGAAGCGGGCAACATGGTCGATATCGACTCGAATCCGACGAAGCTGATCGAGATCGTCGAGATCGGCAAGCAGTTGCTCATCACTCGCGGGGCGTTGACCACGTTCTCGATCGCCAACGACGTCGCCAAGTACTTCGCCATCATCCCGGCGATGTTCCTTGCGACATTCCCGATGCTCGGCGCCCTCAACATCATGGGGTTGCGCACGCCGCAATCGGCCATCCTGTCGGCGGTGATCTTCAACGCGCTCATCATCGTCGCGCTCGTGCCACTGGCGTTGCGAGGCATCCGGTATCGGCCCGAAGGCGCCGCGGCGCTGCTCAGGCGAAATCTTCTGATTTACGGCGTCGGCGGCATCATCATCCCCTTCATCGGGATCAAGGCCATCGACGTGGTGATCACCGTCCTCGGACTCGCGTAGTTGTAGAACGGGCCCTTGAAGGCCCAGAGAGCATGTATGAATATCAAGCGCAACCTCATCGTCGCAGCGCTGATGACCATCGTGACCACGCTGTTGCTGGGGGTCGTCTATCCACTGGCGATCACGGCCATCGCCCAGGCGGTGTTCCCGAATCAGGCCAACGGTCAGTTGATCGAACGAAACGGGACCGTGGTTGGGTCGAGCCTCATTGGACAGGGATTCTCGTCGCCGGGGTACTTTCGTCCCAGGCCGTCGGCCGCCGGGATGGGCTATGACGCGGCGAACTCGGCGGGCAGCCAGCTCGGCCCAACGAATAAGAAGTTGATGGACGCGGTGAAGGCCAACGTCGATGCGGCGCGGAAGGAGAATCCGAACGCTCCAGTGCCCATCGACCTCGTGACGGCGTCGGCCTCTGGGTTCGATCCTCACATTTCGCCGGCCGCGGCCGACTTCCAGGTACCGCGTGTGGCTCGCGAACGAGGCATTTCGGAAGCGGATGCCCGCCGTCTCGTCGCCACCAACACGGCCGGACGGCAGCTCGGTTTCTTTGGCGAGCCGCGCGTGAATGTCCTCGAGCTCAACATCGCGCTCGATGCGCAGTATCCGGTCAAGAAGTAGATGACCGGCTGGGAAGCCGGTGTCAGGGCTTCCGGAATACGATGAGCCACCAGAGGTCTTCGTCCGTCGGCCGATCGATGAACCGTTCCTCTCTGGTGACCGTCTGCGTTGTCGATCAATACCTGCCGATCGTCCAGCAGCTCGAAGAGGACGTTCAGGCGAGTCGACGCCTCACGTGCTGGGCGAAGGGGCCCGGATACGTGCTCTATTCACTGGTGGACTGCGGTTCGGTTGGCTGTGATGCGTTTGATTGCTGCGCTCATTGATCTCTACTCGCTCGTCGTCCTGGTCGCCATCGTCTTGTCGTGGCTGCCAGCCGCTCGACGAAGCCCGCTCCGAATGATGGCCTACCGTCTGACCGAACCTGTACTTGCGCCGATCCGCCAGGCGCTTCCGCCGATGGGCGGTGTGGATCTTTCGCCGATGGTGCTGCTGCTCGCGCTGCAGCTCCTGAAACGTATCGTGTGAGCAACCGTGCCCGCGACGGACGTTGTTGGCAGCATCATTGAGGCGGAACATCTCACCACTGTGCGCATGACGTTACCTGCGTTGCCGTGACGCGGCGCCAAGCCGCCTCTTGTGGTTGTTACAGGTCCGCGAATCTGTAGCCAACCCACGGTTCCGTAAGGATGTACTTGGGAGATGCCGGGTTCGGCTCGATTTTCTTTCGGAGCAAACCAACCAGTACCCGCAGGTGCTCCGGCTGATCAACGACGTGAGAGCCCCAGACGGCTTTCAGGATCGCGCGATGGGTAAGCACGCGTCCCGGGTGCAGCGCGAGAAACGTGAGCAGCTCGAATTCTTTCGGCGTGAGGCGTACTTCTTCGCCGTCTCTGAGCACTCGAAATCGTTCCCGGTCGATGACCAGGTTCCCTCGGACGATTGGCTCGCTCGGTGGCGAGGGATTGTCGACCCGCCGCAATGTGGCACGGATACGGGCGAGCAGCTCTTCAGCGCCAAAGGGCTTGGTCACGTAGTCGTCGGCACCGGCGTCCAAGGCGCTCACTTTGTCACCTTCCGCACCCCGTGCCGAGAGGATCAGGATCGGAGCGCTTGAGGTGTGCCGCACGAGGCGGCATACTTCCACTCCGTCGATATCTGGCAAGCCGAGATCGAGCACGATCACGTCGGGCTTATCGCGCTCCACCGCCTGGAGCGCGGCTCGACCGCTCATGGCTGAAACGACCTCGTAGCCACGCGCTCGCAACAATGGACCCACGGTGGCAATGATGTTCGGTTCGTCATCGACAATGAGAATGCGCGCGGCCACGTCTTATTTCATCACCGTGGCTGCGCGCACTGGCCCCGGCACGACAATCGAAAATCTCGCGCCTGCGCCTGGCACGTTCTCGGCCCAGACACGCCCTCCGGCTGCCGCCAACAATCCTCGTGTGATCGACAGCCCCATTCCCGTACCCAGTGACGCTTGACGAGCCGCGTGTCCGCGATAGAAACGCTCAAACAGGTGGTCGAGCTCGCTCGGATCGAGCCCTGGGCCGTGATCCGTGACCGCGACATGTAATCCGTCCGCTTCCACACTGGCCTGTACGAAGATCTCCCGGTCCGCCTCCGAGTACAGCGCCGCATTCTCCAGCAAATGCGACAGCGCGACCGATACCAGGCGTGGATCGATTTCCACCTCTCTCTCGGCATCTGCATCCACACGCAGTGCGTGTCGCTCCAGCATATGCCTGACGTGAGCGACGGCGGCATCGACCACGTCTGCGGCGGCGACCCACTGCCGGTCAATATCGATCGCGGCGGCGTCGATGCGCGCCATGTCGAGAATGTCCTGGAACAGGCGGGTCAGTCGGTCGAGCTCGGCAATGGCTGCACCCGTCTGCTCGCGCCGATCATCAACCGACAAATCGCCACGCAGGTTTTCCACGGCCGTTCTGATTGCCGTTAACGGCGTCCGCAGGTCATGACTAAGAGACGCGAGCAACGTGGCCGCAAGGTCCGCCTTCTGTCGCACGAGCTCCGCCGCATCACGTTCCGTCAGGAACTGTACCCGTTCGATTGCAATCGCCACGACGCCCGCGACCGCGTCGACGGTGCCGATATCGAGCGTCGGTGACGCCGCCGCAAGGAGCCCGATGGCTTTCGTCCCGTGACGCAACGGAACAAGCGATACCTCGTTCCTGTCTCCGGCACGGATGTGACCCCCATACGCACGTTGGCGAGCGTCGAACTCGAGAGTCCCTCGCGCCTGCGCCAAGGCCGTGTTCAACACGTCTGCATCGATGATGACGTCCTCGCTGCCGCCTTGATGCACCTGCCACCCGTGATCCGTGGGAAGGCAAATCGCAACTCTCGACAGCACAAAGCGACGGGCGACGTGCTGGGCCAGGACGTCAATGGCACTGGAGGTCTCGGTGGTCAGGAGCACATCCCGAGTCAGATCGAATAGACGGGTCACCTCGTTTCGTCGCGCGATCGCCTCGCGAGCGCGATCCTGTGCCGCCGCCGATAGATTGCTGGCAATAACCGCAACGACGAGGAACGCGAACAGGGCGATCCAGTTCTGCGGATCGGCGATCGTGAACGTATTCACGGGAGGAAGAAAGAAAAAGTTCAGCGCGAGCATCGCCAGGATTGACACGACAATGGCGATCCGCAGACGCGCGAGTGTCGCGGTGCCGAGTACGACCAGGAGTAGCGTTAGCGCCACCGTCGTGGGACTTACGTCGGGCAACGTGCGAAGCAGTCCGGTCACGGCGCCAATCACGACGAGGCCACCGAGGAACACGAGCGCATCGCGTGTGGAGATGGGGCGCGGCATGGTCAGCTGAATTTAATTCTGAGCTTCTTTTCGATTCTTTACGGCTTTTTTATGCGGCGGAACCTAACGTGAGCGGAGGGCGGGTGTATCTGCAAAGAGGCTTCGTTCCTACGTCTTCAATTCCATTAGGATGAGTTGAATGGGATCCTCGCTGGATATCTCGCCGGTGACGGTGGCATCGCTGCGGACCCGAGTGGCCGCTGGCTGCTCGATCGCCGTCATCATCATGGCCGCGGCGACCGGCTGCATGAATGCGCCGGAAACTGCGTTGGAGCGGTTGACCGAGGCGAACCGACTCGCGGCGGACCTACTCGTTCAGTTCACCAAAGCTGGAGATGCCGCGAACCGGGCCGTGATGGCGGACACTGACGACGCGTCTGTCGCGTTTGCACACGAAGCCGAGGAGGCGACGAAGACCGTCCAGAGGGACACCGACGCGCTGGGGCCGATTCTTGTGGGCCTTGGTTATTCGAACGAAACCCGTTTGCTCGAGGAGTTCGGCAGCCGATTCGCCAAGTATCGCGCGCTCGACCGCAGCATCCTCGATCTGGCCGTCGAGAACACCAACCTCAAGGCGGCGCGACTCTCCTTCGGTCCGGCTCAGGAGGCGGCCGACGCGTTCCGGGATTCGCTGGAGGCCATTGCGCCCTTAGACCCGGCGAAGGATACCTGGCGCGTCAAGGCGCTCGTCGCCACCGGCGTGGCGAGCGTGCGTGAGATCCAGGTGCTACAAGCGCCCCACATCGCTGAAGCCGACGAGGCGGCGATGACGCGTATGGAAAAGCGGATGGCCACCTCAGAGAGGGGTGCCCGGAGCGCACTCGAGACGCTATCGAGCCTGGTCCGACCTGCGTCCCGGCCTCAGCTCGCTGCCGCCACCGCCGCCTTGGACCGGTTCATCGGCCTCAACACTCAGATCGCCGCTTTGTCCCGCCGCAACAGCAATGTCCGCTCCTTGGCGATGTCGCTAGGCGAGAAGCGCATGCTCACCGCCGCGTGCGAGGACAGTCTTCGCGCACTTCGGGACGCACTCGCGAAACGCGGGTTCACCGCGACCCGATAGAACCTTACGAACGTTTTGTGCCTTTCTCATGGTCCGGAATGTCGTTTAGCGCTCGGCCTAGACGCAGTTCGATTCGCGCTTCTGCGATCCAGGCCAATGCCGGAACGGCCAGGGGCAGGGTGATGATCAGGGCCCAGATGGCGCCAGAAAATGCGTGCGTAATACTAGCCAGCACTGCCGCCAAGAGTGACAACAGTCCACAACGCATTACCAGTCGGCGGAAGATCTGAGCCTCCTCGAGCGCGATGTAGTCTGCCAGGATCCGCTTGAGACGATCGGGCGGTATGTCGGACGCATTGAGCGACGTGAAGGTGCGCATCGCAGCCTCTCACAAGACATGCTAGTGGAATCCCGCGTAAGAAGATCGTAAAGACTTCCCCACCACACATATCCAGCGAAACGAGGGTGACGTGCCCGGTACCAGGCAACTCGAGCGTGCTATGCTCGGTGTTTTGTGACGGCCTCATGAGCGCATCCCGATCCGGCGCGCCCGGGTCCCGGCGGCTGTTACCCCTCACGCTGACGGCACTTGGTGTCGTCTACGGCGACATCGGCACCAGTCCCCTGTACACCATCCGCGAATGTTTCTATGGCACCCACGGCGTCGCGGTGACGCACGAGAATGTCCTCGGCGTGCTCTCAATGGTGCTGTACGCGCTCATCATCGTCATCTCGATCAAGTACATCGCGATCGTGATGCGCGCCGACAACCAGGGAGAGGGCGGCATCCTCGCACTGACGGCGCTCATCCCTCCCCGGCGGAACGACATACTCGGCTCGATGACCCCCGTTCTGATATTGCTCGGAATCTTCGGCGCGGCGTTGCTCTACGGCGACGGCATGATCACCCCGGCGATCAGCGTCCTCAGCGCCGTTGAGGGTCTTCAAGTGGCAACGCCGCTGTTCGCGCCGTACGTGGTTTCGATTTCGGTCGTGATCCTCATCGTCCTGTTCGTGGTCCAGCAATACGGCACGCACAAGGTGGGCCGTCTGTTCGGACCGGTGATGGTCGTGTGGTTCATCACCATCGCAGTCCTGGGCATCGTCTGGATCGTGCGCGAGCCGAGCGTCATCGGCGCGATCAATCCTGTGCATGCCGTGCGATATTTCCGCTCGCACGGATTCCCCGGCATCGCCGTGCTGGGAGCGGTCTTCCTCGCGGTCACCGGCGGTGAGGCCTTGTACGCGGACATGGGGCACTTTGGCAAGCGGCCGATCCGTATCGCCTGGTTCGCCCTGGTGTTGCCTGCGCTGGTCCTGAATTACTTCGGTCAAGGCGCGTTGCTCCTGATCAATGGCGACGCCGCGAAACAACCGTTCTTTCTGCTTGCCCCGTCCTGGGCGCTCTTCCCACTCGTGGGCCTGGCAACCGCGGCCGCAATCATCGCGTCGCAGGCCCTCATCTCCGGCGCGTTCTCGCTCACTCAGCAGGCGATTCAGCTTGGCTACGCCCCACGCCTTGACATCGAACACACCTCATCCCACGAGAAGGGACAGGTCTACGTCCCACAAGTGAACTGGGCGTTGATGGTCTCCACCATCGTGATCGTCGTAGGATTCGAGTCGTCGAGCGCCCTGGCGGCGGCGTACGGCATCGCGGTTACGATGACGATGGTAATCACAGCGGTCTTGCTGCACGTGGTTGCCCTCGAGCGCTGGCATTGGCCGAAGCCGCTCGTCTTCTGCATCACGGGCGTTTTCCTGACGATTGACCTCACCTTCTTTGGCGCGAATCTCCTGAAAGTGTTCCAAGGCGGATGGCTGCCGCTGCTAATCGGTGCGTTCATCTTCACGCTGATGACCACGTGGAAAACAGGCCGCCGAATCGTCGCGGAGCGACTCACCGCGAGGGCGATTCCGATCGATCACTTCATGTCGACGATCGTCGCCGCGCCGCCCGTGCGCGTGCCCGGCACAGCGGTTTTCATGACGGCGCAGCCACGCGGCACGCCGCCGGCGCTCGCGCACAATCTGCGGCACAACAAGGTGATGCACGACTACGTCGTGATCCTCACCGTCACTACCGCTCCCGTACCTCACGTCGGGCCAGGCGAGCAGATCACAGTGGACGCGCTCGGGCACGGCGTGTTCACCATGCGCCTCGTCTACGGCTTCATGCAGGATCCAATCGTTCCTGACGCGCTGCGCGCGGCGCAGGGCAAGGGACTCGATATCGATGCCGACGATGTGACGTATTTCCTGGGGCGAGAGACGATCCTCGTGACGCATCGACGGGGGATGGCGATCTGGAGGGAGAAGCTGTTTGTCCTGATGACGCGCAACGCGGTGCGGGCCACGGCGTTCTTCCGCCTGCCGCCCGAACGCGTAGTCGAGTTGGGCGTTCAGGTTGAGATCTAGACGCGCGGCAGAAGTCAACGGCTCG
>DAIRVG010000168.1:0-5142 GCA_036802945.1 Vicinamibacterales bacterium
GTAACCGATCTGTTCACGCCGAATCCCGACGACACATATGCGCCGGCACTCGTAAAAACGGGCGCCTCATCGGAAGCGCGTTCGATGTCGACCGCCGCGTACGCGTTCGACACGGTGAAGCTTGGCGATCATCTGCAGCTCGACCTCGGCGGGCGGTGGGATCGCATCAAAGTCGACTACACGACGGTGGCGACGTCAGGCGGTGCGACGAACTTCGGGCGTACCGACAATGCGTTCAGTAGCCGCGCCGGCGTGGTCTACAAGCCGGTTACGCGCGGCACCCTGTATGCGGCGTACAGTACGTCGTTCAGCCCGTCGTACGACGGGAGCTTCGGGCTCACACTGGCCGCCACGGGTGTCAATGCAGCCGCGCTTCCTCCGGAGCGGAGCCGCAACCTCGAAGCGGGAGCCAAGTGGGACCTACGGAACAACCTGTTCGCTACCGCGGCGTTCTTCCGGACGGAGAAGACGAACGCGAAGACCACCGACGTGAGCGGCGCAACCGTACTCGCGGGCGATCAGCAAGTGAGCGGCGTCGAATTCGGGGTATCTGGAAACCTGACGTCGCGATGGGGGATCTTCAGCGGCCTCTCTCTGATGAACGGGACCGTCCAGGAGTCGGGCGTCGCCGCCGAAGTGGGCAGGCGCCTGTCGTACGTGCCGAAGAGCTCGTTCAACCTGTGGACGACTTACAGACTACCGCTCCACCTCACGCTGGGCGGGGGCGCGCAGTTCACCGACGGCTACTTCTTCAACAACAGCAACGCCTTGACCACGGCGAATGCGGCGGCGATTCAACGGCTCACGAAATACTGGCTGTTCAACGCCATGGGGAACTACGAAGTGAACGGGCATCTGAGTCTGCAGGTGAATGCCACGAACCTGGCCAACGCGCGGTATGTGGATCGGGGCTACACCGGGCATTTCATACCGGGGGCAGGACGGGCAGTGCTTCTTGGTCCCGTCTTCTCGTTCTAACAAACACGAGCGACTGCGATGCTTCTTCAGATTCCGGATGTGCTGACCGCCGAGCAGGTGGCGCACGCGCGCGACCTGCTCGATACCGCCAATTGGGTTGATGGCCGGGTGACTGCTGGCCATCAGTCGACGCAGGTCAAGGACAACATGCAGTTGCCGGAGGACCACCCCGTGGGGCGGGAACTGGGCGACATGATCCTCGAGGCCCTTCAGCGCAACGCGCTGTTCATCTCGGCCGCGTTGCCGCTGCGGGTGTTTCCACCCTTGTTCAACCGCTATCGGGGCGGTCAGTCGTTCGGGAACCACGTCGACAACGCCATCAGGCAAATCTCGGGGACCCACCTCCGCATTCGGACCGATCTCTCAGCGACACTTTTCCTCGGGGAACCTGAAGAGTATGACGGCGGGGAACTCGTGGTCGAGGATACGTACGGCGTCCACAGCGTGAAGCTGCCGAGTGGCCACATGGTGCTGTATCCATCGACCAGCCTTCACCACGTGCGTCCGGTCACGCGCGGCGCGCGGGTCGCGTCGTTCTTCTGGATTCAGAGCATGCTGCGTGATGATGGCGATCGCACGCTGCTGTTCGACTTGGATACCGCGATTCAGCGACTGACGGTTGACATGGCGGATCATCCGGCGGCGGTCCAGTTGACGGCCGTGTACCACAACCTGCTCCGGAGATGGGCAGACCTGTAGGCGCCAGGCCCGTACTCGTAGAGGCGGACCTTCAGGTCCGCCTGGATGACGGCAGGCCCGTAGTCGTAGAGGCGGACCTGTAGGCGCGAGGCCCCGAGGTCGTAGAGGCGGACCTGCAGGCGCGAGGGCCCCGAGGTCGTAGAGGCGGACCTTCAGGTCCGCCTGGATGACGGCAGGTTCTGAGACGCGACTCGCCGCGGCAGTACGTAGGAAACGAAACCACGAAGATCTTGTTAACCACGAAGGCGCGAAGGACACGAAGAATTCCTAACCTTAGTGCACTTCGCGTCCTTCGTGGTTCAAGCATTTTCGTGTCCGCGCGTCTTGCAGCAGGCGCTTCGTGGTCCCTGCGGCGCTGCTTCCAGCCATCGCGCTGATCGCCGGCACGGCCGGCGGCATCTCATTTCCCCTTCCCTGGCGCCTCGCGCTGTGCGCGCTCCCACTGATTGCTACGGCCGCTACTGTCGCCTGGCGGCGTCGATCGCAGCGGATCACCATCGCGCTCATCGCCTTCGCGTTCGGCTGCGCAGGTGCGGTGCTTGGTGCACAGTCGCGTGAAGCGGCCGTCGACACGCCGCTGCGGGCGCTGCTCGATGGCGAAATCGGCGGTTTCCGCCTCGAGACGTTTGGCCCTTCCGGAATTCACGATCCCATCCCGACACGACTGCTGCTAACGGAGGACGCGAGTCCGCGTGACGAGGTCACGTTGCGCGCCGACGTGCTCGCGATCCGGCTTCACGGCAGATGGTTGCCAGCATCCGGTGGGGTCGTGGTCACTGTAGGTGGTCGGGTGGCCATGGAACAGGTGGGCGCGTGGCGAAGAGGTCGCACGGTCGAGGCGCCGATCACGTTCCGGCGGCCCGCGCGTTACCTGGACGAAGGGGTCGCCGACTTCGAGCGGCAGAGCGCGATGGACGGCGTCACGCTGCTCGGTTCAATTAAGAGCGGCCTGCTGATCGAAGTACTCGGGCGCGGGACCAGGCTCAATGAAGTCGCGGCTGATGTCCGTGCGGCGGTCCGCGATCGCGTCGCCCGGCAGGTCTCGCCGCTCAGCACGCTGTCCGCGGCAATCGTGTCGGCGGTGCTGATTGGAGACCGCAGCGGACTGCCAGACGAGGTGCGGACGCGACTGCAGGCGGCGGGCACGTATCACGTCATCGCGATTTCCGGGGGCAACATCGCCATCCTTGCAGCCGTCATCCTTCTTGCGCTGGCGATCACTGGAACCTCCGGACGACGCGCAGCGCTGGTCACGCTCGTCGTGCTCGTTGGATACGCTCAGGTGGTCACTGCGGGGCCGTCGGTGTGGCGTGCAACGCTCGTGGCTGTCGTCTACCTTGTCGCGCGGCTCCTCGACCATCGGAGCGCGCCGTGGCAGTCGATGGCGGTAGCCGGCGGGCTGCTGGCGTGCGCGCACCCGCTCGACGTTCGCAACGCCGGATTCATCCTCACCTTTGGGGCAACGGGCGCGCTTCTGGAGGTTGCGCGCCGCATGTCGATGATGCGGTCCGGACCTTCATCGATGATGCGGCGCGGACCTTCAGGTCCGCGATCTCGCATCATGACTTGGCTGACGACGTCGGTCGCCGCATCCGCAGCGGTAGAAGTCGCATTGCTCCCCGTCATGGCCATCACGTTTTCGAGAATCACCGGCGCGGGGCTGGTCCTCAACCTTGCTGCGGTCCCTCTGATGGCGGTCGTGCAGCTGGCGGGCCTGGTGATCGTCTGCGCTGACACCTTCAATGGGGTCGCCCGGCTCGCCGCGTGGTTCGCGCACCTCGCCGCGGCGGGAATCGTGGAAAGCGCACGGCTCGTTGACGTGGCGCCATGGCTGACGCGGCGTGTGCCCCCACCCTCGATCGTCGTCGTCATCGTTTATTACGCAGGTCTCGCCGCAATGTTCATCCACGGGTGGCGGCTTCTTCGCATCGGTGGTGCGGCGTGTCTCGTCATCGCGGGCGTGTGGATAGTCGCGGGGGTCAACCCTGTTGCCCCGCCACCTGCCGACGCATCCTTGCTCCGGCTGACGATGTTCGACGTCGGGCAGGGGGACGCGATGGCATTGCAGGCTCCGCAAGGTGTGGCGAGACCCTTTGCGCGCGGTGTAGGGCGGTCCTTTACGGACCGCCAGACGATCATCGTGGATACCGGCGGCAGTCCCTTCGGAAACAACAACTTCGATATCGGCGCACGGGTCGTCGAACCCGCGCTCTGGGCGACTGGCGTCAGGTCGCTGCAGACGCTTCTGCTCACGCACGGCGATCCCGATCACATCGGCGGGGCAGTGGCGCTCATCGACGACTTTCAGCCGGATGCAGTCTGGCAGGGCATTCCCGTGCCGCACGCCGTCGCGTTACAAGCCGTGCTCGCTCGCACGGCTGAGGCGGGCACACGTGTGGAAGAACGGGTCGCGGGTGAGGAGCTCGCCCTGGGCGCGGCGCGGATCCGTGTGCTCCATCCGCCTCCGCCCGACTGGGAACGCCAGAGAGTGCGTAACGACGATTCCGTCGTGCTGGAAGTGTTGTATGGCGACGTTGCGCTGCTGCTGACCGGTGACATCGGCAGCGCCATAGAACGCGCGATCGTCCCGCACCTCACCCCGGCGAAGACTCGCATCCTCAAAGTCGCGCATCACGGCAGCCGGACCTCGACGTCACAGGAGCTCCTGGACTCGTGGCGGCCGCAGATCGCGCTCATCAGCTGTGGCCGTGGCAATCCATTCGGTCACCCCGCCCCCGAGGTGGTCGAGCGCCTGATCGCCGCAGGGGCGACGGTCTATCGAACCGATCGTGACGGGGAGATTACCGTCGAAACAGATGGCGAGCACGTATTCGTGGGGACGTTCACTGGAGGAAAGAAATGAACCACGAAGAACACGAAAAATATCGAAGGCCACGAAACTTTGGAAGATGAGGAGCTGTGAGGACGTTCACTGGAGGAAAGGATGAACCACGAAGGTCACGATGAGCGCGAAGGTCACGAACACCCGGTTTGGGACAAATTTCATATGCGGGTCGCATCGCCACTTACGTCGGAAGCCGAGCTCGCTATGACGCAGACCATCGGTTGCGCACTTGCCGTCCACCGCGCGCTAGGGCCTGGCTTCCTGGAATCGATCTACAGGAAGGCCATGTGCGTCGAGCTCGAGTCGAGAAACATCGCTTACGAATGCGAGCGCAAGATCACAGTGAACTATCGTGGCGTGCAGATTGACGGTCAACGAGTCGACCTGATCATCGAAGGATTGATCGTCGTTGAACTGAAGGCCGTTATCAGCCTTGACGACGTGCACAGCTCGCAGCTCGTGTCGTACTTGCGAACCACCGGCTTGCGCGGAGGCCTCTTGATCAATTTTCGTGTGTCGCGCCTGCAGCAAGGGCTTCGTCGCGTGGTGTTGTGAAAAGAGATCCTTCGTGACCTTCGAGCCTTTCGTGTTCATCGTGGTAAATCTTTGACTCGTTGCCA
>DAIRVG010000168.1:5242-12929 GCA_036802945.1 Vicinamibacterales bacterium
CGTTGCCATTCTGCTTCCATTTCCTCGAGCGTCGCGTCACTAAGCAGCTGCCCGCGCGACGCAAAAGCGCGCTCCAGTGCATCGAACCGTTTGGTGAACTTCTCGTTGGCTCGCCGCAGCGCGGCCTCTGGTTCGATGCCGAGCTTTCGTGACAGGTTACTGATCGCGAAGAGCAGATCGCCCATTTCCTCTTCCGCACGCGACAGGTGACCGGTCGCGCCCGACTCGACTTCGCGCCGGACCTCCGCGACTTCTTCTTCGATCTTGTCGAGCACGTCGCCCGCCTTCGCCCAGTCGAATCCAACTGCCGCGGCACGGGCGCTGATCTCATAGGAGCGCAGCAGAGACGGGAGCGACTTCGGCACTCCGCTGAGTGTCGTCTTCGTCGGCGGTGAGTCCGCGTTACCCTGAGCGGCGCGCTCCCGCGCCTTCATCGTTTCCCAGCGCTCAATGACCTGGCCGCTCGTGATCCCTTCGTCGGCCGTCTCCTTCGCGAACACGTGCGGATGCCGGCGAACCAGCTTCGTGCGGATCTCGTCGATGGCGTCGCCAATGGTGAAGTCACCCGCTTCTTCGCTGATTTGCGCGAGGAATACCGCTTCATAGAGGTAATCGCCGAGCTCTTCGCGCAACTCCGTCATGTTGCCGGCATCAATGGCTTCCAGCACCTCGTACGTTTCCTCGAGCACGAACGGGCGCAGCGAGGCATGCGTCTGCTCGCGGTCCCACGGGCAGCCGCCAGGCGCGCGCAGCGCCCGCATGATCTCAATCAGTTGCTCGAACTTGTGCCCGACGTTCTCAGCCATGGATGGAACCCATCTTATGAGTTGGGATTTGGATTTGGGTTTTGGGATTTGGGATTTGGGATTTGCTTCCGCCCCGTATGCTAGCATTCGTGTTTGCGCCATGACTGATCACGAGCACACACACGACCACGACGATTCGCACGAGGACGAAGCGAACGGCATCAGCTTCGCCGCATTTGTCCTGTCACTGGCGCACACAGCGGCAGTGCATTTCGGTGACATCCCCGATCCCGTCAGCGGCCAGCGGTCGGAATCCAATCTCCTCGCCGCCCAGCAGATGATTGACATTCTGGCGCTCATCGAAAATAAGACGCGCGGCAATCTGACGGCCGAAGAGCGCCAACTAATCGAGCAGATTCTCTACGAGCTGCGCCTCCGGTTCGTCGACGCTCAGAAGCCGCAGTCCCGCATTATCACGCCTTGACCCTTCGACTCAGTGACGCCCCGAGCAACGTCGCGGGGCGACACGCTCAGGGTCATCCCGAGCTCGTCGAGGGATGAGGGCACGGGCCACGCTGCTCGGCACTGGCACCTCGCACGGGGTGCCGATGATCGGCTGCGGCTGCGCGACCTGCCGCTCGACCGATCCGCGCGATCGCCGGCTGCGTCCGTCGATGTACATAGACGTCCCTGATCGCGTGTGTATCCTGGTGGACACCGCGACCGACCTGCGGCAGCAGATGCTGACGCACGACATCGCACGCGTCGACGCGGTGCTCTTCACCCACGGCCACGCCGATCACATCCTCGGTCTCGATGACGTGCGGCGCTTCAACACGATTCAGGGCGGACCGATCCCGTGTTACGCGAACGCGGAGGCGTGGGAGGCGATTCAGCGGACGTTCTACTACGCATTCGATGGAATTCCGCGCCTCGGCGGCGGCATCCCTGAGCTCATTCCACACACGATCCAGGGGCCCTTGACGCTGGGCGGCGTCAACGTGGTGCCGGTGCCGCTGTGGCATGGCCGCCTTCCGATCCTCGGCTTCCGCTTCGGAAATTTCTCCTACCTGACCGATTGCAACGCCATTCCGGACGAGTCGTGGCCGCTGATCCTGGGCACGGAGGTGCTCGTGATTGACGCGCTTCGGGACGAGCCGCACGAGACGCACTTCACGATCGCCGACGCCCTGGCGGTGGTCGAACGGCTGGGTCCACGACGCGCGTACTTCACGCACATGACGCACGATCTGCCGCACGTCGCGACCAACGCGCGCCTGCCTCGCGGTGTGGAGCTGGCATATGATGGCCTCGTG
This sequence comes from Vicinamibacterales bacterium, assembly GCA_036802945.1. Classification (GTDB taxonomy): domain Bacteria; phylum Acidobacteriota; class Vicinamibacteria; order Vicinamibacterales; family UBA2999; genus Gp6-AA40. The sequence goes on from DAIRVG010000168.1 coordinate 7,305, forward strand.
CTAGACATCGAGGTCGACGCGTCGTAGCTGCGTGGAGGTCCTGCATTTTCCCGATGATCCGCGGCCGCCCTGGCTCGTGCATCCCGTGCTCGCGCTCGGCAACTTCGACGGCCTTCACCGCGGACATCTCAAGATCGTCGAGCGCGTCCGGCGTGGCGCCGTCGAGCATGGCGGCACGCCGATGGCGATGACCTTCGATCCGCACCCTTCGCGCGTGGTCCGGCCCGACAAGGCGCCGGCGCTGCTGATGACGAAGGCACAGCGGCTCGAGGCGTTGGAGCGTGCGGGCATCAGCGCGGTCGCCGTTGTGCGATTTACCCCGGAGGTGTCGCACTGGAACCCTGAGACGTTCGTGCGCACTGTACTGGTCGACTGGCTGCGCGTCTCCGAGGTGTGGGTTGGCGCCAATTTCCTGTTCGGCCACGAGCGCAGCGGCAATTTCTCCGTGTTGCGGACGCTGGGGCAGCGCTACGGCTTTCGTACGGACAAGATCGATCCGGTCCGATATAAGGAATTCGTGGTGAGCAGCACACGTATTCGCCGCCTGGTGACGGAAGGGCGCGTGGATGAAGCCGGGGCATTGCTCGGCCACCATTTCTGTATCGATGGCGTCGTGGTTGAAGGAAAGCGGCGCGGGCATGCAATCGGGTTTCCGACGGCGAACTTGTTAACGGAGAATGAGCTCATCCCGCCCAACGGTGTGTACGCGACGACGGTGACCATTGATGGCATCGTGCACGCGAGTATCAGCAACATCGGCGTACGGCCGACGTTTGGCGATTCGACGGCAACGACGATCGAGGCGCACGTGATGGGGTACAGCGGCGATCTGTACGGTCAGCGGGTCAGGCTCGGGTTCGTGCAGCGGCTGCGCGACGAGCGGAAGTTCGAGGACGTGGACGCGCTGCGCGCGCAGATCGAAGCCGACCGCCGCAGGGCAGAGCGACTGTTCGCCCAACTCTCCGTATGAATCGCGATGAGATCCTGTGATGCTTCGTCTCTTTAATACTCTGTCGCGTCAGGAAGAGCCGTTTGAGCCGGCAACCGGGAATACCGTGCGCATGTACGCGTGCGGCCCCACGGTGTACGCTCGTGCCCACATCGGCAACTTCCGCACCTACGTCTGCGTCGACGTGCTTCGCCGGACGCTGAAGCATCTCTGCGGCTACACGATGCACGAGGCGATCAACTACACCGACGTCGATGACAAGACGATCGCCGGCGCCCAGAAGGCGGGCGTTCCGTTGCGTGAGTACACCGAACAGTGGATTGGCGCATTCCGGGAAGATATCGAGCAGCTCGGGATAGAGGCGCCCGAGGAAACGCCGCGCGCCACCGACGAAGCCAACCTTCGCGCGATGGGCGACATGATTCTGGCCCTCGAGCGGAACGGCCACACCTACCGGCGCGATGGCTCGGTCTATTTCAAGATTGCCTCGCTGCCGCAGTACGGCAAGCTCGCACGCCTCGATCACGAAGGCATGAAGTCGGGCGTCAGCGTCGACGTCGACGAATATTCAAAAGACGACGCGCGCGATTTCGTGCTGTGGAAGGCCTCGAAGCCCGACGAGCCGACGTGGGATGTTGGCGCCGGTCCGGGGCGGCCCGGGTGGCACCTCGAGTGCTCCGCGATGGCGCTGCGGCTGCTGGGCGCGCCGCCCATCGACATCCACGCCGGCGGGATCGACCTGATCTTCCCGCATCACGAGAACGAGATCGCGCAGAGCGAGGGCGCCACCAATCAGCCGTTCGTTCGCCACTGGTTTCACATCGAGCATCTGTTCGTCGAAAACGAGAAAATGTCGAAGTCGCTCGGCAACGTCTACACCCTGCCCGAGGTGCTGGCGCGCGGCCACCGAGCGTCCGCGCTGCGCTACCTGCTGCTGTCATCGCATTACCGCAAGCAGCTCAATTTCACGTGGGCAGGGATGGAGCAGGCTGAGGAGTCGTTGCGCCGGATTGTCGACTTCCTCGCGCGGCTGGAATCGGTATCCGGTGAAGACAGTTTCGCCGCTGCGCAGGCGTCAATCGAGAAAGCGCGCAAGGCCTTCGCGGACGCTTTGCTGCACGATCTGAATACAGCGGCCGGACTGGCCGCCATTTTCGACCTCGTGCGCGACATCAATGCGGCGATCGATGCCCGGCAGATTGGACGCGACGATGCGGATGCGGCACGCCGCGCGTTGGACGACTTCGACTGCGTGCTTGGAGTCGTGACGCTTCGCCGTTCCGAGGATGCTCAGCCGCCGGTTCCGGTCGACGAAATCGAGCGGCTCATCGAGGAACGGAAGGCCGCGCGCGGCCGGCGGGACTTTGCCGCGGCGGACGGCATCCGCAATGCACTGGCTGAGCGCGGCATCCTGCTGGAAGACAACCCGGGAGGCACGCGCTGGAAACGAAAATAGCCGCCACCGTTCCCGATATCCGCACCGAGCTGCCCGGTCCGAAGGCGCGCGCCATCATCAGCCGCGACGCCGCAGCTGTCTCCACGTCGTACACGCGCGACTATCCGCTGGTCATCGCCAGGGGATCCGGCGCCACGGTCGAAGACGTCGATGGCAACGTATTCCTCGACTGCACGGCCGGGATTGCGGTGGCGTCTACCGGCCACTCGCACCCGGACGTCGTCAGGGCGATCGCCGAGCAGTCGCAGAAGTTCCTGCACATGTCGGGGACGGACTTCTACTACGAGCTGCAGGCGCGTTTGGGAGAAGAGCTGTCTGCGATCGCGCCGATGCCTGGTCCACATCGCTCCTTCTTCGGCAACTCGGGCACCGAGGCGAACGAGGCCGCGCTGAAGCTCGCGAAGTACCACACCAGGCGGCACAACGTCATCGCGTTCCTCGGCGCGTTCCACGGGCGATCGATGGGATCGCTGTCGCTGACCGCGAGCAAAGTGCGCCAGCGCCAGGGATTCGGACCGCTGGTGCCGGGGACATATCACGCGCCGTATCCGGACGTCTATCGCTCCGGCATGTCGCCCGACGCGACGGTTGCGCAATGCATCGACTTTATCGAACAGCAATTGTTCGTGCACCTCGTCTCTCCCGACGAGGTCGCGGCCGTGATGGTGGAGCCGATCCAGGGCGAAGGCGGATACATCGTCCCGCCCGACAGCTTCCTGCAGCGGCTGCGCGAGGTCACGGGCCGTCACGGCATTCTGCTGATCGTCGACGAAGTGCAGTCCGGCATGGGCCGAACCGGCAACATGTTTGCCGTCGAATACACCGGCGTGGAACCCGATATCGTGACGATGGCCAAGGGAATCGCGTCAGGGTTGCCTCTGGGCGTGGCGACCGCGTCGGCGTCGATCATGTCGTGGCCGCCGGGGACGCATGCGAGCACATTTGGCGGGAATCCCGTCGCGTGTGCCGCCGCCCTCGCAACAATCAAGCTGTTGCGCGAGAGCCTGATCAAGAATGCGGCCGTCGTCGGCGCGCATTTCAAGGCCGGCGCGCAGTCGTTGATGGACAAGCATCCGCTGATCGGCGATGTCCGCGGCCGCGGGCTGATGATCGGCATCGAGCTGGTCCGCGATCGCAAGACGAAGGAGCGCGCGACCGCGGAGCGCGACGCGCTCGTGAAGGAGTGCTTCCGACACGGGTTGCTGGTGCTCGGCGCCGGACGCAATGCGATCCGGTTGTGCCCGCCGCTCGTGCTGACGAAAGAGCAGGCCGACATCGCGCTCAAGATTCTCGATCAGTCACTGGCAGCGATTAGGATGTAAACCACGAAGGTCACGAACGTCGCGAAGTTCACGAAAAGACCAAATTGTTTTTCGTGTGCTTCGAGCCTTTCGTGCCCATCGTGGTTAGGACGGGCGGCGCGGACCTTGCCTGGGCCGCCGAAGCCGCGTGGCGGCGAAGGCGCCTAGGTCCGCGGCTCGAAACATGCGACCCGCGATCGCATGACAGACGATCCCCGTCAGGCACTCGGAAAATCGGGCGAAGATCTCGCATGCGCGGAATTGGAGCGACGCGGGTACGCAATTCTTGAACGCCGCTACCGCACGCGGTTCGGCGAAATCGATGTCATCGCCAGGGACGGCGACACCATCGTGTTCGTGGAGGTCAAAGCGCGGATGGGGGAAGAATTCGGCGGCGGCGCCGCCGCGATCACCCGCTGGAAGCAGCGGCGCGTGGCGCAGATGGCGGTCGACTACCTCTCGCGCCATCGCCTCCATAATGGTCCATGCCGCTTCGACGTCGTCACCGTCGATTTCGACGCCGGCCAGCCGGCCATAACGGTGTACCCTAACGCTTTTGATGCTGCCTAAATCCCAACTTCCAACCTCCAACTCCCAAGGAGATTCCGGTGGCGTCTTGGGAATTGGGAGCTGGTTCTTGGGAATTCACTGATGTCCGAGCTTCGCAAAGATCCCGTCACAGGCCGCTGGGTCATCATCTCCACCGAGCGACGGAAGCGTCCGACCGACTTTCGCCTCGAGTCGGTGCACATCGCGCCAGATCCGTCATGCCCCTTCTGCGAGGGGCACGAGCAGATGACGCCGCAGGAGCTGCTGGCCGTCCGGCACAACGGCAGCAGGGCGAACATGCCGGGGTGGAACCTCCGTGTCGTGCCGAACCAGTTTCCGGTGTTGCGGGTCGAAGGCACGCTCGACCGGCAGGGCGAGGGCATCTTCGACAGGATGAACGGCATCGGCGCACACGAGGTGATCGTCGAGTCACCGCGCCACCTCGACACGCTGGCCGACATGGGCGACGACGCGATCGAGCAGGTGCTCTGGGCGGCGCGCGAGCGGATGCAGGACCTGCGGCACGATCGCCGGTTTCGCTACATCATCGTGTTCAAGAATCACGGATCGGCGGCGGGCGCATCCCTCGATCACTCGCATTCGCAATTGATCGCGCTGCCGATCGTGCCGCGCGAGGTCCGCGACGAGGTCGACGGCGCGTGCGCGCATTTCAGGGCGAAGGAGCGCTGTGTCTTCTGCGACATCCTGCGTCAGGAGACGAAGGACGGGCAGCGGTTGATCGCGGAGAACGCCGACATCGTCGCGGTGGCGCCCTACGCGCCGCGGTTTCCGTTCGAGACATGGATGCTGCCGCGCCGGCACGAGGCGCATTTCGAGAACGCGCCGCGCCACGAATACGCGTCGCTCGCGCGGCTGCTCGGCGACATTCTGCGTCGGATCAACAGGACGCTCGGGTCGCCGCCGTACAACCTGCTGATCCACACCGCGCCGATCGCGGAGCAGGCGGACGACTATTACCACTGGCACGTGGAGATCATCCCGAAGCTGACGAAGGTGGCGGGATTCGAGTGGGCGACCGGGTTCTATCTCAATCCCACGTCGCCCGAGGAAGCGGCGCAGGTGCTGCGCGACGCCAGGGGGTGAGTTTCAACCACCAAGGGGGCGTGTCTTAACCACGAAGGGCGCGAAGGACACGAAGGACCTCTCCGCACGGGGCCGAGCTTCAGCCGGCCCGTCGTAGAGGCGGACCTTCAGGTCCGCCTGCGTGCTTCCTTGATCGCGTGTCGTAGAGGCTGACCTTCAGGTCGGCCTGCCAGCTTCCTTGATCATGGAAAGATCGGTGTGGTACGCTGAGTTTTCGTCGCGAGCGGGAATAACTCAGTGGTAGAGTGCGACCTTGCCAAGGTCGA
>DAIRVG010000169.1:0-10050 GCA_036802945.1 Vicinamibacterales bacterium
CGGTCCTACCAGCCGCGTGCGTACGCGAACGAATACACGCTGCCGGAGAAGGTCTATCAGTACACCGCCTCAGTGCAGCAGGAGTTGCCCGGAAACATGGCGGCGACGGTGGCCTATGTCGGCAGCCAGGGCCGGAATCTCTTCCTGCGAAGCATCGCGAACCGGACGATTGGCGTCCAGTCGAATGGCGCCAGCGCCGCGACGCAGATTCGCGAATTCGACATCGTCACGAGAAACGCTGATGGGTCCATCGCGACGATTCTGAGACCCTTCGCTGAAGTCGACTACAAGACCAGCGGTGGTCATGACCACTACAACGCGATGCAGTTGTCGCTGACCCGGCGGTCCAGCCGCGGGCTCACGATGAATGCGCAGTACACGTTCGGCGCCAGCAAGGGCAATACGGGTGGCTCGAACGAGGCGGTAACGGCGAACAACAATGCGCGCGCATTGTCGGAATTCGATTATGACGATGGCTACAACAACTTCGACGTTCGCCACACGTTCAACCTGAGCGCCATTTACACCATCCCGGGCCAGGGTCCGCTGCTTGGTGGTTGGAATGTGGGAGGGATCATGAATGCCCGCAGTGGTATTCCGATTCCCGTCCTGATTCAGCGCAACGACATCGTCTACGTGGACGGGGCGGGCAACGTTTTCAACAATGCGGCCGCCGATCGAACAGCAGTGATCAATACGCCTGGCGGCGGATCGTCACGCAATCAGCGAAGACCGGATCTGATTCCTGGTGTGGATCCGTACCTCAAGAGCGGTGGGTTGCTGTTCCTCAATCCAGCCGCGTTCGCGACGCCCAAGCCCGGCACGTTCGGTAACCTCACTCGAAACCAGATTCACGGGCCCAGCTTCCGCCAGATCGACTTTGTGATTGCGAAGAAGATCGGTGTCAGCAACGGCCCGAACGTAGAGCTCAGAGCTGAGATTTTCAACGCCTTCAATGTCACGAACTTCTCGAACGCTGTGGGCACGCTGCCGAATGCTCTTCCCGGCGCCGCCCTTACCGAAGCCAACCGGGTACAGCCTGGCCAGCCGTACTCTGCGGCGGCAGCGGGCACGTTCGGCCGTCTCACGAGCACGGTGGGACGAACAGTGGGCCTGGGGACGCCCCGTCAGGTTCAGTTCGCAATGCGTCTGAGCTTCTAGAATCGAAGGGGCGATGGCCCACGCGAACGGCGTCTTCTACGGGAGACGCCGTTCGTCTGTACGGCGCTTATGGTTCGCGCCGCTGGCCTATGGCGTCAAGGTGCTTCTGCAGGGACAGCGAGTCCAACGCCTCGAGCCGAAGGCTCGTGAAGATCTTCAACCGGGCGTCGAGCTCCGTGAATGCCCTGTTAAACGCGCGCTCCCGCTCTTCCTGCGTGCCTCCAACCGCGGCCGGATCTTCAATGCCCCAGTGGGCGGTCATCGGCTGGCCGGGCCACATCGGGCAGACTTCCTGGGCCGCCCGGTCGCAGACCGTGAACACGAAATCCAGCTGAGGCGCGTCTGCGTTGGCGAACTCGTCCCAGCTCTTGCTGCGGAAGCCTTCTGCAGGAATGTGATTGCGCTTCAGGATCTCGAGCGCTAGTGGGTGGACCTCGCCTTTGGGGTGGCTGCCGGCGCTGAAGGCGTGGAAGCGGCCCTTGGCGCGGTAGTTCAACAGCGCCTCCGCGATGATGCTGCGTGCGGAGTTTCCAGTACACAGGAACAACACGTGAAAGCGGCGATCGGCCATACACGCGACTGTCGATCGCCGTTTCGAAGAAGTGAAGTCGTGATTGTTACGGGCGTGTTAATTGCGGTCGCACTTCAGACAGGTGGTGCGGCGGGCAGCGTAATCACGAACCGCGCGCCTCCCTCCGGCCGGTTCTCTGCGGCCGCCTGGCCGCCGTGCAGCTCCACCAGGTGCTTCACAATTGCCAGCCCCAGCCCGGTGCCTCCCGGACGCGATCGTGACTTGTCAACGCGATAGAACCGCTCGAATACACGCGAGAGATCTTCAGACGGGATCCCAGGGCCGGAATCCGAGACCGAGATGCTGACCGTGCCGGCGCGCCGTGTTGCCTCGAGGTGGATCGCGGCTTCCTCGGGCGAGTAGTTCACCGCGTTCTCGACGAGGTTCCGCAGCACATCGTGAAGCTTGGTGGGGTCCGCCCTGAGACGGCACGCCTCCGGATCGACAACCGTGGTGATGTGCTGGCGCTTCGCTTCGATCGTCTGCGCGACATCGGCGACGACCGTGTTGAAGAGCTGCTGCATGTCGCAGGGCGCCAGATCGAGCGCCTCCTGCCGCGCATCGAGGCGTGCGAGGCGCAGGAGATCGCTGACGAGCCGTTCCATGCGCGCGCTGTGGCGAGCAATGATCTCCAGGAAGCGCTTGGTGTCCTCCGGGTCCGGCCGATCGTCGAGCAGCGCTTCCACATACCCGCGGATCGCCGTGAGCGGCGTCCGCAGCTCGTGGGACACGTTCGCAACGAAGTCGCGGCGGATCTGATCTGCGCGGCGCAGATCTGTGATGTCGTGCAGCACGAGCACCGCGCCGCCGCCACCGCTGCGCGCGACCGGCGCCGCCCGCGCGAGGAACGTACGCCCGGGATCGCGCATCAGCGCAAGCTCGCGGTTGTCAGCTTCTTCACCGCGGAGGGCGGTGCCGAGTTGCGCGGACACATCGGGATGGCGGATCACTTCGACATACGGCCGGCCGATGGATGTCGCGTCCATGCGGAGCATCGACTGCGCCGCGCGGTTCGCCATCTGCAGCCGGCCGGCGCCGTCGACGACCAGCACACCTTCGACCATCCCCGAAAGAATCGCGTCGAGCCGCGCCCGGTCACGCAAGAGCTCGTCGACGCGGCGGACAAGGTCCCGCACCGATCCGTCGAACTCACGCGCCACCATCCCCAGCTCGTCGGACCCGTAGTCGACGAATGGGCGTTCATCGTCACTTCGCCGATGATGGCTGGCGGTCGCCGCGATCGCCCGCACCCGTTGCTTGAGGAGCATGGAGAGAAGGAAGGCAAACGCGAGGGCTGTGACCAGGGCAATCGCCGCCGCAACGGGAATGGAGACGCGCCGCGTGACCAGCGTCACAGCGGCGACGGCAAGTAGCGAGAGGAAGAATTTTGCGCGGATGCCGAGGCTCACGTCACCTCATTCTCCGCAAGCTTGTAACCGAACTGTTTCACGGTGACGAGCGCATCGACGAGCGCAGGCAGTTTTTCTCTCAGGCGTCGCACGTGGACATCGACGGTGCGCGTACCGCCGGTATAACGATAGCCCCACACGTCGCCAAGCAGCAGGTCGCGCGACAGCACGCGACCACGATGCTCGAGCAGGTATTGGAGCAGGAGGAACTCCTTCGCGGTGAGCCTGACGTCGCGGCCGTTGTCGGACACGATGTGTCGCGGGAGATCCATCACGATCTGGCCGAAGCTCAACGTCGTCACCTCGGCGTCCGTCCGCTTCGACCGGCGCATCAGCGCCCGCACGCGCGCGACGAGCTCGTTCGGGCTGAACGGTTTCGCAAGATAGTCGTCCGCGCCAATTTCGAGACCGACGATGCGGTCGGTCTCCTCGGCGCGGGCGGTCACCATGATGATGGGAATCGCTGCGGTTGTCTTGTCGCCACGCAGCGCGCGGCAGATCTCCAAGCCGCTGAGTCCCGGCAGCATCACGTCCAGCACTACAAGGTCCACCGGATGGCGTCGCGCGTAGGCGAGTGCTTCGTCACCTGCGCCTGCGACGTGGGTCGTCCAACCTTGCTTGTGAAGATAGTGCGTGATGAGCTCGGCGATATCGCGGTCGTCTTCGGCAACGAGGACTTTCATCGTGGGGGTGTCGCCATTATCTCCTCACCGCTTTCTCGTCCACGTGACGGCCGCACGTCATCGCGCGCGGGCGGATGGCCTCGGATCGATGAACTGCATGGAGGACACTCCCGGACAGGATGGGGGAGGTCATCAGCACAAACAACAGCAAAGACGGCACTTATAAGGTTGTGTCGCATGGCACGACGTTTGGACCATGGCGTTGCAGGAACTTTGGGAGGAGGGTGATAGACGTGAAACCGATGGCAGCAGCACTCACAGGCGCCCTGATTTCGGGCGTGGGGATGTACGTGGTCGGCACGCATGCGCAGGACCGGCTGGTGGGAAATCCAGCGTATGTGCAAACGGTTGATGGGCAGTGGGCGCAGGTCGCGCAGCCGGGCATGAGCTACTACACCGCCAGCGCGCCTGTCGCGGCGCCGGTCGTTCGGCGGACGGCTGCAGCGCCGCGGCGAACCGTCTATCGCGCGGTCGAACCAGTTGCCGTGCGGAACGTCGAAACGGCGCCGCGGCGCTCGGTGGCGAAGACGGCGCTCATCATCGGCGGCTCGGCGGCGTCCGGCGCGGGCGTTGGCGGGATTGTCGGAGGCAAGAAAGGCGCATTGCTTGGCGCAGCGATCGGCGGCGGCGCAGCTTCCATATACGAAGCCACTCGCCGCTAACCGAGAGAGGCCGGGAGCGAATGTGCTCTCGGCCTCTTTTTTGTACCGGCCCTATAGGGGATAGGGGTTAGGGGATAGGGGTTAGGGGTTAGGGGGAAGGGGTTAGAAAGACGGACTGAACTTCAGAAAGAGGCGCGTGCCTTCACCGCCGCCGAAGCCGACATCGAGCCTGGCGAATACGCGCTTGTCGGTACCCGCCCGCACGCCAAATCCATAGGCGCGTTTCAAGTCCCGAAGATTGATGTCCTGCCAGTCGTTCGCGACCTTCCCCCAATCAACGAAGCCGGCGACGTGAACCATCTTGTGCACGCGATGACGGAGCTCGACGTTAAAGGTGCCGGCATTCTCGTCGCGGAAGCGGAACTCGCCGAACGCCCGCACGGTATCGCCGCCGCCCACGTACGGCAGCAGATAAAAGGGAACCCGGTCGCCTGGCTTGTTGTTCGCGTAGGCAAGGGCGAGTCTGACCGCCACGACATCCTTCGGCGCCACGGTAAAGAACTGCGATCCCTCGATGTCGAACCGGCGGAAGTCGTACTCGTTGAAGGTCCGATCGTTCCAGAAGGAGTACGCCGTGCGATACAGGCCGCCGCGATAAGGAAACCCTGCCGCGTCGCGTGAATCGATCTCGGCGAAGACGCCCTGATGAAGAAAATCTGGCTGCCGTGCCAGGCCTGGCGCGGTGACATCGTTGAAGACCTGCTCGATGGAGGGGAGGTTGTCGTCACGGCCATGGCGCACGGACGGCATGAAGTACCCAAGGTCAGCGCCGATCCTGAGCCACGGCCGGACCCGGCCAATCGCGCGCGCGCTCACGTCGGTGCTTCTGATCCCGTAATCGACGCGCGAGTCCTCGCTCGCGTCCATTCCGAGCCCGTAGAAATCGTCCTGCGTATTGTTCCGGAACGCGAGGTTCGTCCAGACCTCGAACGACTGGCTGGCAGTCTGCACCCAGCGCGCCCTCGCGTCGATACCGCGGTAGGCTTTTGTGGACCCAAGTGCCGACACGTCCAGATAAGCCCGGGCTAGATGATGGCGATAGCCGCCGCCGCCGGCGAGTCCGCTTCCCGCGCCAAGCCCGCCGAATCGGGGGTAGAAGCCATCCCCTTCCAGCTTCTTGACGATAGGGTTGTCTTCTACGTACCGCCGGACTTTCTCGACAAGCGGGGGTTGATCGGTCGCTTGAGGGGGTGTGCGCGTCGGACTCTGGTCGGCCTTTGATTCAATGGTCGACGGCTCGGGCTGATCGATGGGAGTTTGCTGCGCTCCCAGAGGAGATGACAGGAGGAGTCCGAAGGTAACCGCGAGCGCGGCGGGTGAATATTTCAACATTCGCGGCGACGGAGCCCCCTAGAGCTCGCGTACGCCGCGTTTCTTCAGCAGGAACCATGCCGCAACGAGACTCAGCAATACCCCGTTCATGATCAGCACGGTGGGAGCGGAGGTGAGTGTGGCAACCCAGCCTGACACGAGGCTGCCGAGCGGCATCCCGCCGCGAAACGCCAGCATGTAGATGCTCATTACACGGCCGCGCATCTCGTTGGGTGCAATCAGCTGCACGAGCGACGTGACGGTGGAGAAGACCACCATCAACGCAAAGCCGGTGAAGAACAGCAGCACTTCGCTGAGGATCAGCGTGCGTGACATCGCAAACGCCACGATCAGCAGGCCGTACACGACCTGCATCGACAGCGCCGTAAGACCCATTCGCTTGAACTTGCCAAGCCACGCGACCGTAAGGGCGCCGACGATCGAGCCGGCGCCCGAAAATGCCATGAGATGGCTGTATGTACTGGCGCCTTCGTGAAAGACCTGCTGCGCGAAGAGCGGCAGGAACGTCAGCACGGCAAATCCGAGAAACGTCGTTGCCGCCGCCAGCACGATCAGGCCGAGCAGCATCCCCTGATGCCGGACGTACGAAAGCCCGTTTCGCAGCTCGGCCCGCATCCCTGTCGATGTCGCGGGCGGGATGTGCTTCACGTGCAGCGCCATCAGCGTGTTGATCACGACGACGAATGACAGCGAATTCAGGAGGAAGCAGGCGTTCATCGCCTGCGGTTCGTCGTAGCCCCACCTGGTGAATACCGTCAGCGTCGCCGCGAAGAGCAGCGGACCCAGTACGCGCGCAACGTTGAACTGGATCGAGTTGAGCGCGACCGCGTTGGGCAGGTCCTTCTTGTCGACGAGCGAGGGGATGAGCGATTGGTAGGCGGGTCCACCAAACGCCTGGGCGACGCCCGTCACGAACGAGAGTGTGAGGATGTGCCAGATCTGGACGACCTGAAAGTACATGAGCGCTGCGAGCGTGGCGGACGTCGCCATCTGGATGTACTGCGAGGCGATCAGCGTCCGGCGGCGATCGTGGCGGTCGGCCAGCACGCCGCCGACGAGCGAGAACAGGATGATGGGAAGCTGCTGCAGGAAGGCATCGAGGCCGAGGAAAAATGGCGAGTGCGTCAGCGACAGGACCAGCCAGTTCTGCGCGACGATCTGCATCCACGTGCCGATGCTCGAGGTGCATGCGCCAAACCACTGCACGCGGAAGTCGCGGTATGAGAACGCCGACAGCGTCCGCATGAGCGTCCGGGTGCCGAACGAGGGAGTTGACGCCGTCTCGGCGGAAGCCTGGGCTTCGGAAGCGGGCGCGGGGGTTTTCGGAGCAGCCGCAGTGGTCACACGTGAAGGTTCATCTTACCGGGCTTGACGTGTGAACGCAGGTTCGCTATATTTTCGCCCTTAAGGCGAAAGTATGGCGAATCAAGCGCTGGCTGTCCTGGAATCTGCTCTTCGCGCCCGCAAGCTCGATCGCACGCTGACGACGGCGCTGCCGTCGCTCGAGCGGCGCGACGAATCGGCCCTCATCCCCACCTCCATTGCCGCTCTTGATGCCTGCCTGCACGGGGGACTGCCGCGCGGACAGTTGTCCGAAATCGTCGGGCCGCGATCATCGGGGCGGACGACGCTCCTGTTGCAGATGATGGCCGCCGCCACGCAGCGCGGCGAGATCGTCGCGATGGTCGATACCTTCGATCGTCTCGATGTCGCATCAGCCGGTGCGGCCGGCATCGATCCCGATCGCCTGCTCTGGATTCGCGGGCAGACGATTTGCGAGCACGGGCCGTGGCTTGGCGAAACATCATTGGAGCACATGGTCGTCGACCGCGCGCTGAAGGCGCTCAACCTCGTGCTGCAGGCCGGCGGCTTCGCGTACGTCGCGATTGATCTCGCCGATGTGCCGCGCTCGGCGCTCACGCGGATTCCGTTTACGACGTGGCTCCGCGTCCAGCGCATCATCGAAGGAAGCGACACAGCGTGCGTGCTCGTCGCGCCGCAGCCACTCGCGCGCAGCGCGGGTGGGTTGACGCTGTCGCTGACCGCGTGTGCGCGCTGGGCGGGCGAGGCCGATCGCAGTCGTCATGTGATCGGCGCCGATCTCACCGTGCGCGTCGTTTCGCCGCGGCGGTGCGTCGATGGGCAGGTCAGCCTGAAAGCGACGACCAGCCACTGATACGGGCCACGGAGTCTCGGAGACACGGAGATTCCATTTCAAACTGCAATTTTTGAAATTGAAGAAGTGAACTCCGTGCCTCCGTGTCTCCGTGGCTAGTCTCGGGTGAAGTTGAAGGAGTGGAGAAGTGTTTGCTGCTGTATATGCTCCGGAAGGAAGCTCCTCTAATGTGCTGATGGAGGTCGCGCGCGATTTTTCGCCGCGCGTCGAGGCGTGTGGACCGCGAGAGGTCACGCTCGATGTGAGCGGGCTAGCGCGGCTGTTCGGCGACGGGAAGACGATTGCCGCGGAGCTGCGCCGCACCGCGGCCGATCGCGGGCTGCGCGTGCGCGTCGCGGTCGCCGGCACGCGCACGGCCGCGCGCCTGCTGGCGCATTATTCGGCGGACCATAAAGGTCCGCCCTACGATGAGGCGATCGTCATCGAGCCCGGCACCGAGGCGGCGTCACTGGCGAATCTCCCTGTCGAGTTGCTCGCCATATTCGGACCCGTCGCGCCCCGAACCTACGAACCACGAACCCCCGAACCCCGAACCCGCGAACCCCGGATCCCGGATCCCTTCACGATCACCCTGCGTCGCTGGGGATTGAGAACGCTTGGTGACCTGGCATTGCTGCCGCCGGACGAAGTGGCAGCGCGCCTTGGGCAGGCAGGTGTGGAGTGGCAGCGCCTGGCCCGCGGCGAGGATCGGCGTCCGCTCCTGCCGGCGGTGCCGGAGGAGCGCTTCGAGCAGGCGCTCGATCTCGAATGGCCCATTGAGGGGCTCGAGCCGCTGTCGTTCGTGCTCGGCCGGCTGTTGGAGCCGCTCTCGGCGCATCTCGAGCGGCGCGATCGCGGCGGCGCCATCCTCCATGTGCGCCTGCATCTCGTGACACGCGAGGTGCATGAGCGGTCGCTGCAATTGGCGGCGCCGATCCGCGATGCGCGCACGCTGCGCACCCTCGCGCTGCTCGATCTCGAGTCGCATCCGCCATCAGCCGCCATCGACCGCGTCGTGGTCGCCATCGACCCGACGCCGGGACGCGTCGTCCAGTTTTCTCTGCTGACGCGTCCGCTGCCGTCTCCCGAACAGGTCTCGACGCTGATGGCGCGTCTGAACGCGCTCATGGGCGAAGGACGCTGCGGCACGGCGGTCGCCGTGGATTCGTGGGAGCCAGGCGCGTTTGCGATGAAGCCGTTCGCTCCATCTGATGCGAACGATGTTCACCGAGACAAGCCACGGAGTCACGGAGGCACGGAGATATCAAGCACTGATGGGGCAGGAGAAAAAGACCTCCGTGTCTCCGTGTCTCCGTGGCCCGTGGCAGTGATTGCGCCGAATGATACGGGGATCAGGGATCTGGGATCAGGGATCAAAAACGCAGAACCTGCGAACCCCCGGATCCCCGATCCCCGATCCCCGATCCCGCTGACAGTGGCGCTCCGTCGCTTCCGGTTCCCCGTTCCCGCGCGCGTGCGCGTCGATCGCGGCGCGCCCGTGCGGGTGATCTCCGATCGACGTGGATGGAGTGGGGGACACGTCGAGACGTATGCCGGTCCCTGGCGCTCGTCTGGTGGATGGTGGGTCGATACTGCCGATGTTCACCGAGACAAGCCACGGAGTCACGGAGGCGTTTCCGCTTCTCCGTGGCCCGTGGAAGTGAAAGCGTGGGAGCGTGATGAATGGGATGTGACGCTCAGCGACGGGGCTACCTATCGCATCTTCCGCGAGCGCGACACAGATGCCTGGTTCATCGAGGGCGTGGTCGACTGATTCGACAACTCCCAACCTCCAACTTCCAACTCCCAAGGCGATCCGTTGTCGCGACAGCGGGCTTCTTGGGAGTTGGGAATTGGGAGTTGGGAATTGACAGAGTGCAGACGTGTATATCGAACTCCACGCAGCCTCAGCCTTCAGCTTTCTCCAGGGCGCGTCGCTGCCCGAAACGCTCGTGGAGCGCGCGGCAGCACTCGGCTACTCCGCGATCGCACTGCTTGACGCCGATGGCGTCTACGGCGCGCCGCGCTTTCACAAAGCGGCAACGCAGGCGGGACTCCGCGCGATCATCGGCGCTGA
>DAIRVG010000169.1:10150-11494 GCA_036802945.1 Vicinamibacterales bacterium
AAATCTCTGTCGTCTCGTCACCCGCATGAAGATGCGCGCGCCGAAAGGTGAAGGCGCGCTCGCACTGGAGGAGCTCGAGGGGTACACCACAGGGCTCGTGGCGCTGGCTGGCCGGCCGATGCTCGATGCGCGGCGGTATGGCGTCGGCGGACTGCTCGATCGCCTCGTTGGCATCTTCGGGCGCCGCAACGTCTGCGTGGAGCTGCAGCGCCACCTGATGCGCGATGAAGAGGCGGAAAACGTCGCCTTGACCGGGCTCGCCCGCGCGTTCGGCGTGCCGGTCATCGCAACCAACGACGTGCGGTTTGCCGAGCCCGCGGATCGGCCGCTCTTCGACGTGCTCACCTGCGTGCGTCACCACACGACGCTCGACGCCGCCGGCCGCAAGCTGGCGCGCAATGCCGAGCGCTATCTCAAGTCGCCGGACACAATGGCGCAGCTCTTTGGCGATCGCCCCGACGCGCTCGCCGGCACCGCGGCACTCGCCGCGCGGCTCGAGTACACGATGGCGGATCTCGGGTACCGTTTCCCGACTTACCCGGTGCCGGCAGGGGAGACGGAGATATCGTTCCTCCGCCACATTACCGAAGCGGGCGCGCGCGATCGGTACCGTCCGTATCACGACAAGGCGCGCGTGCAGATCGCGCGCGAGCTCACGCTGATCGACAAGCTCGACCTCGCCGGCTACTTCCTCATCGTCTGGGACATCGTCAACTACTGCCGGCAGCAGGACATCCTCGTGCAGGGACGCGGTTCGGCGGCCAACAGCGCCGTCTGTTACAGCCTCGGGATCACCGCGGTGGATCCGATCAAGATGGAGCTGCTGTTCGAGCGCTTTCTGTCGGAGGAGCGCGGCGAGTGGCCGGATATCGATCTCGATCTGCCCAGTGGCGATCGGCGCGAGCGCGTCATCCAGCACGTCTACGAGAAATACGGACGGCTGGGCGCGGCGATGACCGCCAACGTCATCACGTATCGCAGCCGCAGCGCCGCGCGCGAGGTGGGCAAGGCACTCTCGCTCCGGGATGACGAGATCGATCGGCTCGCGAAGGTGATGAACCAGTTCGAGTTCACCGATCCGAACGACACTCTCGGGCGCAACATGGCGGCGGCGGGCCTGTCGCTGGCGATGCCGCGGATGCAGACATTTGCGGATCTCTGGATGCGCATCCAGGATCTGCCCCGGCATCTCGGACAGCACTCGGGCGGGATGGTGATCTGCCAGGGCGAGCTCGATGCCGTCGTTCCCCTCGAGCCCGCGTCGATGCCCGGCCGCGTCGTCATCCAGTGGGACAAGGACGATTGCGCCGAGATGGGGATCGTCAAGGTTGATTTGCTCGGATT
>DAIRVG010000169.1:11594-12703 GCA_036802945.1 Vicinamibacterales bacterium
TTCGATCTCGCACATTTACCTGCCGACGATCCTGCAGTCTATGACTTACTGCAGAAAGCGGAGACAATTGGCGTCTTTCAGGTCGAGTCGCGGGCGCAGATGGCGACACTGCCGCGGCTGATGCCGACGCATTTCTACGACCTCGTGGTGCAGGTGGCGATCATCCGCCCCGGACCGATCGTCGGCGACATGGTGCACCCGTACCTGAATCGCCGCGCGGGACGCGAGCCGGTCGTGCCGCTGCACCCGTGCCTCGAGCCGATCCTCGCGCGCACGCTCGGCGTGCCATTGTTCCAGGAGCAGCTGCTGCGCATGGCAATGGTCGCCGCGGGCTTCACCGGAGGCCAGGCGGAGGAGCTGCGTCGTGCGATGGGGTTCAAGCGCTCCGAGAAGCGCATGAAGCAGATCGAAGGGCAGCTGCGCGAGGGGATGGCGCGCAACGGCATCACCGGAGACACCGCGCAGCGGATCATCACCTCAATCACGTCGTTTGCGCTGTATGGGTTTCCTGAATCGCACGCGGCCAGCTTCGCACTGCTCGCGTATGCGAGCGCATATCTCAAGGTCCACTATCCCGCCGCGTTCTACACGGCGCTCCTCAACAACCAGCCGATGGGGTTCTATCACCCCGCATCGCTCGTCAAGGATGCGCAGCGGCGCGGCGTCCGTTTTCACCCCATCGACGTGCAGCAGTCGGACTGGCTGTGCCGCGTCGAAGCAGACGGCGCGATCCGGCTCGGTTTCATGTACGTGAACGGTTTGAGGAAAGAAGCAGGTCAGGCGATGGCGGCATTCGACCGGACAAAGATACTCGCGCCTCCACTGCTGTGCCCGAAATGTGGATCAGATGACGAGTCGATGATTGAGGTTGTCAGAGACGGGATCCGGGATCCGGGATCCGGGATCCGAAATGCAGAACCTTCGAACCAACGGATCCCCGATCCCCGATCCCGGATCCCGGTACGGACGTACTTCTGCAATACCTGCGCGCATGAGTGGACCGTGCCGATCCGGCCTGTCGGCCGCTTCGCGTCGATCGAGCAGGTCGTGCAGCGCACGGGGCTGCGCCGCGACGAGCTGACGACGCTGGCCGACATCGGCGCGCTCAA
>DAIRVG010000170.1:0-12689 GCA_036802945.1 Vicinamibacterales bacterium
ACTCCGCCTTTTTCCGTTCGGATCGGCCCTCCTCTTCAAAGGCGTGCGCACCTTCGCGCTAAAGCCGCTTAACGACGGCTCGACCGATTTTGCTATGGCGGAGCGCTTCTCCGGTCTCATGCTTCCGCTGGTGAAAGGCTCGCTACCCGACTTCGGGCCGGTCTTCGAGCGATATGCCAACGAATTGAAACGCGAAGCGGAACGAGCCGGGCCATGAGTGCAGAACTGCCTCTCCCGGGATCCGGGATGCGGGACCCGGGATCCGGGATCCGGGATCCGAGATCCGAGATCCGAGATCGGGATCAGGGGTTCGCTGGTGTCAGTTGCGCTGCCTGATCGGCTAGCCACGCGTCGAAATCGATCTCCGGAAGCGGGACGCCGCCCGGCGCATTGAGGTTCCCGAACAGCGAGCCGACGAGCGGAACCGCCTTGCCGGGGTAGGCAAGCCGCCAGCGAAAGACGATCGCCAGGCCAAACCCGATCAGCAGGAAGATCAGACTTGTCAGCGCGTACTGAAGCCCGATGACTGTGTGATCGAGGGAGAAGAGGTATTTTCGGAACAAACCCGTTTGGATTCTATAGAATCGCGACATGGCCGCAAAGCATTCCCGACTGCTTGTCGCCCTGTTTCTTATGACGCATGCCGCTGCTGCGGGCGCGCAGACCGCGCCCGAGCCAATCCGATACACGCTGAGTTTCCCGGCCCCCCAGACACATTACGTCGAGGTCACCGCTACGGTTCCAACGGGACGCCGCGCGGATGTCGACCTGATGATGGCCGTCTGGACGCCGGGGTCGTACCTCGTGCGCGAGTACGCGCGCAACGTGGAGGCGGTAACAGCCGCGGGTCCAGACGGGCGCGCCCTTGACGTCGACAAGTCGAAAAAGAACCACTGGCGCATCGTCACAGGCGGCGCGCCGTCAATCACGCTGAAGTACCGCCTCTACTGTCGTGAGATGTCGGTGCGCACGAACTGGGTGGAGTCGGACTTCGCGATGATCAACGGCGCTCCGACATTCATCACGCTTGCCGATCTGGCGCCGCGGCCGCACGAGGTCATCATCATTCCCGCGCCCGCATGGAAGCGGTCGGTCACCGCGCTACCTGAGATGGGTGGCGGCGAACATCGTTATCGCGCGCCCGACTACGACACGCTGGTCGATTCCCCGATTGTCGTCGGCAATCCCGCTGTGTACGACTTCGTTGTCGACGGGAAGAAGCACTCGCTGGTCAACGTGGGCGAAGGCGGGGTGTTCGACGGCGCCCGCGCAGCCAAGGATCTCGAGACCATCGTCAAGGAAGATCGCCGCCTCTGGGGCTTCCTGCCGTACGACCGGTACGTGTTCTTCAACATGATCACCGAGTCGGGCGGCGGCCTCGAGCACAAGAACTCCACGCTGCTCATGACCAACCGCTGGACCACGCGAACGCGCCGCGCGTACCTGTCATGGCTGGAGCTGGCCAGCCACGAGTATTTCCACGCGTGGAACGTGAAGCGGCTGCGTCCCGCAGAGCTCGGCCCGTTCAACTACGAGGACGAGAACATCACGCGCAGCCTGTGGATTGCCGAAGGCTTTACCGACTACTACGCCGAGCTGCAGGTGCATCGCGCCGGCTTGTCGACGCGCGATGAATACCTCGAAGGTCTGTCGAACGCGATCGAGGCGCTCCAGACGACGCCCGGGCGTCTCGTGCAGTCGGCAGAGATGGCCTCGTTCGACGCGTGGATCAAGTACTACCGACCCGATGAGAATTCCCCGAACACATCGATCAGCTACTACACGAAAGGCACGGTCATCGCGTTTCTGCTCGATGCCAAGATCCGCAAGGAAACGGCGAAGTCACTCGACGACGTGATGCGCGCGGAATACGAGCGCTTCTCGGGGGCGAAAGGCTACACGCCAGAGGAATTTCGTCTCGAGGCTGAGAAAGTCACCGGCATCAGCCTGAAGCAATTCTGGGATGCCGCCGTCGAGAGTACTGCCGAGCTCAATTACTCGGAAGCGCTCGACACGTTCGGCCTGCGCTTCAAGCCAGTCCCGCCGCCGGTGGCCGACCGGCCGGCGAAGACATGGCTCGGTATCACGACCCGCAACGACAACGGCCGGCTTGTGGTCACACAGGTGCAGCGAGGGTCCCCGGCCGATGTCGCCGGTATCAACGTCGACGACGAGATTCTCGCCATCGACGATTTTCGCGTCCGCGCGGATCGTTTCGAAAACCGGCTCGAGCAGTACAAGCCTGGCGACAAGGTCTCGGTCCTCGTCGCGCGCCGCGAACAGCTGTTGAAAGTCGATGTGCCCCTTATGAGTGAGCCGGTCAGGAGCTGGCGCCTCGAGGTAAACCCGAACGCCACGGAGATTCAGCGCCGCGAGCTTGAGGCGTGGCTGCGGGGACAGTCATGAGGCGATGACGTTCGATCCCGAGTACATCTCGCAGGTGCTCAGCGAGAACTTCGAGGATGCGAAGACCCTGTTCCTGTCGCCGCTGATCGCCATCCATTACGCGCATCTCGTGATGCTGCGCGAGCGCGACATCATCAACTCCGCCGACGCGCGTGCCCTGCGCGAGGGGCTCGATTCCATTTCGCTCAGCGACGTGAAGGCCGCGCCGTATGACGCGACCTGCGAGGACCTGTTCTTCTACGTCGATCGGATTCTCGTGAAGTCGTGCGGTGAGGCGGTGGCCGGTCGCCTTCACACCGCACGCAGCCGCAACGACATCGACATGACGATGTACCGGATGCGGCAGCGGGAGTTCATCGCGGCGCTGATCGGCGCCGTACTGGAGCTCCGCGAGGCGCTGCTCGATCTGGCGCAGCGTCACCGCGACACGCTCTTCGCCGCGCACACGCACACACAGCCGGCGCAGCCAACGACGATCGCGCACTACCTCCTGGGAGTTGTCGAGCAGCTCGAGCGGGATGTGACGAGGCTCCGCGCAGCGTTTGCGTGCACGAACCGGAGCCCGCTCGGCTCGTGTGCCATCACTGGCACCGGTTTCCCAATTGATCGCCAGGCCACGAGCGACCTGCTCGGCTTCGACGCGCCCACCGGCAATACCTACGGCAGCATTGCCACCGTCGACTACCTGCTCGAAAGCGTGTCCGCTACGAATGTCATGCTTGCCGGCCTGGGCCGCGTCGTCCACGACCTGTTGCTGTGGTGCACCATCGAATTCGGATACCTGAGGCTGGCGGAAGGCCTGGTGCAGGGGAGCAGCATCATGCCGCAGAAGCGGAACCCCGTTGCGCTCGAGCATGCGCGCGCGATCGCCAGCAAAGCGCTCGGACAGGGGATGGCGATCATCACCAGCGTCCACAATACGCCCTTCGGCGACATCGTCGATACCGAGGACGATCTCCAGCCGCTGGTGGCGTCGACGTTCCGCGACGCGCTGCGCGCGGTCGCCCTTGTCGCCGCGTCGATGCGCGGGGCGGAGTTCGATGTTGCGAAGCTGGAATCCCGAGCCGCCGAAGGCGGGACGACGCTGACCGAGCTTGCGGATCACCTGGTGCGCGGCCACAAGATTCCGTTCGGTACTGCGCACACAATCGCCGCGCAGTTTCTGCAGCTGCGGCGCGAGGAGCCGGACGTGTTACCCGGTGCGACGCTGGCTCGCGTCTCCGCCGACATGCTGGGAGCGCCGCTGCAGTATCAGGACGAAGAGATCGCGCGGATCACGAGCCCGCGTCATTTCGTCGAAGTGCGCCGCACGCCGGGCGGCCCCGCTCCGGCCGAGACGACGCGCGCGATCGCGCTGTCGCGGGACGTGCTCGGCCGCGATCGCGCCTGGCTCGACAAGACGCACGAGGCGCTGCGCGATGCCGACGCGCGCCGCCGCCAGCGGAGTCAAATGCTCTGAGGCTTGCGACCGTTCCTGAGACGGGCCACGGAGGAACGGAGAACGGAGAAAACAAATTCAGACTCCGTGGGTCCGTGTCTCGGTCGCTTGTCTTTGTCTAATCCAGAACAGCACCGTCCCAACGACTACGACGAGAATCGCGAGTCGAATCGATTCAATCGACTTGGGCCGCATCACCACTGTGTAGATGTAGCCCAGGAACGCGAGGATGGCGGGCAGCGGATAGAGCCACATCCTGAACGGCCGCGGGAAATCGGGGCGGCGTGTTCGCAGGACGATGATCCCGATTGTCTGCGCGAGGAACTGCACGACGATGCGAATCACGACGAGCGCGGTGACGACATCGGCAAGACGGAAGAGGCAGAACACGATCGCGGCGGAGCCAAGCACGAGGAGCGAGACATGCGGGAAATGGTGCTTCGGGTGAACGCGCGCGAAGACGGGAAAGTAGTCGCCGTCGACTGCCGCCGCATATGGCACGCGCGAGTAGCCGAGCAGCAGTGAGAACACCGAGGCAAAGGCCGTCCACAGCATAAGGATCGTCACCACGACGGCCGCTCGCGGACCCCAGATGCGGGCCATGAAGTCCGACGCGATGAAGCTCGACTTCTCGACGTCCTGCCACGGCATCGCACCGAGGATCGAGATGTTCATCGCCAGGTACATCGCGGCGACGCCGGCAATCGACAGCAGGATCGCGCGCGGAATCACGCGGCCCGGATCGCGGATCTCGGCGCCCAGATAGCAGACGTTGTAGTAGCCCCAGTAGTCATACACTGCGATCAGCAGCGCAGCGCCCAGGCCGGTAAAAAACGCGGGGGAGAGATCCCACGCGCCCGCGGGAAAGCTGAACGCCTGCGCCGCGTTGAAGTGCGTGAGGCCCGTCCCGATGATCCAGAGCGTCGTGCCGATCACGCCAATCCACAAGAACGCCGCCATGCGGCCGATCACAGTGATGCGGCGATAGAGAAGCAGCACGGCGAACGCGGCAACGCCCATCGCGAGGAACGTGCCGCGGGTGATCGTGAACTCGATGACCGGCGCGCCGATCCCGGGAATCGGCAGCGGAATCTTCTGCGACGTGATCGTCTGCGCCAGCGACGGCCACAGATACGACGCGTATTGCGCGAAGCCGATGCAGCCCGACGCCATCGACAGCGGCGCGCTGAACGTCAGCTGAAACACGAACAGGAACGACAGCCAGCGCCCCGCCTTTCCGGGATACATGGCGCGAAGGTAGCGCACTGGCCCGCCCGCCTCCGGCATCGCCGCGCCAAGCTCGGCCCAGACCATCCCGTCGCACACGACCAGCACCGCGCCGAGGATCCATCCCAGCATCGCCTGCGGTCCGTGCATCGTCGCGATCATCAGCGGGATCGTGATGAACGGACCGACGCCGATCATGTCGATCATGTTCAGCGCCGTGGCCTGCGCGAGGCCGATGCCGCGGACAAGATGGTCTTTCGGTTCGCTTCGCGTGACGGTGTCTGACACGCCCCAGATCCTACCTTCTCCGGTACTATCAAACCGTCTGCCTGTCTACCGTCTACTGTCTTCGGTCCTGCCAGGACGGTAGCCTGTAGTCGGAAGACGATAGTCGGGAGGCGTGGTGATTCGCATCTTCGTGACGGGCGGGACCTTCGACAAGACGTACGACGAAATCCGCGGACAGCTCTCGTTCGGTGACACGCACCTGCCCGAGATGCTGCGGCTGGGGCGCTCGCGCGCCGACGTCGCGATTCGTACATTGATGATGATCGACAGCCTACAGATGACCGATGCCGATCGTGAGTTGATCGTGCACAATTGCCAGCAGTGCGATGAATCGTGCATCGTCATCACACACGGCACCGACACGATGGTGGAGACGGCGGCCGCACTGGCGCGCGGCGTGACAGAGAAGACGATCGTGTTGACCGGGGCGATGATCCCCTACGCGTTCGGCAGCTCGGACGGGTTGTTCAACCTCGGGAGCGCACTCTCACTCGTGCAGGTGCTGCCGACGGGCGTCTACATCGCCATGAACGGACGGCACTTCGAGTGGGACAAGGTCATGAAGAACAGGGAAACTGGCGTGTTTGAGCCATTGAGTTAATCGGGAACGCCAATCACTTCCACGAGCCCCGGAGACACAGAGACACGGAGAAATCACGAGTTGATTTGGAGCCATTCGTCATGCGACGCGAATGCCCTGCGACCCATGACGGATCCCTGTCGGGCGGGAATGACGTAGGCATCCCATGCATTCTTGAGCACGAAGCACATGTGTCTCCGTGGCCCGTATTCAGTGAAGGTTGCCGCGAATCACATTACGGTCCCAGCGCTTCATCCACGGTCATGACGCGTATCGGCGGCGGGAGTTTCAGCGCGCGGATGCCGGCTTCGATCACTTTCCTGTCCCCAACGACTACCACCGCGAATTTCGACGGCTGGATGTACGTCGCTGCGGTTTTCTGCACGTCGGCTGCGGTCACTTTCTGGATTTCGGGCACGTAGCGCTGGTAATAGCCATCGGGCAGCTTGTAGACGATCAGATTTTCGATTTGTTGTGACAGGTCGCTGGCCGTTTCAAACTGCGCGGGGAAGCCGAGCGCGAGGTAGTTCTTCGCGCGCGTCAGTTCCGCGTCGCTCACCGGCTTCGCACCGATCGCGTTCAACTCGTTGAAAAACTCGTGAAGAGCATCGGCGGTCTTGTCCGTCTGGACGGCTGCGCGGGCCACAAACGTCCCTGCCGAGAGGCGCATGTCGAAACCGGAACCCGCCCCGTAGGCGTAGCCGTGCTCCTCGCGCAGATTCTGATTGAGCCGCGACGAGAACGAGCCGCCGAGAATCGTGTTCGTCACCTGTATTTTGAAGTAGTCGGGCGTCGACCGCGCCACGCCGACCCACCCGATCTGAATGACCGACTGCGCCGCGTCCGGCTTGTCGACGAGATAGATCTGGCCGCTGGTCAGTTGCGACGCCGTCGGCACCGCCGGTCGTGTCGCCGCCCCGGTGGTTTTCCAGGCACCGAAGCTCTTTTCCAGCATCGGCACGACCTCGTCCGTCTTGACGTCGCCGACGACGACCAGCGTCGAGTTCGAGGGCTGGTAGAACGCGTCGTGAAAGGCGCGCAGGTCCATCGGCGCGAACGACTTCAGCGTGCCCTCGGTCCCGGTCGCGCTCGTGCCGTACCGATGCGTCGCGCCAAAGACGATACGTTGAAACGCTCGCGGCGCGATCGCCTGCGGATCGTCGCGCGCCTGCAGCAGCGCAGTGAGCCGCTCCTGGCGAAGTCGATCGAGGTCCTGCACTGGAAAGGTCGGGTGGAGGGCGACATCGGCCATCAGGGGCAACGCGTCTGCGAGCCGCAGCGCTGGCACGTTGAGGCGCACCACCGATTCGT
This sequence comes from Vicinamibacterales bacterium, assembly GCA_036802945.1. Taxonomy (GTDB): domain Bacteria; phylum Acidobacteriota; class Vicinamibacteria; order Vicinamibacterales; family UBA2999; genus Gp6-AA40. The sequence goes on from DAIRVG010000170.1 coordinate 7,251, forward strand.
CGAAGGTGCTGCCGGTCGTCAGGTTGGCGCCGAGAAAGTCTACGGCATCAGCAAGCTCCAGCGCCGATCGCGAGCCGGCTCCTTCATCGAGCATCGCGGCAGTCATGCTCGCCACGCCGAACTTGCCGGCGGGATCGTCCCCGCTGCCCGCGAGCACGACGAGGTTCGCCTGGACCAGCGGTACCTTGTGCGTCTCAATCACCCACACCGTCAGACCGTTCGACAGCATGCGCTTCTGTATGGGAGGAAGGTTCACCTGTGGGGCGGGGCCTAAGGCCGGCGGACGCGATCTGTCGGGGCGATCCTGAGCAACGAGGGCCACGAAGACGAATTGGCCACAAAGAACACTAAGGACACCAAGTAGCAAGAAACCACGAAGCCCACGAAATTCTCGAAGCCCACGAATACGAGTACCTGAAAAAGAAATTCGTGTGCTTCGTGACGTTCGTGACCTTCGTGGTTGCATTTCGTTTCTGGTGCTCACTTTCTCGCCTCCGGCTCAACGACGAGCTCGACGCGCCTGTCGGGCGGCAGCCACTCCAGCGCAGCGGCGCGAATGTCCGACGGTGACAACGACATATATCGCGCGAGATCCTCAGCGAAGTAGTCGGGGTCACCTCCCGCGTAATCGAAATACGCGTTCAGCTGATTGGCCTTGCCGCTGAAGCCACCAACACGCTCCATCTGCCGGTAGAACCCCGCCTCGATCTGGTTTTTCGCGCGCTGCAGCTCCCGTTCGTCGGGAGGCTCGCGCCTCAGCCGATCGATCTCCTCGTCGATCACCTTCTGGATGTCGGCGATCTGCTTGCCTGGTCGGGCGGTCGCGACGACCAGGAACGAGCCTCCGAGCGCCGCGCTTTGCTGGACGGCCATGACGTCCTGCACCATCTGCGTGTCGTACACGAGGCGCTTGTAGAGCCGCGAGTTCTTGCCGCCGGCGAGAATGTATGACGCCACATCCAGAGAGGCGTCGCCCGGCTGGTACAGCCGCGGCGTCAACCATCCGAGATACAGGCGCGACAACTCGACGCGATCCGTCAGCGTCTTCTTCTTCACGCTTGTCAACATCGCGGCGGGCGGCGCCACCGGTTCGACCAGCGCGCCGCGCGGGATGTCACCGAACCACTTCGCCGCGAGTGCCTGCGTCCGATCGAAATCGATGTCGCCCGCGATCACGAGGCTCGCGTTGTTCGGCACGTAGTACTTCTTGAAGAACCCCACGACATCCTCATAGCTGGCGGCGGTGAGATCCTCCATCGATCCGATGGTTGGCCAGTGGTAAGGATGGGCGTCCGGCCACAGCATCTCGTCCAGCGCAATGCTCGCCATCCCATACGGGCGATTCTCGTAGCTCTGACGGCGTTCGTTCTTGACCACGTCCCGCTGCCCGTTCACGCGATCCGGCGACATCGTGTCGAGCAGGTATCCCATGCGGTCGGACTCGAGGAATAGCGCCAGCTCCAGCGCGTTCGACGGGACGTCGATGACGTAGTTGGTCCGATCGTTCTGGGTCGACCCGTTGTTGTCGCCGCCAGCCGATTCGAGCAGCGTGTCGAACTCGCCTTCCTTGACGTGCCCCGATCCTTCGAACATCAGGTGCTCGAACAGGTGCGCGAAACCCGTGCGCCCGGGACGCTCGTTAGCCGAGCCGACGTGATACCAGAGGTTCACGGCGACGATCGGCACGCTCTTGTCCTGGTGGAGGATGACGTTCAGCCCGTTGGCCAGCGTGAATTGGCGGTACGCCACTTCGAGTGGCCGGGACTCGGGAGTCGGGACTCGGGATTCGGAACTCGGCGTTCGGGGTTGGACGATCTGTTTGGCTGCCAGCGGGAATGACGAGAGAGCCAGCAGCAGCACGAGGACGCGGATCTTCATAAGAGCTCCTTCGTCGAGTGTACTGCAGCCACGTGAGCCGCTTTCAGTCCGTTCTGCACATTGTCGGGCAGGAGGACGGAATGAAGAGGCTCTCTACAATGTTCAGCCTGTCGGCGCTCCTGGCGCTGGCGCCCGACGCGTCGGCGCAGCAACCGGTCCCTGTAACCGCAATTGGCCGCTGGGATGTCGCCGGGCAGCTGGCTCTACTGAACCGCAACAAGAGCGAGCTCGGGTCACGATGGGACCACTGGTACGAGGCGCCCCTCATCCAGGGATCCGCCGGTCACTACTGGACGCCGCATTTCAAGACAGAGCTCGAAATCGCCACAAGTGGCCAGGGAACAATCGGCGTTGAAGAAAACCTGCGTTACCGCGAGCACATGCTTCGCGAATCAACTGTCGGCGCAACCGCCGTCTACCAGTTCCTCGACAACCAATGGGTCCATCCCTTTGTCGGCGCCGGCCTCGAGGTTGCCCGGGAACGCCACGTCGCGGAATCGCTGCCGTCATCAATTGAGAGGTTCCCGACCACCGCACTGCCTCTGACGCTTCGGCCCATTCCGGCAATTGACAACGTCTCGTACTCGATGCGGCCTCTCGTGACCGGCGGCTTCAAGTTCTACGTCAGTCAGCGTGCGTTCGTGCGAACCGAGGTCCGCACGTCGTTTTCAACCGACCGGCCGCTTGCCATTCAATGGCGAGGCGGCGTCGGCATCGATTTCTGAGGAGGAGTGTGATGGCGAAGTTCCTTTCCCTCGTGCTTGTGTTCGCGCTGCTGATGGTATCGGCGCGCGAGAGTCTCGCGCAGTCCGCAGGCGAGGCGATGGCCTGGCAAACGGTGGCGCAGACGCTCGATGCCGGCGTCACCGTGGACGTGCGCCTTCGCGACAGGCAGCATTTCAAGGCGACGTTCATCGCGGCGCAGCCTGATGCGATTGTCGTTCAGCGGAAGACTCGCGTGCCCGTCGGCATTGAGACGATCGCGTACGAATCGGTCGCATCCCTCGCACGCGTGGATGCCGCGGGGCTCTCGCGTGGCAAGGTTGCCGGAATCGCCTTCGGCGCCGCAGGTGCAACCGTGGGCGCGCTGCTGCTATTCATCAGCCTGCTGGCATACGACTAGACATTAGACAAAGAGGCGTTGCCGACGTCCGCGCGGGTCGGAGTAGAATCACGGTTTCCCTCCGGTGTCGTCGTCAATGCCTCAACCACTCGTCGCCGTTATCATGGGCTCGTCTTCGGACTGGGAGACGATGAAGCACACCGTTGAGGTGCTGGAGCAGTTCGGCGTCGAGCATGAACATCACATCGTCTCGGCGCACCGCACGCCAGTGTGGATGGCTGAGTTCGCCACCGCCGCTGAGTCGCGCGGGGTCGAGGTGATTGTTGCCGGCGCGGGCGGCGCCGCGCATCTGCCGGGCATGGTGGCTGCACATACGATCCTGCCGGTGCTGGGCGTGCCAGTGCAGAGTGCGGCGCTACAGGGGCTTGATTCCCTGCTCTCGATCGTCCAGATGCCCGGCGGCGTTCCAGTGGGAACTCTCGCGATTGGAAAGCCTGGCGCGACCAATGCCGGCATTCTCGCCGTCTCCATCCTCGCCAACTCGCGGCCCGAGCTGCGAGTGAAGCTTCGCCAGTTCCGCGCCGAGCAGACGCAGAAGGTCCAGCAGGAACGGCTGCCGTGACGCGCGTGATCGCTCCGGGCGCCGCGCTGGGCGTGCTTGGCAGCGGGCAGCTCGGGCGGATGTTCGCGATTGCCGCGCGGCGCATGGGATACCGCGTCCACACTTTTTCTCCCGAAGAAGACACGCCGACGGGTCAGGTCGCCGACGTCGAGGTCGTCGCCGATTACGAGGACCTCGACGCGTTGCGCGCGTTCGCGCGGCATGTGGACGTCGTCACCTTCGAGTTCGAGAACGTTCCGATCGACGCGATCGAAGCGATCGAGGAGTTCGCGCCCGTACGGCCGTGCGGCGCGGCGCTGCACACGGCGCAGCAGCGGGCGCGCGAAAAGCAATTCCTGGCTGACCACGGGTTTCCGACGGCACCCTTCGGCCGCGCGGCCTCGCTCGACGAGCTCTGGGACGCCGTCGCTCGGATCGGCACGCCCTCGGTTATCAAGACGGCGGCGTTCGGCTACGACGGGAAGGGACAACACAAGGTCACGACGCCGGCGGACGTCGAGCATATCTGGGCGGCCATCGGCCACCAGGAAGCGGTTGTCGAGAAGTTCATCAGTCTGCAGACGGAGATGTCCGTGATTGGCACCCGCGGCATCGACGGAGAAATGGCCTTGTACCAGGCGTTCGAGAACCGGCATCGCGATCACATTCTCGACGTCACGACCACCCCCGCCGCAATTTCGCCGGCGTTGGCCTCCCGGGCCGCGGAGATCACGCGCGCGATTCTCGAGGAGCTGCAATACGTCGGTGTGCTCTGCGTGGAGTTCTTCATCGACACCGACGGCGGATTGCTGATCAACGAACTGGCGCCGCGCCCGCACAACTCGGGGCACCTGACGTTCGACGCGGCGGTCACGAGCCAGTTCGAGCAGCAGGTGCGCGCGATCTGCGGCTTGCCGCTTGGATCGACGAAGCTGCTCGCGACAGCTGCCGCAATGGCCAACCTCCTGGGCGAGTTGTGGGAGCATGGCGATCCCAACTGGGCGGCCGCTTCGCGCTTCGCGGATATGAAGCTTCACTTGTATGGCAAGACTCAGCCCCGTCGTGGCCGAAAGATGGGGCACATGACAGCGATGGGCCGCAGCGTCGATGAAGCGCTCGATCGTGTCATCTCTGCACGCGATGCGCTCCTAATCTGATTCCGGCTTCTCCTTTGCAGCCACGCATGCCGTGCTTCGCTCTGCCGCGGTCCCGCTTGCAGTCATTGCCCTGACGGCCCTCGTGACGGCTGAGCCTGCTTCACCGCCCGCGACGATTGAACCCGTTTTACATCGATTTCTGACGCGCGCCGATGAGCGGCTGGTCGAGTACCGCGGCACGCGCCGTCTGGAAGGGCGAAACGCACGCCTCAACCTCGACGGGTGGATGGAAGTCGCCACGGAACTTGGGGAAGATGGTTTCCACTATCGGGTGATCTCGGAGGGCGGCAGCGAGATGATCCGCCGCCGCGTTTTTCGCTCGATTTTGGACAACGAGGAGCACCTCTTCGCGACGGGTGATGTTGAGCGCTCGAGCTTCACCTCCATGAATTACGAATTGACGCTGGCCGCGACCGAGGAAGCGGGCCTCGTGAAGCTGCTCGCGCATCCCAGGCGGCGCGACGTGACGTTAATCGAAGGCGCCGTGTTCGTCACCGACACGGATGCGGACCTGGTTCGCGTCGAAGGGCGACTTGCGAAGAACCCGTCGTTCTGGACCAGGCGCGTGGAAGTGGTCAAGCAGTACGGGCGGATTGGCGGGCTTCGCGTGCCCGTGCGTGTCGATTCCACCGCACAGATGCGCCTGGCCGGCACGTCGACGCTGACAATGACCTACGACTACGAGATGATTAACGGGGTCACCGTGACGCCCTCGCAAGCCATCGCGGCGCGCTAGGTAA
>DAIRVG010000171.1:0-2796 GCA_036802945.1 Vicinamibacterales bacterium
GGGTCACATCCGGTTTCGCTCCGCATCTACTGTCGGGGTAGGTTCAGACGTGGATTGGGGATGGAACTTGCCGGACCGGCCTGCCGGACAGCCGCCGCCGTGCGAAGCACGCCGACGTACGAAGGCCGGAAAGCGCGCGCAGCGATTCAACGCGTCGACTTCCCTCCCCGCGTTCTGGTTGTCGCAAATGAGCTACGACGTTTAGTGCCGTGTGACAGATGTCGCATCGAGTTAGCAAATAGTCGACGCGGGATCGTGAGGGTTTGAGCGAGCGCGATTTCCCGGCGTGCCTAGCCGGCGGCGGATGGTCGGCAGGACTGGCCGGCAAACCGGCTCTACGTACGGAAAAAAGGCGGACCTGCTTGCCCCGCCGAAGCCTCGGCGGAGGCGGGAAGGTCCGCCTCTACTGTCCGCCCTCCGTGGCCGGTCTCAGTTCAATACGTTCCGAAGCTCGCCGGAATCTCCATCACGTCGTGCACCGGCAGTCCTTTCCCTGCAAGGTCAGGCAGACTTCCCCCTTCCGGCTTTCCGCTCACGAGGTGGAACCGGTTGCCGATGAACGCCCCGGCGGCGCCGTGACGCGAGGTCGGCATCGACGGGAGAATGATCCAGCGATTGGTGGCAGGCTCGTAGGCTTCGAGCGCGCGGAACGAGTAGTTCGCCCGTTCGTGCTGCCCCTCGCCTCCAGCCACGTAGATCCGACCGTTGTAGGTCGCCCAGCCGCCGCCGCTCCGCGGGGTTGGCATCCGCGACTTCACAGCGCCCCACAGATCGCGCGCCGGATCGTATTCCTCCACAACGTCGGTGTTGCTGGACGCGGTGACGTGCGCGGCGCCCAGGCGCCCGCCGATGACGTAGATCTTGCCGTTCACGACACCGGAGAACGCGTGATTCCGTGTTGTCGGCATCGGACTGCGTGTCGCCCACGTATTGGTCGCGGGATCGTACGCCTGGTTCGTTCCCAACACGCGAGCCGGGCGATTCCCGAAGAGCGCGGTCTCACCCGAGTTCTCCATGATGGTGGCGCCGCCAATCACGTAGATCTTCCCGCCGACTTCTTCTGCGACCGCCGAACAGCGCTTCACCGGCATCGGCGCCAGGGCTCGCCAGGTGTCGGTGGCAGGGGTGTATTCCCACGCGTTGTCCACCGGTTCCCAGCCCCCCATGCCCGGTCCTGAGAGCGGCCGCTGGCATCCGCCGAACACGTAGATCTTGCCGTTGTACTCAGTTTGCGCCTGGTGGTGCACCGGCACGGGTATGGGCTTCTTCTTGGTCCACCTATCGGCCGACGCGTCGTACTCGTACACCATGGCCGGTGCGGGCTTACCGTTTTCGCTGAACCCGCCGATCACGTACATCTTGCCACCCGCCTCTACGCCGTACAGCTCCTCTTCCGGCTCAGGAAACGGCGCGGCCTTGTCCCAGCGCAACATCATGGGGTTCTGCGCCTGCACGAGCGTCCCGCCAATCCCGAGCAGCGCGACCGTGATCACGAGCGTGGACAGGACGATCCGAACCGTCCATTTGAGTGTCGGCGACATGATGAATCTCCTCCCTGCCGAAACCGTTGCCCGCGCGCTCATCGCGTCCCCGCTCGTTGCGGAAGCTCGAGGACGTCGTGCGACGCCGTGGCCGGATCAGGCCCACCACCCGCGCGCATCTTTCCGCTCACCGTGTGCAGCTTGTTACCGATGCATCCCATCGCATTGCCGTGCACCGCACCGGGCAATGGCGTGAGCACCTCCCAGGTGTTGGTGGCCGGATCGTAGGCATCGAGCGCCTTGAGCGCCGCGTAGAACTCACGTGTGATCCACTCGCCGCCGCCGAGATAAATCTTTCCGTTGCACACGGCCCAGCCGCCGCCACTGCGCACCTGCGGCATCCGCTCCTTGACCGGGCCCCACAGATTGGCGGCGGGGTCGTACTCCTCGACGGTGTCGATGTTGGTGGTGACGGGAATGTTGCCCGCGCCAAGCCGTCCACCGAGGACGTAAATCTTGCCGTTGACCGCGCCGGCGTGCGCGTGGTTCCTCGAGGTGGGCATAGGACTGCGATTGGTCCAGGTATTGGTGGCCGGGTCGTACATCTGGTTCAAGCCGGTGACCCGCGTCCCCATGCCGTTTTCCATGGGTTCGAGGCCGCCAATCAGATAGATCTTCCCGTCCACCTGCTCGGCCACCGCCGAACACCGCTTCCGATCCATCTGAGCGAGCGCTTTCCAGGTGTCAGCGACCGGGTCCCACTCCCACGCGTTCTGCGTGCCGCCCTCTCCGCTGATGCCTCGCAGGCAGCCGCCGAACACATAGAGCTTTCCGTTCAAGGGCACTTGCGCCTGATGGTGCACTTTGATCGGCATGTCCTTCTTCCGCGTCCAGCGGTCGCCGGCCGGGTCGTACTCCATGACGAGCCCTGGAGCCATCCCGCCGATGCCGAATCCGCCTAGGACGTAGAACTTGCCGTTGATGACGCTTCCGTAGAGTTCCTCTTCCGGCACCGGAAACGGCGCCGCCTTCACCCACTGCGGCGCCCTGCCCTGGGCCGGCGCCTGCGCGTGCGCTGTACCGACGCTCCCTGCGGCCATCGACGTCGCGGCCACGATCACCAGCAGCCGTCCAAGTCCTAATGACATATGCAACTCTCCCCTTCGGGGCCGATTATGGTCGATCGGATGAGAAAAGTGTGGCGCAAACAAGTTGCGGGGCGCTATTGAACGCTCGCCCGATTGGGTATGCGGTGTCGGGCGCAGTAGCCCTTGTAGACCTGATGCACGATCTGCGAGCCGTAGGTGGAATGCAG
>DAIRVG010000171.1:2896-9305 GCA_036802945.1 Vicinamibacterales bacterium
ATTGACAGTCGCTGGACCGCGGCGGCATACTCTGCCCCACCTCACTTCCAGAATGAGGCATCGATGACCGATCGATTCCGCCTCACGGTTTTCTCCCCGACTAGCTATCCGTATATGCCCTTTGCGATCGCTTCCACCGGTGTCAGGCGCGTAACCGCGTTCAAGGGAGGCCAGGATGGATTGCAGATTCGTCGGCATCAACAGAGGTGTCCTGCTCGTTGTCGCCGTGGTGTGCCTGGCTGCGCTGGCCACTCCGGCGTTCGCACAGGACGCGAGCATCATCGGCCAGGTGGCGGATGAAGGCGGCGGCGTATTGCCGGGCGTGACGGTCACGGCGACCAGCCCGGCGCTCCAGGTCCCGCAGGTCACTGACGTCACTAACGAGCTCGGCGAATATCGCCTCACCGCGCTGCCGCTCGGCACTTATGTCGTGCAGTACGAGCTCGCAGGCTTCGGGACCCTGCGCCGCGAGGACATCCGGCTGACAGCCGGGTTTACGGCGCGGGTCGACATCAGACTGAAAGTGGGCACCCTGACCGAGACCGTTACCGTGTCCGGGGCCGCGCCGATCGTGGACGTGGCGTCCACGTCCACCAGCACCCAGTTGACGAAGGAAACCCTGGAGCTGATTCCCACGGGCCGGGCCGGTTTGCAGTCGATGATGGTCCAGGCGCCCGGCGTGCGCACCAACCTTGACATCGGCCAGCCTACCGCGAACCCGCTGTTCCGTGCCTTCGGCCAGAACGGCGATTCCTGGCAAACACTGGATGGCGTCGTGACGACTTCGCCAAAAGGCGGCAACCAGAGTGGGAACTGGTTTGATTCCCAGGTCTTCGAAGAGGCCTCGATCACCAGCGTCGCCAATCCGGCGGAAGCCCCGAGCCGTGGCATTCAGGTCTCCATCGTCATCAAATCGGGCGGCAACGACTTCCACGGCAGCGGCTCGCTGATTCAGTCGGGCAAGAAGTTTCAGGGCGACAACGTGGATGACAAGCTGAGGGCGCAAGGCATCACCGCCGGCAACCCCGTTGCCGTGCGGTGGGATCGATCCGCCGAACTGGGCGGCCGCATCGTCCGGAACAAGCTCTGGTTTTATGTTCAGGCACGTGAACGCAGGGACGACAGCTACAGCCTCGGCGGGTTCAACCCGGATGGAGCGCAGTCCATCAGCAAGCAGATTCAAAAGTTTGCCACGGTCAAGCTGTCGAACCAGATCAGCCCGTCCACCAAGATCGTTGGGTTCTACCAGCATCTGGGTCAGACGGGCGATGGCGCCGCGACGCAGTTCGCGGCGTACGAGTCGCGCCAGGTCACCTACGTTCCCGTTCACACGGGCAAGGTGGAATGGCAGATGGCCAGGGGCAACAAGTTCATGTCGTTCCAATATGGGTTCTGGAACTGGTACTACCGGCGCAACGGAGCTTCCGACAACGTCGCGACCAGCGATCAGCTTACCGGCATCATCACGGGCATGAACGTGGTCGCCGCGACACGACAACACGAGGGTCGCAAGGGGATCAAAGGGACCCTCAATTGGTACAAGCCGGGACTCCTGTGGGGCAACCATGACTTCAAGATCGGGTTCGACAACACGCCGGGCGCGCATGCGGATCGGTCGACGGTTGACCGAGGGGCCGCCGGCAACTACATCCTCATCTTCAGAAACGGCGTTCCGTTCCAGTTCGACGCCAAGAGCAACCCCACGAATCCGTCCAGTCCGGTCAACTATTTCGGGACGTACCTGCAGGACAACTGGACGATCGCGCGGCGGCTCTCGCTGAACCTGGGAGTCCGCTATGCGCACGATAACGGGTTCCTCCCGGAGCAATGCCGCGTGGCATCGCGGGCTCCGCTGGACATCGTGTTTCCGGCCCAGTGCTATCCGTTCACCCAGTTCAACGTCTGGAATCCGGTCTCGCCTCGGTTCCACGTTTCCTATGACGTCACGGGCGACGGCAAGACCCTGATCAAGGGGGGCTGGGGGATGTACGTCCATCAGCGCGGGATTGACGAGCTGCAGATGGGTAACGCGCTGGCCGACAGCGTCGTGACGTACACCTGGCACGACAACAACGGCAACAAGGTGTTCGACCCCGGCGAGGTGAATTTCGACCCGAACGGGCCTGATTTCGTCGCCAGGCGCGTGGAAGTCGGTCAGGCGCTCTCGGGCGCCGTGCCCAACCCGAACGAGAAGGAGCCGATGACCGACGAGTTCTCGATGTCCTTCGAGCGGGAGCTGATCCCGAACTTCGCCGTCAGGGCGACCGGCATCTATTCCCGTGAACACAATGCGTATCGTGTCCAGAACAACAAGCGGCCGTACAACGTGTACAACATCCCGGTGACGGCTCGCGATCCTGGCCCCGACGGCCGGCTCGGCACCAGCGACGATCCGGGGACGACGGTGACCTACTGGGAGTACCCCGTGACGTATCAGGGGGCCGCGTTCCAGGAGCCGATGCTCATCAACGATAAGGGCTCCAACGGCAATTACAGGAGCTTTGAGGTTGCCGCCAGTAAGCGCCTGTCGAACCGCTGGATGTTCATGGGGTCTTACTCGGCCACGAAGGTCCACGTGCCGTTCGTCTCCAACACCGCGGGGTTGACCGACTTCACCGGAGGCGGCGGGCTGACCGTCATCCTGGCGACGTTCGATCCGAACGCGGAAATCTTCGCGACAAATAACACGTGGGAGTGGATAAGCAGGATGTCCGGTGCCTACATCTTCCCGGGGGACGTGTCGTTGTCGGCGAACTTCGAGCAGAGAAGCGGCGATCCCTGGGCGCGGCAGGTCTCGGTCACGGGCGGGCGGACCATCCCGCAGAACAGGCAGCGGGTGGAACCGATCGGCAGTCGACGTCTGGACACGATTAACATCCTGAACCTCCGCGGCGAAAAGGGGTTTCGTCTGGGAGGGGGGCGCCGCATTGCCCTGCAGGTGAATGTCTACAACGCGCTGAACATCAACACCGCGACCGCCGTCACTCCGCTCTCGGGACCGAACTTCAACATACCGTCGGCGATCACACGGCCTCGGCTTGCCGAGGTGGGGTTGACCTACACCTTCTGACATGCAGGGGCAGTGTCTATGAGGTGATGTCGTTCGGTGAACAGGATTCTCCACGGCCCGTTCTCGCCATCGAGGGCGGGCCGTTTTCTTTGATGACGTGTGCAGCGGGCCGCCGGCGATGTGTCACGCGCTGCGGTGAAGGAGGTGTGAATCATGTCGTTGCGAGGCTGGGTCACCCGGATCCGTTCGGCGTTGCTCTGTGGGGGCTTCCTGGCCGCGGCGCTGCCGGCGGCGGCGCAAAACACACCAGCAATCGAGGTGTCGGCTGGATACAGCCTGTTGAGACTGCAAAGGGGGTTTGGCGTCAATTTGACGGACGTGAAGGAAACACTGCACGGCTGGTACGCTGAAGGGGCTGCGACCCAGACCGATCTGCTCTCTCTCGTGGGCCAGGGCGCGGGAAACTACGCGACCGTCAGCGGTCAGAAGGTCAAAGCGTACGAGTTCGCGGCCGGCCCGCGGTTCAACATGAGATCGGCTGGACGAACGGTGTTCGGGCAGTTTCTCATCGGCGTGGCGCATTACCGTCCCCATGGGCCTGAACGCTCGACGAATGCCACGTTGCACCTGGGCGGCGGCGTCAGCCTCGGGCCCAGCGACCGGGTCGGCTTTCGCGTTGGCGGAGACTACGAGCTCATCTTCACCGGAGGGTCTAACTTGCTGTCTCCCAAAACCGGCGAACGGACACATGGACTGCGAGTGACCGCCGGAGTGGTTTTCCCGATCGGCAGTTAGAGACACAACCGAGACTGTGTCGGACCCGGGCGCCACCCGGTCAACAGTTCGAACAACACTTCGGGGATCGATGAACAGGAATCGAGAACAGAGGACTGATGGCCGCGGACTGCGCGCCAAGCAACGGGGACCAGGAACTGACGACCGGGCCGCGTCGAGCGATCCCGCGGTGTCCTCCGCGCGGCTACCGGTATTGTGGCTCCTGTTTTTCGCCAGTGGCGCCTCTGCTCTGATCTACGAGGTCGTCTGGTTTCAGCTGCTGCAACTCGTCATCGGCTCGTCGGCCGTGTCGCTCGGCATCCTGCTCGGGACCTTCATGGGCGGCATGTGCGCGGGCAGCCTGCTGCTGCCTCGCGTCGTGTCATCGCGTCATCATCCGCTGCGCGTGTACGCCCTGATTGAGCTCGCCATCGGCAGCATCGGCGTCCTCGTGCTGTTCGCGATGCCCCTGGTCGGGCGCGTGTACATCGTCTGGGGCGGCGAGGGATTGACGGCACTCGTGCTGCGCGGTGTCGTGGCGGCCATCTGCCTGCTGCCGCCGACGCTGCTGATGGGCGCGACGTTACCCGCTATCGCGCGCTGGATTGAGACGACGCGCGCGGGCGTGTCATGGCTCGGTTATTTCTACGGTGGCAACATCGCCGGCGGGGTGTGCGGATGCCTCCTCGCAGGTTTCTACCTGTTGCGGGTTTTTGACACCGCCACTGCCACCTACATTGCCGCCGCATTCAACCTCGCGGTCGGCGCCACCGCTCTTGTGCTTGCGGCATTCACGCCGCCGGGCAGCAGGACACTCGCGTCCGTCGGTGCGGACGCGAATCGGCCGAACCGGCGCGTCTATGTTGTTATCGCGTTGTCGGGCCTCTGCGCACTTGCGGCGGAAGTGATCTGGACGCGGCAGCTCGGCCTCCTCTTTGGTGGCTCTGTCTACACTTTTTCGATCATCCTGGCAGTCTTTCTCCTTGGCCTCGGCGCCGGCAGCACCGCCGCGTCATTTCTTTGCAGGGTTGTCGTCACCGACGCGGCAGCCGCACTCGGCGTGTGCCAGCTCCTGCTCGCGGGGGCTATCGCCTGGACGGCGTATCTTGTGAGCGCCGCCCTGCCGTACTGGCCGATTGCGCCGTCGATCTCCAGCATCTGGTTCAACTTTCAGCTCGATCTCACACGGGCGTTTCTCGCGTTGTTCCCTGCGGCCGTGCTCTGGGGCGCCAGTTTTCCGTTTGCGCTCGCGGCTGCCGCGGCCGGCCGGAGCAGAGGGCAGGATGGCGCGAAGCTCGCGGGAGGCGTTTATGCGGCCAATACCCTGGGGGCCATAGCCGGCGCGCTCGGCGCCAGCCTCCTCCTCGTCGGCTGGGTGGGGTCGCAACATTCGCAGCAACTGCTGATGGTGATTTCCGCGATTGGGGGCCTCGCGATGCTCGTTCCAGCCGCGGCATCAGATGGCATCAAAGGCCGATTCAGTTCTGCTGTGCTCCTGCTGGTCGTCTCCGTTGCAGCGGTCGCGCTCGTAATGACTGTGCCGCCGGTCTCGCCGTGGCTTGTGGCGTACGGCCGATTCGCTCCCGGATGGGTGGGCGTGAGCGACATTATCTATGTCGGCGAGGGCGTTCACTCGTCGGTGGCGGTGTCGCGCGACTCCACTGGCGCCCTCAAGTACCACGCATCGGGAAAAGTGCAGGCGTCGAGCGAGCGGCAGGATATGGGCCTTCAGCGGATGCTGGGCCATCTCACCACGCTGGTGCCGGCGAACCCGCGCTCGGTTTTTGTCATCGGTTACGGCGCGGGCGTGACGGCTGGCGCCGTCTCAGTCGACCCGCGGGTGGAGCACATCACGATCGCCGAGATCGAGCCGCTCGTTCCGCAGGTGGCGTCCCGGTACTTCGGCGACTTCAATCAGCGCGTCGCCGACAGTCCCAAGGTCCAGGTGCGCATCGACGATGGCCGGCATTTCATTCAGACGACCGACCAGAAGTTCGATGCCGTCACCACCGACCTCGTGGATCCGTGGGTCAAAGGCACGGCGGCCCTCTTCACACGCGAATTCTTCGAGGCCGCCCGTGATCACCTGAACCCCGGCGGCATCGTCACGATGTTCGTACAGTTGTACGAGACGAGCCCGGACGCGGTGAAAAGCCAGGTGGCGACGTTCTTCGACGTCTTTCCCAACAGCGTCATCTTCGGGAATACGCGGGAGGGCCGGGGGTACGACATGGTCGTCGTCGGCCGGTCAGGGCCGCTCCGGATCGATCTCGACGAGATCGAAGATCGGCTGTCGAGTCCCGGCTATGCGCCCGTCGCGCAATCGCTTCGCGAGATCGGCTTTCAGTCGGCTGTTCAACTGTTTGCGACCTACGCGGGACGGCCCGCCGATCTCACTGAATGGCTTCAAGGCGCGGTCATCAACCGCGATCGAGATCTACGTCTGCAGTATCTCGCCGGCTTGGGGATGAACCTGTTCCAGAGCGACAAGATTTACGCGGACATGCTGACGAATCGCCGCTTCCCCGAGAATCTGTTTGTTGGCTCGGACAAACGGATGCAGGCGCTGTTTGAAGCCGGCGGTGGAAGCCGGAACGCTGGTCCCTAGATTTGAAGCTCGAGTCC
>DAIRVG010000171.1:9405-12681 GCA_036802945.1 Vicinamibacterales bacterium
GTCCGCGCCGCATTAGAACTCGATGTGAGTCTGGGCGAGCAGCCGGCGCTCGAGCAGTTGGGAGTTGACCGTTCGAGAAATCTGCTCGAGCGTCACCACGACACCCAACCGCCCGCGTCCCACCTGGCTCCAGTGCGCGCCGCCGAAGACGTAGCGGCGCCTCGAGTCGCTGTCGTTCGACGCGTCCGGGTCGAAGAAATCCACGCCGCCGACTGCGGCCCAGCCCGTAGGACCCTGCCGGCCCTCACCGAAGAACGACAGGCCGCGGCGCTCGACATCCTTGGCGATGAACGGGTTGTCGGTCGCGGACAGATACTGCGCCGTGAGGACGACCTGGGGCACCTCATAAGTGCCCATTACGATGGCGACGTTGCGCGGACGATCTTTCGCGTACCAGCCGTACTGGTAGAACCCCGAGATGCTCACGTTGCCGACGGCACTGTCTTCGGCGAAGGGACGCAAAGTCACGCGGCCATCCACGCTCTTGTACTTGTCTATTTCGGCGCGTCCATACCCCTCGCCGTTGTACACGCCCACGTGGACCTCCGTCCGGCCGCGGGTGGCCTTCACGCTCGCGCCAAGGTCGGTCGGTCCAGGGATCAATTCCAGGCGTTCCGCGAAGAAAGGCCCGATCACACGATAGCGGTTGACCGACTCCTCGAAGGTGAGCCAGGGCGTTTCGTGCAAGCCGAACATGATCGACACGCCGTCACTCACCTTGGCGTCCAGCGAGGCATATTCGAGGCGCAACGCCAGGTTCTGGTTCAAGCTGGCATCGGTGGTCGGCCGCACGTCCGGCGTGAACCGAACGTGCACGCGGTCCGTGAGTCGCGCCTGTATGTTCAAGTAGCCACGGGTGACGTCGAACGCGTTGTAGCCGTTCGATTCGTGCAGTTCGGCGTCGTACTGCAGGAACGAGACGACGCCAAAGGTCACGATGGGAGCGGCGGGAACGGGCGGTGTCGCCGCCGGAGGCTCGGGAGCCTGGGCCATCGCCGGACCAGAGAGGCTGAACAACACGATTGATATCAGACCGAGTCGATTCACACTTTTCATGTCATGAACCCTAGAAAATGGCCGGCGCGCCGGCGCGAAAATCACCGTTGAGAATGGGCACCGAGTTCACACCAAGCCATTGGTCGAGCAACCTCGCGTACACGGATCGGAAGTCGGTTTCGTAACGGACGTCACCGGAGTTGTTTTCCAGCGTCGGACTGCCTGGCGCGAGCGACGCCGCCGTACCGTGAAGCCCGCCACGCACCGAACCGCCGAGCACCATCGTCAGGCCCGCGGCGCCGTGATCGGTGCCCGCGCTGCCGTTCTCGGAGATGCGCCGGCCGAACTCGGAGAACACGACCACGGTGGTGTCGCCGGCGAGGCCCTGGTTGCGCACGTCGCTGTAGAACGCCGCGAGCCCATTGCCGAGCGTGCCCATCAGATTGCCGTAGGCGCCGCCTGTTGCGCCCTGCCCTGCGTGCGTGTCGAAGCCGCCCGTCTGCACCCAGAACACCCGCGAGCCGATGCCGCGGACGATGGCGCCCGCAACAGTGCGCATCGCGAGCGCGAAGCCGTTGTTCGGATATGCGACCGTCGGGGTATACGACGTCGCCTGCGCCACGCGGTCGAGCGTGTCGATTGCCCCCCGGCTGGTGCTGTTCACGAACGCTAGATGCGGCCGACCGTTCGCCGGGTTGGCCGCCATCGCTTGCGCGGCCGCGCGCTCCTGGAGCGCGGCCGCGCCGCGGTTCGGACTCGCATAGGTGTAGGTGCTCGCGTTTGGAATCGCGGGTACACCGCTTTGTCCTGAGAGGAGCGCACGAGGGGTTTCCGCTGTTGTATTCCACGCGGCGAGTGCGTCCAGCGGTCGAGGAAGCGTGTCGAGATAACGACCAAGCCAGCCCGAGCCGGTCGATGATCGCGGGTTGGCAGTGCCCCAGATATCGGTGGCTTCGAAGTGCGACCGACTCGAGTTCGCGTACCCGGTACGTTGCACGAGAGCAAGGCGCCCTTCGTTGAAGATGTTCAAAAGGCCGCCGAGCTGCGGATGCAGGCCGAGCACCTGCCCGGCCGCGTCGGTGCCCACCTGCAGTACCTGCCCTGCGGGCACGGCAATACTGGGACGGCGGTTGTAGTAAGCCGGGTCGCGATAGGAGACCAACGTGTTCAGCGCATCGTTACCACCGCCAAGGTAGACGACGACGAGGTTCCGCGTCCGTATGCCCTGTGCCTCGGCGATCGCGGTCAAGAACGCGGGCGCGGCGAGCCCGAGCGACACGGTCGCGACGCCGTTACGTATGAAGAGTCGTCGAGAAATGTCCACGTCGCTCCCTTCTAAACGAGTTGGTACTCAGAGGAACCGACGAGGAGGCGCGCAAGTCCGGCGGCCCGCGTGTCGAGTTGTTCCCCGCTGCCGATCCAGGTTCCAGCGGCGCCCAGGTAGGACATGAGCGCCTGCTGTGGGCCCGAGTCGAGGGGCGCGGGCGTCACGCGATCGAGCATCGACGCAAGCAACATCTGCGGCGTGCCGCCATCAGCCTGCAGGTCCGCGGCAAGGAACCCTTTCTGGCTGGCAGCCAGCGTGGCGGCAAAATTCGTTCGCGCGAGCATCGTCCCGGTCGAGAACCAGGCGGCGCCCAGCGGCCATCCGCCGACGTTCGGCGGCTCGAAGAGCTGCTGGCCCATGGCGGCCAGGGGCGACCGGGCCCTGTCGAGCGAGAAGCCTTGCCAGCCCACTTCCCTGATCGCCCGCACGACGAATTCCGCCGGCCATGAATAGCGGGCATAGCGCATCGACGGATCGTTGAACCAGGGCGATGTCAGCACGTGCCGGACGACGGGCCTGATCTCGGTGCGGTTCCCCAGGTAGACGGCGGCCGTGCTCTCGACAAAGACCGGATCCGGCTGATGGATCTCGCTGATGAAAAAGTTCCAGAACTTTCGAGCCAGACGACGGGCCGTTTCCGGGTGCACCGCCAGGGCGGTGATCAAGTCCACGCCGTCCTGGATGCCTGCAGACTCGCTGCGCGCCGGGATCGTCCGGCTGCCGTTGGCGATCGGGAACGAGAACGTCTTCTCGCTGGTGTCGTGTTGGTCGGCGTTGTATTCGAATTCCTGATACGCGTTCAGATCTCCATACTCGTCCTGACGGTAGTCATCGGACCCCCGCAGGCTCCAGCCCGTGAACACCCGCGCGGCAGCGTAGACGTCCGACTCGATGTAGTTGCCGACGCCGATCGTGAACAGCTCGATGATCTCGCGGCCGAAGTTCTCCTGCGG
>DAIRVG010000172.1:0-12643 GCA_036802945.1 Vicinamibacterales bacterium
TCCATTCCCTGATCCAGTTATGTCCGAACACCACTGCTGCCCCAAAGTACGCCAATTCGGGTAGTCCTGGTTGCTCCGCCCTCAGTGCTCGCAGGAAGGACAACGAGAAATAGAAAAAGGCCAGCATGGAGAGGATGAACCTCACCCAGCTAGGCTTGGGGTTGAACCCGCTGCGCCACCTGGCGAGCACACTCTGCTTCCTGAAGCTCATAGCGCCACCTCGCATCGCGCCAGAATTTCGGACTACAAGTATTTAATCACCGGCACACGGCACCGAGCCGGAAATCGCCACGCTTCGCGACTCACATTCGCCGGGCCTTCGCAGGTGAATTTGAGCCGGAGACGATAACCAATCAGCCTGCTTCGTCAGGATTTGCGCTGGGTCTTGGAACACTCGCGGCTGGTCAGATACCCGACGGTTGAGCGTCGTGCAGACCTCGGCTTCGTCGCCGCGTACACTCCACTTGAGTTCCAACAAGTAATGCGAGGTGTGACGTCGCAACAGATGGAAGACAGGTGGGATATTACGCGACGGCCTCGAAGAGTTTCTGAGAAGTGATTTTTCGCGAGTGTCATTTCAAGTGTCATTGCGTTTGCAAAATCCGCAAACGGACGCGAACGGACGCAAGCGGATGACAGAATCCGCAAACGCTAAATTGTCGGCTTGGCGCGAGTTCTGCCAAAAAGCCCGTGTCTATTGGGGTTTCTTAAACCTGGCGGAAAGACTCCCTGCCTCCCAGCCACGAAATTTGCCCTGTGTTTTCAATGGCTTACAGCACAGGGTGATTTCACTCTAGAACTTTCAACCGCACAACCCTGCCTCACGCGACACGCCGGTCACGTTGAAACTGCTTCGCGCCGACCTTCACGTGAGTAGCGGCCCGGAGGGCGACCCACGTGACGGCTGAACGCTGTGCTGAAAGTACTGGCAGAGCCGTAGCCCACGTGCTCGGCCACCTCGTCAAGGTTTACGTCCTCCCTGCGGAGCAGATCCTTCGCGACCGCCATCCGCCAAGCGAGCAGATACTCCATCGGTGGCAGGCCGACCGTGTTCGTGAAGCGCTCGAAGAACGCCGAGCGCGACATACCAGCCGTCCTCGCGAGCAGCGAGACTGTCCACGAACGTGCGAGCTGACTGTGCATCTGCCGTATCGCCGGCGCGAGCCGCGCATCCGCCAATCCACGCAGTAGGCCAGGAGGCGCATCGTCACCAGGGGTCGCTCTCAACGCTTCGATGAGCAGCACCTCCACCAGTTTCGTGAGCACCAGCTCACGGCCTGCTCGCCGCTCACTCGCTTCCTCACCTACCAGCCGCACCAATGTCGAGAGCCGTTCGACGCCGCGCACGTGCACGAGCGACGGAAGCAGCGACATGAGCAACGCGGTGTCGGTCGAGCCAAAGGCAAACCAGCCACCGAGTAACCGGACGTCGGGACGCCCACCGCGCGTGCCATGACGGACCTCACCGAGCACCCTTGACGTCACCTGGGGGTCGAACCGTTCCACTCTCCCCGATTCGAGGCTCGACATGGTGAAGCCCGGCGTCGCAGCCAGCAGCACGAAGTCGCCCGCCTCGAGTGTCAGCGGACGATGGCCATCGACGGTCAAACGACAGCTTCCTTCCAGCACCGCGCAGAAGCTCGGCTCACCGAACGCCGAGTAGCGAACACCCCAACGGCCGGCGCCGCTGATGCGCCTCGAGAACACCGCACGCGGCTGAAGCAGCGTGATGATTTCCGACAGCGGATCGTTCATGGCTGGACGCTCACCAATGAAATGTGGACTCCACACTGTAGATCGTCCGGAACGCCGCCGCTATCGTGGGGGGCGTCACGATGAGCGGGTCACGAGAAGGAGGCCCGGAAGGAGTGGAGATGAAAGCGACCTATGGATTTCGCGCCACGATGACGGCTCGTCCCGGAAAGGGCGACGAGTTGGTCGACCTGCTGCTCAGGGCCACGACTGATGGTCCCGCTGCGAACGACGCCTGCGTCCTCTTTTTGGTCGCTCGCTCGGCCAGCAACTGTGACGTCGTCCACGTCACTGAGGGCTGGACGACGCAGGAGGCGCACGCCGCGAACTTCGCGAACGATCACGCGAAGGCGTTTACCGCACGGATTGCCCCTCTCGTTGGCGGCGAGGTTCGGTATCAAGACGAAGTGCCGGTAGGCGGCAGATTTCGCGGTTGAGGTGCACTATGAAGACCGTACTCATTACCGGATGCTCGTCCGGCCATGGCCTCGAGACCGCGCGCCACTTTCACGCGCAGGGGTGGAACGTGATCGCCACCATGCGAGCGCCCCGCGAAGGCCTCTTCCCTCGATCGGAGCGACTGCGCGTCCTGGCGCTAGACGTGACCAAGCCGGAGAGCATCACGGCCGCCATCGAAGCGTCTGGGCCCATCGATGTGCTCGTCAACAATGCGGGCATCGGGGTCATCGGCGTGTTCGAGGCGACGCCTATGTCGACGGTGCGCGAGGTATTCGAGACCAATACCTTTGGCGTCATGGCGATGACGCAAGCGGTGCTACCGCAGTTTCGTTCGCGGAGATCCGGTGTGGTGGTGAACGTAACATCGAGCGTGACGCTGACGCCGATGCCGCTTGCGGCGGCGTACACCGCGAGCAAGATGGCGATCGAAGGATTCACGGGATCGCTCGCGCACGAGCTCGAGCCCTTCAACGTGCGGGTCAAGCTGGTTGAACCCGGCTACGCCCCGACGACGCGCTTCACGAGCAACGGAGGCTCGCGCATGGACGGGCTGTTTCCCGAAGCCTACGCGGCTTTCGCGGAGCCCGTTCTCGCAGCGTTTTCGCAGGTGACGACAGTCACCAAGGAGTCCGACGTGGCGGAGGCGGTCTATCGAGCTGCGGCCGATTCGTCAGGGCAGCTGCGATTTCCGGCGGGGCCTGATGCGGTGGCCTTGGCGCAGTTGAGATAAGGAGAAGCGATCATGTCCGAGAAAAACAAGCGAGTCGTGCGTCGCTATTTCGAAGAGTTGGACCGCCGCAGAGCCACGCCCGTCGATCTGTGTGCCGCGGGCTTTGCCTTTCATGTTGCTGGGTTTCCAACCATGGATCTGGAGGCGACAACCCGGTTCGCCGCGATCTTCTTCAGCGGGCTGCCCGATTTGTCGCATCCGCTCGACGAATTAATCGCCGAAGGGGACAAGTGGCCTTTCGCTGCCGGTACGAGGGCACGCACACCTCAGACTTCATGGGAGTCCCAGCGAGCGGGCAACACATCTCGGTAGTCGGTGTTGGTGTTATGCGTGTCGCTGACCGCAAGATCGCGGCCGTCCAATTGACGACGACGGTCAGCGGCGCCGCGCTGCTGGACTGTTGGGGCTTCGCGCTGACGAGGAATCGCTGTCCGTCTTTGGTCACGGCGTAGGCCTGGGATTCACGGCGTGGCCTCTACGTGCGTATCCGTCGCTGCGAATGCCGCGGACATGTGGAAGGTCACGAGCACGGACCCGATGCGGATCGTATCGCCGTCGGCGAGTGAGATAGGCGACGTCACGCGCTCGTTGCCGCGAAAGGTGCCGTTCTTGCTGTCGCAGTCCTTGAGCACCGCTCCTTCAGCCGTCACGACGAGCCGCGCATGACGGCGGGAGACCGTCGATGAATCGAGTCTGACCTCGACATCGGCATCGCGTCCGATCACGTGTTCGCCAGTCAGTAGGGGGAAGCGACGCCCGTCCGATTCGAGCCAGCACGAGAGGCGAGCCGGCCTCGCTTCTCGAGGACCGGGCAGTGCGACCGCGTCACCGCTGAACGCGTAGCCGAAGCCATGCGCGGTTCGCACGAACAGAGGAGCGCGGGCCGTGTCACCGAGCGCTGCGCGAATCTCGGCGACGAGGTTCGAGAGATTGGCCTCAGCGACGAAGGTGCCAGGCCAAAGACGTTCCTGCAGGTCCGCTTTCGACAGGGCTTTCGGGCGATCGAGCACGAGCGCCGACAGCAGCTCGAACGCCTTCGGCTCCAGATGAATCTCGCGGCCGGCGCGGGTCAGCTGCCTGGTGTCGAGATCGAGCGTGAACGGGCCGAAGCGCATCCTCACTGCGGCTCCCTGGATAAAACCTGCAAAACCCCTGGAAATCCCCTGGGACCTGCCTGCCGGGTGGTGGTTATTTTACCTGCACGAGTCTCAACCGCGACTTCGGGTCTGCATAGTTGCTGTCGTTTCGGAATTGCGGTGATCAGACCAGCCGTAGGAGGACGTATGCGACGAATTTCGGACGTGATCTTGTCAGGCCTCATGCTTGTCGTCGCAGCGTGTGCCGCTTCGCCAGCCAGCCAGCCGCCAGCGGCGGCACGAAGCGCCACACTATTTGAGGGCGCGCGGCTGATTACCGGTGAAGAGGCCCCGCCCATCGAAGATTCCGCGTTCGTCGTGCAGGATGGCAAGTTCACTTCTGTCGGCCGACGCGGTGAGGTGCAAGCCCCGGAAGGGGCCGCTCGGGTCGATCTGACGGGTAAGACCGTCATGCCCGGCATCATCGAAGCGCACGCCCACCTGGGATACTGGAAGGATCTGAAGCCGTCGGCGGAGCACTTCACGCGTGAGAACCTGCTGTCGGATCTGCAGCGTCTCGCGTATCACGGTGTCACGGCGGTTCTGAGCATGGGGGCGGATCGTAGAGAGATCGCCTGGCCCTTCCGCGACGAGTTGCGGGCGAATCCGCGCCCCGATGCGGCGATGTATCTTGCGGCCGGTGGGTTCGCCATGCCGAAGGGCGGGCCGTTCACGCCTCTCGGTGAGGCCGTCCGCGTGGTCACGAACGAGGAGGAAGTGCGAAAGGAGATTCAGGAGCTGGTTGCGAAGAAGGCCGACTTCATTAAAGTCTGGCAGGACAGCCGGCGTGAGCTGATGCCCCGGCCTGTGATTGAATTCCTCATCGCCGAGGCCCACAGGAACCACCTCCGCGTCGTGGCCCACACTCACGCCCTGTCGGATTTCAAGCATCTGCTGCGATCCGGGGTCGACGCGTTCGCCCATCCCACGTGGCGTCAGACAGAAGTCGAGCCGGTGGACGATGAGGTCATCGCGCTGTTCAAGGCGCATCCAAACGTGCCGGTGATGACCACCATGTGGACGCCGCGCCACGAAATCTACGGCGCACGGCCTTACTGGATCGACGACCCGCTGCTTGGCGAGACGTTCACGCAGGCCGAGATCAAGGCGTTGGAGAATCCAAAGACGCCCCGCGACGCACCTCAGACATGGGCGACCGGCCCCGTGCCGCGGAGTGTGCAGAGGCTCAAAGCGGCGGGCGTCCGGTTCGTGCTCGGGACCGACATGGGTGGAGGCCTTTCACGTGAACATGACCCCACCCCGCCCTATCTCGGATGGAGCTCGCACATCGAGATGGAGAGCATGGTCAAGGCCGGTCTGACGCCGAGCGAGGTCATTACCGCGGCCACGCGCAACTCCGCTCAAGTCCTCGGGCTCGATCAACTTGGTACGGTGGCCTCTGGCAAGAACGCCGACTTCCTTGTGCTCGACGCGAATCCGCTCGACAACATCGCCAACACGCGCCGGATTTCGCGCGTGTACCTGCGGGGTGGACAAGTCGACCGCGCGGCACTGAGATCACAGTTGAAGGGTGGGTCTGCAGCCGCAACGCGTCCGCCGACATCCGATTGACGACGAGTTTGATGGCGACGTCAGACCATGCCAACACAACAGTCTCCCGACGCCGCTCTCTTGCGGCCTGCGCGGCGCTTGACGCCGTGGCCACCAGCTACCGCGCGTTCGCCTGGCATGGGTCTGTTGTGTCGCAGTCCATACCAGATACCCCTTCCTGGCGCGGTTCAAAGGAAGCGGGCTGCTAACCCGAAGCTCCGCGACGCGGAGGCGTCGTAGGCCTTCAGGGGCAAAATTAATGGTACTGAAAACGTCCACTAACACTGCGGCGTCACTCAGGACTGATTCCATCCTCGCTCGGCACTCGCCGCCCGTATAATCCGCGGCACCGTGGCCCTCAACCCCGGTACGCGCGTCGGCCCGTACGAGATCCTCTCCGCCCTTGGCGCGGGCGGGATGGGGGAGGTGTATCGCGCCACCGACACCACCCTCGGACGCCAAGTGGCGATCAAGGTGTTGCCGGAGACGTTCGCGCACGATCCCGGGCGACTGGCTCGCTTCGAACGAGAAGCGAAGACGCTTGCCGCGCTCAATCACCCCCACATCGCGCAGATCTACGGTCTGGAGAAGTCGAGCGGCATCCAGGCTCTGGTGATGGAATTGGTCGAGGGGCCGACGCTTTCAGATCGCATCGCGCAGGGCGTGGTTCCGATCGACGAGGCACTACCGATCGCGAAGCAGATTGCCGAGGCCTTGGAAGCGGCGCACGAGCAGGGGATCATTCACCGCGATCTCAAGCCCGCGAACATCAAGGTCCGTGAGGACGGCACCGTCAAGCTGCTGGATTTCGGGCTGGCGAAGCTTGCACAACCTGCATCGACACTGCAGACACCTGATGTCACTGCTTCGACGACGATTACCTCGCCTGCCATGATGACCGGCGTCGGTGTGATCCTCGGCACTGCGGCCTACATGTCGCCGGAACAGGCGAAGGGCCGGCCCGCGGACAAGCGCAGCGATATCTGGGCATTCGGCTGCGTGCTGTTCGAGATGTTGACGGGGACGCGGCCGTTCGACGGCGAGGACGTCACAGACGTGATGGTCGCCGTGCTGAACAAGGAGCCGGACTGGAATGCGTTGCCGGCAGGCGTTCCCGGATTGATTCGGCTGCTGATCCGCCGCTGCCTCGAGAAGGATCGCCGCAAGCGGGTTGCCGACATCGCCGCCGCGCTCTTCGCACTCGACGAGCCCGCCAGTCTCGGTGGATCCGCCACGGTACTGCCAGGCCGGCCGCTATGGCGGCGCGTCGTCACGCCCGTGGCCGCCGCGTTTGTGACCTCCACGGTTGTGGGCGCCGGCGTCTGGGTCACCACACGCCCGCCTGATTCAGTGGCGCCTCGCGTCTCGCGTCTCACGATCGCTTCGCCCGGTACGGCCGCGCTGACCATCAGCGGCAACGAACCCGACCTGGCGATCACGCCGGACGGTTCCCGCGTCGGCTACGTGGGCAACCGCGGCACGCAACTCTTCGTCCGCGCGCTCGACGCCCTCGAACCCGTGGCGGTGTTCACCGGCGCGCCGCGCGGGTTGTTCGTCTCACCCGATGGGCAATGGATCGGGTTCACGGACGGCACCGCCGTATTGAAGAAAGTTGCGGTGTCGGGCGGGCCGTCCGTCACGCTGGCGACGCTCGACGGCAGTCCCCGCGGCGCGACCTGGGGACCGGATGACACGATCATCGTCGCGACCAATATCGGGGCGACCGGCCTCCAGCGGGTTGCAGCCACCGGTGGTCTGGTGACGGTGCTCACGCGGCCCGACCGTGCGCAGGGCGAGCTCGATCATCTCTGGCCGGAGCTGCTGCCGGGCGGCCGGGCCGTGCTGTTCACGATCACGGCGCTCACGGGCGGCCTCGATGCCGCGCACGTGGCGGTCCTGGACCTGCAGACCGGGATATGGAAGATCCTCGTGCGCGGCGGCAGTCACGCCCACTACGTATCGAGCGGCCATCTCGTCTACGCGGCGGCAGGCACACTGCGAGCGGTGGCGTTCGACCTGGCCCGTCTGGAGACGCGCAGCACGTCGGTGGCGGTGGTCCCTGACGTGCTAACGACAGGTAACGGTGGCCTGGATGCCGTGGTGGCGGACGACGGTACGCTGGCCTACGTGTCGGGGGGCGGCGGCGTGGCGGGGGCCGGTGCGCGGCGCACGCTCGTGTGGGTGGACCGCCAGGGCCACGAGACGCCGATCCCGGCGCCACCGCGTGCGTATCTCTTTCCCCGGTTGTCGCCCGATGGCACGCGCATCGCGGTGTTTGCAAACGATCAGAAATTCGACATCTGGATGTGGGACTTGGGCCGCACGACACTCACCCCCGTCACGTTCGACCCTGCTATTGATACCTATCCGGTGTGGACGCCGGACAGCCGCCGGTTGATCTTCGCTTCGGATCGGGCGGGCGCACGGAATTTCTTTTGGCAGGCTGCGGACGGTACCGGCGCGGTCGAGCGACTGACCGACAGTCCCAACCAGAAGGTTGCGGCGGCCGTGTCGCCCGACGGAGCCCGGCTGATTTTCACCGAGACGGCCCCAAAGACGGGGGAGGACGTCATGCAAGTGGAGCTGGAGGGGACCCATCGCGTCATGCCGCTCGTGCAGTCCTCGTTCACCGAGCGGAACGGCGTCGTCTCGCCTAACGGCCGCTGGCTCGCCTACGAGGCGAATGACTCGGGCCCGTTCGAGATCCACGTGCGGCCGTTTCCCGCTGTGAACAGCGGCCACTGGCAGGTATCCACCGGCGGCGGCAACCGGCCGCTGTGGGCGCGCAGTGGGCAGGAACTATTGTTCCTCTCGTCGACTGGCGAACTCATGCGTGTTGGTGTCGAGCGGAGTGCAACGTGGGCGGCGACCACGCCGACGAAGGTTCTCGGTCCTGGCCACTACTACGACGGCGCCGGAGGATACGTTGGGCTCGCGTATGACGTCTCACCCGACGGGCAGCGGTTTCTGAGGATCAAGGAGGGCCCCGGCACGGACCAGACCGCCGCGCCCCCGCAGGTCATCGTCGTGCAGCACTGGGGCGAGGAACTGAAGCGCCTCCTGCCGCCGAAGTGACGGCCGCCCGCCAGTGTCTGAATCTCACGCTCAAGGATTACTCCGCCCTAATCGCCAAGTGTTTACTGATCCGGGCCACCGATCGGACGCGACTCATTTCAGCCATCGAGCTGGCAGCGCCGCGCCCTCTGGGACTCGGCGGCTCAGAATGTCGCTCGCGAAGGAAGGCAAGTGGTGGAAGTGACAATCACCGGACCCACATAAACAATTGCGGTGATCAGCCCAGCCCTAGGACGACGTATGCAGCGAAGTCGAACGTGATCCAAGGTCGCGGTTCGGTCTTGATAAACGCCATAGGGTTTTGTTAGGTGTGTGGCACTCGGAGAACATCCGCAACGAGTGACATTTCGAGTGTCATTGCGCTGGAGATATTTGAAAACGCCCGCGAACAGACGAAAGCCAACGAAAGAATCGGAAGACGGCAAATCCTTGGCTTCGTGCGAGTTCCGCTGAAAAGGCCTGTCCTTATTGGGGTTTCTGAAAGCAGCGTCAGAGACTCCCTGCCTCCCAGCCAACGAAACATCGAGCGTCGATTGGTCGGCAAGTCCCACCGACCCAATCCCTTGCGGGTTCTAGATCGGCAGTCCGTTTCTCGCAAGAGATGTTCTCGCTGTTGCGTCGGATAACACTAACGGATTCAACAACGGACAATTGTCGCCAGACCCACCCTGTTCGAATCCCCGGCGGGTTCTTCGCGCCGGCAGCGTTCGGTAAAGCTCCCGGTCGTGACGGCGCGGAACGTCAGAAAAGCGATCCATTGCAGTCGCAGTCCGTCCCCCTGGAACGACGCGGTGCTCGCGTCGCCGCGACGCGTCGAACCGGACGACCGCGCGGGCCATCGTCAGGTCGTCGAGCCCGAGCCCGTTACCCGAAGTTTTCTTGACGATCCGTTTGGCCGCCAGTACTCTCCCGAGTCCTGATGATGAGTCTCAGTATCATTCTTCGGCTGTGAGACTGAGGCGTCGCAGGAATCCAAGAGGAGTGTCCAATGGCAACGAGGCGACGGTTTCTCAAACTCGGGGCAGCGGGCGGCGCAGGTCTCTGGTTGACCACAAAGTTTGGTTCACAACTTTATTCGCAAATTCCTGGCGGCACGCTGCGTCCCGACGCGATCCGGAAGTTCGTGACGCCCCTGCTCATCCCTCCTGCGATGCCGCTATCTGGCAGCAGTTCGAGCACCGACTATTATTCAGTTGCCGTTCGGCAGTTCGCGCAGCAGATCCTCCCCCCGCCCCACCGGCGAACCATCGTTTGGGGATACGGATCTCTCACAGAAGTCCGCACGTTCAACTATCCGTCGTACACAATCGAGGCCAGAGCGAACCGGCATGTGGAAGTGACGTGGATCAATCAGCTCGTCGACAAGGATGGTCGATACTTGCCGCATCTGTTGCCCGTCGATCAGACGCTGCACTGGGCGAATCCACCGGGTGGCGTGGCGGGACGCGATATACCGGGCCTTGACCCAGGGCCGTACCGCGGTCCCGTGCCGATCGTGACGCACCTGCACGGGGCTCACAGCACGGACGAGAGCGACGGCTATCCAGAAGCATGGTATCTGCCTGTGGCGAGCAACATCCCTCCCGGTTTCGCAAAGACGGGCACTTGGTACAACCACTTTCGCGCGAGATACCTCACCCGCTGGGGCGGTAGCTGGGCTCCCGGCACCGCGAAGTTCATGTACGCGAACGACCAGCGTGCGACGACGCTCTGGTATCACGATCATGCGCTGGGGATGACGCGTGTGAACGTGTATGCGGGTCCGGCGGGCTTCTATCTCATTCGTGGCGGACCGAGCGATCTCCCGGCAGGGATGCTACCTGGTCCGGCTCCGGCTGTGGGAGATCCGGCGGGGATGCGCTATTACGAGATCCCGATTGTTATCCAGGACCGCTCGTTCGATGCTAACGATTCCCTGTTCTATCCAGACAACCGCGCGTTCTTCGAAGGGCTACATACGGGTCAGTTGCAGATCCCCTTCATTCCCGATCCCGCATGCAGTGGCCCGAGCGATGTGCCGCCGATCTGGAATCCGGAGTTCTTCGGAAACACGATCGTCGTGAACGGCCGGACCTGGCCGTATCTTGAAGTCGAGCAGCGCCGGTACCGCTTCCGCTTCTTGAATGGGTGCGACTCCCGATTCCTGATCCTGCGGCTTTCGAAGGATGGTCTGCCGTTCTGGCAAATCGGGGCCGACGGCGGCTTCTTGCCTGCCGCCAGCAGGCTCGATCAGTTGCTGATGGGACCAGCAGAACGCGCGGACGTGATCGTCGACTTCACGAACGTGCCTGTGGGATCGGAGATCGTGCTGCTCAACCTCGGTCCCGACGAACCGTTCGGCGGCGGCGTTCCGAACAACGACTTCGACGCCTCGGATCCGGCGACGACCGGCATGGTGATGCAGTTCCGTGTCATTCCCGCAGGATCGGTCGACGTCAGCACGCCGCCTGAACTCCTCGTGTTGCCACAGCTGCCGCCGTCACCGCCAGTCGCCATTACCCGGCAACTGTCTCTCAACGAGGCGGAGTCGACCTCGGTCCTGGTGGATGGCCATCCCGGTCATGGGCATCGGAAGCATCAACCCGCGAACCTCAAGTTGGCCTGCACGACGCCTGAAGCGGTGCCTTTCGGTCCGACGATGGCGATGCTCGGCACATTAGCTTCAAATGGAGAGGGCAACCCACTGAAGTGGATGGACGCCATTACTGAGAACCCTGATCCCGGAGCCACGGAGGTCTGGGAAATCCACAACTTCACGGAGGACGCGCATCCAATCCACATACACGTGGTTCAGTTCGAGGTGGTCGAACGCGAGGATGCCGCGGGGATCACTCGTCCGCCCGAGTCGTGGGAGACGGGTACCAAGGACACGGTGGTGGCATTTCCAGGCGAGATTACGCGAGTGAAAGCGACGTTCGATCACGCGGGTCAGTTCGTGTGGCACTGCCATATCCTGGAACACGAAGACAACGAGATGATGCGCCCTTTTTCGGTGGGACCGGTCCAGACGCCGATTCCCTAATGAGGAATTGGCAGCCGCCAAACTGTATGCGGCCGCGCTGCGTCCTTGCCCACAACTGATGCATTCTCGCCTCGGTTGGGCCAGTTGCGTTCGACCGTAGCTGATTAGCGCGGCAGACCTGATCAGCCGTCGACCGCCTCGATGCGCACATCCTCGCGCTCTCTTGTGACGGCCGTATAAGTTCGAAGCACGCCATAGCGTGGATGGTGGGCTCTGCCCGCCGGACCCCAACACTATGGCTCGTCGAACTCGTACCTGTGCCGATCTCAGGCCACCAGCACCCGTGCCCCGCTTCGCGGCAATCTCTACGTCGCTGCCGAGCAACACGAGGAACCGCACGAGGCGATCGAGCGAAAACCCAGCAAGCCGGCCCCGGACCAAGCCAGGGTCGAAAATCGTCTCGTTGACGAGTTTCATGCCCTTTCGGGTGCCGCAGGCCTATCTGAACAGTTGCGGAAATCGTCCACGTCAGCCCCGCCGCGCTGCCTCTATGGTGGCGATGTCGATCTTCTTCATCGGCATCATCGCTTCGAAGGCACGTTTTGCCTCACCGCCACCAGCGGCAAGCGCCTCTGTTAACGCGCGCGGGGTGATCTGCCAGGAGAGGCCCCAGCGGTCCTTGCACCAACCGCACTGGCTTTCCTTGCCGCCATTGCCGACGATCGCGTTCCAGTAGCGGTCCGTCTCTTCCTGATTGTCCGTCGCGATCTGAAAGGAAAAGGCCTCGCTGTGCCTGAACGCCAAGCCGCCGTTGAGACCGAGACAGGGAATGCCCAGAACGGTAAACTCCACCGTCAGCACATCGCCCTCCTTGCCGCCCGGGTAGTCAGCGGGCGCCGCGTGAACAGCGGTCACTTCACTGCCCGGAAAGGTGGCGGCGTAGAAGCGCGCGGCCTCATGCGCGTCCTTGTCGAACCA
>DAIRVG010000173.1:0-12506 GCA_036802945.1 Vicinamibacterales bacterium
ATACGGGTCGCGCCGGTGGTCATTGTGCATCATGGTCAACGGCTCACAGGCCGTCCTTGTCGAGCGTGCAGGCCTGCTCTCGGCTGTTCGACGTGTGCACCTCGAGGAACGCAACCTCAAGGTCGCCGTCAAGAACATCACTCGTCTCCTGGGCGATGACATCTTCGAGGAGACGCCGATTCTCGATGCGCGCCTGCCCGACGGGGCTCGCGTCGCCGCTGTAATCCCACCGTGCAGCCTCAACGGCACCACTCTCACCATTCGGAAGTTTCAATCCAGGACGTGGACCCGTCGGGAACTCGTCCGCCCTGGCACCCTCACCGACCAGCCTCGTAAGTAAGGTCCAAACAGCACCGGCAAAACAACCCTACTCACTGAGCAAGCGTCAACTGTGCGTGGCGCTACGTGCTCCTCACGAGTCGGCTGGCTGCAGTATTGGGTCAGCGGAGGCAGCTGCGGAGCCAGCCGCTCATCCAGAAGGAGGTCCAGGTCATCATGGGTCGCACCGCAGGCCGCGCGAACGTCCAAGAGGAGGTACATATCCTGCAACAGTTTCTGTTCGCATCTTGCGATGCGCGGGGCGCCCGCCAGACGATCCAGGAACCGGTATATGCACCTCAGTCCAGCGGCGCTCGACGCCGCGATTCGCCTGCTGGACGGACCACGACCCGTGGTGGGCCGTGGAGAAATAGTGGAGGCGACTGGAAAATCGACCTACCCGGGACAGCTGTGCCGCTTCGATGGTTCCTGACGTCTCCAGCGGAACGACAGAAGGCGTCATCTTTTACGTCGCAGCACGCAGGAGCATGCGCCACGCCGCGGCGTCGCTGCCATCCTTCACGCGCACGCCGTGATCGTCTGGAGGCAGGTCGAAGGGCGCGACGAGAACCGGCACCGCGGAGCCCAGCGATTCGAGTCGCCAGCGGAGCTCGGGATCCTGTGTCTCACGTGCCACTGCGGTGATGGCATTCATCAAGGCGAATCCCGAGCGGTCGGACTCCGTCGACAGCTCGCGCAGGATCGCCTCGCGTAGCGCGGAGGACTCCGGTACGGAGGCGAGGTGCGACAGCCGCAACATTCCGAGGTCAAGATCCACGTGCACCTGCAGGCTGCTGCGGATATCACGCGTCGCATCGGCAAATGCCTCTGGAGCACCGCAGGTGCGAATCGCCACCCGAAGCGCGGCCTCGACCTGCGCTGTGTCTCTGTCGCCACCAATCTCGATTCGACCAGACCGGATCGACAACGGAAAGATCATTCCGTTGGTGCACATCGCGCGTAACACATAGGGACAGACCGAGATTCCAATGGTTGACGCGCGTAGAGCGACACCGCCCTGGAGCCGATCGTTGGGCCGCACCTCGGCGACACGCGGA
This sequence comes from Vicinamibacterales bacterium, assembly GCA_036802945.1. GTDB lineage: Bacteria > Acidobacteriota > Vicinamibacteria > Vicinamibacterales > UBA2999 > Gp6-AA40. Next base: position 1,377 of record DAIRVG010000173.1, read on the forward strand.
AGAATCGCTCGAACGATTAACAGACGACCATCGTCGAACGAGTCGGCGATGGTCCCACCAGCGGCGGTGATTTCATCCGAGAAAATAGCCGCACACCGGGCAGTTGTCAGCGCGTTATGGTGTGTCACAGGTGCCCTCCTGACCAAGTCCTGCGAGCCTCGCCAATCGGGAAAGACCCGTCACTGTGAATGGCGGCGCGATGATCAATCTCCCGACGTCGCGTGTCAATGACCGCCGAATCCGGTCCGAGGAGCCCTTGGCGTCGTACCAACACGGAAGTCTTCGAGGGCGTGGTCGAGGCATTGTCCACTTGAGGAGAGCGTGGGCAAAGTAGCCGGATGCCAATAGCGCTTTTATCACAGCTAGATCTTTGAGGGGAGCGCCTCCGCCCGTGAGCATCACCGCACTCGAAGGCGCGGACTCCTCTAGTACATTGACCCAGCCCGGCGCCTCGAAAAGGCGATCGAGGCCTGCCTTGCACTCGCGATGCGTGGGGTAGGCGTGACGTGCCTGACTATTACTCACGTTGTCAGTCGAAATGTCTCACGCGTACCGGCTAAAAGCGAGGCGAGGTCCAGGCGCGCGATACCAAGGAGAATGTTGTTTTCGTCCTGGTTCCACACTAGGATGCTCGCGTACTGACCGACAGCCTGCGCCGTCAATCCGATTAGAGGGAGCGCGATATGCGTGGCGGGTGCTTTCTGGTGCTTTCTGTCTACCTCGCGCACGCCGCTACAGCGTTCGCCGTCATAACTCCGATCGAGCTAATCGGCCCTACCGCGGAGATCCCACGGGACAGCTACCGGTCATGGGCGCTCTTCTTGGTCTGCACGCCCGACTGGGTTACGCCGGATAAGAGCAAGGAGCTCGCGGACTTGTACCGACGTTTCCGGGTGTTAGGCGTTGCGATCGGCGACGACAATCTGGCGGTCTGGTTCTGGAAAAGGAAGGCAACTCTTGGTGACGCGAAATTGTCCGAGAACGTTGACGTGAGGCGAAACGCCGGCTACTGTCGCGCGCTGTCTCTTCGGCCGTCGGAGGGTCCGTTCCTCGTGGTGACTACTGCGTACCCAGAGCTTAAAGCATTTCCGAAGGACCGAGCGGTGTTCGCGCTCGGTGCGCTGCCGCCCGCTGAACTGGCCAAGCTCCTCAACAAAGTGACCGACGGCTTGCTGATCGACGGCAAAGTCGAAAACGACGGTGCAGCAGTCACGCCCGACGCAAGGTCTTCGGGGTTCTGGTTGCATCTGCTCGAGAGCGCCCGGCTCAGTATCATCGGCTTGGGATGCGCGGTGAAGATGCAGGTAAGCGCCGGGGTCTTCAGCGCCGAGGTGCGCGGATGCGCCGGGTGACGGAGTCGCGATTTGAGCATTCGCCGTTGGCACTGGGGAAAGATTGCCATTCTTTGGGCTTGGGGCGGTATCACGGTCGGGCTTTTACTGACAAATTTTCTCGCTTCTCCTGCGAACCAGAGTCCCATGGTCTCCGCGCTAACATTCGGCGGAAGCGTGGCGATCCTTATCGGGCTCACCGTCGTCACGTGGAGATGGCTGGGCGGGAAAGAAAGAGCGAACGGGGAATAGGCATTCGTTGAAAATGAACTTTGTAGTTCAGCGTTTGCTCGTCGGAATGCGTGCGACCATGTTGGCACTATCAAGTTAACAAGCGCCCTACACACCTTCGCCACATGGCGGTGCGCGGCTCCTCAGCATCGCTCCATCAGGGGACGTCGATCGCTGGTCTTGTTGATGGGCCGCGGCGCACGACCTCGTACTGTCCCGCTTCTTAGCCGAGCACTCGAGCGCGATGCCACGGGTAGCTGCCTATCGCATCAGAAAAGGGACTTCGAGCGCGAAGTGAAAATTGCCGACGTTCAAGTTGATGGAACAAGACCTGTGATCCCGCAAGGCGCGCACCGGTGAGGGTCGGGAAAGCGATTCAGGAGCTGGCCGGGCATAAGGACCTGTCGACGACGCAGCGGTATATGCACCTCAGTCCGGCCGCGCTGGAGGGCGCGATCAGGTTGTTGGAGCAGCCCAAACCCACCTACGGGTTTGGAGACATTCTGGAGACGGAGGAGAAGCTACCTGCTAACTCCAGCAGATAGAAGACGATAGGTGGTGGAGGCGGCGGGAGTCGTGCCCAAAGGCCGAGGCGCGAAGCGCCGATGGCCGAGTGCCTGACATCGGCGCCGACACCACGAGCGAGCGAACAACGTGAGCGAGTCGAGTGGTGGAGGCGGCGGGAGTCGAACTTGAGAGCGTTTCGAAAATAGGCCGGTTTTTTGATATTGCTCGACAAAAGGACACTCTTAAATCGACAGAATCGCTAGAAATCCCGGTTCGACGCAAACAAACGGACTCGACATTGTCCTCGCAGCCGACCCCTTTCGCTCCAGGTGTACAGAGCTCTGCTTGTCATGCGGCGGTGGTCCGTCAAGGTTCGTGTCTTGCAACTCCCGTCATTGAAATGCGGCCTCGACTGTGGATCGCAGCTACGTTCGCACTGCTCGCAACAGTGTGGTCCTTGGAGCCACGCGCCGCTAGCGATACGTATCAGGTCGATGCCATGAAGAGCCGGCTGACAATTGTCGTCGGAAAGGCTGGCGCGTTCAGCTTCCTCGCGGGCCACACACATGAGGTGAGCGGGCCTGTCGAGAGCGGCGCGCTCGACATCGATCCCGGCAATCCGTCTCGCTCACAAGTGCGCATAGTCATCGCAGCATCGTCGCTGAAAGTCTCCGGGGCGGACGAGCCACCCAAGGATCGACCGAAGGTGCAGGAGGCGATGGAGAGCGACAAAGTGCTCGACGTGACACGGTTCCCGCGCATCACGTTCGAGAGCACCAGCGTCACCGTGAAGCGACAAGAAGGGGCGACACTCGACGTCGTCGTTGCCGGTCGACTCACCATTCGCGATGTCACGCGGCCAGCATCCGCGCCCGTGCACGTGGAGCTCGCCGGCAGCTCATTGATCGCCAACGGACGCTTCGCCGTCAGACAGACGGAGTTCGGTATCAAGCCTATCTCCGTCGGCGGCGTTGTCGCAGTGAAGGACAAGCTCGAGATCGCATTTTCAATCACTGCGCAGCGGTGACCACGGTTGCACCCGGCCTGCGGGTCGAGATCTCAATCGTGCCGATGTGTTTCGAATCTCCTCATTGCGTCTGCGGTTTCCGTCGACCTGCCCGGACCTCAACCCAAAGAGAGCAAGAAAAATGACCATCAAGAGGAACAGCCATTGCCATTCTCAAATCGACAGAATTGGTCAAATCCTCCCTCGACCCATCATTCAGGGATCCCCGTCGCTCTCCATCGCAGGGGCGGGCCGCCCGGACCACCGTAGAGTTGCTCGCGGGCTACCGGTACGCGCAGGTGTTTGCTCTGAAGGCCAAGGACGATGTCGCGCTGGAGCCGATGACCCCGCCGCCGAGCGCTCTCACGAGCGGTCGAGGCTTGCAGCTCGTTGAGCCGGGCGAGCCGTTCCGGATCGGGGTCCAGGCGGTCCCGAGATGCCCACCACCTTTCGTGAGTTCACGAAATACCGTTAACAGGTCCCGGCGCTCGCGTGACGCGTTGCGAGTTTCAAGACGGATCGAGCGAGATTCCATTCGAGTGGAGAGTGGCGTCAATTCGTCGCCTGCGGCATGCCGTCTGCTTCCTCATCGCCCGACTCTTCTCACGCACCGTAACCGCGGGCGTGGAGTCAATGGCCATGAGGCCGCGTGTCGCTGCTTCTGAACATTCACATGCGAAACCAGCTGCGGTCGTCTTAGTCCAAATGTTCTGAACAACTTTCTTGTGGAGGTACATCATGGTGAAGCCACTCTCTGCTCAGCTGTCCGACCTGTCAGTTCGCGCGAAGAATCTCGAGACCGCCGTCACGGCAGCGCAGAAGGAAGGACATGACAAGTTGGTGTCACGCGCCGCCGAAGCGCGTACCAGTGCGGCAGCGGCGATCGACAAGGTGAAGCAGTCGGTCAAGGCCGCCCGCGACGCCGGCTCCTCGAAATGGGGCGCAATGGAAGCAAAGCTCGGCGCCGACATGGACGCGTTGAAGACGCGCGTCTCTGAGAAGAAGCACGCGATTGACGCCAAGATCGCTGAGCGGGATGCCGAGGACGCGGAGGACGACGCGAGCTTCGCGATCGACTATGCCATCGCGTCGATTGAGCAGGCAAAGCTGGCCGCCTTCGACGCGATCTCCGCCCGCCTCGACGCGGAGGCCGCGAAGGCGCCGCGAAAGACGACGGCGTAGGCCGTTTGCATTCTGCCTATCTCTGGATTCTGTACCTCGGCTGGGGGCCAGCAGGCCCCCGCGACGACGCAGCAATACATGCACTTGAGTCCAGCACCGCTCGACGCAGCGATCAGACTACTGGATTCAGGACGCAGTCCTCCACGGTGGTAACAATCTGGAGGCGGCGGGAACAGGCAGCGTAACTGCCTGATTCCAAAGAAAGAAGATGGTGGAGGCGGCGGGAGTCGTGCCCGAAGGCCGAGGCGCGCAGCGCCGATGGCCGAGCGCCTGACATCGGCGCCGACACCAGACCGAACGAGCGCCGCGAGAGAGGGATGGTGGAGGCGGCGGGAGTCGAACTTGACACAGTTCAAAAACAGGCCCATTTCTTGATATTGCTCGATAAACCCACACTATCAAATCGACAGAATCGCTCGAAATCCCTGTTGGACCCCCAAATTACCCCCAGGCAAACCCGCGATAGAAAAGTCACCAGCGACGCTCGGCCAGCCTCGCCGAACGATCAGGCGGCAGATGCCACATAGGGCTTCACCATCTTTTGGGGATCGACGATGCGATCGAACTCCGCCTCGGAGACAAAGCCGAGTTTCATGGCGGCCGTCTTGAGCGTCAGATCGTTATCGAGCGCGTAGTGCGCGATCTTGGACGCCTTGTCATAGCCGATCACCGGCAAGAGGGCTGTCACCAACATCAGCGAGCGCTCGACGTATTCATTAATCTTCTTCAGATTGGGCTCCGTGCCCTCAATCAGGAATTTGCCGAAGTTAGTCATGCCGTCAGTCATGATCGCAATGGAGTGAGTGACGTTGAAGATCATCAGCGGTTTGTACACGTTCATTTCCAAGTAGCCACCCGCACCTCCGAAGCCAACCGCGACGTCGTTCGCCATGACCTGTACGGCAATCATGGTCAGGGCCTCACACTGGGTAGGGTTCACTTTGCCGGGCATGATCGATGAACCTGGCTCATTTGCAGGAACCTCCAATTCCGCAAAGCCAGCGCGGGGACCGCACGACATCAAGCGAACGTCATTGGCAATCTTGTACAGGGAGACCGCCAGAGTGCGAAGCGTGCCGGACAACTGCACGAGCGCGTCATGGGCGCCCTGCACCGTGTATTTGTTGGGCGCCGTAATGAAGGGCAAGCCTGTGAGCGCGGCGATCGCGCTTGCTGCCGCCTCGGCGAATCCCGGCGCCGAGTTGAGGCCGGTACCCACGGCGGTCCCGCCGAGAGCCAGGCGGTACACCCCCGGCAGTGCGCTCTCGACGCGCTCGAGATCATCCGCCAGCATCCCCGCGTAGCCCGACCACTCTTCGCCCAAGGTCAGCGGTGTGGCGTCCTGCATATGGGTCCGCCCGATCTTGACGATGTCCTTCCAGGCTTGCGCCTTGTCGTTGATGGAGTTGTGCAGGGCCGTCAGCGCCGGAATCAGGCCTTGTTTCACATTGACGGCAGCCGCAATCGACATGGCTGATGGAAACGAATCGTTCGACGACTGCGACATGTTTACGTGATCGTTCGGGTGCACCGGCGTTTTGCTTCCGAGTGCCGTGCCCGCAAGCTGACAGCATCGGTTGGAGATCACCTCGTTCACATTCATGTTGAACTGTGTACCGCTTCCAGTCATCCACACGTGCAACGGGAACATGTCGTGATGCTGTCCTGCGAGGATTTCGTCGCACGCCTGCACGATCAACTTGTACCGTTGAGCGTCCAACCTCCCGCTGTCATGGTTGGCTGTCGCCGCGGCCTTTTTCAAAATCGCGTACGAAGGAATCATCTCCCGTGGGATCAAATCCTTGCCGATGCTGAAATACTCGAGCGAACGCTGCGTCTGAGGGCCCCAGAGCTTGTCCGCAGGCACTTCAACCACCCCGAGGCTGTCTGTTTCTTTACGCATATCGGACATGTTGTTGCCTCCACTCCAAGGACCTGCGCAGCGTGATGCCGCCGCCGCCGGGTGCAAGGCGAACGCCATACGTAAGAGCGTGAAAGGAGTGACGGTCGCTGGCTCTGACATCAATCGATGGTCGACCAGATCACGGCCCTTTGCTACTCGGCGGCCTCCAGGGCTTCGACCGCCGCGATGTTGGCCAGCAGTTCGGGCAGAAGACGATGTCGTTCCCTCAAATAGACGGCGCTGACTACAGGACCGCCAGGGTCGCCTTCTTGCACGGCTGTGTTGTATCTGGCGATGTCCAACACGCGGTCCGCCGTCGTGCTGCGCGACACTCGCGATGTCGCGCGATTGAAGTGGCAGCTGCCGGTACTACTCAGCATGATCGCAGGCGCCGTGGACGTGATCGGATTCCTGAGCCTCGGGCTGTTCACGGCCCACGTCACGGGCAACATCGTCATCATTGCCGCGCATCTGGTCCACGGCGGACCTCCCAACGTCCCGCAGATCGTGGCGGTGCCCGTCTTCGTCCTCGCGGTCGCGGCGGTCTGGTTCATCGCGAAATTGATCAAGAGCCAGGATGCCGCGTGGGGCCGGCCTCTCCTCCACGTCCAATTCGCGTTGCTCACGTGTGTGCTGATCCTGAGCGTCGTCCAGCGTCCTGCTCTCGATCGGAAAGGACTGATCGCTGACGTGACCGCGATCATCGCGGTCTCGGCCATGGCGTGTCAGTATGCGTTCCTGCGGCTGGCCGTGCCCGGGGCGCCGTCGGCTGCCGTGATGACGGGTAATCTGACAAAAGCTGTCATCTCGATGCTCGACACGTTGTCGCGCCATCGACCGTTGACGGAAGGCGCCAGTGAGCAACTGACAAAGACGGCGAAGCTCATCGCCGGTTTCTTCGTCGGCTGCGTCGCGGGCGCTCTTGCGATCTCCTTGTTGGCAGATTGGGCCTGGTCGTTGCCGGTTCTCCTGGCTGGTATCGCAGCGATATTGCCGCGAAACAGATTCTGACGCTCGACCGGCGGCTCCTTTGCTTTCAGCAGCCGACGCAGGTCTGATGCGAGACTCTGATGCCTAACGTACGGGGAGCGATCGTCGGCCGGGCCGTTGCCGGTGACGAAATGCGGTGAGGCCGATGTGACGTTCCAGTGTTCGACCGGACTCCCGCTATGCGCCGCGGCGACGATCGTCCTGTTCGTCACGGCGACCGCCTTCGCCGCCAAGACCGACATCGTCATCCTCAACAACGGCTATCGCTTCACCGGCGAGGTGAAGCGGTTGAGTCGCGGCCAGCTTAAGCTGAGCACCGACGATGCGGGCACGATTTACATCGAGTGGGACAAGATTACCGCCGTGACGACAGCGCTTCAGTATGAGGTCGTCACGACGAGCGACGCGCGGTACATCGGGGTGCTCGCTCCGGCGCCCAACGCGCAGTTGCAGGTGGTTGCGGGCAACGGCACGGCGATCGTCCTGCCGTTTGTGGACGTCGTGTCGCTGGTACCGATCAGGGAAGGGTTCCTCGATCGGATCGACGGGACGCTCGACGTCGGCGGCAGCTACACGAAGTCGAGCGGCATCGGCCAGACGACCGTCGAAGTGGATGCCGCCTATCGCCGGCCGTTGTACAAGGCGTATACCAGCTTTGTGTCGAACCTGACGTGGGAGAGCGGATCGGAGACGTTCACGCAGTTCACGCTGCAATCCGGCTACATGCGCTTTCGCGGCAACGGCTGGATGGTCAACCCGTTCGTGTTTGTCGCGCGCAACGGCGACCTGGGTCTTTCGCTCGCTACCGCGGCCGCGCTGACCGCCGGCCGGTACGTCGCACGCTCGAGTCGCCGCGAGACGCTGGTGGCCTTTGGCGGCGCGGTGGGCCGCGAGCGGCTGACCGACGGCCGCACGATCGACGACCTCGACGCGGTCGCGAACGTCACGACAGCCTTCTACCGGCACGACTATCCGAAGAGCGCCGTGGATCTGTCGCTGCTCGTGTTTCCCGAGCTGAATCGCCCCGGACGTGTCCGGGCCAACCTAGACGCGAAGGTGTCGCGCGAACTATTCAAGGATTTCATCACGTCGATCACGGCCTACGACACGTTTGACAGCGAGCCGCAAGTGGCGGGCGTCAGCCGGGACGATGTGGGCGTCAGCTTCACGATAGGGTGGACCTTCTAGAAATCATCCTCTTTGGGAAGTTGGTGCTTGCTCGTTGGGCATTGTCAACTTGATGCGACCGCGGGCACAGTAGCCGGATGCCCGACGATGTCGCGCAATATCCACGCTACCGGTTCCCGCCAGCGATTGTCAGCCACGAGTCCATCCGGCATTGGTGCGAGCCGTCGGTGCGGCCTACGCACGGCGGCTCCGGCGTCGGGCGGGGCCAGTCGGCGACACCTTGCGCAGGTCGAAGTCGACGCCTTCGCCGCCCGTGAGCTGGCTCATTACCTGTGCCTCGTGAAAGAGCCCGATCACGGTGCTGTCTTTCGGCGCGACGTTGTAGACGTAGCTCGCGGCAACCATCCCGCCGCCAGTCATGTTCTGGACGATGACCGTTGGATTACCGGGTATATGCCGGCCGATGTGGTGAGAGACAAGGCGCGCGGTGGTGTCGAACCCGCCGCCGGCGTCCGAGCCGACGACGATCGTGACGGTCTTGGTCGCGTAGAACTGCTCGACCGCGCTGGCCGGACTTTCAGAAGAGGTCTGCCCGCAGGCGGCGGCGCCAACGGCCGCCGTCAGGCCAATAATCGCAAGCGATACGCTTCGAAACACGCGAGTTAGCGCACCTCAAATTTCACAGCGTTGGTGCGCTATGCTGGGCACCACGAGGCCGGACTCATGAGCAGACGAACCCTTCAATTGGCCGCGATCGCCTTCATCATGTGCGGCGTCGTCGGCCAGGCGCAAAGCGCCAAACCCGCCGCCGCGCCGTTCCGGGTCGTTGAAGCGTCGGTCGCCGACGTCCACGCCGCGTTCGCGAGGGGCACGCTGACCGCCCGCGCGCTGACGCAGCAGTACCTCGATCGGATCGACGCCTACGACAAGCGCGGTCCCCTCCTGAACTCGATCATCACGATCAACCCGCATGCGCTCGAGGACGCCGACCGGCTGGATGCGCAGTTCAAGCGCACGGGGCGGGTCGGCCCGCTGCACGGCATCCCGATCCTCGTGAAGGACGAAATCGACACCGCGGGGATGCCGACGACGCTTGGGACGCTCGTGTTCAAGGATTATCGGCCTCCGAAGGACGCGTTCGTCGTCGACAGGCTCCGCAGGGCGGGCGCGATCATTCTTGGAAAGACGACGCTGAGCGAATTCGCCGCCGGCGACACGTACGGGTCGATGTTCGGTTCCACGCGCAACCCGTACGATCCGACGCGAACCGCCGGCGGCTCGTCGGGCGGATCGGGCGCGGCGCTCGCGGCAAATCTCTCGATGCTTGCGCTCGGCGAAGAGACGGCCGCGTCCATTCGCCGTCCAGGCGGATGGAACGCCCTCGTCACGCTTCGGCCGACGCCAGGCCTCGTCAGCAGAACCGGCATGTGGGACGGCTACCCCACCACGCCCGCGCAAGTTGGACCCATGGCGCGCACCGTCACGGATCTCGCGAGACTGCTCGACGTCATGGTCGGATACGACCCTGAAGATCCGCTGACTGCGCTCGGCGTCAACGTGAAGCACGTGCCGTATTCGAAGTACCTGGACCGGAACGGCCTCAAAGGGGCGCGCATTGGCGTGCTTCGCGAAGTGCTGGGCAACGCCACCGATCCCGCATCTGCGGAATTCAAGGCTGTGGATGTCGTGTTCGAGCGAAACCTCGCCGAGCTGAAGGCCGCGGGCGCGACAGTCGTCGACCCGCTTGTCATTCCAGATCTCAAGAAACTGATGGCGGTACGGGCCACGCACCCCGAGCTCGCCGAGGAAGCCATGCAGCTCTATCTGGGCCGCACGCCTGACTGGCCGTTCCGAACCCGGGAAGCGATCGGAAAGCATCCAGACATGGACAAGGCGATCCCGCCGACGAAGGCGACGCAGTGGCGCGCCCTTCAGCCGAAGACCGACTGGGCGCAGTGGGGCCAGTACCTGCGCGCGCGGGAGCAACTCACGATCAATATCGCCAAGGTCACGGCTGACAATCGGCTCGACGCGATCGTCCACAAGACCGTGGAGATTCCGCCTATCACGCTGGCGGAAGCGTTGACCCCGCCGTACAAGACCGGTAACAACTACATCTCCACGCTGAACACGTTCCTGGTGTTTGCCGCCACCATGACCGTGCCCTCCGGCTACAGCGAGGGCGGCCTGCCCACCGGCCTCACGTTCTTTGGACCTGCCTACACGGAGCCGACGCTGCTCAAGCTTGCGTACGCGTACGAACAAGCGACGCACCATCGAACGCCGCCGAAGACCGCGCCGCCGCTGGCGAGGAGCCCAGGAACGAAATAGGATAGGTCCCGCATGGTCATGAACATCCGGTCGATGGCCGCAGCGGCGGGCACCGCGCTCCTTATGTGGCCGCTGCCCGCGCTGGCGCATCATTCCTTCTCAGCGCAGTACGACGCCGACAAGCCCATCGAAGTCAAAGGTGTAGTCACGAGACGATAGTCCGGATTAAGGAGGCGCTAGGAACGACGATCGGCAAACCGGCACCCGTCTCAGGCCCGACGTCCATTCCTGGAGAAGTCCGCCATCACTCCGACCGACGTCAACCCGAATCAAGTTGACATGCTAAGTAGTCCCCATACCTTCGTCTTCCGTCGCACGAATCTGGCTCCGATTGGCGTTCAGAGATCAATTTGATAAGGGGGTTCCTGCCACTTCAACATTGCCAGACTCAGGTCTTCCAAAGAACAGGGGGGGCCTGTCTATGGTCTCCGGGGCTCGCTGCCGAACAGCTGTTCGGCCATCATCGTCGCAGCAAGTGATTCGTCGCCCGGGCTCCATTTGTGCGCGTTCTCGTAACTGTT
>DAIRVG010000174.1:0-12494 GCA_036802945.1 Vicinamibacterales bacterium
GCTCAACGGGTCTCACGGTACGCGGTAAATAACACCCTCTGTCTCATGACTCGACTGTCTCATGACTCGACCAATGGAACCCGAGGAACGCACCGCCGGTCATAGAGCCAATCAACAAAGACCAGGTTACACCTGGTGACGCACCGCCAAGACCGGGGACCACACCAACGGCGAATCCCAGCCAACCGCCCAGAACGGCGCCGAGCACAGATCCCCGAGCTACGACAGGACCCCGGATTTCGGTTACGTCGTTTCGCGCGATTGTCTCGACGATCTGTTCAAGATCGGCGACCTTGCGATCGGCCACGAACACGCCAGTCCGCGGTTCGTGTCGCCGCGAACCGCGCGGGACGACTTCGGCGATTTGGTGTTCGGTGCGCGCGGCTCGGCGGCTGCAGCGCCCTGTTTGCCTCGGTCGCAAGGCTTGCCCGACGAACCTACTTTCCGTTCACCGCCCGGTACGCCGCCTCGATATTGGTGGGCATCCGCTCCTGGTACGACCAGTCTCCATACTCTGGCATGCGCAGATCCCGCTTGATCTGGTCGAGGGATTTGCCTTCGCGCACCATGACGCCGACGCGCTCGAGAAGCAACTCGTAGTAGCGCTGGCCGTCGTCAAAGATTTTCGTCGTGCCGAACGAGCCGTGTCCGGGGACGACGATCTCGGGATTCAGAGACTTCATCATCTTGATCGCCGCAAGCATGTCGGGAATGGCGACGAAAGGCCGGATGTTATTAATCGAATTCGGAATCGCGACCGACGCCGCAAAAAGAACCCGCTCTGTCGGAAGCCAGACCGCGGTGTCGGCCTCGCTATGGACATTTTTCAAATGCAGCAGTTCGAAGGTCCTCTCTCCGATACGCAAGGTCGTCTTGTCCCGATATTCGATGTGCGGCGTGACCAGGCGGTAACCCCGCACTGCGTCGCGCATCTCAGGAGACTGCTTGGCCAGCGCGCTGGCCCGCTCCGGATCGTAGGCCTTGCGCATCGCCTCGGATGCATCCGCGTGATTGATGACGAGCGCCGGAGGAGAAAAGACGAAGTTGCCCGTTGTGTGATCGGGATGGACTTCGGTATTGATGACCATGCGAACTGGCAGCCGCGTCAGCTTCTTGACGGCCTCCATCACCTCTCGGGAGTCGATCGGGGTCTGACCGGTGTCGACGATAACCACTCCCTCTTCGGTGAGAATGATGGTGGAAGTTGAGTTCACCTCCCGCGCTGACTGGACGTAGATCCCCTCTTTGATCTTGCGAAAATGGGGACCAAGGTCCTGCGCCCACGCCGATGACGCGACAACCGCAAGGTACGCAACAACAATGGAGATGAAGGATCCTCTGAGCTTCATGCAGCCTCCTGAAATCATTCGGACACGTCCGCTCGAAAATTCGCCGCAGCTTATTACACAACAGCAGAATGCGGATGACCGTGTTCAGCTACGGGCGACTCAGGCCTTGGCAGTCACATGAGCAGCCCGTTCACGCAGCACTTCCGCGTGTGGCATCAGCAGCATGACCCCGATGATCGCTGCGACGTTCGCGATGATCTGATACCAGGCCGGGACCATCGGATCCTTTGTCCAGTCGATGAGCCACGCCACGGCGAACTGGGTCGTGCCGCCGAATATCGTCACCGCCAAGGCGTAGAGAATGCCAAGTCCGCTCGACCGCACGGATTTCGGGAACGCTTCCGTCAGGAACGCATAGGTCGCCCCGATCCCAGTGGAGAAGATGAAATTCAGCAACATGTTGAGCGTGACGATCACGGGCGCCGACGCGGTCGGCGAGGTGATGATGAGGTACACCGGGTAGATGATCATCACGAAGATCACACGCGACGCGATGAGCATCGGCTTGCGTCCGAATCGATCCGCCCAGGCACCGACGGCAAGTCCGGCGATCGCGGCGAGGCTCCCCGTCATCGCCAACGCGGTGCCGATCGTCGGGGAGAGATGGAGCGTGGTGATCGCGTACGTGGTCATATAGTTGAACACGTAGGTCGAGATGGTCCCGCCGCAGATGATGAGGATGCCTAAGATGACGGCGCGCGAATGATGCCGCATGAGATCGGCGAGCACGGCTGTGCCCGACCGATGCCTCTCGTGCCTTGCGATCGTTTCCGGGAGCTGGCGGCGGATGTACAGGCCGACCGGCGCGATGAACACTCCCAGCAGGAAGGGCACCCGCCAACCCCAGTCATACAGCTGCTCCTTCGACAGGTTCGCCGCGAGAATGACCCCCACGAGGCTGCCCATGAAGATCGCGAGCTGCTGGCTGTGGCCCTGCCACGCCGTGATGGCGGCCCGCTTCTCGATGGGCGCTGATTCGAGCAGGTATGCCGTCGCCGGGCCGACCTCGCCGCCGCAGGAGAAGCCTTGGATGAGCCGCGCAACGACGAGAATGATCGGGGCAGTCAGGCCAATCTGTGCATAAGTCGGCGTCAGCCCCACGAGGGCCGAGCCGAGCGACATGAGCATGAGCGTGAGCGTCAGGGCGGCGCGGCGTCCGACTCTATCCGCATAGGCGCCGATGATCGCAGCGCCAAGCGGCCTCGTGAGAAAACCGACACCAAACGTGGCGAGCGCACTCAGCAATCTGGCGATCTCCGACTCCCCGGGAAAGAAAGCGTCGCCGATCATCACGGCGAAGAAGGTGAAGACGAGGAAATCGTAGAACTCGAGCCAGTTGCCGACGACGACGGCCACCAGACCCTTGAACGGCAGCGCGATTTCGACTGGGGCGACAACGTCTGCAACGACCATCGGCGGTGAGGAGGTATCGGTCATGTGTGTTCGGCGTTGCCCCGTCCTTTGGAGCCAGAGACGGACCCTATTGGCTGCATCCCTTTTTGGTTTCTTCAAATCCATCGAACAGGCGTCCGGCATTGGCTCCCGCGAGTGTGTCCAGTCGATGGGGCTGACCTTTCTCGACGGTGTAGCGTGCGAGGGTGCCCTTGGAACGGAGGAATTCGGCTTCCCTCTTCATTTCGTCGTGCCACCTGTACTCGTCCAATTCGCCCACGTACATGAACACGCACATTTTCGAAATCGCCTGAAGCTTGGCTGGATTGGGCTCCCACATGTATCCAGGGAAGGCGGTTACGGAGAGGAAGTACTGGGGATTTGCCGCAGCCACATGAAATGCCGCGATCCCGCCGTTTGATGGTCCCGCGAGATGAAACTTTCCGTCCTGAATCTTGTAGTCGGCGAGAACCATTTTCAAGAATTCAGGAAAGATGCGCGCGCCCCCCTCGAAAAACAGCTGACCGTCCGGAGCCGCTGGCGCAACGACGATATACCCGCGTTTCTCCGCTTCTGCGCGAAAGTTGCGCATGAGGATGCCGTCGACAGTGTTCATTGTTTGAGGGCCACCGCCGAGCGCGAGGATCCCTGGATACGCCCTCCCCGAATCGTACCCATTCGGCAACACGACCTTATAGTGAACAGTCGCGCCCGCCACCTTCTTCGTCATTTCGATCAATTCGGCATGCAGAGGCTGAGTTGCGATCATGCTGGAGGCTGCAGTTGCGATAGCAACAGGTATCCATCTCGACGCCAGTAGCTTCATCGATATCTCCTTGCTTCCAATCTCTACTCACGCTCGCCGAAGCACGCACCAGTGACCGTCGCCTGCCCGGCTCGAAGTGCCCGTCCACTCGCCCGGCAGCGCCGCCACAAGATCATCTACCGAGAGATAAATAGGCGTCTGCTCGCCGCTACTGTTGACCCAGACCAATGAGCCATCTGGTGACAGAACGCGTTCGACTTCGGCGGGAAACAAGAAGGCGTTGATCAGCACGATTGCCGCGGCCGATGCATCGCCCACCGGTAGCGCGGACCCGTCGGCCTGTATCCGATGGGCGGGTCCGATCGGCGTGAGTCGCAACATTGCCAGCGAGAGGTCGACCGCCAGAACCGTCGCAAAGCGTTCCGCGAGCAGATTCGAATAGGTGCCGATGCCGCTGCCAACCTCCACCGCAAGACCAACGGGCGAGTCAATTGGGCCGAGCCCGCGCAAGAGTGCATCCATCACAATGGCCGTCCGCTGCGGAGAGGTTCGCGTGTGCCACTCACCCGCAAGGCCATCGAAGTAGCCCTCGACTTGCTCGCGCAGTTCGCCGGTCCACCCACCGGCACGGAGTCCGGCCGCTCGCCGCGTGGCCATGCGCATCGGGTGGTCGGGACCACCCGCACCGGAGGACCGATGACCTTCGATCGTTACGGGAGGCAGGTGTTGAATCGCCAATTTCCTCACGGCGGCGTCATGAGAAGCGCGTATTGTTCATGTCGCCAACGACCGGGCTCACCTGCCGCGGCACTGGGAGGCGCTGAATCCCGAAAACGCTAGATGCCGCGGCGGTCAGATGCAGCGCCTGGTTCGGAGGCATTCTCATCATCTGCAACCCAACGAGGTAATTCACCAACGAGCCTGCGCAGGGGTTCCCGGCCCAGAATGCGGACCGCTTCACTGATCGAAACCCACCTTCGTTCCCGGTATCCCCGTTCACGATATCGATCGCGAAGACCCGTGACTTCCATCAGGAGGACACGCACATGGTATTCCTGGTCTGCTCGCCAATAGCTGAAATCACCAACGAAGTCCGGGCCAAGCCGTCCGTCCGCGCCGGCCTCTTCCAGGCATTCCAGACGCGCGGCCTCACGAAAGTCGTTTCCGTGGTCCGCAATCCCGCCCTTGGGGACACCCCAGCTGCCGTCCGGCAGTTTTCGAATGAGGAGCACCTGGAGGGCAGGATTCTTTTGGAAAGGAATCACGGCGACTTGCTGCACTGTCACCGGAAGGACCTCCGCGTGCACCGTTCGCTCGCCGCAGCCATTCGCGAAAGCCAGGCGCCTCGTACGTTGCCGATTCTCGCGTCCGGTTCCATCCGTCAGGCGTTCAGGAGTGCTGAGCGCCTCTTCCCGTATTGCGTGGCCTGCTCAAAGGCGTGAGCCATCTGAAGGAGGCTCCACTCACCGTGGTACCGTCCGACGATCTGGATGCCAATCGGCAGCCCCATGGCCGTGAATCCGGCGGGGACGGACATCGCCGGGTTCGACATGAAGGTCACATACCAGCATGACCGCATCCAGTCGATATAGGTGGCCATGGGCGTTCCGGCGATCTGCGTGGGATAGGGCACGTTCACGTCGAATGGCGCTACCTGTGTCACGGGCAGGATGAAGTAGTCGTACCGCTCGAAGAACTGGCGGCTCTGCTCGTACATCCGCGCCTGCCGGGCAAGCGCGCGCCCGATATCCGCGGCGGTCATCCGCTCGGCCTCCGCGACCTCGTATTTGATCGTATCCTTCACCCAATCGGGCCGTTCGCGGACCAGCGGCGCATACTGCGGGTGATTGGCCGCGAAGCGGAGAGCTGGAAACGCCTGGTCCACTCCTGCGAAGTCGGGCTCGGCCTCCTCGACGATGCACCCGAGATCCTCGAACACCCGCCGCCTGGCGTCGATGGTCTGACGGATCTCCGGCTCAAACGGGATACCCCCCAGACCTCGCCACCAGGCCACTCGTACGCCCTTGAACTCGCGCTCGAGCGGCGCTCGAAACTGGCCGCCGTCCTCCATGATCGAGAGCGGACTGGTCGGATCGTGTCCTGCAATCGCGCTCAAGAAGAGCGCCACGTCTGCGACCGACCGCGCCATCGGACCCGAGACTGATAGAGGTGACCAGGTGCTCGAATTGCCCGGGACTCGCCCTGGGGACGGGCGGATTCCGACCACGTTGCAGAACGAGGCGGGATTGCGCAGAGAGCCGCCCGTGTCGCTACCGTCAGCAATCGGCACCATTCCGCAGGCCAGTGCGACGGCCGCCCCGCCGCTGCTGCCACCGCAGGTCTTGGTCACGTCGAAGGGATTGCGTGTCGCTCCGAAGACGCTGTTGAACGTCTGCGACCCGGCACCGAGTTCAGGCGTGTTCGTCTTGCCGCACGTGATGGCGCCGGCCGCGCGGATGCGCGTCACGATCAGCGCGTCGCGGGTGGGCACATTGTCGCGGTAGAACGGCGAGCCACGTGTGGTGCGAATGCCCGCCGTGTCGACGAGGTCCTTATGGGCAACGGGCAGGCCGTGCAGCACGCCGAGTGTGCCACCGCGGGCTGCCAGCTCATCAGCCCGTGCTGCGTCGGCCATGGCGCGCTCCGCCACTACGGTCACGATCGCGTTCACGCGCGGGTTCACGCGTTCGATCCGTGCCAGGTGGGCCGTCATCACCTCACGGGCGGAAAGATCTTTGCGACGGATCCTCGTCACCAGCTCGATCGCGCTCAAGTCGCACAGTTCGTCAGATGCGCCCGCAGTCGGCCGTGGAGTGCCTGATTGCGCCGAAACCGTGCTGGCGAGCCCGTGCAGCGTACTGGCGGCGACCGCTGCGATTCCAAGCGTCTGACCGAACGCGCGACGAGTGATGGGGACCGCTGTGGTCAACTCGGGAGAGTTCAGACTGACGTCTTCGTCATCCATAGACCCTCGCTACGGGCGAATCGTGACCTTCTTGATAATTGGCGGAGTGATAGGCCGGCTCATCTCACCATCAGCTCCGATGGTGGTCGGCGTGCTGGCGATGGCGTCGACCGCGTTCAGGCCTGCCGTGACCCTCGCGAAGATCACGTAGTTTGGCGTCAGCGGATAGTCCTGATGAAGGATGAAGAACTGGCTGCCGTTGGTATTTGGTCCCGCGTTGGCCATCGCGACGAAGCCACGCCGGTAGCCGCCGCGATAGAGTGCCGACTCCTCCTTGATCTCATCCTCGAAGGGAGGACCCCACGCACTCTGACCGCCAGTACCGTCGCCCGCAGGGTCGCCGCCCTGGATCATGAACCCCTTCACAATGCGGTGGAACGTCAAGCCGTCGTAGTAGCCGTGCTCGGCGAGCAACCGGAAATTCTCGACGGCTTTCGGGGCATCCGCCGCAAAGAACTCGATCTGG
The DNA here is from genome assembly GCA_036802945.1 of Vicinamibacterales bacterium. Lineage (GTDB taxonomy): Bacteria > Acidobacteriota > Vicinamibacteria > Vicinamibacterales > UBA2999 > Gp6-AA40. The sequence continues at coordinate 6,939 of DAIRVG010000174.1, forward strand.
ATCGCGCCTTTGTCGGTCTCGAGGACCCCGTGCACGCCACCGGAGCTCTTGGCACCAGCGGGCACCTTCGGATTGCCTTGCGACGGACCGCAGCCGATCATCCACAAGAGAGCCACACACGGGAGAAGAAACAACCAGACTGACCGGGAATCACGAGGCGGCTGAAGTTGGATCGGCACGGCGCGCTTTACCGTTTCGGCAGGGCGAAGCTGAGAATCAGGTCCCCGCCTCTGCGGCCGCGCTCGCCGCCGCCCGAGCCGACTGTGACGAACTGCTCGCCGTTCACCATGTACATGGAGGGTGAAGAGAACACCCCTGAGCCGGTATTGAACCTCCACAGCAGCTCGCCCGTCTTGGCGTCGAATGCCATGAAGTAGCCGGCGGTGTTGCTGCCACTGCCCACGAACACCAGGCCGCTCGCCGTGACGACAGAGCCGGCCTGTCCGAAACCGTCGAACACTTTCTGCCACACGAGTTCTCCGGTAGTTGGATCGTACGCCGAGAAGTACCCCTTCGGTGGACGCCCCGAATCGGTGGGGTCGTCGATCGCGTTGACGTAGAGATAACCCGTGCGAGGGCTGTAGGAGATCGGTCCATAGTTCGCGCCGCCGCCGGTTCCGGGCGCCCTGATCTGGTTCGGCCCCGGCGGTGTGAACATCGGCGCGAGTGTTCGTGTCGCCATGCGCTCGGGCGGAATGTCCACGGGGGTCACCGGGCTGACCGGCACCATCGGTTTTCCGGCGGCCGTGTGCGGAATTGGCTGCGTCGGCCAGGGCTGTTCGCCCGGCCGGTAGGAGGTGGTGGGTACCGGCGTCTCTTTGACAGGATGCACAGGCTGCCCGGTCTCGCGGTTCAGGATGTAGAGGAAACCGTTCTTGCTGGCTTCTGCCAGCGCCTTGACGCGCTGACCCCGCACCTGCATGTCGAACAGAATCGGCTGATTACCGGAGTCGTAGTCCCACACGTCGTGGTGCGTCTGCTGGTAGTACCACTTCAACGTGCCGGTGTTCAGCGTCAGCGCGATGATCGAATCGGTAAACAGGTTGATGCCGGCCCGCTTCGAGCTGTCGCCGAATGGATTCGCCACGGCGGCGTACAGCAGGCCCAGCTCGGGATCGATTGACGGCGTCTCCCATATGCCGCCACCGTTGCGTTCGCCGCCGACCCAGGTGGGACCAGCAGTGTCCCAGCCCTGATCCTTGTCGTCCTGCGGAATCGTGTTGAAGTGCCACAGGACCTTGCCCGTTTTTGCGTCCACCGCTAGCACGTGGCCGCCTGGGATGTGGCTCTCGCTGCGTGTGCTGCCGATGTACAGCACCCCGTTATAGATTTGCGGCGCCGTCGTGAACCAGTATCCGAGGCTGATAGCCGTCTTCACGTCCGGGTATCGCTGTTGGATCACATCCAGAATCACGCTGGCCTGGCCGTTGCTCCCGAACGTGGGAATCGGCTTCCCGGTCTTGGCGTCGAGCGCGAAGAGAAACGACCCCGCAGCGGTGTACACGACGCCGTCCGAATAGCAAACGCCCCGGTTGCGGAATATGTACCCTGCGTCTCTGCCGCCGCCGATGAGATTGGTGACATCGAACGACCACACGAGATGTCCGTCGGCGGCGTTGACGGCGTACACACCCCCGCGGGGATCGGTCACGTACATCACGCCGTCCACGATGACCGGCGTCGTCTGGTTGCTGACGCCATCGATAATGCCGTACTGAAACAACCACCGCGGCGTGAGCGTTTTCACGTTGGACGTGTTGATCTGGTCCAACGTTGAATAACGGCTTCCGGCCAGATCGAGGTTATGAAGCGGCCAGTTCGCGGTTGTGACGGCCGGCGGCCGCTGGGCTTCTACTCGCGGCGACACTCCAGCCGACGCCATCACCACCAACGCGGCGGCAATCGCGCATGAGGCAATCGGGCGTGCGAAGATCATCATTCCTCCGACGGCATTCTACAGGCAGCCGGTGAGCGCGAACGCCAAGACACACAACACCGCCAAGCCCACGCCTGCGATCCGGAAGGAGGTCCGGGATGCGCGGCTCGATAGACCAAACAAAGCGAGGATCCGCTAGGTGCTCGCAGGGATGCGGAAGGGCGGCGGCTGCGTCCCGTTGATGTCGGTAAAACCGTACTCGCGCGCAAGCGTGCCGACGTCCACGAGGTGACCTGACTTCTCGATTACCCGCTCATCCGACGCCAACGCCACGATCGCACGGCCAAGATACGCGGTTGTCTCCTTCGGCCCGCCGGCGCCGTTGACGGCTTCCGCCGCACCGGCACGCCGGAAGGCCTCCACGACACGCTCGGTCCGCATGAACCCCGGCGCCACGGCAAGCGCGGCTATGCCGCTGTCACGTAGTTCCTGCGCGATGGCCCAAGCCATGCGGGCGACGGCGTTCTTCGCCAGGTCGTAGAAGAGATTGCGCATGTACGGGAGGGCCTCGAGATTCGCGGTCGTGCTCACGATCAGCCCGCGGCGCCGGGACAACATCAGTGGCACGGCCAGGCGGCTGGCCGTGAGATGCGCGCGGACGCCGGCCGTGAACATGCCGTCCCATTGAATGAGGGATTGCTCCCAAAACGGCACGAGCGGGAGAGGACGACACTCGCTGTTCTCGTAGCCGCCCCACACGTTGTTGACGAGGATGTCGAGCCGCCCGTGATCGTCGCGGATACGGCCGAAAAGCGCTGCGACGTCCGCGTCGACTGTATGGTCGCATTGGACGGCGAAGCCGCGGCCGCCGCGGGCCGTCACCTCGCGGGCGGACTCGTCGATTGTGCCCGGGACGCCATCGGTGGTCGGTCGGCCGTCGACGCTTCGACCGGTAACATAAACCGTGGCCCCGGCGGCGCCAAGCTCGAGAGCGATGCCGCGTCCCGCACCACGGCTCGCACCTGTAACCAGCGCCACGACATTGCTCAGCTGTGCCATCAATTTGGGCTGTCTTTGAATCTCCGGGCCCTTCGCACTTTCGTGTCCTTCGTGGTTAAACGAAGGTGCTCGATCGAACGCGTCCTCGCCTCTATGGTGCGTCCTTCAGCGCTGTGGAATACAGTTCATTCAACTTCTTCGCAATATTTTCCAGGATGATGATTCCGCCAAGCGCCAACCGAAGCTGCCGTTTGGTGTCTTCGATTTCTGAGGGCGTCGGTTTCCCTGGAATGCTCGAGCCAAGCATTGCGGCGGCAAACACATCCCTCTCGATGCCATCCTGCATACGGGCATAGAGCGCCTGGAGGTCATAAGTGTTCGCATACTTGAAGGCGTCGCCGTACTCCATCAGCCCGAAGGCGCCCGTGACTTCGGCCGTCGTGTGGGCTGCCGTGTTGAAAAAGGCGAACGACATACCGGAAGCGAGATTGAGGGTTCCCGGACTGAAGATCGATGCGGCCTCCTCGCGCTTGCCGGGCGCCGACAGATCGCTCGCGACATCAATGGCGTGAATAAACTTGGTCTTCGCGGGATCCAGAGATTTCAAGACGGTCTGGATGGACTCCTGGTTGCCGCGGATCTCAGCCTCGAGTCTCTCCCGCGTCTCCTGCACCAATTCCCGATGGTGCCACCATTCCAGCGTGCCTTCGAGTGACAGCGCGATCAGGATTCCCGTCGTGACGATGCACAGGTGGACCAGTGCCTCTTTGAACGTGAGAGTAGGATGGTGTGGCGCATGGATTTCCATGACCGCGCATTCTACCCGGCCGTTGACCTAGGCGCGATAACCCGCAGTCTCATGCGGCAAAAACGAAAAGGCACGGAGAACTGTGTTAGCCGGCCTCCGGCACACCGTCGAAGAAATCAACGACCCCGGTCTCCAGACAATACTCAGCGCTTACTATGAGGAGTCCATCTCTCTGGATCAGCTGCTCGAGGACTTCCGATCCGTGTCGCAGGTGGTTTGCGGAGACGCGGACGTTGGCGCGGACGGCGTGACGCACCAGAGCATCCGGGTCGTGCCTGAGATCTGTCGCCAACAACGCTTCCACGGATGGCCGAATGCGGTCAACGATCGACCGCAGATTCCGCGACTGGTTTTCCCTCGGCCGCATGAGTTCCTCCAATGTGGCCAGAACAGCCCCGCACTGGGAGTGGCCCAGAACCACGACGAGCGGTGTACCGAACCGTGCGGCGGCGAACTCGACGCTGCCGATTTGAGACGAGGCCACGATGTTTCCGGCAACGCGGATGACAAACAGATCGCCCAGGCCTTGATCGAAGACGATCTCTGCCGGCACCCGCGAGTCGGAACATCCGAGAATGATGGCGAACGGCTCCTGGCCTGACGCCAACTCGCTGCGGCGCGTCTGGCTTGTGAGTGTGTCGCTGTTCCGAGCGCCTGATACGAAGCGACGGTTCCCCTCTTGGAGGCGTTCGAGTGCTTCTCTCGCTGAGATCATCGACGCCTCATGCTCGTCCGGCTACCGCAGTTCTACGCGGCCGCGTGGGCCGCTGACGGTGGCAATCAGCGCAGCTCTGGGCCCCGATTGCACGCGAAGTTCGAGTCCAAGTCGATTCAAGGTCTTCTGAACTTGTTCCGAATCAGGATGTTCCCCGCGCAAGCCGATCAACGAGGCCCCCTGAGTGGCCGTGCTGGCCGGATGCGGCGTCTTCCCCCAATCGATGAAGAACGGAACAATCCCACCGGCCACGACCGTGCGCGGATCCGTGTAGCGCCAGAGGAGAACGACGCCGTCCGCTCGCTGTCGACTCCCCGAGATGACCTCGCCCAGCTTCACGCCGCCACGTCCGGCTTCGCTGGCCAAATGTTCAAGTTCCTGTCCCTTGGCTGCCCATGTCACCAGCCTCGGTTCCTTGAGATTATCGATGCCAAACGGACGCGGCTGCGCCGGGGTCGGCTGCTCCGGATCGGGGCCAATGATCTCCAAGTAGGTTCCTGGACCGAGTGAGAGCAACGCGTTCCGGGTTCCGCGCCCAGGGTGCTGACCGCCCGGCGTGGCCCGCAGACCCAACACGCTCTCGATCCTGTCGACCCCAACTTGCAATTCCGGCGTTGCGTACACGAGGTGATCGACCTTGGCGAGAAGCCCGCCAGGCTCGATCTGCGCAACGTTGCCGATGACGATCACGCCGAATAGCGCCACGAACAATGCGGTTAAACACCGGTGCATGCCAACCTCATTACTTCTGGCCTCGATGACTCTGACCGCCCAACGATCAGCGCTCACCCGCGGCACGCGCGAACACGATACACCCAAGGGCAAGGGCCACGGGTAAGCGAGGCCCGGTGCCGTCAGGGGCGTGGATCCGAATTTTCGTCCTGCAGGGAAGGCCCATCCAGCGCTTCTGACCGCCAACTGTCGTCTCGCGCTGGCAAATCGCCGAGCGGCCGCCGACAGGTGCAGCCGCTGTTAAACAAAAGGGCACGGAGAAATGAATCTCCCTGCCCTTCCGCCTTCGCGCTATCGCGCTTCGGCGTGACAAGCCGTACTTTCGTGCCCTTCGTGCTTACACGAAGGTGAAAGAGGTCCCGAGTTAGTCCACGTCGCCCGCAGGTGGCCGCGCGCTCATCGGCTCCTCGGTGTCGAACGCGTACT
>DAIRVG010000175.1:0-12325 GCA_036802945.1 Vicinamibacterales bacterium
AGATGCAGTTCTCCATTTTTTGTGAGTTTCCTGCGTAGGGTGAGAATGCCGGGTGATTCGCACGCCGAGTGCGGCGGGCGCGGGGACAGGATACCTAATTAACAACGCCGAAGGGCTTTCCTACCTCGACCGCTTCAGATAGAAAGGCACTTCGCGACGACCCGCGAGTTATCTGTGCCGAGCACCTTCACGACGGGCAAATGTTGTCGGGGGGCTGGCTCCTTCACGGGCAGCCAGTTTCTCAACGCGGCCGTCTTGTGTCGTCAGCTCCTGGGATCCCGCCAGATAATGCGCTCGTTCCGGCGCTCTGCGAAGAAGTCAGGACACCGGCCGTCGCCGGTTCCCGCAAACCCGCCGTCAGCTTGGCACATGACCGCGCCGTCGGATCGATAAACAACACTCATCACATCGCAGCAGCGCTGAGGGACGAAGTACACAGTGTCGCCTTTGTACTCGTAGCTCGCAATGAATGCGGGAGGATTCGCAACCGGCTGCGTTTCGAGCTGCCGTATCACCGTCGTTAGCCACGCGGGCGAGGTGACTGCAGAATCGGGCGCGGCAGGATTGCGGCCGCACCCGGCAGATAGGACAAAGGTCAGAAGGACCCGTTTGAGAACTCGCGACACGGCGTCACCTCCTAGGCAAATAGCGCCACTGGGTGCCTTCTCCGCCTGCCACCAGCTGGAATGCGACCGCGGCGCTGTTCGCGCGGACGATGTACTCACCCGGCACAAACGATCCGTCCAGCGGCACCCATCGATTCAGGTACTGCATGATCATCGTGCACCGCTGACCCTGCCGCCGCAGCGTCGCCGTGATAGCCAGAGCATTCGCCGTGCGCGTCTGAGTGATCGAATCAAGACGGCTGCAGCCGTCGCCGATCTCGCCTTCGACGTAAGCCTGTGGCCGGCCCTCATAACGAAGGTCACGGCGTCCAACGCCGCTTTGAGTTCGTCTTGGCCACCTCGGCTGCGGCGCGCGTGCATCATCAGAAGCGCCAGGCCACGCCAGCGCGAACCGGCGCCACTGCCACAATCCCTTCGCTTCCCTCCGCGCCGATGAGCATGCGCGCGTCGGCAAAGGCGGTGAACCGCTGACCAAGCGGCACCAGCAGGCCGCCGCCGCCGAAGAAGGCGCGCGCCCCATTAGTGGCCGGTGTCGGAAAGACTTCGTTGACGTTTGGCCGGGACACGCCGGCCGCAAAGCCGGCCACGGCGAACGGTCCAACGCGGCCGCGTCCCCGTGGAGCGAACCGCAGCTCCGCACTGCCAAGCAGATACGTTCCGCCGCGGAAGTACGACGTCGAGTCGGTCTCGCGGCGGATCTGACCCAAGAGGTGTGTCCGCTCGATGTTGGCAAAGAGAGTGAGTCGGGAGGTTGGGGAAACGCCGACGCCACCGGCGAGACTGAGCCCCGCATCAGTGATGGTCGGGCCAGCCGACCCATAGAGCTCGAACGATTGACCGCGTGCGGCGGCCGGGCAGAAAGCCAGCAATACGCCGCACATCAAGAACTGGATAATTCGCACAGCAGAATCCTCTACCTAGAATGTGCGAAATCGCGGCAGCTCGGTTCAGGGCTCGGCGGAATATCGCCGGGTGACGCAGAGGCGGCTCGGAGGGAGATGTCCGAGAGTGGGATTCGTGCCGAGAGCGACGAGCCGAAGGCGAGTTGCGGCGTGCCTGAATTCAGCCTCGACGCCAACGACCGAGCCGAAGGTTAAGAGTGGGATTCGCACCACTGCCGGTTGTTGAAAACAAAGAACTTAAGGGATTCTCGGTTCCTCACGATCCGCTCGATCCGCACGAAAGCCTTAGTAGAGACACGTATTGAGCACGCGGAACTGCGCGAGACCCTTCAAGACCGCGTCACCATCGTCTCGCCCGAGCCTCGATCTGTTTGCGGTTGTTGAGCCGCCACATATCCGTCGAGACAATCGTTTCTCGATCAGTCAACCCTGCGGCGTTACTCGCGACTTACGAGTGCGCTGACTTAGCCGCGGTTTACGGTCGTTCGTCCATCGCGTCGGCTCCAGAGGCCGGCCATAGATGGATACCTCCAAACCGCGGCCGAAGGCTACGCTCGATCCATTTCCAGCACGGTGCCAAGCAAAACGTCTGCTCCTTGCGCACAATGCTCCCACCGAGTGAGTTCCCGAGGCGAGTGACTGATGCCGCCAACGCTGGGAACGAAGATCATGCCCATCGGCGACAACTGCGCCATCATCTGCGCGTCATGTCCGGCACCGCTCGGCAATCGACGACTCGCAAGGCCGAGTCGTCCTGCGGTTCGTTCAATGGCTTTTTGCAGTTCGACATCCGCATTCGCGGGCTTGTTGGACGTGCTGGAGGCAAACTCGATCGCAGTCTTTGTTTGTGCGGCGATATCTGCCGCGCGCAGGCGTATCCGCTCGGCAAGCTGTGTCAGCTTCTCGGCCGAAAGATCGCGGAGTTCAATCGTGAGGCGGACAAGCCCGGGAATCACGTTCGGCGCGTTAGGCGTCACTTCGAGACGGCCAACCGTACCGACCTGTCGACCTGGTTCCGAGTTCACGACCTCACGGACGGCGATGGTCAAATGCGATGCCGCCAGGAGCGCATCCTGGCGGTCCCCCATCACCGTTGTGCCGGCGTGATTCGCAAAGCCCGTCACGACGACGTCGTACCGATCGATTGCAACGATGCCCTCGACGACGCCAACCGGAATGTTCTCGCGTTCGAGCGTGCCTCCCTGCTCGATATGCAGCTCGAGGTAGCAATGATGGGCGCCGCGCGGCCGGATTGCGTCCGTGATGCGATTCGGGTCGCCGTCAATCCTCCGTATCGCGTCCGCGCGAGTCATCCCATTCCAGACTTGTTCCATGTCTGATTGTTTCAGGTCACCCGCAACGATGCGGCTGCCGCCCAACCCGAGGCTGAACGCGACTCCTTCCTCATTGGCCCAGACGACCATCTCCAACGGGTGGCGCGTGCGCAGGCGTGCTGCCGCGAGCGCCTCGAGCACACCCAGAGCTGCGAGCGATCCGAGATCCCCGTCGAAATTGCCGCCGCTGGGAACCGAGTCGATATGAGAACCGAAGAGAATTTGAGGCAAAGACCCGTCGGTACCCGCGCGGCGCCCGAAGATATTCCCCGCGGCGTCGACGCGCGGCTCGAGTCCGGCGGCCCGCATCAAATCGAGCATGTAGCGGCGGCCAGCGACATCAGCATCCGAATAGGCGACCCGACTGACGCCGTCCGCGAAGGTTCCACCCGATGGCCGCCCGAACCTGCTGAGTGCCTCAATCCGTTCACGCAAAGCCGCCGCATCGACCCGCGCGGGTAAGTTCTGCGCGAATGCACGCTTACTCAGAATGACGGGACCGATTGCAGCGGTCCCCAGCGTAGTCAAGAAAGAGCGCCTGGATGGACACGCCATGATGCACCTCCGAAACGTGGGTCGATTATCCTGCCAAATACAATTCAGTGACGGATTCTTACTGACAGTTTGGATCGGTGTGCGAACCTGCGCGACTCCTGCCGTCCTTCGCGCTGGGCGCCATCGGAGAACTGGTCGTTGATAAGTGTCCGTCGACCCGAGGCGCAAATTACGTCTCGGACTCATTGGCGGCAACTGCTCGGCGGTCTGTTCGGCGCGGTGATGCTATCTGCATGTATTTGATTTCTGATCGGCGCGCGTCGATTCCAGGACGATTGCAGCGCGCAGTAGTTCGGCGATGCTCCAGGCTTGCGCGCAACATCCACGCGGTGTGTGAGGCGGCTCGGCGTCGAAGATCTCGCTGATGCTCCCGATACAAGCGCTCGCGAGGTGCTTTCCCAGAGTTACCGCAGTGGGTAGTAATTCCTCCATCCTATCGGGATAGACGCGTCGCCACGCGTCGAAGAATGGACCGATCAGCCACGGCCAGACCGTCCCCTGGTGGTAGGCGATATCTCGCGCGCGCAGGTCGCCGAAATATTGTGGTTGATAGTTCGGATGTCCCGGTGCGAGCGAGCGCAGCCCGTATGGCGTGAGCAACCGATCGTGTATCACGTCGACGACGGATTGCCAGCGCTGCTGATCGAGTACGGGATGCGGTAGTGAGATCGCGAACAGCTGATTCGGCCTGATCGCATCGTCGTCACCTTTCTCGCCGTCCACGACATCGAACAGGGTACCCGCACGGTCGTTCCAGAATCGCGCGTTGAAGGATTCGCGAACGCGATCCGCGAGCGTCCGGTAGCGGTGCTCACCTTCGGCATTGCCAAGCTCACTGCCAGTCCACTCTTCCATCAGCCGGAGCGCGTTGTACCAGAGGGCGTTGATCTCGACGGCTTTGCCGCGCCTCGGTGTGACGATGAGATCGCCGACTTTGGCGTCCATCCACGTCAGCGGGCATTCGGGGGCGCCCTGCGCCAGCAGACCATCGGCGGGATCAACACGAATCCCGAAGCGAGTGCCGCGCTCGTGCAGCGTGATGATCTGTTCGAACATCGGCAGGAAGCGGCGGAGCGTGTCGCGATCGCCGCCCACCTCCACGTAACGGGCCGTCGCATGGAAGAACCACAGCGTTGCATCGGCCGTGTGATAGAGCCCCTCGACCTTTCCTTCAGGAAAGACGTTGGGGATGAGCCCGTCCTTCATGTATTTCGCGAAGGTCCGCAGAATGTATCCAGCTTCCGCGATGCGGCCCGTCGCCAGGGTGAGCCCTTCGAGGCTGATCATCGTGTCGCGTCCCCAGTCCGTGAACCAGTGATAGCCCGCGATGATCGTGCGTTCCTCGTCGCCGGTGGCGTGCGCGAGCGCCGCGTCCTCGAGCCGGCCCGCGGGACGGATCACGAACTGATCGGCAGCGAGCACGAGCTCCGAGCCCACACTCGTTTGGAGCGCCGGGTGCGCGATCTGGACGAGCCGTTCTCGCCGCGTGCGTTCCGCGGCGAGTGCAACGGCCGGTGACAGCGCGTCAATCGTGCGCCAATCCTCGACGGATGCGACCAGCGCGACGGCCACGCCGACTTCGAGATCGGCATGAAACGTCCCGGGACTGTAGAGATCACCGGTCGCGTCGTAGCCGCGTGACTCCTCGATGAGGTACTTCACGTTATCGACGCGGCGCTCGTCGATCGAGAACTTCGCATCGGCGCCGACCAGCTTGATTCGCAGGGGCGGCAGGCTGACGTCACGCGTGTCTTCGATCTCGTAGCGGCCGGCGATCATGCGCAGCGCATACTCGCTGTGGGTCGGCCCGGTGAGCGTGCCCTCATGAGGGCGGAAATGGATCCACGGATCGACGGCAAGTCCCAGGCTGCCTGTACCGCTGATGCGTTCGCACGTGATGAAAACAGTGTTCTGCCTATGCGGCATGATGACGCGTGTTTCGATCACGTGACCCTGGTGCTCGAACGTCCACACGGGGATCCCGAGCTCGAGCCGGAACTCGCGCAGAGTGGCACGCGGCGCGCCAGCGCCGGTCGGATCCGGTTGCTCCAAGAGCTGCGCGCGACCTTCGTCCGCTGAGATGGTCACGCACAAGTTGTTGAGCATCATCGTTCGCCCGCGCGGGGCAGGTAGAGCCGCAACGAGGAACCCGTGGAAGCGACGCGTCACGAGCCCCGTCATCGTTCCGGAGGCGTATCCGCCGAGGCCGTTCGTCACGAGCCACTCTGGCGCTGCCTCAAAAACCAGCTGTGTATCGGGATCGACGATGGTGGACTGGATCCCTTCGATCGTCGGTTGAGCACCGACGCCGATCCACCGAAGTTTGGTTCCCCGATCAGACATGAGGAAAGATCGCGATCGCGGACCACAAGGGGCAAGTGCTGGGTTTCACTGCCAGCCACCGCCGAGAGCGTGGTACAGCTGCACCAGCGCCAGGAGCTCGTCGCGTCTTGTTTGCGCCAGGCCAAGTTCGGCTTCGAACAGGTCGCGGTCCGCATCGAGGGCGTTCAGGAGCGTATCGACTCCGCCGCGGTATCTCATGTAAGCCAGACGCGATCGGTCCTGGAGTGTCGTGGCCAGCAACTCCCGTTGGGTACGAATCTCCCTCGTCTGTCGATACTGAATGAGTGCGTCCGATACCTCACGGAAGGCGTTCTGGATCGCTCCTTCGTACTGGACCAGCGCGATCTGTTGTTCTGCCTCGGCGAGCCTCACATTCGACCTGATTCGACCGCCGTTGAAGATCGGCTGCGTCACCTGCGGGATGAACTGCCAGGCATTCGTCGACTGGGTGAAGAGACTCGACAGCTCGTTGCTTTGAAAGCCGAGGAAACCTGTCAGGCTGATCCGTGGAAAGTAGGCCGCCTTGGCCACGCCAATGATCGCGTTTGCGGAGACGAGATTCTGCTCCGCCGCCCGGATGTCGGGGCGCCGTTCGAGGAGCGACGAGGGCAATCCCGGAGGGACCGAGGGTGGCTCCTCCTGCTCGACCAACGATCGACCCCGCACAATTCCGCCCGGGGGCTCGCCAAGCAGCAATTTGATGGCGTTCTCCGTTTGCTCGATGAGCTGCTCGGTTCCTGGAATCATTTGCGCCGCGCCGTACACCAGCTGCTCGCCTTCCCGAACTTCGAGAAGCGTCGCAACGCCACCCTGCTCCCGCACTCTGATCAGCTGAAGCGACTCTTCGCGGAGAGCCAACGTGCGCCTCGCAATTTCCAGCTCCATGTCCAGTTCGAGGAGGTTGAAATAGGCGCTGGCGACGTCGCCGATGATGGTGGTAATCACCGCCTTGCGATTCTCGTCGTTGGCGAGCAGGTCAGCCCGCGCCGCCTCGGTCGCGCGGCGCAGCCGGCCCCAGAGATCGACTTCGAAGGAGACGAGGTTGAGCGCCACGCTGCCGAATGTGCGTTTCTGCGGGACGCCTTGAGGAAGGGGGAGCTCGCCACCCGAGGAAAAGCGCAGCGCTGTCACGTCGCCGCTTCCCTCAACGGTGGGGAACTGGTCCGCCCGGGTGATCCCGAGGTTGGCGCGCGCCGCATCCACGCGGGCTACCGCCTCGCGAAGGTCGTAGTTCTGCACGAGCGCCGTGCGCACCATCTCCTGCAACTGCTCGTCTTTGAAGACGTCGAACCATTTCAGGTCAGCCAGCGACGTGAGGTCGGCTGGCGGCGCGGTCTCGTCGCTCCCGCGAAAGACATCGGGTGGTGTGACCGCGGGTCTCCGGTAGGTCGGGCCGACCGTGCAGCCTGTGCACAGGCTGGCAGCCAACGCCATCATGGCCAATCGCTTCTTCATGTGTGATGCATCTCCCGGAGCTCTCTCGTTCTCAGGGGGCCAGGCCGTCGCCCGTGGCGGGTTTTACGAGGGGGCCGGTCTGTTTCACTTTGCCTCTTCCAGTCAGGCGCTCCACGACGTAGAAGGTCACCGGGATGAGAAAGATGGCGATACTCGTCGCGGCAAGCATGCCGACGATCACGACGGTGCCGAGGATGCGGCGGCCCGCCGCGCCGGACCCCGAGGCGATCCAGAGCGGGACGCAGCCCAGAATGAACGCGAAGGACGTCATCAGGATGGGGCGCAGACGCCGTCGCGCTCCTTCAAGGGCCGCATCCACCAGTTCCCGGCCCTTCTCGGATTCGGTCTTGGCGAACTCGACGACGAGGATGGCGTTCTTCGCCGAGAGACCGACCAGCACGATCAGGCCGATCTGGCCATACACGTCCAGGTCGTAGCCGCGCAGCAGAAGGCCGACGAAGGCGCCGAAGACCGCAATCGGCACCGTCAACAGGACCGAGAAGGGCAGCGACCAGCTTTCATAGAGCGCCGCGAGAATCAGGAACACGAACACGAACGACAGGCCGAACGACCTCATCGCGGTCCCAGACGCCAGCCTCTCCTGATACGAGAGGTCGGCCCAGTCGTAGCCCATCTCGGGCGGGAGGACCTGATTCGCCACCGCTTCGAGTGCGGCCATCGCCTGGCCGGAACTGTAACCAGGTGCGGGGCCGCCAATGATCTGGGCTGCGCGGTACAGATTGAAACGGTTGGTGTACTCGGGGCCGCTGATGCTTCGCGTCGTGACGAGCCCGGAGAGCGGAACCATGGTGTCCTTGTCATTCCGCACGTAATAGTTCCGGATGTCCTCAGTGCTCCTGCGCTCGGTCCCTTCCGCTTGGAGGAACACGCGCCATTGCCGGCCGAAGCGGTTGAACTGGTTCAGAAAGAGTCCACCCAGGTAGGCTTGCAACGTCTGGTAGACGTCGGCAATGGCAACTCCCTGCTTCAGCGCCTTGTCTCGATCCACGTCGGCGAAGATCTGCGGGACGGCAGCGGAGAACTGTGAAGCGACTCCGGCCAGCTCCGGACGTTGGCGGCACGCGGCAAGGAACTTCTGAAGGTTCTGGTCGAGAAACTCGACCGAGCCCCCGCTGCGATCCTGGAGCCAGAACGAAAACCCACCAGCATTGCCGAGTCCTGGAATCGACGGCGGCATGAACGCAAAGGCCGCCGCCTCCGGCACTTGTGCCGCGAGCGTCCCGTTCAGGCGGTCGACAATCGCTCGCGCCGCAAGCTGCTTCGACGGTCGCTCGTCCCAGGGCGTGAACGCGACGAAGAAGAAACCCTGGTAGCTGGCTGAAATGCGCGTCAGCAGACTGAAGCCGCCAACCGTGACGTAGGACTGCACCCCGTCGGTCTTCGCGAGAATCCCCTCCACCTTTTTCAACACGAGGTCCGTCCGTGCCAGCGACGCCGCCGCCGGAAGCTGGACGTTCAGAAAGGCGTAACCGTAGTCCTCTTCGGGAAGAAAGCTCGCCGGGAGTCTCCCGCCGATGAGACCATCCACCACGGCGACCGCGGCGAGGATCAACAGGGCCACGCCCGCCTTGCGGATCAACGCGTGGCTCCAGTCGACATATCCGCGCGTCGCCTTCGCAACCCCCCGGTTGAAACCGCGGAAGAAGCCGCCAAACACGCCTTTCGATTCCTTCCTCGGTCTCAGCAGGAGCGCCGAAAGCGCCGGCGAGAGCGTCAACGCGTTGAAGGCCGAGATGAGCACCGCGATCGCAATCGTCAGAGCGAACTGCTGGTTGAGCCGCCCCTGAATGCCGCCCATGAACGCGATCGGCAGGAAGACCGACGAGAGGATCAGCGCAATGCCAATCACCGGGCCGGAGACTTCCTTCATTGCCTGCGACGTTGCGTCGACAGGCGACATCCCTTCCTCGATATGCCGCTCGACCGCTTCGACGACCACAATCGCGTCGTCCACGACCAGTCCGATCGCGAGCACGAACGCGAACAGCGACAACGTGTTGATCGAGAAACCCAGAAGAGGGAACGCGGCGAACGTGCCAATGAGCGACACCGGCACGGCGATCATCGGGATGAGCGTCGCCCGCCAGTTCTGCAGGAACAGGAAGACGACGATGATGACGAGGATCAAGGCCTCGCCGAGCGTGAGGACGATCTCGCGGATGCCCTCGGTGACCGGCAGCGTGGTGTCCAGCGAGACCTGATAATCGAGGTCGGCGGGAAATCGTCCCTTCAGCTCCTCCATCGTCTTCTTGATTCCCGAGGCCACCGCCAGTGCGTTCGACCCGGGAGCCTGAAACACGGCAATGATGGCGCTCGGCTGACCGTTCATGCGCGAGCTCTGCTGATAGTTGAGAGCGCCGAGCTCGATGCGGGCCACGTCCTTCAGGCGCACGACCGAGCCGTCCATGTTCGAGCGGACGACGATCTCGCCGAATTCCTCTGGCGTCTGCAGCCGCCCCTGTGCGCGGACGGTGTAGGTCTTTTCCATGTCCGGCGGCGCGGGTTCTCCGCCGACCTGGCCGGAGGGGTTGACGTTGCTTTGCTGCCGCACCGCGTTCGCGAGGTCGGGAACCCCGAGACCGAGCGTGACGAGCGCATCCGGCTTGACCCAGATGCGCATCGCATAGTCACTGGAACCGAACACCCTCACCTCGCCCACGCCCGACACGCGATAGAGGACGTCGTTGATGTTGATGTTGGCGTAGTTGGCGAGGAAGAGTGAATCGTAGGTGCGCTTGGGCGAGTACAGCGAAATGACGAGCATCGGCAGCCCGGTGGACTTCCGTGTCGTGAGCCCGTACTGGTTGACGTCCGTCGGAAGATTGGCCTGCGCCTGCGCCACGCGGTTCTGCACGTTGACCTGGTCGATGTTGACGTCGGTATTCACATCGAAGGTGACCGCTAACTGCTCGGTGCCGTCGTTGGCGTTGGTGGACTGCATGTAGAGCATGTTGTCCACCCCGTTCATCTGCTGTTCGAGCGGCGTCGACACCGACTGCTCAATCGTGACGGCGTCCGCGCCTGTGTAGACCGTCGACACGATGATCTGTGGAGGGACGATCTCGGGAAACTGCGCCAGCGGCAGCCCCAGCATCGCGATGAGGCCGCCGATGACGGTGACGATCGCGATCACCATCGCGACGATCGGGCGCCCGATGAAAAACTCGGAGATCACGGTTCAATTCCCGTGGTCGGCGTTGGTCCAGGCGAAGGCGCGACAAACGGCTCCGGCTTGACGACCAGATTCGGTCTGACCCGCTGGATGCCTTCGACGACGACGCGTTCGCCGGGCGCCAGACCGCTTTCGATGATCCACATCGAGCCGCTGCGTTCGCCGATCGTGACCGACCGGATGTTGACCTTGTTGGCCCTGTCGACGACCGCAACCTCGTAGCGTCCCTGCAACTCGGTCACGGCGCGTTGAGGCACGAGGAGTGCGTTCCTTCTGATGTCGGTTACCGCGCGAACGCGGACGTACTGACCCGGCCGCAGGATGTTGCCCGGATTCGGGAACAACCCGGCGAGCCGAATCGCGCCAGTCTGGGTGTTGACCTCGCGGTCGGCGACGTAAAACTGGCCTTTGTACGGGTAGACGGTGCCGTCGGCCAGCACGAGCTCCAGCTCGATCTCCCGTGCCCGCGCCTCCCGCTCGCTCTCGATCGGGTTCTCGCGCACCCAGCGCAGGTACTCCTGCTCGGTCACGGTGAAGTAGGCCTTGATCGGATTGACGGTTGACACCGTTGTCAGGCTGCTGGAGCCAGCGCTGACGAGGTTCCCGATCTGCGCCTGGGCCAACCCCGCGATCCCGTCGATCGGCGAACGTATTGTCGTGAAGCCCAGATTGAGCTCCGCGGTCTCGACCACAGCCTTGGCAGCCACGATAGCGGCTTGAGCCGCCTCGACTTGCGCCTTGGCAGCGAGATTGGCCTGGACGGCGTTATCGAGCTGTTGATCGGTGATGGCCTTCGCCTTGGCCAACGGGATGTAGCGGTTGACGTCGAGCTGCGTCTGGGCCTCATTCGCCTCCGCCTGCAACTCCTGCGCGTTAGCCTGGGCGAGCTGCCCTTTTGCCTGATCGAGCGCTGCCTGGAACGGCCGTCGATCGAGCTCAAAGAGCAACTGTCCTTTCTTGACCAACGAGCCTTCGGTGTAGCGCTGCGTGAGCAGATAGCCGGTCACCTGCGCCTTGATTTCCGCGTTGACCATCCCGTCCAGCGTTCCTATCCATTCGCTGATGACAGGAACATCCAGCTGTTCGACTGGTACGACCTTCACCGCTGGTGGGGGCGTTTGCGCTTGTGGCGGAGGTGCGGAGCAGCTGCCAGCCATGGCCAACGCGAGGCTGGCCAGGGCGATGCGCACACTGACTATCTGCGTGCGTGTCGACATCTCATCCGCTCTCACGCATGGTGTTATGCCCTAGATAAGAATGAAGGCTCTTTTCAGGGAAGTTCCCCGGCACGGAAGCTCCGATGGTCTCGATGTGGCGGAACGTCGGAGGCTTCCAAAGGCTGGAGCGACGATGCAAAAAGTGGTTCACCTGATTCCCGTCTCTCAATGCTGATTCTTTCGTCGTCTCGACGACACGCGTCCACGTACGCGGCCGTTATCTGGCCACCACGCGAGGCTGTCACGGTAGGTTGTCGCTATGACACGGCCGGCTGTGGACCAACCATCCGAAGCACTGCACCCACAGCCTGCTGCTGACGCCGGAGAGCGCGTGTCACGAGCCGCATCCTCACGCAGGATTCGAGACGTAACGCGTGACACGCGCAGGTTGATCGTGAGGATATGCGGGCAGCGCGGTCGATGAGCGTGGCGATGAGTGGGCCTCGCAGTGGTCCGTGCGACTGATGAGCCCGCGCGAGAATCGTCCGATGAAATTCGACTAGATTGAAGAGGCTCCTAAACGCGAGCCGCCGCAAACTGCGTCTTCCAGTGGTAGAAGGTCGGCTCGCCGATCTCGTGGCGGTCGGTAGCCTCGCCCTCTTTTTCGCGCCCTCCACCTCGTTGCGTCTCCTCCCGGCACTGAAGTCATCAACGGCCAGACACTCGGAAAGAACTCAGGAGAACGTCGGTACGATCGACG
>DAIRVG010000176.1:0-12235 GCA_036802945.1 Vicinamibacterales bacterium
CACCGAGAGCCACACCCCGGCGGAGCGCGCCAAGGTGCAGGGCGTGAACGACGCCGCGATTTTCGTCACGATGGTTGCGAGCTCGCTTTCGTCGGGTGCGCTGTTTACGCTGCAGGGCTGGGACGCCATGAATCGCTGGGCGCTGCCCGTGCTGGCTGTGGCTGGTGCCGCCGTTCTCTGGCTCGTCTGGGTGCGGCGGCAAGCCCCCCGAGCGACGTGAAATCCCGCGCGCGTTCCTCTAACCGGTTTTGGTGTAGAATTCCCCCACTCGGCAAGGCCACCAGGGGATGGTTGCTTTGCCTTTGTTTTTAAAAGGTTATTCCCCGAGTTCGGAGAGGAGCGTATGAATCAACCTGCCACCGCGGCTCATCTCACCAAGGCTCCTTCAGCACCCCCCTACGTCAAGCACGCCCGGCTCAAGGCATGGGTCGAGGAGATCGCGCGACTCACCAAGCCCGAGCGGATCTACTGGTGCGACGGCTCGCAGGAAGAGTACGACCGGCTGTGCGGAGAGATGGTCGCGAGCGGGATGCTGATCAAGCTCGATCCAAAGAAGCGCCCGGGCTGCTTCCTGGCGCGGTCCGATCCCGATGATGTCGCACGCATGGAAGAGCGCACCTTTGTCTGCAGCCGCAACCAGGAGGACGCCGGTCCCAACAATAACTGGGTGGCGCCGGACGAGATGCGGGCAAAGCTGGGGAAGCTCTTCGAAGGCTGCATGCGCGGACGCACGATGTACGTGATCCCCTACAGCATGGGGCCGCTGGGGTCGCATATCGCCCACATCGGTGTGGAACTCACCGATTCGCCCTACGTGGTGGCGAACATGAAGCTCATGACGCGTATTGGCCGCAAGGTGCTCGAGGTGATGGGGGCCGACGGCTCCTTCGTTCCGTGCGTGCACTCGATTGGAGCCCCTCTTGCGCCGGGGCAGAAGGACGTCTCCTGGCCCAGCAACAAGGAGCATAAGTACATCGTGCATTATCCCGAGACCAAGGAGATCTGGTCCTTCGGCAGCGGCTACGGCGGCAACGCGCTGCTCGGGAAGAAATGCTTCGCGCTGCGCATCGCCTCGATCATGGCGCGCGAGCAGGGCTGGCTCGCGGAGCACATGCTGATCCTCGGCATCGAGACGCCCGGGAAGAAAAAGTATTACATCGCGGCGGCATTTCCGAGCGCGTGCGGCAAGACCAACCTTGCGATGCTGGTTCCGCCCAAGGTTTTCAAGGAGAAGGGCTGGAAGATCACCACCATTGGCGAGGACATCGCCTGGATCAAGCCGGGCAAGGACGGCCGCCTCTACGCGATCAACCCCGAGGCCGGCGCGTTCGGCGTGGCGCCGGGAACCTCCGAGCTCACCAATCCCAATTGCCTGGAGGCGGTGAAGCGCGACACCATATTCACGAACGTCGCGCTGACGCCCGACGGTGATGTCTGGTGGGAAGGATTGACGAAGGAGCCGCCCAAGGAGCTGACCGACTGGCAGGGGAAGGCGTGGACGCCGGGGAGCGGGCGCAAGGCGGCCCATCCCAACGCGCGCTTCACGATGAGCTGCAGCCAGATCCCGTCAGTCGATCCGGACTGGGAGAACCCGGACGGGGTGCCGATCAGCGTGTTTCTCTTCGGCGGGCGCCGCGCGACGGCGGTGCCGCTCGTCACCGAGTCATTCGACTGGAAGCACGGGGTCTACATGGCCTCGACCATGGCATCCGAGACGACCGCGGCGTTCGTCGGCCAGGTTGGCGTCGTGCGGCGCGACCCCTTCGCGATGCTGCCGTTCTGCGGCTACCACTACGGAGACTACTTTAAGCACTGGCTGAAGGTCGGGGCAGGCCTCAAGCATCCACCGCGCATCTTCGGCGTGAACTGGTTCCGGCAGGACGGTAACGGCAAGTTCATCTGGCCCGGGTTCGGCGAGAACATGCGGGTCCTGAAGTGGGTCATCGACCGCGTGGAAGGCAAGGTGGATGCGGTGAAGACACCGCTGGGACTTCAGCCGCGCTACGAGGACCTCGAGTGGGCGGGACTCGAGAACTTCGGGCGTGCGCGCTTCGAGGAATTGACCCGGGTCGACCCCGAAGTCTGGCGCAAGGAAGTGAAGGACCACGCCGAACTCTTCGACAAGCTCAAGGCGCGCATGCCGCGGGAGCTGTACGAGCTGCGCGATCGGCTGGAACAAGCTCTCTAACGCATCGCCACTTCAACGTTCGTACGACCCGGCGCCGTTATCGTCGGATGAGAAAATGGCGAGCGAATTTGCCGCTCGCGCAAGAGCCGCGTGGGCGCGGCTGATCCGCAAGGTCTACGAGGCCGATCCGCTGGAGTGCCCCCGGTGCCGCGAGTTGGCCGCGGCATGCCAACTTGCCGCTGATCCCGCTTACGACCCGTCCGGATCGCGGTTTTCTCTTGGGGAGGCGGAAGCGAGCTTGAACATGAGGCCCGTTACGCGCACTCTGCGGGCACTTTCGCACTTGCTAGCGGCGCGTGGGCTCGGCGTGGCGAGATCGCGGCTGGATTGAATTTCCTATTTTTCGGACCCGCAACTCGGTCGAGGATCGATGCCGTTCGTGAGTGATCCGGTGCATGTCGCCGCGGCCTGCGACGAGAACTACGCCATGGCGCTCGCGGCGATGCTCGCTTCGGTCGGAACCAGCCTCGGTGAGCAGCGCCGGGTGGTCGTTCACGTCCTCGAGACGGGGCTCGCCGACCAAACTCGGTTGCGCATCGAAAATCGGCTCCAGCCGCGGCTCGAGCTCAACTGGACTACCATCGACGCTGGGCGGCTCCGTTCTCTGGGGGCGACACTCAGACGCTTCGATACGGTCTCGTTGCAGTCTTACTACCGCCTCCTCCTGCCGGAGGTGCTCAGCTCGGTGCTCCAGAAGGTGATCTACCTGGACTGCGATCTGGTCGTCAACCGCGATGTGGGCGAGCTCTGGGATTCGGACGTCAGTGGCACCTGTCTGCTTGCGGTTCCGGAACTGATCGCCGGATCGCGCTTCGTGTCGTCGAAAGCGGGTATCCGGCTGCATCGGGAACTGGGCCTGCCCGCGGACCTGAGATTCTTCAACTCGGGCGTGATGGTGATCAACCTCGAACGGTGGCGCGAACTGCGAATCGCGCAGCGCGCGCTCATCTATCTGCGCGAGGCGGGGGAGCATCTGCGGTGGCACGATCAAGAGGCAATCAACGCCGTGGTCTCCGGAGACTGGCGCGCCCTCGATCCGCGCTGGAACGTCACGATGCACGCGTTCCGGGAGACGAACGATCGAGCGATGCATGCCTCGCTCATCAATGATTCCTTCATTCTGCACTACAACGCCGCTATCAAGCCCTGGCATCACGACTTCCGCCTGGGGGGCCGCGAGCTCTTTTTTCGCCATATCGACAGCACCGCCTGGGCGGGCTGGCGACCCATACCACCTGCACACCGCTGGTTGCGACGTTGGGTGGCCTGGCTCGTCCGAGCCGTCCGCAAGCGAAGCCACGCGGTCAGCCGACAGATGCTTCGGCTGCGGCGCTCGCTGCGTGGCTTTATCGTCCGCTGGTTTCCGCTTACCAGCTTCGACGGGGGGCGTGTTCCGGCGAATGACCAGATCGAGCTAAGAGTCCTGATGATGGCGGCGCAGGTGAACACGCGACTCAACTCGCTCGTCGAACATTACTTCACAGTCGGAGCGGATCGGGTGCTGCTCGTTCTCGAGCATCCGGAGAGACTCGATGTCGAAGCGCTGCCGCGCGGGCGCGAAGAGCTGCATCTGTTGACGCCCGGAGTCTTATGTCGGACGCGGCACGAGGTGCTGCGCCATCTGCTCCATCGCTATGGGCGCGGTCACTGGTGCCTGATTGCAGATGCGGATGAGTTACTCGTATTCCAGAACGCAGAGCCAGGATCGCTCAAGCAGTTGTGCGTTCATCTCGAGGCATCGGGGTACGATGCGTTTCACTGTCCGGTGGTACCGGAGGCGGAGCGCGGTGAATCGGCGTCGTACGAGCGGCTCAATGTGGTTCTCAGCGATCCGCTCGATGGACGCGTCTTCACGGCGGGTGTCTGTGCAAGTCTGGCCGGACCAGGAATCGAGCAGCTCGAAATCCACTCGCGGGTGCCGTTGCTCCGATACCGTTCCGGCATGTCGATCGCCGCCGACTTGTTGGCCGTGTGCCCGGCGCGACTACCCGAGTTCGAGGGAACCCTGCTGCGCGGTGGGTCATTCGCCGGTCATGCGTAGCCGCCGCTTCAGGTGTTCGGCGAGACGCAGCGCCAGGGCAACGATCGTGAGAGTCGGATTGGCGTAGCCACCGGTCGGAAAGACCGAGCTGCCAGCGACATACAGATTCGACACGCCCTGAACCCGGCAGTCCGAATCAACGACACCTTGTCGCGGATCGTCGTGCATCCGGGTGGTGCCCATGTGGTGTTTGCCACCCATCATGCTGATCGGCCAACCGTTGTTGCCCATCGAGAGGTATTCGACGAGACGCCCGATGTGGCAGCGCTCAAACTCTTGGCGCATCACTTCGAGCAGTCGCGCAAGGCCGCGCATGTCCCTGGCATTGATCTGCCAGTTCACACGGACCCGTGGCATGCCGAAGAAATCGCGGCGGATGCCAAGCGTCACGCGACTCTCGGGATTCGGTGTTGTTTCCAGCACGGCGCGCAATGCCAGCCTGGGTCGTGGTCGCGCGATTTCGATGAGCTGACGGCCCAGCGATACGGCAACCTCACGTGCGCCCACGGCGATATTCCTCAGGTGACGCCCGAGATTGCCATCGGGAAGGTCGTGATTTCGCAGGACATCGACCAGGTGGATGAAGGACATGCCGCCCCTCGAAAGGTACTCGGGCGAGGTTTTGTATGCGGGGCGCCGCACGAAGTAGATGGCTGTACCGTTCAAGCGCTCGTCGCGCCGGATCCTCTCGCTCAGCGCGAACGCGGCGTTGATCTTCTGCTCACGGCCGACGCGGCCGTAGTCTTCGATGACGTAGTAGCTTTGATCGTAGCTCGCGGTCGCGGGCTCGAAATGACCCACCAGGAAGTAGGCATGATCCATGAAGAATCGACCTACGAGGTCGTGCTGATTGCCAAGCCCCTGTCTTGCGATGCGGTTCGACGCTAGCAGGAGGCGCGCGTTCTCGATGCCCCCGCACGCGAGCACGTAGGCGGAGGCGGTGAACCGGATTCGTTTGCTGTTGAAGGTTGCCACGACGAGGCTGGTGACATTCTGCGCGGACTCGTCTGACTCGATTTCGATGACGTTTGCATTCAAGTAAACGCTCACATTGTCGGATCGTGCCAGGGCCGAGTGGTACACCTTGCCGAGGTCCATGGGCCAGCTGAACTGGAAGATCTTCGTGTCGAGCTGCGCTCCATCGAGCGGCAGCGCCCCTCCATCGGACGAGCGCCACGCCGAGGGTTGGTACTCGAACGGCCCAAGCTGGCAAACCGCCTGGGCATGTCGATAGTAAGGTTCCAGATGCGCGGCGCCGAATGGCCAGCCACTGTGGGGAATGCCCGGTCTCGGCTGGAAGTCGAGTGCATCGAGCGGACGGCACTGGCCACCCCAACGAGTGGTGGAGCCGCCGAATGTCCGGAAGCGCGAACGAGCGGTCGAGAAATTCGGCAGGCCGATCTGCTCACCCTGGTAAAGCGATTGAGGACGATGCCGGAATTTCAAATCGCCGCTCTCGAGCAGCGTGACCCGGCAAGATTGGCCCAGGAGCTCCGTGGCGATTGCGATTCCGGCGGCTCCCGCCCCAACGATGCACACGTCGGCGTCTACCGTCTTCGCTTCGATGTGTCGCGCGTCAATGAATGACATTGGTGCGCATCAGGTCTTGCGCCAGTGAGTGGCCCTGCATGGTCTTGGGCACAGGAACACCGAGGAACTCATACACCGTAGGAGCGAGGTCGAGGATGTGTGCGCGCTCGATTGTCGTGCCCGACGGCACGCGAGGGCCTGCCGCGAACAGAAAACCATCGGGCCAATGATTGCCGCTACGTCCTTGCGGGTGGTAGCCGGGTGTGGGCCATGCCAATGAGCCGTAACGCGTCGAGACGATGCGGCGATGCTCAGCTGCCGGTCGGGGTGACCAGCGAATCATGAGATCCGGCAAATGCGCGCGCATTCGACCAGTGGGATACAGCTCGTTCACTCGCGCGATTTCGTCGACAACGGGCTCGCCGGTGTCCTGATCGACGAAGCTGCACAGTCCCGCGATGATCTCAGAACAAAGTGCCTCGTACTCCGCGCCCGGCTCGACGATGCCGCGCGTTTCGCGACCTCGCAAATTGATGCGCACGTAGCCATCGAGATCGCAAAACGCCGCAAAGGCACGCGTACTGTGCCAGTCGATCCCGCCACTGCGCCAGAACAGCGTGAGGCGATCCTGCAGCGCCATCGGCAGGCGATTCTTGATCCAGCTCCTGAGCTCGATGGGCAGCAGAGCGCGCAATCGATCGCTGAGTCGTGGCCGGACCACTCGCTCATCGCTGCGGCGCTCGCCGGTGAGAACGCGTGCCAGCATTTCGCGAAGCACGTCGGCTCGCGACACGTTGGCGCCCATGCCGTGCAGTGAAAAGACGATCGTGGTGATATCGGCGCCGGCCTGGGCCATGAGGCGTCCGATCGCGGTATCGCACGCGACATAGACATCCCGCAACGCGGTCGCCAGCGCTTGCTTTTCCTGGGTACCGGCCTCACCGCACATGTTCGTGCGATCCCAAAGCTGGTGACCCCCGCGATGCGTCGCCGCGAAACAAAGCATGAACAGGTCCCACGGCTCTTTGCGCATCAACTCCACACCCAACTCGCCGACGAGTTGCGTCGTGCGAACGCATTGGTCGCGGATCTCCAGCAGGCGACGGACCGGGAGCAGGTGCGATTCTTCGTTGTCGAAGGGTGCCAACCCGAAGCGGTCGCGCACCCAGCGCATGAGCTCGGGTGGGTGCGAGGCGGGAAGCTCGAGGATCTCGTGGGTTGCCCAGCCAGAAATCTCGATCCCGTCGAATTGCTCTGGCGCGTACGCCAGCGGTACGTCAACTGCGATCACGCGCCGGCCTGCCGGGCCGAGCTGGCGCCAGAACGGTTCGAGCGGCATCCACTCGCGCGTGGGGCGCTCGTGCGCCATACGTTCCGGCCGCCAGATGAGGTAGTGATACATGCCATGCTCGGCTGGAGAGGTCCCCGTATAAAAACTGGGCCACGGAGAGCCGACCAGCCACCGTGCCGTGGAGTCGAGTCGGGTGAAGACTCCGCGGGCACGCAGGGACGACAGATTGGGCAGCCAACCTTCGCTCATCCAGCGCTCGATCAAGGTGATTTCGCCCGCGTCGATTCCGATCATCAGAACGGGCGCAGCTTCGGAAGGCTTTGTGCTCATCGTCGCTCCTCGATTGTCGCTGCATCCGCGGTGGTCTGAACCGGCTCACGGCAACCGCGGCGAAAGCCGCGGCACCACGCCGTGAGGCCGAACAGCACGATTGGCGCCAGCAGGACCATGCGAAAAATGGACGCAGGCCGCCAGCGAAGCGTACTGCGAACGAGATAACTCATTCGCTTGAGCGCGATGGCCGGTGCGGCGATCGCACGTCGCCCCAGGCGTCGATGAGCGGGTTGCAGCTCGAGCGCATATGCGCCGCGAGCGTAACCGAAGCGTTCCTGATGCTTCCATAGCTCACCGAATGTGGTGCGGCCGAAGTGTCTCACCCGCATGCGAGGTTCGAATACGAGCCCATCCGCCCAGCGCTTGGTGGCTCGATAACAGAACAGGACGTCCTCGCCCGCAGCGAGGGGTACGAGGGGAAAACCTCCCAGTTGTGCGAAGTCGTCGCGCGCAATGGCGAGATTGCAGCTCGGCAGCAGCTTCGACGGGCCTGGCGGTCGGGTCGATGGCAAGTCGGAAAATTGCAGCAGGTTATCGGTGATAGCGATTGGGTGCCACGATTGTCCGTCGCTCACAGATCCGCCCACCACTCGTGCGCCTGCTGCCAGCCCGGCCAACGCGGTTTCGAGCCAGCGATCCTCCGCAACACAATCGGCATCGACGAAGGCCAGCCAGGTTCCACGCGCGTGCGATGCGCCAAGATTGCGTGCAGCACCCGGCAAGAGCCCGTCTGGGCACCGCACGATACGCACCCGCGGGAATTCACGGACGACGGCTGCGATCGCGTCGTTGGCTTCCGCGTCGACGACAATGATCTCGAACTCGAGGGCAGTGCGCTGCGCGCAAAGACTGTCGAGACAGCGCGCCAGCACCCGTGCATGACGCCGGCAGGGAACGATCACCGATGCGACGGGGTTGTCTGCTCCGCGAGTCATTAACTAGCCAATCCAGTGCCGCACCAGCAACCAATACCCGTTGATCGCGAGGGAAAACCCGCGGTACAACGCACGGGCGACAGCAGACGTCAGCAAGCCCGGTGCCACCGGGGCAGCTCCACCGACCAGCAGCTGACGGTCATCGAGGACGCGTCGCGCCTGCATGCGTCGTCGCCGCGCCAGAATCATTTTCAGATTACGCAATTGCCACCACCACGCCTTGAACCACTCTTTCGGTAACAGCTTGGCACATGCTGCAGCGAGGGCCGCGAATTCGTACAGAACGAGCACAGGCGCAAGCACAAGGAGCGTCTTCAGCCGGTAATGGATCAGGATCGCGAGCAGGCGATTGCGCATCGTGTAGTAGGCACGTCGGGCGGGGTAGCGGCCACGTCCCCTAAAGGACAAACCGGGCGTTCCACCCGCTGGCTCGTGAAAGACCTCCGCCGCCGACTCACACCAAAAGCGATGACCGAGCGCCCGCAGTCGCAGCGAGAACTCCAGATCCTCAAGGTAAAAAAAGAACAGGTCGTCGAAACCACCAGCGTCGAGTATTTCCTGACGCCGCACCAGCATGCAACCGCCCGGGCAGCCCATGACATAGCCGGGGCTCGACGGCGTGCGATCGAGGCGCTGATAGCCGTGGCGCAGCATCAGTGTTCCCAGGAAGTGTGGCTCAGCGCCCTCGGCCTGGATGATGTCCTTTTCGGGCAGGAGACGAATGCGGGGACATACGACGGCTGCCCCGGTACCTTCGCTGGAGCGGACCATGATTTCCACGCAATTCTCATCCGGATAGATGTCGTGATCGACCAGGAACGCAAGGATGCTCGTGAGCTCGCGCAGGCCCACGTTTCTCGCGTTCGAGAGGCCCAAGTTTGACCCAAGCTCGAGCAGTCGGACGGCGGGAAACCGCTCCCGGATGGACCGCGGGCTCCCATCCACGGATGCATTGTCGACCACGATAATCTCAGCGAGCGTATGGCTTTGTCGCGTGAGCGCGTCGACGACCCGCAGCACGCGATCTCCACCGTTGTAGTTGACGACGATGGCGCCGACCTTCGGAAACCGCCCGGCAGTCATATTGCCTTGCGCCGCGCCTGCAGCACTCCTTCGTAAACCTGCTCGATGCGCCCCGCGGTCTGGTCCCACCCGAACTCGGCCCGTGCGCAAGCACGCGCCGCAGAACCCAGTTGGTGCGCCAACTCGGGATGCTCGAGCAGGCGCAGAATCGCCCGTGCCAGTCCACTCTCATCGCGATCCTCAACGAGCAGACAATTGCGCTCGTGCGCGATATGCCGCGTGGAACTTGGGAATGAGACAATCGGACAGCCGCTGGCCATGTAGTTGAGGAGCTTCTGCGGCAGCCCGGTGCTGTCGCTGCGGGGATTGACGGCCACATCCGCCGCAGCAAGCTCACGGGGCAGTTCCGGAAGGCCGACCCTTGCGATATTGATGCCATCGCGTATGCCGAGCTCATTGGCCAACGGCTCGTAGGCATCGAAGGAATCATCGGTGAGTATTCGCAGTCGCAGATTGGGTTGCGCCCGACGAGCGAAGGCAAACGCACGTAGCAGCGACTCGATCCCTTGATATGCTGCCAGGTTACCGGCAAACACCATATTCGGTGCAGACGCATTGCGCTCCACAGCGCGATCCATACCCGCCGCGAAAAACTCCTCCTCGACGCCGTTCGGAATGACGGAAATCTCTATTCCTCGAGACGTGCAAGTTTTCTCGAGTGCAGCGCGGATCGTGTCGGATACCGCGATCACGTGATCCGAACGCGCCGGCAGAGAGCGGTCCATGGCTCGACCGATACGCGCAAGCAGGCGCCGAGGAAGTCCGAGCGGATAATACGGGAGTTCGCTCTCGAGGAGCGTGTGCACGTCAAAGACCAGCGGCATTCGGAACAGCCAGCGCGACGGCAACGCGGTCAGCAGCCCCTCGGCGTGGTGGGCATGAATTAGATCGTAACGTGAGGCGCGTAGCGAACGAACGAGCTTGATGGCGAGCAGAGGATCAAGCAGTAACAGCTTCTGATAGTTCGGTCCGGGCGCCTCGCGCTGGTACGTCCTGACCGCCGGGATACGAAAAATCTGGAACGGGTGGGCCCCGGAGGATCCCAAGTGGTAGGTGAATACATTGACGTCGTGACCGCGGCGACTAAGTGCATCGGCAATTCGCTGGATACGGATCGGGGTTCCGCGGGCGGCCGGAAAGGGACAGGCGGCGATCATTGCGATTCGCAAATGCTGAATCATCGGCTCACCACTGGCCTTTATACGCGTTCAGGTGCGGATTCGAGCGCCAAACTTGACAATAGCTTGTAACATCACGGCGCGGTGGAATTCCAATTGCCACGACGTTTGAACGCATGGCTCGCTCGCGGGTGGACGCAGGGGACATTTCTCCGGGCAGCGGGCGCCGTCTCTTTGCTGCGCCTGGCCGGTGGGCTGCTACTCTTCACCACGCAGGTGCTGCTCGCTTCGTGGATGGGTGCCGAGTTCTTCGGTCTGTACAGCTACGCCTGGGCATGGGTCGCTGTGATTGCCACGATTGCCGGTCTCGGTTTTGGCTCCACCAGCGTGCGTTTTCTGGCGAGCTATCGCGTCGAGCAGTCGGACGCACGAATTCGCGGTCTCGTGCGCTTTGGCCGCGTGATGACACTTTCCGTGGGCACCGCTGCCGCTGCCGTCAGTATCGTTCTGGCCTCCATCCTGGCGGCTGACTCCGCTTACCTGAACTCATTGCGCATTGCCCTGGTGGCAGTGCCCGTGCTCGCCTTTCTGCAGCTTGAAGCAGCCTACGCCCGCGCCTTCAATTGGATGACCCTCTCGATTATAGCGGAACAGATCGGACGCCCCGTGTGGCTGATTATTCTTGGCTCGGCACTCTATGGAATGGGATACAAGGCGACGGCCGAAGCATATGTCGTCGCCTGCCTGCTTGCCTACGTTCTTGCGACTGCTGCTCAGCACGTGGTCGTCGATCGTCACATTCAGCGAGTGACAGGCACGGGTCCTGGTGAAAGAGAGTCCGCGCTGTGGATGCGAGTGTCGGTCGCGCTACTCATCATCAGCGGCGCGCAGATGATCCGGATGAACACCGATCTGCTGCTCGTTGGCACGTTGCTCGACCCAGCCCAGCTGGGAATCTACACCGCTGCCGTGCGCACCGCGACGCTGGTTTCCTTCGTGCTCGCAATCGGAAGCGTGGTCGCGCAGCCGCAGCTTTCCGCGCTGCACGCCCGGCGAAACCCAACGGAGCTCAGAAATTATCTCGCTGCGACGACACGCTGGATCTTTCTCGCATCGTTGCTCGCCGGTATTGTCGTGGTTGTTTTCGGCGCCTGGACCCTGGAACTCTTTGGGCGGGATTTCACATCGGGATATCCGTCGCTCGTGATCCTCACTGCAGGGCATGTGCTGGTTGCCGTCCTGGGACCACTGACGAGCTATCTGATGATGACGGGCCGCCAGGATGCGGCGGCGGTTGTGCATGTTGCTTCGGCGGCTGCGAATATCGTACTGAATCTTGGGCTGATTCCGCGTTTCGGCATTGTCGGCGCAGCCATTGCGAGCAGCCTGATTCTGGTCATCACGCAGCTCGTTCTGTGGGTCCTTGCGCGCCGAGGGCTCGATGCGATGGCCGAATCCAAGCACGAAGTGTCGTAAGCTGAGTTTGGCAGTCGGGGGAAAAGATCGATGACGCATTACGCCTTGATCCTGAGGGTCATCGGGACCGTTATTATCTCGACAGGTAGCTGTAGAGGCTCGTCAGGTCTGAATCGTCAAAGTTAATGAACCGCTGCTTTGCTGCATCCGTCATCAAGCCCAGTTCCCGTCCTCCAATGGCCATACCGGTGTGCATGAGCGTGTCGAAGTCCTGGCGCGAATAGGAGTGGACGATCGCCG
>DAIRVG010000177.1:0-11982 GCA_036802945.1 Vicinamibacterales bacterium
TGGTACACGGAGAACCTGGGGACACGGTCGTTTCTGGACGCGATGGTCACCACGCGTTTCCGCGAACAGTACGTCGACGCCCTTTCGGTGTATCTGCGGGACCAGGAGGTAGCAGGTTTGGATATCGTGACCGACGGCGACTGCCGGTTCGATCAGGACGTGGGCGGGCAGAGCTGGACGAGCTATCCACCCCACCATATGACGGGGTTCGAGACGCTGCACCCCAAGCTGGCGAAGGCCGGGGCCGGAGGCATTGCGTTTCCGCGCGGGCACATCCTGCACGACTACCTGGAAGCGCGCGTGATGCCCAAGCTGGTAGGCCCGGTCGGGCGCGGCGAGATGCAGTATGCGGAGTTGTTCAAGACGGCCCAGCGGCTGACGACGAAGCCCGTCAAGTTCGGGACCGTAACGCCCGAGCTGGTTGCCTTCGCGGTGCAGGACGAATACTACAAGGACGTGCCCACCCGCATCATGGCCTTGAGCGACGCCTTCAACGAGGAGCTGCACGACCTGGCGGACACCGGTTGCCAGGTGATTCAGTTGGAGGAGCCGCAGATCCACCTTCTCGCCGCGCGCGGGTACGTGGACAAGGTGATCAACCCGGAGTTCATGCTGAAGGTGTTCAACAACACCGTCAAAGGCCTCCGCGCCAAGACGGAGGTGTGGTGCCACACGTGCTGGGGGAACCCGTCCCAGCAGCGGATGTTTGCGACCGTGCAGTCGTACAGGCCGGCGCTCGAGTTGCTCAACCAGGTGGATGCGGATGTCATCACCTTTGAGATGAAAAGCTCCAACGCAATGGACCTGGAGGCAGTGGGGCACGTGATCACGGACAAGAAGGTGTGCATCGGGGTGATCGATCACCACACGTTGCAGGTCGAGTCGCCGGAGGACGTCGCGGACCTGATTCGCCGGTCGTTGAAGGTGATCCCTGTAGAGCGACTGGTGCTCTCTTCCGACTGCGGGATGGGACGTGAAGGGATGAGCCGCCGGCACGCTTTCTACAAGATGGTGGCGCTCGTGCTGGGGGCGAATATCGTGCGGAAGGAGCTGCGGCTCCCGGTGATCGAGAGCTTGGGCGCGGACCCAAAGTTCTCGCTCATTCGCACGACGTAGACGTGGGGAAGAGTGGGTACGGACCTCCGCGCCAAATACACGGCGCACAACGGCATCCGGGTTGACTCGCACGATGGCATGGCGAACATCCACGACGCTCTGAATTTGAGTGCAACCGGCGAAAATTTCAGCGAAATCTCGACCCAAGCCGACGCGGAGCGCGTCTGCTACAACTTGCGGCTTTCCTGCCAGGGGTTTAGAGATATAACCCCGATATCATCCAGGAATGGAGACCGGAGCCTGGCAGAGACGTTAATGTCGGAGGACCGAGATGAGAAGGCAGATTCAGGTGTATTGCGCGGCCGTTGTTCTTGCCGTCCTGACCGGGTCGCCGCTGGTGGCGCACCATTCGAGTTCGGCGTACGACCTTGCGAAGAGCCTCACGCTCGACGTGACCGTCGCGTCAGTCGTGTTCACCAATCCCCATGTGATGCTCCACTTCGACGCCAAGACCGAGAGGGGCGAAATTCAGCACTGGGCGATTGAAACGAACAACCCGTCTGTGATGCGGAGAGCGGGCTGGACAAAAGACACGTTGAAGGCGGGTGACAAGCTCACGATCACGTTCCACCCGGCAATCAACGGAACGACGAACGGGTATATCCGCAACAACGACGGAAAAATCATGTTCAACGGGCGACAGCTGAAGTTCGACGTGAACGCGCCCGAGCAGTATTAGGCGAAAGACAAGTCTTCATCCGTTGAAGGACACGAATATGAAGGGCAGTTGCCATACGGGGAGCCGTCTCGTTGCATGGTTCCTCGCGTCTGTCGCGGTGCTGATGATGACGTCGTCGATCGCGGCCCAGGGGGCGGCCCCGGCCCAGCAAGGGCGCGGCCGAGGCGCGGCGGCGCCGCCTGGCCCGCCGGCACCACCCGCGGAAAACCCGAAGGACCTGCAGGAAGTCTGGTTGGGGAACTTCCGCGTGGATTCGAAGCCAAAGATGAAGCCGGTTGCACAGAAGCTCTTTGACGAAAACACCGAGGAGCTTCGGCGGAAAGTCCCAGTCACGAAGGATCCGGCGTTCTGGTGCACACCCGTCGGAATTCCGCACATCTATAACAACGGCATCCACCCGTTCGAGATCCTCCAGACCCCCGCGCGCACGTTCATCTTCTATGAGGCTGATCGGACCTGGCGGACGGTGTGGACAGACGGACGGTCGATACCCGACGACGTTGAGGACCTCTGGCTCGGTTATTCAGTCGGCCACTGGGAAGGCGACGAGTTCGTTGTCGAAACGGCGGGATTCAACGACAAGACGTGGCTGCTCTTGGGCGAGGGCTCTATGCACAGCACGAAGCTCCGCGTCATCGAGCGCTTCAAGCGCGTCGATCGGGACAATCTGCAGATCAAGTTCAGACTGATCGACCCGGACTACTACGAAGCCGAATGGACGCTCACCGGAAACTTCCGGCGGCAACCAAGGGAACGGCGGTGGGAACTCGACGAAACATACTGCGTTCCCGAGGAGCAGCAGACCTTCGATAAGGTTGTGCTGACGCCGAACGCCGCGCCTGCCAAAAAGTAGCGTTATGGCGACGGGCGCGGCCTCAGGACCCGCGCCCGTCGCGGTGGCGGATAGGCGCGGCGGCATTCTACGCAGCCCGCAACCCTTCCTCCACAGTCTTCCTCCGCTGCTCGAAAAAGCTCTTCCAGAAAAAACCGTTCTGGAACGCGACGAGGTACACCATCAGCTTCGATCGTGTGAACGCGCCCCCGTCGGACATGTCGGCCGTGATGGTGAGCAATGGAATGAACACGATCGGAGACGCGAAGATCGGCATCAGAAAATCCATCAGCGCGAACGTCAGCTTCGTGTGCCCGTGTTCCGCCTGCGAGTATCCGTACTCCGCAAACATCCCCAGCAGCATGGCGAGGTAGCAGAACACCACTGGCGCCGTTTCGTCGACAGTCCCCTTGGACTCCACGGTATCGCGGAGCGCAAAGGTAAAGACGCCCAACGCCGCGACGAGAAGTACTGCGGTCGCGCCATACCGTCTGGGCTGTCTGCCGAGGTCTACGTACCCGACGCCGACGGCAAGTCCGAGGAGCGACGCGAAAACAATCAGGAGAAGTACGGATGACATGACATGGCTCCCTGGCACTAACGCACAAAGACGAAATCGCCCTCGCAGACGCCGTTCGGACAGAGATCCTTGAGCAGCGGCGTGAGCTCACGGTGAACTTTCTGCGCCTCTCGGCTGACGGCCTCCGGAAGCCAGGCGTACAGCTCACGCATCGTGATGATCCTGTCGCGATGCATATCCGCATCTGGAGCCGTTTGCAGTCCTGTGAGGACCTGTTCTGTAAACAGGCTGCCGTTCCATCTCCTGTCCCCGAATGATTCCTGCCGTTCGTTTCCGGCCATCAGCAGATACCGTGAAGGTTGCCTGGAAAGACGGCTCAGGGCCTCTGGATCGGCTTTGAGGTCGTACGGCTTGTCGCTTTTTATCTCGAGACCCTGCACAGCCAGGCCGCTGAAGCAGGAGTCGAGAATGATCAGGAGATGCTTCGCGCTCAAACCGCTCATCCACTTCACAAGGTCGTTCATGGGGATCGAGTGATCGTTCTTCCCACGCTCCTCGTCCACCAGAGGCAGATAGCCCGTCGCCACCGTGCCGCGTACGCCGCTCACGCCGTGTCCTGAGTAGTAGAAGATGAAACGATCGTCCCCCTGAATCTTGGCGGTGAAGTACTTCTGTGGGAACTCGAGCATCTTTGCCGTGACCGATTCATCCGTGACGGTCACGACCTCGTCAAATCCCTGGGCGTTGAGATACCCAGCTACCTTCTTCACGTCGATCTCTGGCGACGAGAGCGGCGCCAGATGGCGGTACTTCCCGATACCCACGAGGAGCGCATAGCTCTTGTGGTAGGACGGCTTAGGCCCGACAACGCCACTCCAGACCTGGGCCAGCGTGTCGCTGAAACTCGGTTTCGTCGCGGCTTTCGTCTGCACGCGCACCGCCTTGGTTTCCAGCATCTGCGGCTGGTAACGGAGGGCGGCCGGCCATTCCAACCACATGACGCCGTTGAACGCCGTTCCATCCGAGTTCGGGCGACGCAGAAAATAGACGAACCCGCGCCTGACCCCGCCCGGCGCGATGTCCCCATCTGTCAGGCGCTCCTCCTGGAGACGTGACTGGATGTTGGGATAGAAGTTCGGGAAGAACGCGTCCGACTGTGATCCCAGCACCCGATCCAGCAGCGTGTACACGCGCAGACGCTTCATTTCGTCCAACACGGCGGCAGTGGTGGCGGGAGACAGAGACGCCTCACCATTGAGACCAAGCCTGACGTCCCCGTAGTCGAACGGCAGCGGCCTGGTGGAGAGGTTTCGAACTAAAAGCTCCACCGGGAGCAGCCGCGAGCCTCTGAATCGACGATCAACCTCAGACGGATCCCGATAGCTGACGTCGACGGCCAGCTCGCTCTGCTCTGCTCCCAGGACGAACGCCATCGTGCGGCTCTCCTGTGCGTGTGCGGGTGCCGCCGCCACGAACTGGAGCGCGATCAGGAGTGCCGATGGAGAGAACTTCCGCATTGGCGCACCTACCAACGAAAGTTGCCCTGCACGAACAGTGATTGCGCGTTGAGGCCGCCACCCTTCGACACCTTGTAGCCGAAGTCGATCGGCGTATGTCCCCCAATCAAGTATGCGATGCCGACCATGAGCAGCCGTGTCGGGGGACGGTCCCGCTCGGAGTGGACCGCACGCGTTTCCATCACCTTCGCGTTCAGCGACGTTCGTTCAGAGAGGAGATAACCCGCGAGGCCGCCGTACGACAGGTCGTAGGCGATCGCCCGGTGCCCGACGGCATCCGTCGCCCACGACAGATCGTCACCGATGAACATCGATGGCAGGTAGCTCTTCGATCCCTGAAACATGCTTCCGCCTCCGATCCGCACGCGCGAGAAGTCCTTCCGTGCCGACGTCCAGACACCGCCGCCGATATCGAGGGAGCCGAAATCGAACGCGTTGGATCGTGAGTAGAGGAAACCTGAGCGAGCATCGACGCCCACACGCCAGGCAACTGACGGGTCGATTTCAACTGACGGATGGTAGTCGGCCGAAAACGACGTGGAACGCGTCTCGATGTCCTCGATCTGGTGTGCATACCGACCTTCCAGTGACACATGGATCGAGTCGAACTGGTACATCCCCTGCCAGGCGTCTCCTGAATCGCTCTCTGAATACCCTTCACGCCGGAACCACTCGTGCTCGAAGCGCCCGCCGGTCTGAGAGCGGCGAACCCGCCCGACGTCCGGCGCCGCAGCGCCCCCCAGCACCGTCGTGAACATGAGTTGCTGCGCGTGATGGAGCGCGAGGTCACCGCCCGCGAGACTCTCGGAGAGACTTCTCGGGAACAGAATATCGAGCAGCTCGCTCGCGTTGTCTCTGACGCAGCTGTCGAACTGAGCCCGTGTCCCCTGGCAGGTGACCGGAGCCGCGTCTCCGCTGCGCGGAACGATCGTGAAGGCGATGGTGTCGTTCCCGGCAAAATTGAGCGGGTCCGCGTCGTCGGGAGCGTTCGTGATCGTTGTATCGACGATTCTGCCGCCATAGAGACGCCCGTCGAATCGCTGGACGGGGCTATTGCCATTGGCCTGTCGCAGCGCGAGCACCGCGTTCACCACGCCGCCCACACTCTGACCAAATGCGGCTGGAGCCGTCACCAGCGCGACCAGGATTATCAAGGCAAGGCATCGAGGTGCCGCGTGAGTCTTGTCGCCGACAAGTGGAAATGTCATATCGAGCTCCCCCCCTTGCACCAGATCAACGTGCGGGCGTCGCGAATCGATCAGCGACCGGAGTACCCGAATGTTTTGAAGGAGTTCGAGTGAATCCGAGAGTGAGAGGACAGCGAATCTTGCTGCCACGTACCACCGAGACACCGAGGGATTTATTCCGGTTTACTTCGGTGCCTCAGTGCCTCGGTGTTTTGTCTCTGGGAAAAAGATCTACCCTACCGGAATTCAGCGCTTCCTACCGCCGTCCGTTTCCCTGTCGATAGCCCTCTTCGTAGCCTTCGCGATAACCCGAGCGGTAGTTGTTGCGATAAGCGTCGCGCGAACCGTACGACCCGTAGTACCCCTGGTCCGCCTGGCGATAGTCGCGCTGACCAACCGGATCGTACCGGTCGCGATCGCGGCCGTCGTCCATCCCCTGTCGATAGCCGTCCGAGTAGCCGCGTGCGTACGCCGGCTCCTGGAAGCCGCCGGATCGCTGCTGAGGGCCGAACACACCCGGAGCGTTGCGCTCGCGGTATGGCGGCGGCGGAGTACGACGCAGCCTGGCGTAGGAGGAGCGATAGCCGTCGATATACCCGCGTTGAAAGTCGTCGCGGTAAAGGTCACGGTTGCCGAAGCGGCGCTCGTAGCCGCGGGTGCCGTCGCGGAATATCGGGTCGCGCTGGAAGTCGAGCGCCAGACCGCGACGGGCGTCGAATTCTCCCTGGCGCAGCCCTTCGCGATATCCACGGTCGTAGCCGTTCCGAGCCAACCCTCTCCCACGGCCGTTCTGAACCTCGAAGATCCCGAACGTGGTGACGGATTGGGCGGCGACTGCCGTGGCAGCGGCAGCAATGGCAAGTGCAGCGAAAAGTGGAACAAACCAGCGCAA
The DNA here is from genome assembly GCA_036802945.1 of Vicinamibacterales bacterium. Classification (GTDB taxonomy): domain Bacteria; phylum Acidobacteriota; class Vicinamibacteria; order Vicinamibacterales; family UBA2999; genus Gp6-AA40. Next base: position 6,744 of record DAIRVG010000177.1, read on the forward strand.
CATGATGGGAACCTGGAGCAGGCAAACACCCGAAACTGCAAACGATGAGCCACCGGAGAGAGGCCGATTTCATTGACGGTGAATTGAGGTCAGGCCCTGCTGATGCCCTGTTCCGTGGTCAGACTCAGGTGACGTCGCGGTACCGAGTCAGACTTCGGTACGACCCGACTCAAGGTTCAGCGGCTGTAAGGGGTGTCGATCCACCGGCGAGCCGATTCGGCACCAATCGGATCGTTGTCCTGCTCGGCCAACTCGCGCGCCCGTTGAAAATTTGTCCGTGCCGCCGTGCGATTGCGCCGCAGATCGGCGATCTTGCCGAGCTCCGCGTACGCCCGCCCCTGTACCCACGGCCGCGCCTCGCCGGTTGACGCACGCCGGACGTCCATCTCCGCCTCCTCGAGCCGGTTCAGCGCGACGCGTGCGGCTCCGCGCTTCTGATACCAGAGCGCCTCCTCACCAAACATCCGCGGCCTCGTGTCGGCGGCAAGCATCCGGAGTCCGGTCGTGAGCTGTTGCTCCGCTTCGGCGGGGCGTCCGCCGCGCAGTGCCGTGGCGCCCGCCTCGAGCCACAACAGCCGATTGCGGGGAAAGCGGCGCTGCAGATCGGTCAGTTGCCGCAGCGCATCACCAAACCGCCCCTCGCGGTTGTAGAGCAGCACCAGCGCGATTCGAGCGTCCGCCTGGGAATCTGACGAATAGGCCGCCGCCTCTTCGATCATCTGCAGCCCACGTTCTTTGCCGCCGCCAAAGCCGGCCACGTACGCCATCATGCGCATCGGCAGTGGCATAAGGCTGACAAGGTAGCGGTACATGCCGACGACGAGCCCGGCATCCTTGCGTGAGGGATCGAGCTCGAGGACCGTTTCGCTCTCGTCGTACGCGCGGCGCGCGGCGCGGAACGCGCCGAGGATGCGTCCCTCGACCGTGGCGATATAGGAGGCCTGCAGTCCCACTGTCGAGCCGATCTGGTGGTGCGCGTCCGGATCGCGGGGGCTCGCCGCGGCTTGCGCGTCGGCGAGTGCGATCGATCTCTGGATGTGCGTGCTGAAGCGGGAAGCAAGATCGGCGGGAGGCTCGCGCATCGCGACGTTCTGACGCGTGACGCCACCCAGATATTCATCCACCGTGACTGCGCCGCGGCGGAACGAGATCATCATCCAGGGGATCGAGGCGAGTCCGCGCTCGACGGCCGGGTCTTTCGGGTCAGCCTTGGCCGCCGCCTCCATGTCGCGCGTCGCCTCGTCATAATCGAGGTTGAGCGCGTGCTCGTAGGCGCGCGCGCGGAGACGCGACGATTCCGGATTGCCGGTGACGACGCCTGGCGCGGCGAGCACGACGCTCAGCGCCAACGCCATGATCCGTTCTGACTTCACGAGAGATGCATGCTCCACGTTCTCAAGACCATCGACGCACACGTTGCGGGGGAGCCGCTGCGGCTCATCACCGAGGGGCTGCCGCGGCCCGCTGGTAAGACCATGTCACAGAAGTGCGACTGGATGAAGCGCCACGTGGATCAGCTTCGGCGGGCGCTGGTGCTTGAACCGCGCGGCCATCGCGACATGTGCGCCGCGCTGCTCACCGAGCCGGTCTCGCCCGGCGCCGATGCCGGTGTCATATTCCTGCAGAACGACGGCTTCAGCGCGATTTCCGGCCACGGGATCATCGCCGTCGCGACCATCGCGCTAGAACGCGGGCTGTTTCCCTCGAATTCGCTCGGAAAAGGCCCCTCGACTTCGCTCGAGGCAGGCTTTTCGCGCGATGCCGCTCCCGAGGCCCGCTTCGTGTTTGACACCGCTGCCGGGACCGTCCACGCGCGCGCCCGCGTGGAATCGCGTGGCGATCGGCGGCGCGTTGACTCGGTCGCGTTCGCGAACGTGCCGGCGTTTGTGCTAGACGGCGGCCATCCTGTGCGCATCGGCGCGCGCGAACTGCGCGTAGACATTGCATTTGGCGGCGTTTTCTATGCGATCGCCGATACGGAAGCGATCGGCATTCCGCTGACCGGCTCGCGGTTGCCCGACCTTCGCCGGCTTGGCGCCGACATCCGAACGTCGATCAACGCGGCGGGCACCGTCACGCATCCCGCGAACCCCGCTTTGTCAGGCATCGCGGGCGTGATCTTCACGGGACCCGCGCAGGATCCCGAGGCCCATCTGCGGAATATCACGATCTTCGGCGATGGCGTCGCCGACAGATCGCCGAGCGCGACGGGCACGTCGGCGGTGATGGCGGTGCTCGACGCCATGGGCCTGCTGGAGGATGATCGGTCCTTCGTACACGAGAGCGTGCTTGGCACCCTGCACCGCGGGCGCGTCGTGCGCCGCACCCAGGTCGGCGATCTGCCGGCGATCGTCGTGGAGATTGAAGGCGCCGCGTGGATCACCGGCGAGCACACTTTTTATGTCGACGAAGATGACCCGCTGAAGGACGGGTTCCAACTCTAAAATGAATTGATGATGACGCAGCAACCCCCCACCGATCCGCGAGTGATCGATCCAGCAGCGCCCCAGTACAACGCAACTCTAGCCACCTAGGGTGCGATGGCGAGGACCAATGCGGGATTGCTCGTCGTCGATGTGCAGAACGATTTCTGCCCGGGCGGTGCCCTTCCTGCTCCTGGCGGCGACCGCATCCTGCCGATGCTCAACCGCCACCTCGCGAACGCGCGCGCGCTCGGAATGCCCGTATACGCGTCCCGCGACTGGCATCCTCCGGTCACACGCCATTTCAGCGCCTACGGAGGGGAGTGGCCGCCGCACTGCGTGCAGGGGAGTACGGGCGCGCAGTTTCATCCCGAGCTGATGCTTCCGGCTGACGTCGTCGTGATCAGCAAGGGAGACAACCCGGACTTGCCCGGCTACTCGGCGTTTGATGGGCGGACGCCGCAGGGGACGACGTTCCTCGGCGATCTGCACGATCGTCAGATCGACTCGTTGTATGTGAGCGGGATCGCGACCGAGTACTGCGTGAAGGCGACAGTCCTGGACGCGCTTAGCGCCGGTCTGCGCGTGACCCTGCTCCCGGATGCCGTCGCCGGGATCGACGTTCATCCCGGGGACGCCGATCGTGCGTTGGAGGAAATGTCGAAAGCGGGTGCATTGATCGCCCACGACATCGCGGCATAACGGCGAAGCCGTGGCACCCCTCGCCAAGGCCTCTCGTCGTCCCGTCCACCAGCGCGCCGCGCGGACGCGCAAAGCGACGCGGGACGGCGCGCCGGCGCAGCGGAGGTCCGGGTTGGTTGATTAGCGTTCGAGAAATTCGTGGACGAGACGACCGAGCAGCGCGTCGAGCGGCTCACCATCCAGCTCGAACCGTGACGACGCGGTAGACCACGCGAGCTTGTAACTGCGCGACATCGCGGAGACCCAGACCTGGCGCACCGGGGCATTGGGACTGACGACGAACCTGGCCGGCGCCGGATCTTCGAACTCGATCTGCAGCACGCCGTTCTGCCGCTCCAGCTCGAATCCAGCTTCATCGGCCAGCGGCAGCAGCGAATGCTCCGCGTGTTCCAGCGCATGATCGGCCTGGAGGCGGAAGTCCTGCTCGCTCAGCGTCTCAGCCATTCAACTATTAAACACCGGGCCTGCCCGCCGAAGCTCGCCAGAGCGAAGGGGGTGCATACTTGAATTGATGGGGATCCGTGGGCGTGTCGCGCGCCTCGTCGCTGAGCTGCCGCAGGAGCCGGAGTATCCGGCGCAGGGGCGCACGCTGTTCGTCGACCTGGCCACGCGTGAGCTGCAGTCAGGTTATACGCCGCGGCGGATCCTCGAGACGCTCTTGTCGGGACGCGGCGCGAACATGTTCTACCTGTATCGCCTGCTGGACGAGTCCCTGTATCCGCTTCACCCCGATATCCCGCTCATCTTTGGCTCCGGCATCCTGACGGGAATTGTCCCGAGCGCGGCTCGAGGCAACTGCACATCGTGGGCGCCCGAGTCGGGTGTGATTCTCGATTCCAATTGCGGCGACTACTTCCCATCGTTTCTACGGATGAACGGAATCGATCACCTCGTGCTGTACGGGACGTGCCCGCAGTGGTCGGTGATGCTGATTCGCGAAGGCCAGGTCGAGTGGCGCGACGCGGCACCGTATGTCGGGCTCGACAACATCGACATGCGCACGCGTGTCGCCGACGATCTCGGCGGCGTGTGGGCGCGCAACATGTCGATGGTCAACGTGACGCGCGCGGGCGAGCACGGTGTTCTGATTGCGGGCATCATGGGGGGGCCGAAGGCGATTTACGCGCGCGGCGGCACCGGCGCGAAGATGGGATCGCTGCGGCTGAAGGCGATCGTCACGCTCGGCCACACCCACGAATTCCCCACGCCTAAACCGTACAAGCCCTACAACCGGCAGATCGCGCAGAAACTGCTCGGCACTTCCGTCGTCAAGCACGCGTTGTCGACGATGGGCACGCCGTTTCTGTATCGGCCGAGCCGGCTGCTGGGCGCGATGGGAACGAAGAACAACCAGGAGACGACGTGGACCGATGCGTTGGATGCGGAGCACATCGGCCCGTATCGACCAGGCATGGAAGGGTGCTTCCGCTGCCCGGTGAACTGCCGGCCGTTGAACGATCTGCATACCGGCCCCGGCGACAAGTACGGACGCGGCGACGGGCCGGAGTACGTCACGCTCGGGAAGTTCGGTCCGAACCTTGGCATCGACAACGTTGAGGCCGTCATTCGTCTCAACAACATCTGCAACGATCTCGGATTCGATACGGCATCGACCGGCTCGACGATCGGATGGGCGCTCGAGCTGTACCAGCGCGGGATCATCACGACGGCACACACGGGCGGTCTCGAGCTGGTGTGGGGCGATCCAGCGCTCGTCGAGAAGCTCCTGTTCATGACGGCGGAGCGCAAAGGATTCGGCAACACGCTGGCGGATGGGACGCGCGCGGTGGAGAAGGGCCACTACCCGCCCGAGGCGCTGAAATACCGGATGGCCGTCAAGGGTCTGATGCAGAGCGATCCGCACGACGCACGGATCCTCAAGGCGTTCGCGCTCGGCCTCGCCGTCGCGACACGAGGGATGGATCACCTCCGCAACCGCGTGACGCTCGAGATCAACGCAAAGATCAACGACGACCCGGCGTTCAAGGAGCGCTTGTACGGCGGACCGGTCAGCGCGTCTCCCACGAGCTACGTGGACAAGGAGCGCGCGGTACGCCGCTGCGAGAACATCTACGCCGTCGGCGACTCGGTCGGCATGTGCCGGTTCACGACGC